>JAUXSB010000042.1 GCA_030681595.1 Candidatus Omnitrophota bacterium
GCGCACCTGTGGCTAGGCTTAACGATAACTGAAGTCGACTGGAAGTTTAGGAAAGTTCTGGCAGGCGATCGATAATTCGCAACCGTACCTCGTCGCCGACCTGCATCTGTACCATCTTGGTGGTGAGGCGTTCGCGAACCCTGGTGGCATCCTCCAGCTTAAATTGTATCTGCCCGCCAGATTGCTCAACGAAGTGGAAAAGAAGCAAGTTCGTGAGGTGCTGCAAATCCTCGTCACTCGTATGCGCACTTAGATTCAAAATTTTGGACATTGAAGAGGGTCCAGTTCGATCATTGGGCCGGCTCTATTTATCGCCGAATCCTTTGTTGCTCTACAATGACCCAAAGGGAGGGGGAAATCTGGCTTTCCTAAGAGGGCTACTCCCTTGTCTGCTACATCGGCATACGCTCGATTGTTCTAGTATTACAATGGCTTAGTAGGTTGCAGCAATGCTATTGGCGGGCGTCGGCAGTGCAGTCAAGACCGACTTCCATTGTCTAAGGTATTACGTCGCAGCGGGTTAGGACTTCGAGTCTTGATATTCCTCGTGCCAAGCCATCTGGATCGATTCGAGGATTTTTTCGTTCGATTTCTTGGGATCGTCCTTAAAGTCGGGGAGCGCCGTGATCCAGGCGTGCATGTCGGTGAATCGAACTGTGAGCGGGTCCGTTTCCGGATGTTCTTCCACTAAACGGATCGCAATATCCTCGGTATCCTGCCACTTCAGATCCATTTCAATTCCTCGCCTCTTGACTTACGTGACTTGGGACACTTTTTTCCCCTGGAGCCCTCGCTTGAGCGAATCGTCGAGCATCGCGACCGTCAACCCCTTCGCGGACTGCTCAAGTTCAGCCATGCGCGCACGAATGGCCCGCGGGTCGTTGCCGTCTTTTGCCGCCGTGAGTGAGGATAAGACCGATCGAATTGCCGCGACATCTTCCTGTGGAATCAAAGGGCCACCCTCGGTCAAAGATTTCTCTGTTGTGGTGATCAGCGCGCTGGCATCGAGCCGCGCTTCGATCAGTTTTCTGGCGGAGACGTCATCCGCGGCAAACTTGAACGAATCTTCGATCATCCGTTCCACTTCGTTGTCGGATAACCCGTAGGAAGGCTTGACCTCGATGGACTGGCTTAGCCCGGTCCGCATGTCTTTCGCCAGGACATTGAGGATGCCGTTCGCATCGATCAAGAACGTGACTTCGATGCGCGGGACGCCAGCCGGCAGCGGGGGGACCTTCAGCCGAAAGCGGGCCAGACTGCGGTTGTCCTTCACCAGTTCGCGTTCGCCTTGGAGGATATGGATATCCACGCCGGTTTGGCCGTCGACATAGGTGGTGAACATTTCCTTGGCACTGGCCGGGATAGTCGTGTTGCGTCGTATCAAGCTGCTCATCACTCCGCCCATGGTTTCGATACCGAGAGAGAGGGGCGTCACGTCGAGCAGCAACAAATCGGTCGTTCCGCCATTGAGAATGTCAGCTTGGACAGCCGCGCCGAGCGCGACGATTTCGTCGGGATTGAGTTCGCAGTGTGGCTCCTTCCCGAACAGAGCCTGAACGCGCTGCCGAACGAGTGGCATACGAGTCGCGCCGCCGACGAGGACTACCTCATCGATGTCGTTCGGAGTAAGGCCGGCGTCTTTCAGGGCGAGACGGCAGGGTCCGAGTGTGCGCTCCACCAAGTTTAGAGTGAGGGATTCGAGTTGATTGCGCGTGAGATCTCGTGAATACCGGCCTTTGTCCTCCGGCAGGTCGAGTATCGCTGTGGTCTTCAGCTCATCGGAGAGTCTGACCTTTGTCCGTTCAGCCTCCAGTCGGACCGCCTGCATGTGGTCGGGATAGGCGTTCAAATCGAGACCATGCTGTTCGCGGATTTCCTTGACGAAGAGATCTGCGAGCTGGCGGTCGAAGTCATCGCCTCCGAGATGAGTGTCGCCATTGGTTGCCAGGACCTCAAAAATACCGTCCTTGAGCTTCAGGATGGAAAGATCAAAGGTTCCCCCGCCAAGGTCATAGACGGCGATCGTGCCTTGAGTTTTCTGTTGGAGCCCGTAGGCCAGCGAGGCAGCGGTCGGTTCATTGATAATTCTCAACACTTCGAGCCCTGCGATCATGCCCGCATCTTTCGTGGCTTGCCGCTGGCTATCGTTGAAATAGGCAGGAACGGTAATGACAGCTTTGGTAATGCTCTCGCCGAGATGCGCCTCGGCCCGTTGCTTCAGTTCCTTCAGGATCATGGCCGATATCTGCGGCGGCGAATAGGTTTTCTCGCCGAGCTTGATCCGGATCACCCCGCCCTGTTCCGTCAAGTGATAGGGGAAGTAGGCTAGCTCGCCTCGTACGTCTTCAAGGCTTTTTCCCATGAATCGTTTCACCGAATAGACGGTCCGTTCAGGGCTGCGCGTCAAGTATTCTTTCGCCGGATCGCCGACGATCAGCCCGTTGTCGGTCATCGCGACGACAGAGGGAACCATTGTCCGCTCGTTCCGACCCGGGATGACACACGGACGTCCGTCTGCCATGTAGGCCACGAGCGAATTCGTTGTGCCGAGATCGATGCCGACGATACGAGCCATGACGGTGATTATCCGATGGTTGAGACGAGATCACTCACGATGTTCTTGACGTAGGTGCGGTTGGAGGGATTTTCTCGCATCTGCTTCAGTATTCGGCTGCGCTCGACCCTTGCCTGCTCGGTGGCTTCCCCGCGATCTTGAAGTGCATCCCACTGAACAAAGAGTTGCTGCAGGGCGGCCTCCATGTCCTGTTGCCGCTGTTCGAGCGTACTCCGTTCCGATTGGAGTTTCGCGCGGAGTGCCGACTCGGTTTCTGATGCGCGGTCGGCGGCTCGGTATTCGTTCA
>JAUXSB010000037.1 GCA_030681595.1 Candidatus Omnitrophota bacterium
GTATTATTACTAATTACCGCTATGATCGTTCTTTCAGTCTTAATGCTTACAAACTCTAAAGGCGCATGGTTTGCTTTTTTGGCAGCGTTGTTGTTTTCAGGTTTTTATATAAAAAAGCGTTATGTTTTATATATATTGTTGGTATTGTTTGTTATTGGGTTAATCCTGCCGGCAGTTTTTAATTTTTCATCGATAAACTTAGTTAAGCGCATGGCTTCTTTTTCCGGAGATGCAGGTGCCATAGACAGAAAATTTCTCTGGTTAGCTGCGCTACGGATGTTTTATGCCAAGCCGTTATTTGGCGTAGGGCTGGGGACGTTTATGGAAAATTATCAGAGATTTTGGCTAAAACCTACTACTGAAATCGCCTATGCGCATAATTGTTATTTGCAGGCATTGGCGGAAACCGGGTTCATCGGCCTGGGGGCATTTTTATTATTGTTATTTATTTGGCTAAAAGAAACTTTAGGGCGCCTTTTACGGCCATCTAATTCGTTTTATTATTTTTCTTTTATGGGTTTAAGCGTTGGTTTGGTAGCCTATTTATTGAATAGTTTCGTGGATACAAATTTTTATTCTTTGCCGATTGCGGTTCTATTTTGGTTTATTTTAGGCTTGCAGCAGGCGGCAGGCCGATTAGCTAATCGTGAATAATAATTTTACAAAAGTTATTATAATCAACCCTTTTGGCATAGGGGATGTTTTGTTCTCTACGCCTGTTATAGAAAATGTTAAAATAAAATACCCCGATATTTTTATCGGCTATTTATGTAACGCCAGGACCGCGCCCATTTTTCAGGACAATCCAAAAGTAGGCAGGGTATTTATTTATGAGAAAGATGAATGGCGGAAATTATGGAAAGAATCTAAATTTAAATGTGTTTGTAAATTTTTAAATTTTCTATCCGGGATTAAAAAATGTAAATTTGATCTCGCGATAGACCTTTCTTTGGGCAGGCACTACAGCTTTTTTCTCTGGCTTTTAGGTATTAAAAAGAGATACGGCTTTAACTATAAAAATAGGGGGTTTTTCTTAACGGATAAGATAGATATGGAGGGCTATCAGGGAAAGCATGTAATTGAGTATTATTTGGATTTATTGCATTTTATGGACATAAGTCCGGTTGAGATAAAGCCTGCGGTGTATATCGCAGAGAAATATAAAAGATGGGCCGAAGATTTTTTAAGAGAATGCGGCATATCTAAGGGAAAAAATCTGATTGGGATTATTCCCGGCGGCGGGGTAAGCTGGGGCAAGGCCGTAGATATACGCAGATGGTCTAGGGATAAATTTGCAAAACTAGCTGATAAAATAATTGATAGCGGTTTAGCTGAGATAATGATATTTGGCGATGCCTCTGAAAAGGAACTGTGTAGAGAGGTGATTTCTTTGATGTCGCATAAGCCTATTCAGGTGGCAGGTAAGACAGACTTAATGCAATTTGCCGCGCTTTTGTCTAAGTGCGGGTTAGTAATTGCTAATGATGGCGGGCCGTTACATTTGTCGGTTGCGGCTGGAGTTAAAACAGTTTCATTGTTTGGGCCTGTAGATGAAAATGTTTACGGCCAATATCCCCCTAATCCGCAAATACACAGGATTATAAAAAAGGATATCCATTGCAGGCCATGTTATAGGAAATTTAAAATGTCGCCATGCCGCTATAATAAAAAATGTTTGGATGATATAAACGTGGATGAGGTATTTGACGCGGTTTTGGAATTATTAAAAAAGGAATGATTATGATTGATGGAGTGAAGGTTAAAAATCTGAAGGTTATCGTTGATACACGCGGGCGTTTAATGGAAATATTTAGAGTTTCAGAAGTTAAAGTTAGCCCTAAGCAGGTTTATTTGACAACTGCGTACGAAAATATCGTAAAGGATAAGTCGTGTTTCCATATGCATAAGAAGCAGAATGATTCTTTTTGCTGCGTTAAGGGAAAAATAAAACTTGTTTTAGTCGATACCAGGAAGGGCAGCCGGACAGAAGGGGAAATTAGTGAATTTGAAATCGGCGAGGAAAACCCATGTTTAGTCATGATACCGAAGAAGGTACTCCACGCGTTTAAAAGCCTGTCCGGAGAGTCATTTATTATAAATTGCATAGACCATGAATATAACAAAGATAGCCCGGATGAATTTAGGATTGAGAATAAATACTATGACTGGGATAATTTGCGCCCGTTGAAATTGAAATAACTATAACTATAGAGGTACGCAAAACTAATGAAATTTCGTGAGCGAAGAAGTTCCATCAGTTTTACGTTTCTCAATAATCGAGAGGCAGGGTAGAATGAAAGGCATAATTTTAGCCGGTGGTTTAGGTAAGAGGCTTGAGCCGCTAACGCGTATTACGAACAAGCATCTGCTTCCCGTATATAATAAGCCGATGATTTATTATCCGCTTGAGGCTCTTGTTGATGCGGAGATTTCCGAAATCATGATTGTTACCGGTGGAAATAATGCCGGAGATTTTTTACGCCTTCTCGGTAACGGCCGCGATTTCGGCTTAAAACATATAGATTACACTTATCAGCGCGGCGAAGGCGGCATTGCGGAGGCGTTAGGCTTATGTGAGCATTTCGCGGATAAAGATAAAATAGTGGTTATCTTAGGGGATAACTTAATCGAGAAATCAATTAAAAAATATGTGGATAAATTCAGAAAACAAGATAAAGGTGCCAGAATTTTAATTAAAAAAGTTAAAGACCCTGAACGGTTTGGCGTTGCCGAGCTTTGCGGCAATAGGGTCGTATCAATTAAAGAAAAACCTAAAAAACCAAAATCAGAATACGCCGTTACCGGGATATATATGTATGATTCGTATGTTTTTGATGTTATAAAGACCCTTAAGCCTTCAGAGAGAGGCGAGCTTGAAATTACAGATGTAAACAATGCTTATCTAAAGAGAGATGACCTTTATTGTGATATTTTGGATGGCTGGTGGACGGATTGCGGGACTCACGAATCTTTGTTGCACGCTAATAATCTAGTAGAGAAAAAATACAGGAAGAATAAAAAATGAATATGTCCGCCACAAAGCGTTGGCGGACCTGCCCGAATGAAGTCAGGCGGGTTTAATTCGCGTAAATAACTTACGTCGTTTATACTCCGTAAGTTATACGCTCATTAAAAAATGAAAATTCTTATTACCGGCGGCTGCGGTTTCATTGGTTCTAATTTTATCCGTTACATGCTGGATAAATATCATGATTACCGGATTTTTAATCTTGATAAATTAACGTATGCCGGCAAGGGCGATAATTTAAAAGACAAAGAAAGTAACCGAAGGTACAAATTTATCCAAGGCGATATTTGTGATGCGAAAATTGTGGATAAAATTATACCTAATTGTGAAATAATCGTTAATTTTGCCGCGGAAAGCCATGTGGACAGGTCAATTCTTTATCCGGACGATTTTGTCAGGACAAATGTTTTCGGAACGCATGTGCTCTTGGAAGCGGCAAAAAGGCATAACGTAAGCCGCTATATTCAGATAGGAACCGATGAAGTTTACGGCAGCATATTATCCGGTTCATTTACGGAAAAGAGCCAGCTTTCTCCTAATAGCCCATATTCGGCAACTAAAGCATCGGCAGATTTGCTTGCGCGTTCGTATTTTGTTACGCATAATCTCCCAGTAATTATTACGCGAAGCAGTAACAATTACGGGCCATACCAGTATCCGGAAAAGGCTATTCCGTTATTTATCACTAATCTGTTAGAGGGTAAGAAAGTTCCGTTATACGGCGATGGCTTAAATGTCCGGGACTGGCTGTATGTTTTAGATAATTGCGCCGCAATTGATTTAGTAATACATAAAGGAAAAATCGGGGAAGTTTATAATATTGGCGGAGGCAGTGAGGTTACTAATTTAAGGCTCACGCGTTTAATTCTTAAAAAGATGGGTAAGGGGAAAGAGTTCATTAATTATGTTACCGACCGGCTTGGCCATGACCGTAGGTATAGTTTAAATTGTGATAAGATTAAAAAAATAGGGTTTAGGCCAAGATACGATTTTAATAAGGCATTGGATTTTACCGTTCTTTGGTATGAGAACAATAAATCTTGGTGGAAAAAGCTCAAAAAATGAAAAAACAAAAGATTTTGATCACGGGTTCTTCTGGGATGTTGGGCAGGGCGCTTTGTGATGTTTTAAGCCGATCCTATCAGGTTTTCGGGATAGATTTAGAAAATCGCAATAAACTAAAAAACTTTCTGGTTTGCGATATAACTAAGTTTGAGCAAGTTAAAAAAGCCATTCTTGTGGTCCTACCAAATATAATTATCCATACTGCGGCATATACCGATGTTGATGGCTGTGAAGTAGATAAGAAAAAATCCGAGGTAGTAAATAAACAAGGCGCGATTAATGTTGCGAAAATATGTCAAGATATTAACGCAACACTTTTTTTTATCAGTACGGATTATATCTTTAACGGAAAAAAGAAAAGTTCTTATCGGGAAAATGACGCACCATCACCTTTAAATATATACGGCAGGGCGAAATTTGAAGCTGAGGAGTTTATCCGGCATAATTTATCCGAATACTTTATAGTCCGTACCAGCTGGTTATATGGCGCAAAGGGAAAAAATTTTGTTGATACAATAAGAGCCACTGCCCAATCTAATTCTCCTTTAAAAGTTATCGATGATCAAACAGGCAGCCCTACCTACGTTGTGGATTTATCAGAAGCAATAAAAAATCTGATGGATAAAATTAACGATTGCCCCAAAAAATATAGCGGGATTTATCATATTACTAATAGCGGCAAATGTAGCTGGTATCAATTTGCCAAGAAAATTACAAAAATAAATAAGTTAAATGCAAAAATTATACCTATGAAATCTTCGCAATTAACCCGCCCGGCAAAACGACCGAAAAATTCTTTATTAAGTAATGTAAAATTTAACCGTTTAATCCATAAGCCGATGCGTAGCTGGCGGAAAGCCCTTGGGGAATATCTTAAGCATAGTAAGCAAAAAAATAATTTTGGTATCACATAAATTTTCTATGCGTTATCTGCTATCCGCTAAACGCTAATCATATGCCCTGCGATATAATTATCCCGGTTTTTAACCAGAAACAATATACTCAAAGCTGCCTCGAAAGCATAAAAAGGCATACGCATACCGATTATCGGATTATTATAGTTGATGATAATAGCAGCGATGCTGAAACGGTTAAATTTTTGGATGCCGTTAAAAACGATAATATTAAGGTTATACGTAATGAGCAAAATCTAGGTTGGGTTAAGTCGGTTAACCGTGGGTTAGCCGAGTCTAGTGCGGAATATGTTTGTATAATGAATAATGATACGCTGGTAGCTGATGGCTGGTTTAGCGAAATGATCGCGGTTGCTGAAAAAGAGCCCGACATTGGCTTGGTTAATCCTGTCTGGGAGAAACCGGATAGAATATCAATAGAAGATTATGCGCGCGGGCTTAAGAAGTACGCGGGCCAGTTTATTGAGACTGACTGGGCGCGTGGTTTTTGTTTTTTGGTTAAACGCAAAGTTATCGATAAAATCGGCGGGCTTGATGAGGCATATAGTCCGGGTTATTCAGACGATTGGGATTTCTCTGTACGTGCGATTAGGGCGGGTTTCCGGTGTATAAGGTCAAAAGCCGCATATGTTTATCATTATCGTAATAAGACACACAAAGGCGCTTTTGAGCAAAGCCTTTGGGATAACTTAATAAAAAAGAATAACGAATTATTTTATCAGCGTTGGGGTAAGCCTCTAAGGATAGTGTTTATTTTTAGTGGTAAAACTTGCGATAAGAAAAAAATAGAGGATATGCTTTTTTCTTTAGCACGTCAGCAGCATCACATTTATATTTGGGCGATAAATAAATATATGCCGCATATAGCGCATACTAATGTAGAAGTAAGTTTTATACCGCGTTTCTTATTTTATTTATTTGTTCTTGCTAGTCTAATAAATAACTTCTATCGGAATATAGACAAGAGATACAATGCTCTTTTTATGGGCGATAGTTATTTTTTAAATTTATTTTCTGTATTTGGCATAACCAGAAAAACCCATATTTTTTTAACAGATTTTAATGATGCGACGGTCTGCGAGCGGATACAAAAACATATAGGCGAGGTTAAGGCAAGCAAGAAAAAGGAAATTTAATAAAATGGCGGACATATTAGGCATATCAGCTTTTTATCATGATAGCGCGGCAGTATTTGTACGCGACGGTGAAATTGTTGCCGCGGCCCAGGAAGAGAGATTTAGCCGCAAGAAACATGATGCTTCATTTCCCTTTGGTGCGGTGAAATATTGCTTGGAAGAAAGCAATACGCCAATAGGGCAGGTTGATTTTGTCGCTTTTTACGATAAGCCTCTCCTAAAGTTTGAGCGTCTGCTTGAGACCTATCTTATTTATGCGCCGAAGGGTTTAAGATCATTTATTGCAGCAATGCCGGTTTGGATAAAAGATAAGCTTTTCCTTAAGGATTTGATTTTAAAGGAGTTATCAGGGATTTCGGATTCGCCAAAATTTAAATTTAATCCCGAAAAAGTTTTATTTTCAGAACATCATTTATCACATGCGGCTTCGGCATTTTTCCCGTCTAATTTTGAGGCTGCGGCAATCTTAACGATCGACGGCGTAGGCGAGTGGGCGACGACCTGTATAGGGATTGGACAAGATAATAAAATTAATCTTTTTTCAGAGATTGATTTCCCGCACTCTTTAGGCCTGCTTTATTCTGCTTTTACTTATTATACGGGTTTTAAAGTAAATTCGGCTGAATATAAAGTGATGGGGCTTGCTCCTTATGGCGAGCCAAAATATGTAAATTTAATATTGGATAATTTGATAGATTTAAAGGATGATGGGTCTTTCCGTTTGAATATGGAATATTTTGACTATTGTACTGGTTTTAGAATGATATCCAAAAAGTTTGAAAAATTGTTCGGCGGTCATCCTCGTAAGTCGGAGACGGCTCTTATTCAAAAAGAAATGGATATCGCTAGGTCGATTCAAGAAGTTACAGAGATGGCTGTGCTTAGGCTTGCAAGGCAGGCGGTTAAGGTGGCGGGGAGTAAAAATTTATGCTTAGCAGGCGGAGTGGCTTTAAATTGCGTGGCTAATGGCCGGATATTAAAAGAGACTGAGATAGAAAATATATGGATTCAGCCGGCATCAGGAGATGCGGGAGGGGCTTTGGGTGCGGCATTACTGGTTTGGTATAGTTATCTGGGTAATACGCGCAGAGTTAACCATAGCGAAGATTCGATGAAGGGAGCATTTTTAGGTCCAAAATTTGATAATAAAATAATAGAAAAATTTCTTAAAGAATCAGGGGCCTCCTATGAAAAATTAGATGATGAGGCGCTTATTGAGCGGGTTTCTGATTTAATCGCTCAAGAGAAGGTAATCGGCTGGTTTTGCGGGCGTATGGAGTTTGGTCCACGCGCGTTGGGCGCACGCAGCATTATCGGCGATGCCCGCTCGCCAAGGCTACAGTCGGTATTAAACCTTAAGATAAAGTTTAGGGAATCATTTAGGCCATTCGCCCCTTCTGTTTTAAAAGAAGATGCAGAAAATTACTTTGATTTAGCTTGCGATAGCCCGTATATGCTGTTAGTTGCGCCGCTTAAAAATGAAATACGGAAAAATATAGGCGAAGAAGATAAAATAAAAGACGGATTCAATAAATTAAAAGTTATCCGTTCGTCTATTCCTGCGGTAACCCATGTTGATTATTCGGCACGCGTCCAAACCGTATCAGAAAATATGCCTAATCAAAGATATTATGCGTTGGTAAAGAAATTTTCCCAACAAACCGGCTGTTCTGTTATAATCAACACTTCTTTTAATGTAAGAGGAGAGCCGATAGTCTGCTCGCCACATGATGCCTTTAACTGTTTTATGCGCACGGATATGGATTATTTGGTGATGGAAAATTTATTGTTGGATAAGACAAGGCAAAAGCCGGTTGATAAAAAAGACAAAAGTTGGATGAAGGAATTCATATTAGATTAGAGATGGAAAAAAATAAAATATCCCAACTTAAAGAATTTGGTATTGCCTTAGCAGGGGTATTGGCGGTTATAGCGTTATTGCCTTTAGTCAGAAAAGGGCATATCCGTTATTGGGTAGCGTGCTCTTCCTTAATTATTTTAGCGCTTAGATTATTGGTGCCTACATGGTTAAGCCCGATTTATACACTTTTTTTAAAAATGGCACATATTGTAGGCAAGATAAACTCTGCTATTTTATTAAGTATTATTTATTATCTGCTGATAACGCCGATAGGGCTAATTATGCGTTTGCTAAAGCAGGCGAATTTTAAGAAAGGCCTTGATAGAAAGGCACAAACTTATTGGATCAAAAGAGATACAGCCCTTAATGATCCTAAGAGGATGGAAAGACAGTTTTAGCAGAGGATAATAAAATGTTTGCACTGTTAAAAGAATTATGGATTTTTTTAAAAACGCGTAAAAGATATTGGCTCGTGCCGATAGTTATTGTTCTGCTTTTATTAGGGGTTTTGTTAATTTTCACAGAAAATTCGGCCGTAGCCCCATTTATCTATACTTTATTTTAGAAATGAGCTCTAAATTGTCGGTAGTCATATTAACTAAAAACGAAGAAGATAAAATAGCCCGCTGTATTGAGTCTGTTAAGTGGGCGGATGAAATTTTGGTTATTGATGATGAGAGCGCGGACGGAACAAGGCAGATAGCACAATCTTTGGGGGCGCGGGTGATAGTTAGGCCGCTTAATGGGGATTTTGCGGCTCAACGTAATTTTGGAATGGACGAGGCAAGCGGTGATTGGGTATTGCAGATGGATGCGGATGAAGTGGTGACAGAAAAATTAAAAAATGAGATTGAGAAAAATTTGACTGATGACTGTCAATATAGCGCTTTCATAATAAAGCGAAAAGAGTTTTTCTTGGGGCATTTTATGCAATACGGCGGATGGTATATAGATGAGCTTAAATTATTCCGCAGGAATGATTGCAAGTATATCCATGCCATACATGAGCGGCCGCAGGTTTCCGGTAAGATAGGGAGGATTGAAGCGGAAATTGAACATTATCCTTTTGTGAATATATCCCAGTATATAGATAGGCAGAGTAGATACACAGATTTAGAAGCTAATGAATTATTTAAAGAAAAGAGCATATTAAGCCTTAGAGAGATAAAGTATAATCTGCTGTTTAAGCCAATAAAATTATTTTGGAAACTTTATATCAAAAAAAGGGGTTATAAAGATGGCGTTTACGGTTTGATCTACGCGGCGTTAAATGCTTTTAGGCATTTTTTGCGCTGGGCAAAATATTGGGAAATAGTAAAAAATAAGGAAGTAGGCTAATATGAAAGTGCTCGGCATAGGTTCGCCATTTGGGCATGATGCATCGAGTGCTTTGCTTATTGATGGTAAGGTAATAGCTGCGGCAGAAGAGGAACGTTTTACCCGCAATAAGCACGCTGTGGGGGAAGCGCCGCTTAACGCGATTAAGTTTTGCCTTAAGGCTGCCGGTATAAAACCAGCCGATATAGACATTGTCGCTTATCCATGGTCTTATCAGGCGTTGTTGGATAAACGCGCAGAATATTTTTGGCGCACAATCTTCACCAAACCTTCGCGCGCATATAAAAAATTCTTTAAGTGTAAAAAGGAGTTATTCGGCCAGCAAAAATTCGTTCATGAGATATTGGAGAAATCAGGTTTTGGTACGTTTAGGGCAAAGGTTGCCTGGGTAGAGCATCATTTAGCCCATGCGGCATCCAGTTTTTATTTATCCGGTATTAGCGAGGCGGCAGTTTTGTCTATTGACGGAGGCGGTGAAATAACGGCAACGCTCTTGGGGCATGCCAAAGATAATAAAATAAAAAAGGTTAAGGAAATCGTTGCCCCTGATTCTTTAGGTAATTTTTATTCCACAATGACCGATTATCTGGGGTTTGAACGGGAAGACGGCGAATATAAAGTAATGGGCATGGCTCCGTACGGCGACGCCTCAAAAATAAACTTTGACCATATTATCTACTGGAAAAATGCCACATATCATTGCAACGATAATTATGTTTGGGTGACAAGAAATAACCGCGCGCGCCTGGATAAAGTCTACTCTAAAAAAATGGTCAAAGAATTCGGACCGGAAAGATCCGGTGACGGTTTAAGCGAGCCGTATATACATATTGCCGCTATTACGCAAAAAAAACTAGAGGATATGACTTTAAAATTAGTTGATACATATTTATCCGATATATTAAAAAAATGCGGAAACCTGGTTTTTTCAGGAGGGTGTGCTTTAAATGTAACCCTAAACAGAAAGCTCATTGAGCATCCTTTGGTAAAATTTCTCTGGGTTCAGCCTGCGTCCCATGACGCCGGAACTTCTTTGGGGGCGGCAGTTTACGCGGCGGCCGAAGCCGGCGAGAATATTAAGCCGATGAAACATGTATACCTAGGCCCGGAGTTTAGCAATATAGAAATTGAAGAAGCGCTAAAAAATAGCGGATTTTATTACAAGAAGGAAACGGATATAATCGATACGGTAAGTGAATTGATAAAGAATGGCAATATCGTTGGCTGGTTTCAGGGAAAAATGGAATGGGGCCCGCGCGCTTTGGGCAATAGGAGTATTTTAGGCAACCCTACCATAAGAGGCACTGCCCAGAGAATAAATGAGATTATAAAATTCCGCGAGAACTGGCGGCCGTTTTGCCCGTCAATCTTGAAAGAATTTGCCGGTGATATATTCGGCAGCCGGCATCCCGCTGAATTTATGACTTTTTCTTTTAAGGTTACGGATAAATGGCGCAATAGAATCCCGGAAGTGGTGCATGTTGATGGAACGTTACGCCCGCAGACAGTAGACAAAGAGGTAAATCCCCTATATTATAAATTAATCAGCCGTTTTAATGATAAGGCAGGGATACCCGTTTTGATTAATACTTCGCTGAATAGAAGAGGGGAACCCATGATTTGTTCGCCAAAAGACGCGATGCTTATGTTCAAAGAGAGCGGGCTAGAATATTTAGCGATAGGGGATTATCTGGTAAAGAAGAAAGGTTGATCGAGATGAATAAAATAGCTGTTTCGGTGGTAGTGCTTACTAAAAATGAAGAAGCAAATGTAGCAGAGTGCCTATCTAGCGTTAAAGGATGGGCGGATGAGATAATTGTAGTAGATGATTTTAGCTCCGATAAGACGATGGAGTTTGCGCAGAAATACGCGGATAAGGTTTTAGTTAATAAAATGAAAGTTGAGGGGACGCACCGTAATTGGGCATATTCGCAGGCAAGGAATGAATGGGTTTTAAGCCTTGATGCTGATGAACAGGTTACTGCGGAGCTGCAGCTTGAAATAAATAAAATTTTAGCGAATACCGATTGCGTATGTTTTTCAATTCCTCTGCGCAATTATATCGGCAATTATTGGGTGCGTTATGGAGGATGGTATCCTGCCGGAAAGGTACGCCTTTTTAAAAAAAGTAAATTTAAATATGAAGAAGTGGAAGTGCATCCACGCGTATTTACCGAAGGTAAATGCGGCCACTTAAAAAGCGACATAATTCATAAGGGTTATCCGGATTTTGAGCATTTCCTAGCTAGCGTTAACCGTCAGACGACTCTCGAAGCAAGAAAATGGATAAACACAAACCGAAAGATGTCGTTGTTTAAGGCGTCATGGCGCACGATCGACAGGTTTTTCCGCACTTTTATCGGCAAAAAAGGGTATAAAGACGGCTTAGTTGGTTTTATGGTAGCGCTATTTGCTTCGTTGTACCAAATATTAAGTTATGCAAAGTATAGGCAGATGTCAAATGAGGCCACAAATAAGATACAAAATTAGTGCTGGGTTTAATTCGCGCTAATAACTTATGTCGCGCATTGCGCCCCATAAGTTATGTGCTCATTAAAGAAAGGGGTTAAAGAAATGAAGGTTTTGGTTACCGGTGGAGCGGGTTTGGTGGGGTCTCATTGTGCGGAATATTTCGCAAAGAAAAACTATCAGGTTACGATTCTGGATAATCTTCTGCGTTCTAAGATTTTTGGCAGCGATATTGAAACTGTCGAATATAATTGGAAATACCTGAGTAGATATAAAAATATAAAAAGAATCAAAGGTGACATCAGGAACGAGAAAGATGTTTTAAAAGCAATCGGCAGCGGAGTAGACGCGGTGATACATACCGCAGGCCAACCAGGGGTTCCTTCCAGTGTTAGGGATCCAAAAGATGATTTTAGCATAAATGCCTTTGGGACGTTAAACGTTTTGGAATGTTTAAGGCAGAAATCAAAAAAGGCCGCCTTTGTTTATTGTTCTACCAATAAAGTATATGGCGAGAATGTAGATAAGATTCCTTTAAAGGAACTCAAAAAAAGATATACCTATAGTGGTGTTGAAGGCGTTGATGAATCAATGCTTACTGATTTGACAGGCCATACTCCTTATGGGGTGAGTAAACTTGTGGGAGATCTATATACGCAGGAATATGCCCATATTTACGGAATGCGCACCTGCGTATTCCGTATGTCTTGTATCTACGGGATAAGGCAGTTTGGTTTTGAGGACCAAGGGTGGGTTGCTTGGTTTATAATTGCCGCTTTATTAAATAAGCCGATCGTGATTTATGGCGACGGAAAGCAAGTAAGGGATTTGCTTTATGCCGAGGATTTAGTAAGAGCGTATGAGGCTTTTATAGATAGCAGCCTAAAATCAGGGCTATTTAATATCGGCGGCGGGGCGGAAAATACGACTTCGCTTCTTGAATTCTTAGATAAAATATATGGGATTTTGGGTAAAAAGCCTAAATACAGTTTTAAAGACTGGCGGCCTTCCGATCAAAAGGTTTATATTACGAATACGGCGAAAGTTAAGAAAGTTTTAAACTGGTATCCTCGGGTAAACGTAGAAGAAGGCATTACCAGATTATGCGCTTGGGTAAAAGATAATCAAAAAATGTTTAAATAATTTTAAGATGAACTGCGATATAATTATACCGGTTTTTAATGAGCTGGGAATAACTAAGAACTGTATTGACAGTGTGTTAAAAAATACAGATGCTTCTTACCGTTTGATTATTATTGATAACGCCAGCAATCCGGATACGTCAGCGTATTTGGCTAGTTTAAAGGATGCGGCGCCTGACTTTTTGCTGATTAGGAATGAACAAAACTTAGGTTATGTTAAGGCGGTAAATCAGGGGATTAAGCAAGGCCGCGCAGATTTTGTTTGTTTGCTTAATAATGATACGATAGTTGCTGACGGCTGGCTTAGCGAAATGATTGAGATAGCAGATGACAATGTGGATGTCGGTATTGTTAACCCTTCCAGTAATACACTGGCTCAATCATTGCCGAAGGGGCAAACTGTAGAGTCCTACTCCAGAAGTTTAAAATCGTTTAAAGGGAAATGGGGTGAATTGGGGCAGTGTTCCGGTTTTTGTATGTTGATTAAACGGGAGGTTATAGAAAAGATCGGCCTACTTGATGAAAGCTATGAAGTGGGCTATTTTGAAGAAGCGGATTATTGCCGCAGGGCGCAAAAAGCGGGCTATAGGTTTGCCCGGGCAAAGGCTGCCTACGTATACCATATTGAGCGCTATACGTTTGACAAGAGGGCGGACAGAGAAGAATTATTTGCGAAAAACAGAAAACTATTTGAAAGCCGGTGGGGTGAGTCGTTGCGCATCGCTATTATTATATCTAAGCCGCCGAAAGACCGCATAGATAAAGATGAAATTGAGCAGATTATTTTAACTTCCGCGAGCGAGAACCACAGGGTTTATGTTCTTATAGAGAAAAATTTAATCGCGAAATTTAATATCGCCGAACATTCCAATATCCTTATTTTTGGATTTAACGGTATATTCTTTCCTCTTATTTGTCTTTTTAAGATTGTGGCCAAAAAAGCGCCTAAAAGATTTAACATAATTCTAGCGGATGACATAGTTTTATTTTATATCCTGAAAATATCTGTTTTTGTCCATAAAGCAAAGCTGTTATTTAACCCCCACCTTGAGCGAGCCATTGAATTGTCAAAGAAACAGGCATTTCAAGGGCAATAGGCCTTTAGATGAAAGTTATATTTTTAGATAGGGACGGCGTAATAAATAAATACCCGGGCGATGGAAAATATGTTACCAGCTTATCTGGATTTCGTTTCCTGTCTAATGTCAAGAAGGCGATTTCTAAGCTTACAAAAGCCGGATGCAGAATTTTTGTTATTTCCAATCAGGCGGGGGTGTCAAAAGGGCTGTACTCGGCAAAAGACCTTTCCGGCATTACGGAATATATGCTTAAGAAGCTAGAGGCTTCCGGAGGTAAAATTAATGGTGTGTATTATTGCATGCATCAGGAACGGCATAATTGTTTATGCCGCAAGCCCAAGGCAGGTTTAATATATAAGGCATTAAAAGAGAGTTGTCTTAAAAAAGAAGTTTTAGGGGATGCATTTTTTGTAGGCGATACCATAAGAGATGTTATGTCCGCGCAAGTCGCAGGCATAAAATCAATCCTTGTCTTTTCAGGAAAAGAGAAGGCAGGCAATGGAAGTAGCTGGCAGGTTAAACCGGATTACACTGCCAGAGATTTGTTCTCCGCGGTAGAAATAATTTTAAGCCGTAGCAAGAAACGAAAGATTGGTTAAAACAATGAAAATCCTAATAGTTTACGCTACAGCCGGAGCAGGGCACAGGAAGGCATCCGAGGCAATATATAAAGAGGCAAAAAAAAGGGGCTTGGATGTAGCGATAGTCGATATCTTGGATTTTACTCATCCCGCGGTTAAATATCTTTATTCCGAAGGCTATCTTTTTTTGATTAAGCGCGCCCCATTTATCTGGAGAATACTTTTCTCTGTTACGGATAAGTTAAGGAATAATATCTTTAGCCGGATAGCTTATTTGCTTAATAAACATAGTTATGCCAAATACCTCGATTTTTTAGAAAAGGAAAAGGTTGATTTGGTTATTTCCACCCATTTTATGAGCTCGGAGATAACCGGTTACGTAAAGCAAAAATTAAATATCAGGCTGGTTAGCGTGGTAACGGATTTCTGCCTGCATAGTATGTGGTTTAATGCTTTCGTAGATAAGTATTGTGTCGCCTCAGATAGTGTCAGGGAAAGGCTGGTTTTTCTTGGCGCGCCTGGCGAAAGAATCGAATTTACCGGTATTCCTATAGACGCGGCTTTCTCGCAGAATTACGAGAGAAAAGAAATGGCGGAAAAATTAGGTGTGAGCCCGGATTTATTTACCCTTCTCGTTATGACTGGCGAAGTCGGGATAGGCCCGATTGCGGAGATTATCGATTCATTAAAAGAAGACGTTCAGTTATTGGTTGTCTGCGGCAAGAATAAGCAATTGCTTGAAGAGTTGAAAAAAATAGGGCACCGTAACTTAAAAATATTCGGATTAGTAAATAATGTATATGAATTGATGAGCGTTTCAGATTTAGTGGTTACTAAGCCAGGCGGATTGACCATCTCCGAGGCTTTATCGAAGACCCTGCCGATGATATTTTTTTCTATTATCCCCGGGCAGGAAACCGGCAATGCCAGAATTATACAAGAATACGGTGCTGGCATAATCGCCCAAGATGTGGATAGCATAAAAAAGGCAGTCCTTGAATTAAAAAAATCTCCGGAAAAACTCGCAGAATATAAGGTTAACGCCAGCCGGATTTCCCATCCTGATGCAGCCGCAAGAATATTGGACATATCTTTAAAATAATGATTGCTAAGGTAGTTTTCCCTCTCCCTATAGATATCTCTCTTGATTATCGCGTACCCAAGGATTTAGAAAAAGATATCGTTAAATGGTCGCGGATTAAAGCTCCTTTCAGAAATTCACAGTTGCTTGGCTATGTAACGGGATTTTCAAAAACTTCCCACATAAAAGAGCTCAAAAGCATAATATCGCTATTGGACAGGCAGCCGATTTTAGGCGAAGATTTTGTTCAATTGGCCGGCTATGTCGCAGAGAATTATTTTTGTTCGCTTGGAGAGGCGTTAGATTTAATGCTGCCCAAGCTTATAAGGCAAGGAAGAAAATTAGAATCAGTATCCCTGAATACTTCAGGACAGGCAAGTATCACGTATCCCCGAATGCTTCGGGACAGGCAAGTATCAAGTAAAAAAGAAAAAGGCGAAGTTTTATTATTGCGTGATACCGTTAATAGGAGATGGCAGGTTTTTGAAGAAAAGATAAAGGCTGCGATAAACGAAGGCAGGGGGATTATTATTTTAAATCCAGAAATAAATTCATGCCTTG
The DNA here is from genome assembly GCA_030681595.1 of Candidatus Omnitrophota bacterium. GTDB lineage: Bacteria > Omnitrophota > Gorgyraeia > Ghiorseimicrobiales > Ghiorseimicrobiaceae > CAKKQO01. Next base: position 16,256 of record JAUXSB010000037.1, read on the forward strand.
CGGCGAAACAATGGATAGAGGAAAAAGCAAAAAAAGAAGCTCTGCTTGTGCACAGTAGCAACTCCGGAAAACAGGAGCTGGAAAATTGGGTTAGGGTAAAAAACGGCGATATTAATATTGTTGTTGGTACGTCGATGGCCGTCTTTGCTCCGGTTGCAAACTTGGGCTTAATCATTATTGACGAAGAAGACAATCCGGTCTATAAACAGGAGCAATCTCCTTTTTACAACGCTAAAGACATCGCGCGATTTAGGGCCGAACAGAGTAAGGCGGATTTGATTTTAGCCAGCCCTGCCCCTTCGCTTGAGTCTTATTATTCGGTAGAAAAGCGCGGGTTTAAATTAATCGAGCCTGACCCCAAAGAAAAGGCCGGTATTTTTGTACAGATTGTAGATTTATCCGAAGAGCGCTATAAACAAAAACGAGGGAATATTATTCTATCGAATATTTTGGAGCGTAATATAAGCGAAGCGATAAATAATAAGAAAAAAATAATGCTTTTTCTGAACCGTGTAGGCTTTTCTACTTATGCCAAGTGCGCGGGTTGCGGTTTTATTATTAAATGCGGCCGATGCAGCAAAAACCTTATATTTGCATACGCCAGAAATGAGTTGATCTGCAGGTCTTGCAACTTTAAATCGGCTGTTCCCGAGATCTGCCCGCAGTGTAACCTATCCTATATCAAGTACTTAGGGTTAGGTACGGAAAAACTGGAGAGTGAAGCCCATAGGTTATTCCCTTCCGCGCGTATATTGAGGTATGACCGTTTAAAGCACGATATAAACCTGGATAAGGAGCAGTTTGATGTGCTTATTACAACCCAAATCATATTAAAGGATTTAGATAAGTTAAAGAACATTGATTTACTGGGTGTTGTTTCTTTGGATTCGTCTTTAAATAGGCTGGATTTTAGGGCTGCGGAAAAGACATTCCAAGTTATGTCGCGGCTTCTTTATATTGTTAAAGAAAAAGCCATAATCCAGACAGCCATGCCGGAACATTATTTAATCAAGCCGCTGATGCGTAATGATTATGCTTTATTCTATAAAGAAGAACTAAACCAAAGAAAGGAATTGCGTTTTCCGCCTTTTTCTTTTTTGCTTCTAGTAACCTTACGGGGAAGGCTTCAGGAAAAAGTAGGGCTAGCCTCCGAAGATTTATTCAATTATTTAAAGGATAAGAATAAAGATAAAAAACTCGAAATATATAATCCGGCATTGGCATTTCCGTTAAAATTGCGCGATAATTTCAGGTATAATATTTTATTAAAAAGCCGGTCCAAGAAAACACTCATCCAGTTCGCTAATAAATATGTAAAAAATTTTAAAAAATCAGGTATAATTATTACTGTGGACATGGACCCATTATAGAAACACAGATAAGTGCAGATGAAAAGCTGTGGATGATCGCAGATAGAATCTGTGTAATCTGTATCTTGAAATCTGTGTAATCAGTGAATGAGGGGCGATAGCGACGAATGGAGATTATATTTTTTGGAAGCAGCAATTTTGCGGTATCTATCCTTGAGGCAATAATTTCTAGCGGTTATGAGCTCGCTTGTGTCGTAACGCAGCCGGATAGAAAAGCCGGCAGGCATTTAAAAATCGCGCTTACGCCCGTAAAGTCTTATTGCCAAACGCATAATATTTCTATATTTCAACCGGAGGATCTCAAGGCCGAAGAAGTGCGCGGTTATCTTAAGAAATTCGTTGCGGACTTATTTATTGTTGTTTCATACGGAAAAATTATTCCTAAGGAAATCCTTGATTTGCCTAAAATCTTTTCAGTCAATATCCATACTTCTTTGTTGCCGAAATACCGGGGGGCCGCTCCGATTAACCGGGCAATAATGAACGGCGAAAAAGAAACGGGAATTTCTATAATCAGGATGAACGAATTTATGGATAGAGGCGATATCATCTTGCAGAAACCCGTCGCCCTTAGTGACGAGTTTGACGCGCAATCGTTAAGCGCGTCTTTGGCAGAGGCAGCAAAAGAGGCTATTATTGAAGCGATAGGTTTGATTAAAAATAAAAAATATTCTTTAAGGAAGCAGAGTGAGCAAGAGGCTACGTACGCGTCAAAATTAACAAAAGAAGACGGCGTAATTGACTGGGGCAAAAGCAGGAAAGTTATTTTTAACCAGGTGCGCGGCCTCGTCCCTTGGCCGGGTGCGTATACTTATCTTAGCGGTAAAATTTTAAAAGTATGGCAAGCGCATTATACAGATTTTAACAAGCCAGAGGGCAGTGGTTTGGCTTCCTTTAGCCAAAGCCGCAACCTCAAACCGGGCAGGATACCCAAAATCGGCGAGGTTATAAATATAACAGGAGAAGGAATTATTGTTTGCTGCGGTAGCGGCTTCCTGTTTTTGAAAGAAGTCCAGCCTGCCTCCGGCAAGAGAATGTCCGCGTATGATTTCGCCATGGGCCATAGAATAAAAAAAGGCGATAGGTTGGGTTAATTTTTTATATTTTTTCTTGCATATAAAAAAAACAATGGTATAATTTAGCGATATAAAAAGTAGCCAGAAACCAGTAGCCAGAAACCAGAAGATAATGTATTTGGTTACTGGAATCTGGTTTCTCCCGAGCAAAGTGAGGGTAGATGCCAGAGTTAAGAAAAGATCCTATTATCGGCCGGTGGGTGATTATTGCTACCGAGAGGGCAAAAAGGCCGGATGATTTCGCGGTAGCGACAGAAGGCCCGCCGGAAGGGGAATGCCCGTTTTGCCATGGGCAGGAGCATAAAACTCCTTCTGAGGTTTACGCTGTACGCCACCATCACACCAAGCCTGATACTTCGGGCTGGGATGTCAGAGTAGTTTCTAGTATTAAGCCTATCTTAAAAATTGAGGGAGAACTAGACCGTAGGGGCAAAGGGCTCTTTGACATGATGAACGGCGTAGGAGCGCATGAGGTGGTAATCGAAACACCAGAGCATATCGCCAACATTGCGGATTTATCTGAAGAGCAAATTACCAAGATAATAGGGGCATATGTCCATCGCTTTACTGATTTAGAGAAGGATGAACGCTTTAAATATTTGTTGTTATTTAAGAACTACGGCTGGAGCGCGGGCGGCGGAAGGATCGGGCATTCCCGTTCGCAATTGATTGCGACTCCGGTTAATCCTAAGCGCGTTAAAGAAGAGCTAGTGGGCGCTAAAAAATATTTTGAATACCATGAAAGGTGCGTTTTTTGTGATTTAATAAGGCAGGAATTAGAATCTAAAGAAAGGATAGTGCTAGATCTCGACGGTATAGTAGCAATTGCGCCGTTTGCTTCACGCTTTCCTTTTGAAGTCTGGATTATGCCCAAAAAGCACAGTTGTGATTTTAGCTCTATAAACCAGTATCATCAGCGTGAGTTGGCGAAGACCATAAAAATTGTATTGTCAAAAATAAAGAAAGTCGTAAAAGATCCGGCATATAATTTTATTTTACATACCGCGCCTTTTAGGCGGAAAAAGCTCGGTTATTGGAAAACCATAGAAGAAGATTATCACTGGCATATTGAGATTATCCCGAGGCTTACGCGTGTAGCCGGTTTTGAGTGGGGTACTGGTTTTTATATTTGTCCGTTACCTCCGGAAAGCGCCGCTAAGTTTTTACGGGAAACGGAACTTTAAATATGGCTGAATTGAGACGTGACCCTTTAGGTGGCAGGTGGGTAATTGTATATACGGATCAACCGACCTTGCCGCAGGATTTTGAAAAGGAAAGCCATGTATTTAAACAGATGGCTTGCCCTTTTTGTCCCGGGAACGAGAGTATTACTCCTGCCGAGATAGAGGTAATTCGTGCGCCGGGGAGTAAACCTAACAGCCCGGGCTGGCAGGTGCGCGTTGTGCAGAATAAATTTCCGGCCCTTCAAATTGAAGGAGATTTAGACCGCAGAGGCATCGGTATTTATGATGTATCGCGCGGCATAGGGGCGCATGAAGTTATTATTCAATCGCCGGATCATAAAAAAGAGATAGCGGATTCAAGCGATGAAGAAGTGATGAACATACTTTCGATGTATTGCCGCCGTTCTACAGATTTGGCTAACGACAAAAGGTTTAAGTATGTATTAATTTTTAAAAATTACGGGCCTTCGGCTGGGGCATCTTTGGAACATCCGCATACACAGTTGATTGCGCTTCCGATGATTCCCAAAAATGTATTGGAAGAGATCGAGGGAGCCCGTGATTATTTTAATTATAAGGATAGGTGCATCTTTTGCGACATAGTACGTCAAGAGATTCACGAAAAAGAACGGGTTATTGCCGAGAATAAATACTATCTTGCAATTTGTCCTTATGTCTCGCGTTTCCCTTTTGAAGTTTGGATCATGCCTAAGAAACACAATGGTTATTTTTGTCATATATCCAAGGAAGAGCTTCCGGAATTAGCTAAAATACTTAAGGAAGCTTTACAACGCTTAAAAGTTGTCTTATCTGACCCCGCCTACAACTATATTATCCATACCTCGCCGGTGAATACCCCGGAACCAGAGGAAGGCTACCATTGGCATTTTGAGATTATGCCGAAACTTACGCGCGTAGCCGGTTTTGAGTGGGGTACTGGTTTCTACATTGTCTCAACCCCGCCGGAATTAGCCGCAAAATACCTTAGAGAAGCAAAAATATAATATAAAACTAAAGTTTAAACAGAAGAGGGAGGAAAAATGGCTGTAAGAGTTGGTATTAATGGTTTTGGAAGAATTGGCCGTATGGTCGCCAGGGCAATTTTCGATAGAAATAATAAAGGCCTGGAATTAGTCGCTGTAAATGATATTGCAGATGCAGCGTCTTTAGCGCATTTATTTAAATATGATTCTGTACACGGAAGGTTTAACGGCGAAGTCGGGGTTAACGGCGGCAATATTATAATAAACGGTAAAGAAATTAAGGTGTTTGCCGGAAAAGACCCTTCCGATATCCCGTGGAAAGAAGTCAAGGCCGACGTCGTTATAGAATCGACCGGAATTTTTACCAGCAAAAATGACGGCGTAAATAAAAAAGGAAAAGAGGTAAAGGGCGTCATAAACCATATAACTCGCGGCGGTGCAAAAAAAGTTATTATCAGCGCGCCTGCTCAAGATGAGGATATAACGATAGTTTTAGGCGTAAACGATGATAAATACGACCGAGAGATGCAGGTAATTTCCAATGCCTCCTGCACCACAAACTGCCTCGGGCCGGTAGCTAAAGTTTTAAACGATAATTTTGGAATTGAAAAAGGCCTAATGACTACAATCCATGCCTATACCAATGACCAGAGAGTGCAGGATATGCCGCATTCAGATATGCGTAGGGCGCGTGCTGCTGCATTATCTATGATACCCACATCTACGGGTGCAGCCAAAGCAATCGGGTTAGTCATTCCTGAGCTTAAAGGTAAGTTAGACGGTTTTGCTATAAGGGTTCCGGTAGCCAATGTATCGGTTGTGGATTTAAGTTGTACATTGAAAAAGGAGACAACGGCGGAAGCGGTAAACAAGGTATTAAAGGAAGCTGCTCTCGGTAAGATGAAAGGGTATCTTGATTATACCGAAGACGAAGTAGTATCAAGCGATTTTAACCACAGCACTGCTTCATCTACAGTGGATGCTAAGTTAACCAAGGTAATCGGCGGAAATTTTGTTAAGGTAATTGCTTGGTACGATAACGAATGGGGTTATTCAAACCGCGTCGTAGATCTCGTTGAGTTTATGGTGAAAAAAGGCCTATAAAGCCCAATAATAATTAATAAAAAGCCCGTAAATAATCATGCGGGCTTTTTTATTGGTACCTCCCCCCTGTGCACCTCCGCGGTGCGCAGGGTTAAAAGTGTTTTTGGTTCATTAAATTGGTTGAAATTAGCTGTTGTTAGGTTATAATGAAATTAGGGGTTGTGCTAAAACGAGGTGGGCAATGACGCCGATTTTAAAATTAAAAGGACATAACGAAAAAAAAGAGATAGAGTTTGAATTAAGATATCTTAGGTCTCTTTCGGTTAAGCAAAGGTTTGCTTTAATGAGGCGCAAAACTAAAGAGATGGTTAATTTATTGGAAAGAAGTGGATACAGAAGAGCTTTTGAAATTATTAAAAGAGCATAAGGTTGATTTTGTGGTTATCGAAGCAGCGGCATTCATCAAACCGTCACCCCAATCCCCCGTTACCAAATGCCTCATTTTTTTACTTTTATATAATTAAGGGGATGCACAGGGTAGTGCGGTAGATTTAGGTTTTAAGCAGAACAGAGGCGTTCTTGTTGTGGGAAGAATATCTCTGTTTTTTTATTTTGGGTTATGGTAAAATAATAAGCAAAAGTTAAGGTGGTATATTGTCCCGCCACTGAATCAATGGCGGGCTCATTGAGGGGAGATATAATGGGTATTAGACAGGAGTTATTAACGAGAATTAAGAGCACGGATTTTGACAAGATTGAGACGCCAAAGAAAGTATCCAGCTACTTTGGAGAGAATACATTTAGCTTGGAGACTATGCAGAAGCATATTTCTAAGCCTACTTTTGAGGCGTTTAAGGCGTGGATGTCAGAGGGCAAAACCATAATCCTTAATCAGGCAAATGAAATCGCAGATAGCATGAAAAATTGGGCGATGTCCAAAGGGGCAACTTATTATACCCATTGGTTTCAACCGATGACTGGTTTAACCGCGGAAAAACACGATAGTTTTATTACTATTACCGCACCCGGCAAAGTTATTGAGAAATTTTCCGGAAATAAGCTTATTCAGGGCGAGCCGGATGCATCAAGTTTTCCTTCCGGCGGCATACGCGCCACCTTTGAGGCGCGCGGCTATACCGCGTGGGATCCGTCAAGCCCGGCATTTATCATTGAGAGTAAGCTTGGCAAAACCTTATGTATCCCCACGATATTTATTTCTTATAACGGAGAGGCATTAGATAAAAAGCTTCCATTGTTACGTTCTGATGAGGCGCTATCCCGCGCGGCAGTCGGACTCTTGAAACTTTTTGGCCATAAGGACGTAAAGAAGGTATTTTCCACTTGCGGCCCGGAGCAGGAATATTTTTTAATTGATAAAAACTATTATAACTTAAGGCAGGATTTATTGCTTACCGGCCGCACTTTAGTAGGAGCTGCTTCTCCTAAAGGGCAACAGCTAGAAGACCAGTATTTCGGCACTATCAAAGAACGCGTGGTTAACTTTATGTTTGAAACGGCAGAGGAGGCGTATAAGTTAGGTATTCCGGTGATGACCCGGCATAATGAGGTTGCTCCGCATCAATATGAATTTGCGCCGATTTTTGAAGAATCAAATATTGCCGCTGATCACAATCAGTTATTAATGGAATTGATGAAGAAGGTAGCACTTCGGCATGATTTGGTTTGCCTTTTGCATGAGAAGCCATTTGCCGGTATCAATGGCAGTGGAAAACATTTAAATTGGTCTTTGGCAGACGATAAGGGGAACAATCTTCTTAATCCCGGTGAAACGCCCGAAGATAGCCTACAATTTTTGGCAGTATTGGCGGCAGTATTGCGCGCGGTATATCTGCACGCTGATCTTTTGCGTGCAAGCGTTGCCATGGCGGGGAATGAGCATCGCTTAGGCGCAAATGAAGCGCCTCCGGCAATTATCAGTGTTTTCTTAGGGGATCAATTGACGACAATTTTAGATATGATTGAGAAGGGTGCTAAGAAAAAAGTTTCCAAGCGTGATATTGTTGATTTGGGCCTGGCGCGCTTGCCTAAGTTTAATAAGGATACGACGGATAGAAACCGTACTTCACCGTTTGCTTTCACAGGAAATAAGTTTGAATTCCGCGCGGTAGGCTCATCGCAGAATATCTCAACGCCGATTACCGTGGTTAATACGATTATTGCCGATAGCTTAGATTATGTGGCTGAAAAGATAACGAGCACAGCTAAAGGAGGCGATTTTAATACCGCGGCGTTAAAAGTCATTGCCCAGATTATTAAAGAGACTAAAGATATCCGCTTTGAGGGTAATAATTACTCTGAGGAATGGTTAAAAGAGGCAGAGAAGCGAGGCCTTCCGAATGTTGCCTCTACCCCCGAATCCTTAGAAGACTTAACTAAAGAGAAAAATATCGCGTTATTTGAAAAATACAAAGTTTTCTCTAAGGAGGAGTTGATCGCGCGTTACCATATCTGGATACATATGTATACCCTAGTTTTAGAGATTGAGGCAAATACACTTAATGAAATGGTAAACGCCAGCATTGTGCCAGCGGGTTTTGAGTATCAGCAGTTGCTTTCGGATAACCTGAAAGTCTTAGGCGAGATTAAGAAGGACGTAAAGATTGACCCGTTGGTTTTAAAAGACCAGAAAGAGCATTTAAATGATGTGGTTTCTAAGATTTACTATGTCCGGCGCAACGCTAAAGAGATGATGAAGCTTTTAGAGAAGGCAGGCAAGTTTAACGCGGAAAAGAGGGCAAAGCTTTATTTTGAAGAGCTAAAGCCTTTAATGGAGCATATCCGCAGGCATGTGGATGCGCTTGAATGTGTTGTTTCCGATGAACATTGGGACCTGCCGAAATACAGGGAGATGTTATTCATTAAGTAGTGCAGTATTTATTGTTTAGGGATGCAGTAGAAAACGCCTTAGCATTAACCGAAGGCGTTTTCTGTTTTAATTGACTTTCGGGCTATTTTATGCTACTATTAAAATTCTTTAAAATACGCTATATTGAGGAGGGTGGTCATATGCGTAAAATTATATGCATATTCATTTCTATTTTTTTACTGAGTTTTTTATCTTTTGCGCAGGCAGATGAGCCGAAGAAAGAATCAGAAGAAACGCTTAAGATTGCCGGAACCGTTATCGATAATGAAAGCGCGGAAAAATACTTAAAGAGCCTGGATATTTTTATTTTGAGATATCCCAAAGCACAGGCTGTTTTACCGGTAAGTGTTGAGAGCGGGTATTCTATTTATTCAGAGGGCGAACTCTACCGGTTTAATAAAGAAAGCAGCGTAAAGATTACGGAATTTTTAGAAGAGAGAAATAATGTTTTAAAGGTGGTAATCGAGGCTAAGGAAGTTGATGACGAATTAGAACTATTATCTATTAAAAATGAGTATTCAGGGGTAAGAGGCGGGAAAAATGAATAAGCTTAGCCTGAGCGATGTTCAACTTCGGGATAAGAAGGTTTTAATTAGGGTAGATTTTAACGTGCCACTTGATAAGGAGTCGAAGGTGAGCGATGACACGCGTATACGCGCCAGCCTCCCTACCATTAAATACTGCTTAGAGCAGGGTGCGGTAAAGGTGATTTTAGTAAGCCATTTAGGCCGTCCGGACGGGCAGGTGGTGGAAAAATACCGCCTTACTCCTGTAGCGGCGAAGCTTGCTGCGTTATTAGGGGAGCCGGTAAAGAAGCTGGATGACTGTATCGGCGATAAGGTCAAAGCGGATATTATACAAGCGAAAGAGAAGGTAATTCTTTTAGAAAACCTAAGGTTTTATAAAGAGGAAGAGAGTAACGATAAAGGTTTTGCGCAGAAGCTTGCTTCTTTAGGCGATATTTTTATTAACGATGCTTTTGGTACAGCACACCGCGCGCATGCTTCGACAGAGGGCGTCACGCATTTTTTAAAATCGGCCGCCGGATTTTTACTGGTAAAAGAAATAGAATATTTGGGCCAAGTAGTAGAAAACCCTAAAAAGCCGCTTATATTAATTTTAGGCGGAGCTAAGGTTTCGGACAAAATACTCTTAATAGAGAGTATGCTTAAAAAAGCCGATGAGATTATTATCGGCGGAGGGATGTGTTATACTTTTTTAAAAGCCTTAGATAAAAATATCGGGAATTCCAAATTAGAAAAAGACCGCGTTGAAACAGCGAAGGGCATATTGGAGAAGGCAAAGAAAGCCAATGTCCGGATACATCTCCCGGTAGATAATGTGGTTGTAGATAAAATAGAAGGTTTTACTAAGATTGAAACTGTTGGCGAAGATATTCCTGATGGTTTAATCGGGGTAGATATTGGCCTAAAGACAATAGAGAGTTTTTGCCAAACGCTTAAGCGCGCAAAGACTATTGTCTGGAATGGCCCGCTGGGAATTTTTGAAATCGATACCTTTAGTAAAGGTTCGTATAAAGTAGCGGAATTCGTTGCGAAATTATCAGCCGTCAAAATAATCGGCGGCGGGGATACCGCGGCAATGGTTGCTAAATTTAAATTGGAAGATAAGATGACGCATATTTCTACCGGAGGAGGTGCTTCCTTGGAATACCTGGAAGGTAAGGCACTTCCGGGAATAGCGGCGTTAACTAATAAGGAATAATTATGCGCAAACCAATTATCGCCGGGAACTGGAAGATGCATAAAACTATTGGCGAGGCGTTAGAGCTTGCCAACGGCTTAAAGCGCGAGCTTTGTGATATTGAGGTTGTGGATATTGTGGTTTGCCCGGGTTTTACGCTGCTTGAAGAAGTAGGGGAAGTTATTTTAGAATCTAATATTAAGCTGGGCGCGCAAAATGCGCACTGGGAAATTCAGGGCGCTTTTACCGGAGAGGTATCTGTGCAGCAACTTAAAGACCTGGAAGTTAAATATGCAATTATCGGCCATTCCGAGCGTAGGCAATTTTTTGGGGAAACAAACGAGGCAGTGAATAAAAGGGTAAAAGCAGTATTAAAAGCAGGCCTTATTCCGATTATGTGTGTGGGAGAGAATTTAGCTGAAAGGGAAAGCAATAAAATCTTTAAGGTTATAGAAGAGCATGTTCGGTGCGGGCTTAAGGAAATAGAAAAAGAAGAGGTTTACAAGGTGGTTATCGCCTATGAACCGGTATGGGCAATTGGTACGGGTAAAACCGCGACACCCCAACAGGCTCAAGAAGTACATAATTTTATCCGAAGCCAGCTTTCTAAGCTATATGATGATAATACAGCCCAAACAGTACGCATCCAATATGGCGGTTCTGTCAAGCCGGATAATATCGTGGATTTAATGAGCGAGAAAGATATAGATGGAGCATTGGTAGGCGGCGCAAGCTTGGATGTTAAATCTTTTGCTGCGATTGTAAAGGGCTCTATTTTTAAGAAAGGATAATAGAATGTTGTACGGTTTAATAATAATTACGCATATATTAATTTGTCTGTTGTTGGTAGGAATAGTCCTCATTCAGTCAGGAAGGGGAGGAGGGCTAACTGAAAATTTTTCTTCCATGGAATCACTTTTCGGTACAAGAACCAATTCTTTTCTTACGCGCGCAACGGCAGTCTTAGCCACACTATTTATAACTACCTGTTTATTATTAACGCTTATGTCTACCAAGCGAAGCAGATCGTTAATTCAAGAACTACCTCAAAAGGCGGTTGAGTCTGTGAGTGTTGTCGAAACAACACAAAAACCAATAGATACCGCTACAGGTCAGGATACAAAACAGGATAAGCCAGAAGCTAATCCTGCGCAATTACCTGAATCTAAATCTAATGCGGCAGAAACCCCTGCTAAGTAATAAATGTATTGTATTTCTTAAATCCCGGCATCGAAAACCCCAGCCTTTAAGCAAAAATCTTATTTTTAGTAATTGTTTTATATCTTGCCTAATAACTTTTCTGATTGGGTTTCTTAGCGTGAGTGCTGCCGAAAACAATAAATATGCTAAATCAAATCTTTTTTGATCTAAGAGATTTTATGTCTTCCAATGATCAATATGATGATATATCGAGAAACGTAAAACTAGTAGAGCTTCTTTGCAGACGAAATTTTTTGTCCCGAGGAATTCGAAGAATTCCCGGGATAAAATCCCCGCAATCTTTTCAAGATTGCAGGGGACCGTCTATTTTAGTTGGGATAGAAAAAGAATAGGGGATAAGATAAACGGAGGTTAGTTATGGTAAATACAACAATTGATGAGTTGGCGCGCTTTGGGCAGAGTATTTGGCTGGATAATATTAATCGCACAATGTTAGAAAATGGATCCCTTAAAGAAATGATCGCTCTGGGTTTAAGGGGAATGACTTCAAATCCCAGCATATTCGAGAAGGCGGTTAGCTCGAGCTCGGATTACGACAAGAGGATTTTTGAGCTATCCGGGAGCAAAAAAACAGCCTTTGAAATTTATGATGAGTTGACCGTAAGGGATATTCAGGATGCGGCAGATATGTTTTTTACTGTTTACAGCCAGACTAAAGGGTTAGACGGCTATGTAAGTTTAGAAGTTAACCCCGGATTAGCGCATAATGCCAAAGAGACTGTTAAAGAAGTAAAAAGGCTATACAAAAAAGTCAACCGGCCTAATTTGATGTGCAAGGTTCCGGCGACCAAAGAAGGGTGCTTGGCGATAGAAGAGTTAACCGCTTCAGGTATTAATATAAATGCAACTTTGATTTTTTCTTTAGAGCAGTACACGGACGCGGCTTATGCTTATCTGAATGGGCTTGAGTCTTTGTTTAAACAAAAAATTAACCTGAACACAGTGCGTTCCGTAGCCAGTGTTTTTGTGAGCAGGACGGATACAGCCGTAGACGGCCTGTTGGATAAATTAATTGTCGCTCATCCGCAGAAAAAGGATTATTTCTCTAACCTCAAAGGAAAAGCCGCGGCAGCAAATTGCGCCTCAATCTACAAAAAATATTGTGGTATTCTTCAGAGTGATAAATTTAAAGAATTGCAGGAAAAAGGCGCTTATGCGCAAAGAGTTTTATGGGCTTCAACCAGCACGAAAAATCCGGCTTACAGCGATATAAAATACGTCAGCGAGTTGATAGCCAAAAACACCGTTAATACCTTGCCTGATGCCACATTTAAAGCATTTCTTGACCATGGGGTTGTCAGGGATGCTTTAGCCGGTAATCTTACTTATTGCGAAGATACGTTTTTAAAGTTGAAAAACGCAGGTATAGATATTGATAAAATTCTAGCGCAATTGCTCAATGACGGCTTATCCGCTTTTGATGAAGCATTTGATTCTTTGCTTCTTACGATTACTAAAAAGAGTAAGGAGTTGTGCCTAAAGGAAGCATAGAGAGAGGCAAAATAACTATTGAGAAACGTAAAACTATTAGAACTTCTTTGCAGACGAAATTCTATTAGTTTTGCGTACCTTAGTAGCTGAGATAATCTATCATGATGGTGCGTAAGATATTAATTTTAGAGAGATCAACAATAGAGGAAATAGTCGATGTCCGCCGTTCAATTACGGCAGTTGAGGAGGTATTTTTTGAATATGGCAGGAATAGAATCCAGATGCCGCCAAAGATTTATTTGTATTTAGGTAAGTATCGGGGTGATTTTCGCGCTATGCCGGCTTATGTAGAGAAGCTAGATAAGTGTGTCTTAAAGTGGGTAAACGTGCACCCGGATAATAAGAAGTTTGGCCTGCCGGCAGTTATGGCAATTATTATTTTAAGCGACCCTAAAAACGGAATGCCTCTATGTATTATGGATGGTACATACGCGACAGCTATAAGGACAGGGGCGGCTGGAGCAGTCGCGGCAAAATACCTTGCCAGAGCGAATTCCAAGATTATCGGTTTGATAGGCTGTGGTGTCCAGGCAAGAGCGCAGCTGGCGGCAATTTCAAAAATTTTTTCTTTTTCCATGATTAAAATTTGGGACACCAGTAGCGGCTATACAAAAAAGTTCATTGATGAAATAAATGTCCCTGGCGCAGAGATTTTTAAATCTAAGGCCATAAAAGAATGCGTAAGCGGCTGTGATATCGTGGTAACTACTACTCCTTCGCGAAAACCGCTGATAAGGTTAGAGTGGCTTAAGAAAGGTGCGCATATAAATGCCATAGGCGCGGATGCCCCCGGAAAAGAAGAGCTTGAACCGCGGATCCTTAAAAATGCTAAAATAGTAGTGGACTCATGGGAGCAGGCAAGGCATAGCGGGGAAATAAACGTTCCGCTAAAGAAAGGCATGATAACAAAAAAAGATATCTATGCCGATATCGGAGAGATAGCCTGCGGCAGAAAAAGCGGCAGGGCGAGCGAAAACGAAATAACTGTTTTTGATTCAACCGGGCTTGCGATTCAGGATGTAGCTATCGCTGACTTGATTTATAAAACTGCGCTTAAAGAAAAAAGGGGCAGATGGGTTAATCTGCTGTAGAAGAAAAGCTTTGATGAAGATTCATTGACACTTTATCATTTTTAGGGGTAAACTATTAGTTGTAGAGGTACGTAAAACCAATGGAACTTCTTCGCACACGAAATTTTTTGCCGTCTATTTCGGTTTACGTCTTTAGGTGTTACGCTCCATAGAAGATTGTCGCTACACCTTAGCCGTAATTCCTCGTAGACTTTTGCCAAAAAATTTCTTATTGTGTGCTTTCAGAAATTCCATTAGTTTTGCGTTTCTCAATAGTATAAGATACGATAAAACAAAAAGTTATGGTAACCCGGCCGTTTCTTGCTGAAACAGATTATGCCAGAAAAGATATTATTGGTAGATGATGATGATGATTTCCGCAGCGAGTTCAAGGATTGCTTTAGCGAATATGAAATAATAGAATCAGCCAGCGGCGAAGAGGCATTAAGGGTTTTACGGCGGCCTAATGAGATAGACCTTGTAATCCTTGATATTAAACTGCCGGGTTTAAATGGTACCGAGGTCCTAAGGGAGATAAGGAAAACTAATCCCGGCCTCGGTATTATTATTCTAACCGGCTATAGCTCCAAAGATACCGCGATTGAAGCCTTGCGCGGCCGCGCCGATGATTATATTGAGAAACCTTTTGATATTGAAATAGCAAAGAAGGTTATCGAAAATTTGTTAGAATTTAAAAAAAGCGGGCCGAATACAGATGCCTCGGATATCAAGTCTAAATTAGAAAGGGTTAAGCGGTTTATCCGGAGAAACGCCCTTAAACGGATTTCGCTTAATGATGCCGCGGAAATAGCCTATTTAAGCCCTAAATATTTAAGCCGGGTTTTTAAGGAAGATACCGGAGTAGGGTTCAGCGAGTACCGCCTTTTGATAAAGATAGATGAAGCGATTAAACTGCTGACTAAGACGCAATATAACATCAGCCAGATCGCGGATAGGTTAGGTTATACAAACACGGAGTCTTTTATAAGACAGTTTAAGAAGCATACGGGTTTTACGCCTAAAGGATACCGCAACGAGCACAAAAAAACAAAAAAGACATCCAGAAGCAGAAAAAGATGATAATAATATTTTTTATTTACGGATTAGCATTTTTTGTTTTGGGCTTAGCCGTAATACTCTATCCTAAAAAAGGCAGCGCATTTACGCTGGCAAATAATTTTTGGCGGTTAGGCGTTTTTGGGCTGGCACATGGTATAAATGAATGGTTGGATATGTTTTGCCTGATATATCCGCCATACAAAGATATTTTGCATATTATAAGCCTGCCTATATTGGTATTTTCGTTTTTGTGTTTAGTTAAGTTTGGCTTAAAGCAAATCATTTCAACTAAGCAAAAGTTTTTTGTGTCGAATAATGTATTGCCTCCATTTTTATTGGTTATTTGGGCTGTATTAACATTAACAAGCCGCGACCCATTTTGGTACGGCGAAATTTGGGCGCGGTATTTATTGGCTGTTCCGGGAGCTTCTTTGGCCGCCTATGCCTTAATTTTTGAAGCGGCTGTTTTTAAAAAGGAAAATTTGTTTTCAGTCGCGCGTAACCTCAATATAGCCGCATGCGCTTTTTTAATTTACGGCTGTCTAGGAGGTTTAATCGTCAAAGAAGCAGAATTTTTTCCTGCCAGTATTTTTAATTATAAAGTATTTATAGATGTTTTCGGTATTCCGCCTCAGGTTTTCCGCGCCTTTTGTGCTTTAGTTATCGCCTATGCTATTGTCAGAGTCCTTAAGGTATTTAACTGGGAAGCAAGAAATAGAATTATTGCGTTATTAGAGCGGGTAAAAAAATATGACAGCGAATTGGAATTGCGCATCGATGAGCGCACTATTCATTTGGTAGATATGAATGAAGAACTTAAGCGCGAGGTTGCCCAGCGTAAATGCATAGAAGAGCAGTTGCGGGAGAGCACGAGCGTGCTTATTGAGGCGCAGCGTTTGTCCTCTATCGGTAGCTGGTCCTGGATAGTTGCGTCTGATACCGTAAAATGGTCTGTTGAGCTCTATGCGATATCCGGGCGCAATCCTGATCTTCCGCCACCGGCATATGCCGAACATCCTTCTTTGTACACCGCTCAAAGCTGGGAGATGCTTCGGCAAGTTGTGGATAGGGCGGTGCGTTTCGGAGAGCCTTATGATTTAGAGTTAGATATGATCCGTCCTGATGGAACAATAAGACACACAGAGGCTAGAGGAGAAGTGATAAAGGACCAGGCTGGCCGCGTTGTCCGCTTGCATGGGACAGTGCAAGATATCACCGAGCGCAAGAAAACAGAAGCACAAATAAAATTTTTAAACCTCCGTTATCAAGCGATTCTTTCCGCTGTCCCGGATATCATTACGGAGGTAGATAAAAATAAGGTGTATACATGGGTAAATAAGGCCGGCTTTGAATTCTTCGGGGAAGACGTCATCGGAAAAGAGGCGGCTTTTTATTTTGTGGGGGAGCAGGAAACTTACAGCAAGGTAGAGCCTTTGTTTAAGGGGAGTGAAGATGTTATTTATGTGGAAAGTTGGCAGATGAGGCAAGACGGCGAAAAGTGTCTTTTGGCCTGGTGGTGCCGCGTGCTTAAAGACTCCGGTGGAAACGTTACCGGCGCCTTATCCACGGCCAGGGATATTACCGTGCACAAAAAAGTCGAAGATATCTTAAAGGGAGATAAGGAAACTTTTGAGAGAATGGTCAAGGAAAGCAGCCAGCAGTTAGTTGAGACAGAGCGGGAACTGGATAAAACTAAGCGCCTTGCTGATATGGGAATGATGGCGGCTTCTGTAGCGCATGAACTGCGCAATCCTTTGGCGGCTATTCAGATAGCCGCCTATAACATAAAGAAAAAATGCGCTGGCCAATTAATAGATAAACATATTTTTAATATTGAAAAGAAAGTATCTGAAAGCGACCAGATTATAAATAACCTCTTATTCTACGCGCGCCTCAAAAACGCGCATTATGAAAAAATAAGCATATATGATATTTTGGAAGAATGTATTAGTTCCGCCGAAAACCGGTTTAAGGAAGAAAAAGTTTCGCTTGTCAGGAATTTATCAGAGGTGCGCGGCCTTTTAATTGAAGCCGATTCTTTACAGATGAGGGAGTGTTTTACCAATATTTTAAATAATGCCTTTGACGCGGTCTCCGGAAAAGAAGGAAGGATTGAAATTGCTGCTGCGAGAGTTGATAGTAGCCATATCGAAATATTGATTAAGGATAACGGCATTGGCATAGGCGAAGAAGAGCTAAAAAAAGTGTTTGACCCATTTTTTACCACAAAATCAAAGGGTACGGGGCTGGGTTTGACGGTATGTTCGCAGATAATCTATCTTCATAACGGCGCAATAGATATTCAAAGTAAAGAAGGAGAGGCAGCTTGCGTTACCGTAGTACTGCCGTTTAAAAAGAAAGAAAGATGAAACAGCGGATTTTATTAATCGATGATGATAAAGAATTATGCGAAGAACTGCGCGATATTTTCATGGAAGAAGGTTATTTTGTGCAATTAGCCCATGATGGGCCTGGGGGGAAAAAGCTTATTGAAGATGATTCCTATGACCTTATTATTATCGATATTAAATTGCCTGGTTTAGGCGGTTTAGATTTATTAAAAATATCTAAAAACAAGGAGCCAAAAACAAAGGTTTTTGTTATCAGCGGAAGGCCTTTTATTACCGATATGCTAAAAGATGAAATCACCAAGAATTTGGTTGATGGGGTGATAGGCAAGCCTTTTATGGTGGAAGATGTGGTTAATAATATAAAATCTGTTTTGCAGCGTTAGTAGATTTTAGAGAGCAAATATAGTGGAAAAAAGTCAGTAAAAAGCGGATTTAGGCTATTGTGTATAAATCTCGGATTATGCTAAACTAGAGTTTCCTGGGTTTAATTTTTCGATTTTAGAGCGGGGGCAATGTGATTAAGCGCAAAGTAATTATTATCGATGACGATAAACAACTTGTAGATGAGTTAAAAGAGGCCTTATCTTTAAATGATTTTGATGTTGCGGGATTTAGCAGTGGTAGTGCCGCGATTGATGTTGCTGCCGTGATAAAACCGGACGTCATCCTGCTTGACCTGAATATGGGAGGGGTTAACGGGTTTGAAGTGGCAAAGAGATTAAAGCGGATACCGGAAACAGCCCATGTACCTATCATCGCCATCACAGGATATTTTACAAAAAAAGAATATGATTTGGCGGTTGAGCTATTCGGTATGAAGTTATGCCTGAAAAAACCGTTTAAACCGCAAGATGCTATTTTTCATATAGAAAAAGTTTTAAAGGAGGCAGAATCTGTTATGGTGTCAAACGATATCCGCATCTTCTTGGTTGAAGACGATGAGCAATTACGCCAAGAGTTAAGGGATGTATTAAGCCAAGAGGGTTATATAGTCGAAACCAGTAGCAATCTTAGGCAGGCAAGTGAAGAGTTAAAAAATAGCTTTTATAATTTAGTATTAGTTGATATTAAGCTTCCCGATGGCTCCGGCATAGATTTACTTAAGGATGTAAAGCGTTCTAACGCGTATAGCGCCGTAATTATTTTAACGGCTTGGGCTTCAATAGAGAATTCCATTTCGGCTTTAAACGAAGGCGCCTTTGCTTATATCCAGAAACCATTTAATATGGATAGTATGTTAGCTATAGTAAAAAAGGCCCTCAGGATGCAGAAATATTCCTTAGATAATAAGAAATTATTGAAAGGGCTGGAGGAATTAAGCATTACCGATAATTTAACCGCCCTGTATAATTATCGTTACCTCTTTGAGCGATTAACAAAAGAATTTGAGCGCGCCAAAAGGTATACTTTGCCTCTTTCTATTGCGATGCTTGATATCGATTATTTTAAATCTATAAATGACGTTTATGGGCATAGCTGCGGGGATTTAATTTTAAAGGACTTTGCCGGATTCCTGAAGGATTTTGTAAGGGGCTGTGATATTGTTGTTAGGTACGGCGGCGAAGAGTTTGTTATAATCCTGCCGAATACAAACAAGGATAATGCTGCTATTCTGGGAGAGCGCCTGGTGAGCGCGATAGAAAAACATACTTTTGATCCCGATGGTAAAAAGATAAAACTTAAAATAAGTATGGGAATATCAAGTTTTCCCGATGATGCAGAATATATTAATACCGCTTCCGATTTTCTCAGTTTAGCCGATAATGCTTTGCTAAGCGCTAAAAAGACCGGCAGGAATAGGGTGTCTGTTTACATGAAAAGCGATGCCGTTAACAGCGGTATTAATAATGCGGATATGAGGTTATATATTGGCAAGATTCGCGAGAAGCTTATCTTGATGGAGAAAAGCGTAAATCAAACTTTATTTGAATCGGTTTACGCTTTTGCTAAAGCGATGTACGCCAAAGAAGGGATTACAAGCGATTATATGAATCAGATGGTTTCGACGGTTGATGAATTCAGCAGAAAGCTTGGCCTGTCTGAGAAATACAGCGATGATTTAAAACGCGCGGCATTATTGCGCGATCTTGGAAAAGTCGGAATTCCGGATGATATTCTCTTTAAGCACGGTAAAGTCACAGATACGGAATACGAGATAATAAAACAGCATCCTAGAATCGCTATAGAAATTATTAAGCCGGTAAGCTTCTTAAAGGATTTAATCCCCGCTATCTTTTATCATCATGAGAGATATGACGGCTCAGGGTATTGTATGGGGTTAGCGGGTAAGGATATACCTTTCGGCGCAAGGGCGTTAGCGTTAATTGATGTTTATCAGGCGCTAATTTCGGATAGGCCGTATAGAGCCGCGTACACTAAAAATGAGGCTTTAAAGATTATCAGAGAAAATGCCGGTTCCCAGTTTGATCCTGAGATAGCGGAAGCTTTTTTAGCAAGTTCTCAGGAAGGAGGAGAGAATGAGTAAAGAGAGGGTTATGATTGTCGATGACGATAAGGAATTTCTCATTGAGCTTGAAGAGACCTTGCGTTTAGGGGGGTATGACCCGGTAGCGGTGCAGGATAGCTCAACCGTCTTAGAGACTGTGCGTGAATTCAGGCCGGATATAATATTGCTTGACCTTAAAATGAATAAGGTGAGCGGGTTCCAGGTAGCTATAAATTTAAGGCAGGCGCCTGATACCTCGGATATCCCTATTATTGCGATGACCGGGTATTTTACAGGGGATCACCACTTGCCGCTGCTTAATGTTTGCGGTGTATTAAAATGCATCAGTAAGCCGTTTAAGCCGCAGAATATAATTAGCGAGATCGAGACAATGATAAAGAACAGGGCAGCATGACCTGCAGCAAAAAACTGTGCCCACCAAAAATGATTTGTCGCTAAACCTGTCTGTGTCTGGCGCTTTTTCGTAACAATAATTCCTCATTTCTATTACTGAGCCTCCAATGTACCCATTATATATCGGAGGCTCAGTAGGTTTTATGATATTATTTTTGCTTGCAAAAAACACATAATATGATATTATTTATTGCTGAATAATTCTGAGGCCGAATAGTAAAAAAATATAGTTAGGGGATAAGTTTATGGCTACGGCAGTTGAAAAGTGGGTTGAGGAACAAGCAAAATTGACTAAGCCGGATAAGATTTATTGGTGTGATGGCTCTGCGGAAGAAGCAGAGAGGCTGATTGAAGTGGGGATGCACCAAGAGAAAATCGATAATGAGCCGGTTTTTTATCCGTTAAACCACAATTTTTGGCCGGGTGCATATTTGCACCGCAGCCATTCTACTGATGTGGCGCGCACCGAGCATCTTACCTATGTCTGTTATCTTGATAAAGAGACAGCCGGGCCAAACAACAACTGGATGGATCCGCATAAAGCCAAAGAACTACTCACAAGATTATCTGATGGTTGCATGAGGGGCAGGACAATGTATGTTCTTTCTTATATGATGGGCCATCCGCAGTCTCCTTATGCTAAAGCTTGTATCCAGCTTACCGATTCCTGTTATGTAGCAGTTAGTATGCGTATAATGACGCGTATGCATAAGGATGTGGTTAAGAAGATCGGAAATAGCGATAATTTTTTAAAGGGTTTTCATTCTATAGGCGACTTACATCCTGATAGGCGTTTTATTATGCATTTTCCGAATGAACATTTTGTCTGGAGTATAGGTTCTGGATACGGCGGTAACGCCCTTTTAGGGAAGAAATGTTTTTCTTTAAGGATTGCTTCTTGGCTTGGGTTTAATGAAGGATGGCTTGCTGAACATATGGTGATTGTTGGTATTGAAGACCCAAGCGGTAATGTTACTTATGTTGCTGCGGCAATGCCTTCTGCTTGCGGTAAAACCAATTTGGCCATGCTTGCCTCGGTATTGCCCGGATATAAGGTTTGGACACTGGGTGATGATATCGCATGGTTAAATGCCGGAGAGGATGGCAGGCTTTACGCGATCAACCCTGAAGCAGGCTTTTTTGGGGTGGCACCCGGTACGTCACTTAAGACTAATCCAAATATGATGCGTACGTTAAAGTCCGGATTTTTTTCCCCCACACTTTTTACCAATACCGCCCTAAACAAAGATGTTAACGAACCTTGGTGGGAAGGATTGGATGGAGATGTCCCGAAAAATTTGTTGGATTGGGAAGGGAATAATTGGGATATTTCTTGCGGTAAAAAAGCCGCACATCCAAATTCGCGGTTTACCGTATCGCTTTATAATTGCCCGACATTATCCCGTGATTTTGATAACCCGAAAGGCGTGCCGATTTCGGCGATAATCTTTGGCGGAAGAAGGACGCATCTTATTCCGCTGGTAACTGAGGCGTTTAACTGGCAAAACGGCGTATTCTTGGGTGCTAGAGGCGGCTCAGAGACTACCGCCGCGGCTACGCATAAAGAAGGAGTACTTAGGCGCGATCCAATGGCGATGTTGCCATTTTGCGGTTATAACATGGGTAATTATTTTAAGCACTGGCTTAATATGGGTAAAAAGCTTAGCTTGCCCCCGAAGATATTTTCGGTTAATTGGTTTAGGGCTGATGCGGAAGGGAAATTCATCTGGCCGGGGTTTAGCGATAATATCCGTGTTCTTAAATGGATAGTGGATAGGGTAAATAACCGCGTTGGCGCCCAAAAAACGCCGATAGGGTTTATGCCGCATTTAAAGGATTTAAACTTAGAAGGCTTAAATATCCCCGAGAACGATTTAAGAAAATTAACCGAAGTTGACGTTGGTGAATGGCACGGAGAAATTAAAGAGATAAAAGATTTCCTTGATAAGTTTGGTAGGAATATGCCGGATGAAATTTGGCAGGAATATAACGCTCTAGCCGCGCATCTTAAAGAGTAATATTTTAATAGGTAAGCCTTATGGCAACCCAGACAGTAAGTTTTACCGAGTTAAATGATATTAAATTTTTAAAACGCGGCAAAGTAAGAGATATCTATGAATACAAGGATAATCTTTTAATTATCTCAACAGACA
Source organism: Candidatus Omnitrophota bacterium (assembly GCA_030681595.1). GTDB lineage: Bacteria > Omnitrophota > Gorgyraeia > Ghiorseimicrobiales > Ghiorseimicrobiaceae > CAKKQO01. The sequence continues at coordinate 38,709 of JAUXSB010000037.1, forward strand.
GGATTTCCTGTTTCGATGTAATTTTGCCGACCGCTATCCCGTACAAAGGCGAAGTACTCACTCAACTTTCCCTATTCTGGTTTAAATTTAGCGAAGATATTATCCCCAATCATTTGATTGCAGCTCAAACTGATGAATTTCCGCAAGACTTATTAAAGCATGAAGATATATTGCGCGGCCGTTCAATGCTGGTAAAAAAAGCTCAAGCCTTACCGGTTGAATGCGTAGTAAGGGGCTATCTATCCGGATCAGGCTGGAAAGAATATCAGAAAACGCGATCTATTTGCGGGATAAATCTGCCGAAAGGCCTAAAAGAATCAAGTAAATTACCCGAAGTTATATTTACCCCCTCCACTAAAGAAGAGGTGGGCCACGATATTAATGTAACTGAGAATTATATTGCGAATAAAATCGGTAAGGAGGCGTGCGCAAAAATAAAAGAGGCAAGTATCGCCCTTTATAAAAAGGCAAGCGCCTACGCTGAAAAAAAAGGCATAATCATTGCCGATACTAAATTTGAATTTGGCAGGTTTGCTGAAAAAATTATTCTTATTGATGAGGTGCTTACGCCGGATTCATCGCGTTTTTGGCCGAAAGGTGCGTATAAAGCCGGAGGCCCCTGCCCCAGCTTTGATAAACAGTTCGTGCGTGATTACTTGGAAACCTTAGATTGGGATAAAACCCCGAATAATATTCCGGAGTTACCGCGCGAAATCGTAGAAAAGACCACGCAAAAATATTTAGAGGCATTTACCAGCTTAACCGGCAGAGAATTAAATATTAAACCTCGTTGAGTTTACTTTTCTATCTCTTTTGCGGTATCAGATTCAACCGATAATATCGCTAGCCAAGCCATAGACTAGCACTAACCATGAAGCCATATGAATAAAGAAAAGATTTTAGTCGTAGATGACGAGAAGGATATAGTTAAGATGCTAGATTATAATCTTAAAAAAGAAGGCTTTCGGGTTATTTCGGCAGAAGATGGTAAAGCGGCGCTGAATCTGGCAGAAAGAGAGCATCCGGATTTAATTATCTTAGACCTTATGCTTCCCGAGATTGACGGCCTGGAGGTATGTAAGATTTTAAAGAAGCAGGATAAAACTTCTGGTATTCCGATTATTATGCTTACTGCCAAGTCGCAGGAAACAGATAAAATCGTAGGTTTGGAGCTTGGGGCTGATGACTATGTAACCAAGCCGTTTAGCCCCAAAGAATTAATCGCCCGTGTTAAGGCGGTGCTGCGCCGCGTAAAGGAAAAAGAAAAAATACCCGAAGTTTTTACTGTTGGTGATTTAGGTATAGATTTCTCTAAAATTCAAGTAGAGGTTAAGGGCAAGCTAATTAATCTTACGGCAAAAGAATTTGAATTATTGCGGACGTTAATAAAAGTTAAAGGAAGAGTGTTATCGCGAGACTATCTTTTGGATACGATCTGGGGTTTTGATAAAGCACTTGAGATAGAGACCCGCACCGTAGATGTTCACATCAGGACGTTGCGCAAAAAACTAAAGAGCGAAGCAAAGCGTATTGTAACGGTAAAAAATTACGGCTATAGGTTTGAAGCGGAAGAATAAGTTATGTTTGGCTTTAAAAAACAGATTTTAGGCTTAAAAGAAAGCTTAGAAGATAGGGATAGTCAGATAAGGGATCTGGAAAGGCAGGCTGCTTCCTTACGCCGCGTTCTGGCAAGTATGGCGGAAGGCGTGATTATCCTTGATAAAGACACGCGGATAATCTCGCTTAATTCCTCGGCAGAGAAAATATTCGGTATCAGTGAAAAAGAGGTGTTGGGAAAGCTCTTCCTTGCGGTAGTGCCTAATAATGATATTTCAGAGCTCATCAGTAAAGTTTTAAATAAGAGAGAGTTTGTCTCACAGGAACTTACGCTTGTCTGGCCGATACAGCGGACATTTCAAGTTAATGCTTCCTTGATACCCGAAGAAGACGGCGCGATAAACCGATGCCTCTTAGTTATCCATGATATTAGCGAAATACGGCGCCTGGAAAAGGTGCGCTCGGATTTTGTGGCGAATGTTTCCCATGAAATAAAAACCCCGCTTACCTCCATAAAAGGTTTTGTAGAAACTCTCCTTGAAGGCGCATTAGAAGATAAGGAAAACGCCAAGCACTTCCTTAATATTATTCAAGACCACGCAAACCGTTTAGATAATCTAGTAAGCGACCTGTTGTCACTTTCCTTTTTAGAATCAAAAGAGATAGTTTTAGAAAAGCAAAAAGTTGATTTAGGTAGATTAGCAAGCGACATTCTTTCCGGCTTTAGATCTCAACTAAGAAAAAAATCCATTGAGATAAGGAACGAACTGCCTTCCGGATTATCAATTACTGCGGATAGAGATAAATTAGGGCAGGTTTTTACAAACCTTATTGATAACGCGGTTAAATTTAACCGGGAAAAAGGGATTATTAGGATTTATAGCCAAGATTTGGATAATAAGGTTAAATTAATAGTTGAAGATAATGGTTTGGGAATTCCCGTAAAAGACATACCCCGTATATTTGAACGTTTCTACCGTGTTGATAAGGCGCGCTCCCATGAAATGGGCGGCACAGGCCTTGGTCTTTCAATCGTCAAACACATAATTGAACTCCATGACGGAACAGTCGGCGTAGAAAGCACAGAAGGCATCGGCTCAAAATTTTTCTTTATCCTGCCGCGTGGCTAAACAAGCAATAATAAAGGTAAAATAGAATGGACGATATTATAAAAAAACTATCTTTCGTGGACAGGTTTTTGACGCTGTGGATTTTTATCGCGATGAGCGTGGGCGTTTCGGTAGGGTATTTTTTCCCGGGGATTACCGGTTTCTGGAATAAGTTTCAGATAGGCACAACTAATATCCCGATTGCTATCGGGTTAATCCTGATGATGTATCCGCCGCTTGCCAAAATAAAGTACGAAGAGATGGGTGATGTATTTCGCGACTATAAAATCCTCGGCTTTTCCTTGGTTCAGAATTGGGTAGTCGGGCCGATATTAATGTTTGGCTTGGCGATTTTGTTCTTAAGAAATTATCCGGAATACATGGTTGGTTTAATCATGATTGGGCTTGCGCGGTGTATTGCTATGGTTATCGTTTGGAATGAGTTAGCTGGCGGCGATAGCGAGTATTGTGCTGGGCTTGTGGCCTTTAATTCAATATTCCAAGTGTTGTTTTATTCCCTGTACGCGTGGGTTTTTATTACGGTTATCCCAACATGGTTTGGGCTTAGTAGCGCCGTGGTCAATGTCACAATTGCTCAAATCGCCCAGAGCGTATTTATTTACTTAGGGATCCCGTTTCTCGCGGGTATTATTACACGGTTTTCATTGATTCGGCTTAGGGGAAAGGAGTGGTTTGAGCGGAAATTTATCCCCAAAATCAGCCCGATAACCCTGATAGCGCTTTTATTTACCATCATAGTCATGTTTTCCTTAAAAGGTGAATACATCGTGCGCATCCCGCTTGATGTGGCGCGTATCGCGCTGCCCTTACTTATCTATTTTTTAGCGATGTTCTTGATTTCTTTTTATATGGGCAAGAAGTTTAACGCCGGATACGCCAAAACCGCAACGCTTTCCTTTACCGCGGCAAGCAATAATTTTGAGCTGGCCATTGCCGTGGCGGTGGCGGTTTTTGGCATTAATTCCGGCGCAGCCCTTGCGGCGGTAATCGGCCCATTGGTAGAGGTCCCGGTCCTAATAGGCTTGGTTAATGTATCGTTGTATTTTAAGAAAAGGTATTTTGATAGGTAGCAAATAGTCTCTACCCAATTTTTATCTCACGAAGGCCTCGGTTCAAAATTATTTTTTATCCTCCCCAAATAGTTAGCCAGAATCAATCTACGTAATCTTATCGTAACTCAATGTAATTATTGAGCCCTTTTTATTTTACCCACATTTTACTTTCCCTACACGCGTATTTAATAGCCATATTCTATACTTGAGGCATGATAAAGAAGATCAACAAGACAATCGCCTTAATAATAGCGTATCTTAGGGAAGTTATCCGTCAGGAAGTCAGTAATATCGACGCTTTCTACGCGCAGTATGCCGAATAAAAAATGAAAAATGAAAAGAAAATCATTGTTATAGAAGATGAAAAAGATATTAACGAGTTGATTGCTTACAGCCTAAAGAAAGAAGGTTTCGCCGTAAGCCAGGTATTTGATGGTATAGAAGCACAGCGTATTTTAGAGAATGAATGTTTCGGCATAGTGATTCTGGATATCATGTTGCCCGGGATAGACGGCTTTCAGATATGTAAAGCAATCAAAGATAATCCCGCGGCTTTCAGGACCTTTATTATTATTGTAAGCGCCAAGGACCATCCCGATGATAAATTATATGCCCATATTTTAGGCGCGCACTATTATTTAACTAAGCCATTCAGCACAAAAACATTAATTGATATAGTTAAAGAAATCAGCACGATATTGGAAAAAGAGTTTACGGTTAGCATCCCGTAATTATTTACTCATATTTTACATGTTCTTCAAGCGGATTTTATGCGCGTATTTTATACTATAAGCAGAAAATAAAAATGGAAGGAGGTGAAGTATGCAGGATATTAGAAATATGTCAACGCTGAAGACTGATTTTGTTGCCAGTCACCTGCGTTCACAGATTAATCGTTTGAGTGGTCTTCTGGAAAATATTGAAGATGAAAATGAAGTTGACTGCGATCACACGCATGATTCCCTTAGGGATATCGAGTTTAATTTGCGCCAGATCAGGAAACTATGTACCGACAGATAATCACTTCAAGACTTGCTATGTATTTTTCTTGTAGTGGTAGGTATTTATTAACATTAAGGAGAAAGTAAAATGAAGAAATGTGTTTTAGTTCTAACGGCTTTGGTTGTTTTGTTTTTTTGGCAAGGCACCGGATTTTGCGCGACTACCCAGGTAGACGCGTTAATTGAAAAATTAGTAGAAAAAAATGTTATTACCCGCGAAGAAGCGCTTAAATTAAAAACTGAAATTGTTGAAGATGAGAAGATAAAAATTCAGGATGAGGTAAAACAGGCGCTTCCGGACTGGGTAAAAAATATGGAATGGAAGGGCGATTTGCGCCTAAGAAACGAGTTAATCGATAAAGACCCGGGTAAGGGCAACGACCGCCAAAGGATACGCCTGCGCTATGGTTTTAAATCAAAGGTTAACGATAAAGTGAGTTTTTCAGCCGGGCTTGCCTCAGGCAGTGACAACGCCACGACTTCCACAAACCAGACCTTGGAGCAGGAATTTGATAAAAAGCCGATCTGGATTGATTACGCTTATATCAATTACGATCCGACGCAATGGTTAAATTTAAAAGGCGGGAGGATCCCCAATCCGTTTTTTACGACAGATATGGTTTGGGACAGCGATATAAATTTTGACGGTGGTGTTTTTACATTAAAACATGCTTTAAACGATCCAGCGTCAAAAACTCCCTTAGAGGGATATTTTACCAGCGCGTTTTTGCCCATTGATAACCGCTCTACTTCAGCGCGCGACCTTTGGCTTATGGCGTTACAGGGCGGTGTTAATGCTAAATTCGCCGATTTTGCTCAGCTTAAGAGCGGCCTTGCTTTCTATAATTTCCATTCCTTAGAGGGCTATCCTACGTCTACTTTAGCGCAGGATAAGGGCACTAACTCCGCATCAGGCGGAAATATTAAGTACGATTTTAATATCATTAACCCTACCTTAGAGTTGGAGTTTAAAAACCCTTTTGGCTTGGGTGTTCCTTTAGCCTTTATCGGTGATTTTGCCGAAAACAACGGCGCACCCGCGAAAAATCAGGCTTGGCGAGCCGGCATTGCCGTAGGCAAAAAAATAAAAGGTATCGGCGACTGGCGCCTGCTTGGCCAATACAGCCGTATTGCCGCGGATGCCTTGTTTGACGCTTTCCCGGATTCAGATTTTGACGGCGGAGGCACAAACGCCAAGGGCTGGGAGGTGATATTTGATTATGGTTTAGCAAAGAATGTTACGCTTAGCCTTGATTATTACAATACCGAGCCGATAGTCGGCACAAAGGTTACTGAACAGGTAATACAAACGGATTTAGTGTTTAAGTTTTAACTTTTTAAAAATTAAGAAAAGTGAGGGAAAAAATGAAAAAAATGATATTGTTTATTACGGGCATTGCCTTGGGAATATCTAATTTTATTTCCCCGGTAATGGCAGAAACTAAGTTGATAAAAGTGGACGGCTCAAGCACAGTATTTCCTATAACTGAAGCGGTAGCCGAGGAATTTCAGAAACAACATGGCAGTATCAAAGTTATGGTGGGTATTTCCGGTACCGGCGGAGGGTTTAAAAGGTTTTGCCGCGGCGAGACAGATATCAGCGACGCATCGCGCCCGATTAAACAAAAGGAAAAGGACGCGGCGCGCGAAAACGGTATAGCTTACATTGAAATCCCCGTTGCCTATGACGGTTTATCGGTTATGGTTAATCCAAAAAACACATGGGTAGACCACCTGACCGTTAAAGAATTAAAAAAGATCTGGGAGACGGCTGCACAAGGAGTGGTCACAAAATGGAGCCAGGTTAGAGACGGTTTTCCGGATCAGGAGATCCGCTTGTTTGGCCCGGGAACAGATTCCGGCACATTTGATTATTTTACCGAAGTAATCTGCGGCGCCTCGGGTGCTTCGCGTGGAGATTACACTGCCAGTGAAGACGACAACGTATTGGTAGAAGGTATTGCCTCGGATAAATTGGCCTTAGGATATTTCGGGCTTGCTTATTATGAGCAGAATAAAGATAAGTTAAAGATAGTTCCTATTGACGATGAGAATGATGTAAATGGCAGTGGTGCTGTTACCCCTAGTCTTGAAACAGTGATGAATTCTACCTACCAGCCGCTTGCGCGCCCGATATTTATTTACGTAAGCACAGCCGCGGCAAAAAAAGAAGAAATACAGAAGTTTGTTGAGTTCTATCTGGAAAACGCCGCGGGGTTGGTCGCGGAAGTAGGCTATATTCCTTTATCCAATAGCGCGTACAAAGCGGCGCTTGAACGGTTTAAGAGGCGCCTTACCGGCTCTGTATTTGGTAATAAGTCTTTATCCGGAATGGATATAGACAGTATTTTGTCTATGCAAGGGAAATGATTAAGAAAAAAAGAAAGCTTCTGAATTTAAAGGAAACGGTTATCGAAAGCCTGCTTTTTCTTTGCAGTTTTTTTTCTATATTCGTTACGGCAGGGATTGTTTTGGTTCTATTGGTGGAAAGCTGGGGATTTTTTAAAGAGGTGTCCATACTGAATTTTTTAACCGACAGGCAATGGACACCTCTTTTCATCAATAAGCATTTCGGTATTTTACCGCTTCTTTGCGGAACCTTTCTTACAACCTTTATCGCGGTTTTAACAGCTATCCCGATAGGCTTAATCAGCGCGATTTATCTAAGCGAATACGCCTCTTTAAGGGTAAGGAATACGGTTAAGCCGTTTTTAGAAATACTGGCGGCTGTGCCGACGGTTGTTTACGGTTACTTTGCTTTGTTGTTTATTACGCCGTTGTTAAGGCAAGTTATCCCCGGGATCTCCGGTTTTAATGCTTTGTCCAGCGGGATAGTTATGGGGATTATGATTATACCGCTAGTAGCGTCTTTAAGCGAAGACGCGATGCATGCCGTACCGATGAACCTGCGTGAAGGCGCTTATGCCGTAGGCTCAAGCCGCATGCAGTCGGCTTTGCATGTTGTATTTCCCGCGGCTTTATCCGGTATTACCGCGGCGTTTATATTAGCGGTTTCGCGGGCAATCGGCGAGACGATGATAGTCGCGATTGCCGCAGGCCAGCAGCCAAAACTGACCCTAAACCCGCTGGTTCCCATAGAAACCATTACCGCCTATATTGTGCAGATAAGCTTGGGCGATACGCCTCACGGGACATTGGAATACCGCACTATTTTTGCTTGCGGCATGACGCTTTTTCTTTTAACCTTTGTTTTAAATATTTTTAGCTTTAAGCTCAAAAGGCGGTTTCAGGAAGTATATGAATAAAACTAAACAGAACAAGATAATCGATAAGTGCTTTGGGTTTCTTGGGATAGCCGCGACCTTATTTGGGTTAATCATGCTGCTTGTTTTTATTATTGACGTATTAAGCGACGGCCTTGGCCGGATAAATTGGAGTTTTTTTACCAGCTTTCCTTCGCGCAAACCCGAGCAGGCAGGTATTCTTTCGGCCTGGGTGGGAAGTGTCTGGACGATGTTTATTACCGCTATGATTGCTTTACCGTTAGGGATAGGCGCGGGAATTCACCTTGAGGAATACGCCAGAAAATCCCGCTTGACAAATTTTATTGAGATAAATATTGCCAATCTTGCCGGAGTGCCGTCGGTAATTTATGGCCTCCTGGGTTTGGGGTTATTCGTGCGTTATCTGCAATTAGACCGGAGTGTGCTTGCCGGCGGGTTTACTTTGGCTTTATTGATTTTACCTGTGATTATACTTTCTACGCGTGAAGCCCTTAGGGCTGTGCCCTTTTCTATGCGCGAGGCCTCATATGCCGTGGGTGCTACAAAATGGCAGACTGTGCGTTATCAGGTTTTACCCGCGGCTTTCGGAAACATTTTGACCGGTATAATTCTGGCGATGTCACGGGCAGTAGGCGAAACCGCGCCATTGATCACGATAGGCGCGCTTACCTATATCGCTTTTCTGCCGCAAAGCCCGATTTATTTTTCTTCAGGGTTTCCCTATTTACATTTTAGCTTAAAAGGACTTTTTGATCCGTTTACGGTTTTACCGATACAGATATTTAATTGGGTTTCGCGGCCCCAGAAAGGATTTTTTACCAACGCCGCGGCAGGAATTATAGTTTTATTAGGTTTGACATTAATAATGAATACGCTGGCGATTATCTTAAGGCATCATCATCAGAAAAAAATTAGGTGGTAAAATGGTTAATCCTACGTTTCGTATTACCGGTTTAGATGCGTTTTACGGCAATAAGCATGTTTTAAAAAATATCAACATTGATATTTTGCCGAATGCGGTTACTGCCCTTATAGGGCCTTCGGGATGCGGTAAGAGTACTTTTATCCGCTCTCTTAACCGGATCAATGACCTCATTTTAACTTTTCGTAGAGAAGGCAAGGTTTGTTATCATAACCAGGACATTTACGCCAAAGACGTGGATGTCGTGGAGTTAAGAAGGCGGGTGGGCATGGTATTTCAAAAACCTAATCCCTTTCCAAAATCTATCTACGATAATATCGCCTATTGCCTAAAAGTCCATGGCATCAAAGATAAGGATAAAATTGACGCGACCGTAGAAAGCAGTTTAAAAAAGGCAGCGCTTTGGGATGAGGTAAAGAATAGCCTTCGGCAGAACGCGCTTACGCTATCCGGTGGCCAGCAGCAGCGTTTGTGCATTGCCCGGACCCTGGCAGTTGAGCCGGAAGTGATTTTGTTTGATGAGCCTTGCTCGTCGCTGGATCCAATTTCCACAGCCAAGATAGAAGAGCTTATTCATCAGTTAAAACAGAGTTACACCTTAATTATAGTAACGCATAATATGCAACAGGCGGCAAGGGTATCGGACTTTGCCGGTTTTTTTCTTTTGGGGGAATTGATAGAGTTTGATAAGACCGATAAGATTTTTACCGCGCCAAAAGATAAAAGGACTGAAGACTATATCACCGGGCGGTTTGGATAGGATTTATTGCCTTAAAGTATGAATACGTTTACTCATTTAAGGCAAGCGCGGCAGGAGTAATCCTGCCGCGCCCTCCGAAAACTTAATGAAAGAACTAAAAGAGAAAGGTAAGGATAATGAAAAGGCATTTTGACGAGGAGTTAGCCGATTTAAAAGAGGATATTTTAGATCTGGGGTCATTGGTGGAATTGGCAATTTTAAATTCCGTTAATGCCCTTAAGAATTTAAACCGTCAGCAGGCAGAGAGGATGATTGTAAAGGATAAAGAAATTGATGAGTGGGAGCTTAAGATAGATGAAAAGTGTCTTAATTTGTTAGCCTTAAGGCAGCCAATGGCTTTTGATTTACGTTTTATTGCGATGGCGATTAAAATCGGTACAGATTTGGAAAGGATAGCGGATTTGGCCGTAGATATTGCCCAGCGGGTTTTGGAGCTCGCAGATAAACCTTTGCTTAAGCCGCTGATAGATATACCTAAACTTACCATTGTCGCCCAAGAAATGCTAAGAGACACCCTTAAGTCTTTCGTCAAGCAGGATGTCGAGTTGGCAAAGCAGGTTATTTTGCGCGATAAAGAGGCGGATAGCCTGCGCGATTTAGTTCAGACAGAATTAATCAATGATTATATGATTAAAGATGTAAATACCATTAGCCGGGCTATACCGCTTTTGTTGATTGCGCGCTATCTAGAGCGTATCTGCGATCATGCCACCAACATCGCTGAAGACGTTATCTATATGGTTAAAGCCAAAGTTGTAAAACACCATCCTGAGAAATTAGTCAATAACCATTCCTAATCCCAGCTCGTAGTCATCCCTAAACAATTTAACATAGATTTAACATAGATTTAACATGGATATAACTTTGCGCTGGTATTATTTATTGTTCTGCTTATTGTGTTTTAATCATAAGGAATTGCGCCGAAAGCAAAACATTCTAAAATTTGTACCAAATTTTATCATAGCTTTCGGCATTAATTCGCGCAAATAACTTACTCATGCTACGCATTCGTAAGTTATGCGCTCATTAAGGAGGAAGGCATGCTTAGGAAGTTAGTATTAGCGCTTGTGGGTTTGTATTTTATGGGCGCGGTTGCTTACGCCGCTGATTCTATCCAGATTAAGGGTTCGGATACCATGGTGAACTTAGGGCAGGCTTGGGCTGAAGAGTTCAGCAAAAAAAATCCCGATGCCAATGTAGCGATTACCGGCGGCGGCTCCGGCACAGGGATTGCGGCTTTAATCGGCGGCACTGCTGATATTGCCGAATGTTCCCGCACCATGAAAGATAAAGAAATCTCTAAAGCCAAAGAAAACGGGATTACACCCAATGAAATAAAAGTCGCTTTAGACGGCTTGGCAGTGGTAGTACATCCAGATAACCCGGTTTCTAAATTGACGATGGAGCAATTAGCGGATATTTTTATTGGTAAAATCACCAATTGGAAAGAGCTCGGCGGGAAAAACCTGCCGATTTTAATACTTTCCCGTGAGGTAAATTCCGGAACTCATGTATATTTTAAAGAGCATGTTTTAAGAAGAGGCAATGAAAAATGGCCGGAAGAGTTTTCGCCGATGGCATTGTTAATGCCCTCCAGTCAAGCCATTGCCGATGAAGTAGCGCAAAACCCTAATGCAATAGGATACTATGGCATGGGTTATATAAGTGCCAGTCAAAAGGCAGTATCGGTTGCCAAGGATAAAAATTCTCCTTATGTGGAGCCGACAATAGAGAATGTAAAAAACGGCAGCTATCCGATTTCCCGTCCGTTATTAATGTATACAAAAGGAAATCCAGAAGGTAAAATAAAGGCGTTTATCGATTTTGTGCTTTCAGGCGAAGGGCAGGAGATTGTAAAGAAGGTTGATTTTGTACCGATCAAATAAGAACGATTACATGGTTTTGGCTATATTGAAAGCCCAACCACTGCCCTCTGGCTTGCAGATTTTAAAACTAGATTACATAGATAATATTTTTATATGAGAATTCGTTTATTTAAAGAATTTATCATTGAGAAGCTGATTTTTTTAAGCGGGATTGCTTCGATACTTTTTGTTATTTTAATCTTTGTTTTTTTACTTAAGGAAGGGCTTTCTTTTTTTAAGGAAATAAACCTCTTTAAATTTATTTCCGGCAAACATTGGTATCCGATATCCGAGCCGGAACAATTCGGAATACTACCGATGATTCTTGGTTCGCTCCTGGTAACATTGGGGGCGATAATTTTTGCCGTGCCTTTAAGTATTGGCGCGGCATTTTATATTTCGGAGGTTGCTCCGGGGAAAATCAAGGATATTCTTAAAGCCGGAATAGAGATGCTGGCGGCAATACCGTCGGTGGTTTTGGGTTTTATCGGGATGATTACTTTGGTGCCTTTGGTAAAAAATGTGTTACATCTTCCTACTGGTTTAACCGCTTTTTCCGGCTCTATTATGCTGGGGTTGATGAGCATGCCGACGATAATCAGTATTTCCGAAGACGCGATAAACGCGGTGCCGAAGAGCTATAAAGAGGGGGCACTTGCCCTTGGTGCAACACGTTGGCAGGCAATGTATCGGGTAACGATTTACGCCGCTCTTCCGGGGATTATCGCCGCCTCAATGCTTGGTATAGGCCGGGTGATTGGTGAGACGATGGCGGTAATGATGATTACCGGTAATGCCGCGGTTATCCCGCATACATTTTTCCAACCGGTGCGTACCTTAACCGCGACCATTGCCGCGGAAATGGGCGAGACTGTGTATGGCAGTATGCATTATTATTCGCTTTTTGCCATAGGGATCATCCTTTTTATTATTACCTTTATCATTAATATCACCGCGGATATGGTATTGCACAGAAAGCATAAATAAACCATGTGCGCTACCGCAGTGCACATGGTTAGAAAATAAGAAGAAGGGGATGGGCGGGGTGAAAACTACCACCAAACAAAAAATCGCTTTTAGTGTATTATTCTTATGCACGCTGATTGTGGTGCTGCCGGTTTTATTTGTGCTTTGGGCTATCCTTAAAGGGGGAGCCCCTGCGATAAATTGGCAGTTCTTAAGTACAATGCCGCGCGAGGGCATGCGTGAAGGCGGGATTTATCCAGCGATTATCGGCACGATTTATTTAGTCAGCCTTTCCGTATTGTTTTCCCTGCCGATTGGGTTATTCGCGGCGATTTATCTCAACGAATACGCCAAAGACAATTTATTAACCCGGCTTATCCGTTTGGCAATTGTAAATTTATCGGGAGTATCCAGCGTGGTCTATGGTTTATTCGGGCTTGCTTTGTTCGTTAACTTTCTTAAATTCGGGGTTTCTATCCTTTCCGGAGCTTTAACGCTTGCGATAATGAATCTGCCGGTGATTATTATCGCCTCAACCGAGGCATTGGCAAGTGTGCCGTTTTCATTCAGGGAAGTCAGCCTTTCCTTAGGGGCAAGCCGCTGGCAGACAGTCAGGTATTCTGTGTTGCCGAATGCTATACCGGGGATTTTAACCGGCGCAATCCTTAGTTTAGCGCGCGCGGCAGGCGAGACCGCGCCTATACTTTTTACCGTGGCCGCGTTTTACCTACCGAAACTGCCAAAATCTATCTTTGATCAGGCGATGGCTTTGCCGTACCATTTATATATAATATCTACGCAAATACCCAATATTAAGACGGAAGTCAGGTACGGCACAGCATTAGTTTTAATCGGTATAGTCTTTAGTATGAATATTTTCGCGGTGGTTATCCGCGCCAAGTTTAGAAAGAAGAAAAAATGGTAGGGGGCGGGCATGAACCTGTCAATTTTTTCGTTCAGGAGGCATTTTACTATTTTGCTGCGTGCTTTGTTCGCGCGCTGAAATCTTTTGCCGTCTACTACAGCTTACAACTCGTTCGTCTGACGGAATTCCCTTTGGTCAGTTCCGTCACTCACTCGTTGTAATTCTTTGCTGGCATTTGCCAAAAGATTTCTAATGCGTCGCTCACAAACACTCCGCAAAATTTATGAGCGCATTTTGATAAATTATCAAAAAGTTGCCATGTTCATTTATAGAATAGATAGGTGAAAAAAATAATGCAAGATAATACGGTAGCCGATAAAATCCCGAATCCCGAAACCCGAAACTCGGATAAAATTTCCATTAGAAATTTGAATATCTGGTTTGGCAGGGTGCAGGCCTTAAAAAATCTTAATTTGTTAGTCCAGAGTAATGAGATTTTAAGCGTGATTGGCCCGGCAAGTAGCGGCAAGACCTCTTTTTTGCGCCAGATTAACCGGCTTAATGAATTAGAAGTTAATTGTAGGGTAAAGGGTGAGATTCTTCTTGATAAGAAAAATATCCAGGAGCTAAGATGTGAGATTTTAAGAAAAAGGGTGGGCATGATTTTTGCCCTTCCGCAGGTTTTGCCTTTGTCTATATACGATAATATTGCCTATGGCCCGCGGATGCACGGTATAACCGATAAAAATTATTTGGACAATATTATCGAGCAGTCGCTAACTGCTTCATTTATATGGGATGAGGTAAAAGACAGGCTTAATGAAAGCGCGTTGAAACTTTCCGGTGGGCAGCAACAGCGTCTGTGTATTTCCCGTACTTTAGCAGTTAAGCCGGAAGTGATTTTGTTTGATGAGCCTTGTTCCGGGCTTGATCCGATATCAACGGCAAAAGTAGAAGAGTCGATGTTAAAACTTAAAAAAGATTATACAATAGTCTTGGTGACCAATAATGTAAAGCAGGCCGCGCGGGTAGGCGACCGCACCGCGTTTTTCCTGATGGGTGAGCTTATTGAAATAGATAAGACGGACAAAATATTTACCGCACCCGGAGATAAACGTACGGATGATTATATTAGGGGGAAGTTCGGGTAAAAACTAAAAATTGAAAACAAAAAACAAAAAATAGAAGCTGAAAATTTTTATATTTTTGGTATGCATTTTTAATATTTTATTGTTTATATTTAATTTTTTAAATTATGTCTAAGATAACTACTAAAAACCTCAACCTCTGGTACGGCAGCTTCCATGCCTTAAAGGATGTGAACCTTTCTTTTTACGAAAAGAAGATTACCGCGATTATTGGGCCTTCGGGGTGCGGGAAGTCTACGTTACTGCGTGTTTTTAACCGGATGAATGATTTAGTGGAAGGGGTTAAGGTTGAAGGCGATGTGCTGATTGACAACGAGCCTATCTGCGGCACGGGGGTTTGTGATTTGGTAAAATTGCGTAAGAAGGTAGGGATGGTTTTTCAGCGGCCGAATCCTTTTCCGCTTTCCGTATATGAGAATATTGTATTTGGTTTAAGGGTGCATGACTTGGCGGTAAAAAAAGATTACGATAAAATAGTCTATGAAAGCTTAAATTCGGTATTGCTCTGGGATGATTTAAAGGATAGGTTGCGTAAAAGTGCTCTTTCGTTATCCCTTGAGCAGAAACAGCGCCTGTGTATTGCCCGCACAATCGCGGTCAAGCCCGATATTGTATTAATGGATGAGCCTTGTTCGGCACTTGACCCGCAGGCAACCGCGCGCATAGAAGAATTAATGCGCGAACTTAAAAATAGTTATACAATAGTAATAGTAACGCATAATATGCAGCAAGCCGCGCGTGTATCCGAAGATACCGGTTTCATGCTTTTAGGTGAGTTGATAGAGTTTGCCCGGACGGAGGATATTTTTACGCGCCCGCAGGACAAGCGCACGGAAGATTATATTACGGGGAGATATGGATAAACAAAATGACAAATGACCAATCTCCAATGACAAATTAATTACCAATAAAATAATGTCCAATTCGGGATTGAATAATTGAAAATTGATTGGGGTTTGGTAATTGGATATTGACCGACGAATTTAAGGAGTTGCGCCGATAGCAAAGCACTGCGAAAATTTGCCCCGAGGAATTCGAAAGAATTCCCGGGACTAAGTCCTTGGAATTTCACTTTGTGAAATTCCAGAGGGTTCCAAATTTTCTTTGTAGCTATCGGCATCAATTCCGACATGCAAGTTATGTCAGCACATGGCTTCCATAACTTGTGTCGTTATTGAGGAGGTTAGAATGGAAAGGTATTTTGATGAAGAATTAAAAGATCTGAACATGGATATTTTGAAAATAGGCGCTTTAACACAGGAAGCGATATTCAAATCTGTCGAGGCGCTGAAAAATCGCGATAAGGCCTTGGCGCAAGAAGTTGTCAATAGCGATAAAAAAATCGATGAAATAGACCTTGTTATTGACGAAAAATGCATTGATTTAATCGCGCGGCATCAGCCGCTGGCTAGCGACCTAAGGTTTATTACTACCGGAATGAAGATAAATGCCGAGCTTGAGCGCATTGCCGATTTAGCGGTAGATATCGCCCAGAGGGCGCAGGAATTGGTGGATAAACCTTTACTTAAGCCTTTAGTAGATATTCCAAAACTTTCTTCAATAGCGCAGAAAATGGTAAAAGATGCGATTGATGCCTTTGTGGGCCGCAATGAAGCATTGGCAAAAAGTGTAATTTTTTCTGACGTAGAGGCAGATAAACTGAGAAATTGCATCTGCGATGAATTAATTACTAATTATATGGTAAAGGACGGTTCCTGCGCGCCGTGTGCCGTTCCGCTGCTTTTAGTCACACGGCATTTAGAGCGTATCTGCGACCATGCTACTAATATCGCTGAGGATGTGATTTATATGATAGGCGCTAAAGTGGTAAAACATCATCCGGAGAAGCTTACTTAAGGGGGTAGAGTGATGAGTTTGGGCGATATTTATTTAACCCGGGAAGGTTTTGAAAAGTTGCAAGCCGAATTAGAATACTTAAAAACGGTGCGCCGCCGGCAATTAGCTAAAGCCATTGGTGAGGCGCGCTCTCATGGCGATATTAGCGAGAACGCCGAATATGATGTTGCCAAAGATGCTCAAGGCTACAACGAAAAGAGGATTATTGAATTAGAGGATAAATTAAGCCGCGCGCAGATTCTTGACAATAAAAATATTCCCAAGGATGAGGTGTTAATCGGGGCAACCGTAACCTTAAAAGATCTGGATACCGACGAAGAGTTTCAGTATACTTTGCTTTCGGAGGTAGAAGCTGATTATTCACAGGGCAAGATTTCTGTTTCCTCTCCGGTGGGTAAGGGTCTGTTGGGCCATAAGGAAAATGAGGTAGTGGAAATAGATATTCCTGCTGGAGTATTGAAATATAAAATACTAAAGATAGAAAGATAAGGGAGGTACCAATGGACTGGAAAATATTTTTAGCAGCCTTTTGGACGATATTGTTAGCAGAGTTAGGCGATAAGACACAGCTGGCAGCAATTAGTTTGGTGGCAAAATCAAAGGCACCGTTGATAGTATTTTTAGGTTCGGTGGGCGCTTTTGCTTTGGTTACGTTGATAGCCGTTTTATTTGGCGAAGGAATTACCAGGGTTATCCCAAAGAACTATATACATATCGGCGCCGGCGTATTGTTTATTGTGATGGGAATCTTAATGTTAAGCGGGAAATTATAGGTTATCGAGAAACGTAAAACTAACGGAACTTCTTCGCAGGCGAAATTTTTAGCCGTCTATTTCGCTTTACGCCTTTAGGTGTTACGCTCCATAGAAGATTGTCGCTACACCTGCGCCGTAATTCCGCGTAGACCCGCCAGACTGACCCGCCAGAACGAAGTCGGGCTGGCGTTTGCCAAAAAATTTCTTATTGTGTGCTTTCAGAAATTCCATTAGTTTTGCGTACCTCTATAGTTTTATTATTACGCCGCAGGCGTATAAATTTTTCCTCGGAGTTCCGGTCGAGGCGTTGGGATCGGCAGATTTTTATCTTTGCGCCGCAAAAGTATTTGCGGCATCAAACAAAAAGTACAAACTTTTATATACTTTTTGTTTGCGTCGTACAAGTATGTATGACATCAAACAAAATCTAATCGCCAGTCGGCAGATTTTGTTTGACAAAATATAAGATATAAGCAATAATCAATTTAAACAAGCGCAAACTAGAAATATTTATAGTTCTTAATATCGCTTTTGGAATAATCGAAGGAGATTATGTATGATTTACTGGGCACCATTCCTACATTTTTATCAACCGCCAACGCAGTTTCACGCGATCCTCAAGAAAATCTGCAAGGAATCTTACCGTCCTTTGCTGAAAGTATTCAGCGAGCATCCGCAGGCAAAAGTTACCGTCAACATTTCCGGCGTGCTTACCGAGACATGGAATGACCACGGCGCCGAAGATATTATCGCCGGTATTGCCGATTTAGGCAGAGACGGCAGGCTTGAATTTGTTGATTCGGCAAAATATCATCCGATTCTGCCGCTTATCCCCGAAGGAGAGATTCGCCGCCAGATTGAGCTTAATCATAAGACTAACGAGTATTTTTACAAGAAAGCGTATAAGCCGCGCGGTTTTTTTCCGCCGGAAATGTGCTATTCAAACAAAGTAGGCGGGATTTTAGCGGATTTAGGCTATGAGTGGGTAATCCTTTCCGGCGTAGCTTGCGCTGCCAGCTGGCCGTTAGATGTAATATATAAGGTAAATTTCGCTAAGAATAAACTGGCAACTTTTTTCCGCGACGATATTATCAGCAATAAGATAAGTTTCCAGAATGTAGACAGCCAGGGTTTTATGGCGGAGTTGATAGGCCTATCCAAGGGCAGGGAAGATATCTATGTGATTACCGCTATGGATGCGGAGACTTTCGGCCATCATATCCAGAATTGGGAAAAATTATTTTTAGGGGAGTTATATGAAACGCTGGAAGGAGGCTCTCCTGAATACGCCAGCATAAAACATGATGTAGACTTAGCCAAAGAGCATAAAGATATACTTGATTCAGAACTAATAGAAAAAATTCAGGTGGTTACTGTCAGCGAGCTGTTGGATAAATTTAGCTCAAAAGCCTCTCTTCAGCCGCATTCATCATCGTGGAGCACAAGCAAAGATGAGATAGCCGGGGCGAATTTTTATCCCTTATGGGATAACCCTTTAAATCCGATACACAAATTACAATGGGAACATATCAATATTTGTTTTGAGTTGGTGGAGGCGGCAATAAAACTAAAAGGCAACAAAGAAAGCCAGCATTTTGCCGATGTTTCGCGTTCGCTTCTGGATCGGGCGATACACAGCTGCCAATTTTGGTGGGCTAATAAAGGCAAGATGTGGGATATTAATCTGGTTAATATGGGGTTGATACTTCAAGAGGAAGTTTTATTAAATGCTTATAAAGCAGTTTCGTCTTCCGGCTGTGAAGAAAAGATAAAGAAGAACAATTATCGTGCCTTAGTAGCGGCGCGGGATATTGCGTATAAAATCAGGGATTATTTATTTTAAAGTAATAGGAAATTATATCACCCCGCGGTGTAAAAACTTCACACCGCGGGGGTGTGAAAAGAAGGGGGTTTTTAAATGAAAATCGTATTGGTTTCTCCGGAGGTTGCTCCTTTTGCAAAAACAGGCGGCTTGGCAGATGTATCCGGCGCTTTACCGGTAGCACTTAATAATTTCGGTAAGGCCCATAAGTGCACGGTGATAATGCCGTATTACAAGCTGGTGCAAAAAAACGGTTTTAAGCCGAAATTAGTCAGAACCGAAAGGATTCCCCTTGGCAATAATCAATTTAACGCGGAAATATTTTTCGGGCGGTATGAAAATACCGATGTCTATTTTATCGGCAACGATCAATTTTACGCGCGTGACCAGCTTTATGGCACACCCGGCGGAGACTATCCCGACAATCACCTGCGTTTTGCCTTTTTTGCCAAAGCCGTTGTTTCCGTAATTGATTATTTAGGCGGAGCAGATATTGTGCACTGCAATGACTGGCAGTCGGCGCTCGTGATATTTTATTTAAAACTTTTAGAAAAAGAACACCGTATCAAGACGCTTTTTACGATTCATAATATGGCCTATCAGGGGTTATTTGACCCGTCGCTCGCGCAGTCAATAGATATCCCGCCGGAATACTTTAGTATGGATACCTTGGAATTTTACGGAAAATTAAGTTTTATGAAGGCGGGTATTTTATATGCTGACGCGGTAAGCACGGTAAGTAAAGGCTATGCCAAGGAAATCCTGACTCCGGAGTTTGGCTGCGGTTTGGACGGCCTACTGCGTAGCCGTCTTTCTTCCTTATACGGTATCCTTAACGGCGCGGATTATAATGAATGGAATCCGAAGATCGACAAATATATCGCCAAAAATTTTGACGAGCATAATCTCGACGGAAAAACAGAATGTAAAAAAGACCTCTTAAAAGCCTTTGGGCTTAAGTATGACGCTAAAAAGCCGGTCTTAGGCTTGGTAACCCGCCTTGCCGAGCAGAAGGGCATTGATTTAATTGCCGAGCGCATTGAGCAGATGCTTGACTTGGGGACTTATTTTATCCTCTTGGGTACCGGCAGCGAGAAGTATAATAATTTATTCAGCGAGCTTGCAAAGAAACACCACGGTTCTGTCGGTGTAAGGATCGGTTTTGATAATTCTTTAGCGCATAAAATTGAAGCAGGCAGCGACATGTTCCTGATGCCTTCGCGTTATGAACCATGCGGGTTAAACCAGATGTACAGCTTGAAATACGGTACAGTACCTCTGGTGCGCGCAACCGGCGGCTTGGATGATACTATTGAAGATTTTAATCCCGCTAACAATAAAGGCAATGGGTTTAAATTTGTCGAAGCATCCGCCGAGGCATTCTACACGACTTTGGAACGGGCGGTTAATCTTTATAAAGATAAGAAGAAATGGCTCGCTTTGCAGAAAAACGGGCTTAAATGCGATTTTTCCTGGAATAAATCTGCCGGGGATTATGTTGAATTGTTCGAGAAGATATTGTTTCGTTAGGAGCTAGTCTGATTTCTCTCAGAACGACCGGGTTTCCACCTCCGAGGTGGCCGAAGGTCTCCCCGGAGGTGGAAAACGGTTCAGTAATGTGTAAACTATGAACGAAGCCTATCTGGCGTTAGCGTTTCACCTGCATCAGCCAATAGGAAATTTTGAGTCAGTTATCGACAGGGCCTACCAAAATTGTTACCGGCCGTTTATTGACCTTTTTGCCGCATACTCCGATATAAAATTTTCTTTGCATATTTCCGGCTGTCTCCTTGATTATTTAGAGGCAAAACAGCCTGATTTTTTAAACAAACTTAAGAAAATGGTTGCTTGCGGCCAATTAGAGCTTATGTCCGGCGGCTATTACGAGCCGATATTAATAGCGATACCTGAACGCGATGTCTTGGGGCAGATCGCAATGATGTCGGATTACGTCAGGAAGAAATTTGATTATAAGCCTCAAGGAATGTGGATACCGGAAAGGGTTTGGGATCCAAAGTTACCCCCGGTTATTAATAAGGCAAAAATAAAGTATTGTATATTGGATGATACGCATTTTCTTAAGGCGGGGTTGGCTAAGGATAGGCTCTATGGTTATTTCTTGACCGGTGGCGGCAAGGGAAAGGTGGCAGTTTTCCCCTCCGATAAAAAGCTGCGCTACTCCATTCCTTTTGCGCCGGTTTCCGAAGTAATGGCTTATTTTATGGAAATCGCAACGGCGCATGAGAATCCTTTGTTTACTTATGGTGACGACGGGGAGAAATTCGGCGAATGGCCGGGTACTTATAAATGGGTATATGAAGAAAAATGGCTGGTGAATTTTTTAAATGAGTTGCGTAAAAACAGCACATGGCTTACGACCGTGCATTTTAGCGATTATCTGGAAACTTATCCGGCCCTTGGCGAAATTGAAATACCTCAAAGCTCTTACGATGAAATGCTGGAATGGACCGGCGGCTCATGGCTTAATTTTCTTACGAAGTATCCCGAATCAGGCCAGATGCATAAGAAAATGCTTTATGTCAGCGAAAAACTTAGCGCTACTCGCGTTAAAACAAAAAGCGATATAAATAAGCTTAATCAGGCAAAGTGTTTGCTCTATAAAGGGCAATGTAACTGCGCTTATTGGCACGGGGTCTTTGGCGGCCTGTATCTGTATCATTTGCGTAGCGCGATATACGCGAACCTTATCCAGGCTGATAAAAAAGCGGATGAGCTTTTACATAAAAAAGATAATTTGTGGCAGGAGGTAAAAATAATTGACTTTGATTACGATGGTAAAAAAGAAATCGTAGTAGAAAACGCCGACTTTTCGTTGTATTTTGACCCGCAGGACGGCGGGGTATTAAAGGAATTGGATTTCCGGCCGAATAATATCAATTTAGTTAATACTTTGGCGCGCCGCAAGGAAACATATCACGAAAAGATCAAGGAGGCGATGAACAAGAGTACCGGGTGCGGCAAACCTTTGCCCGCGACAATACATGGCGATATCAGGGCAGTGGACTCATTGATCAGCCAAAAGCTGATTTACGACCGTTTTGGGCGCTATTGTTTAAGGGAGTATTTTATCAGCCCGGAAACTAAGCGTACCTCTTTTATGGATAATTCTTTTGAAGAGCTGGGGGATTTTTCCGGAGCCACCTATCAGGTAAAAAAAGAGAATACTGGTATAGCGCTTTATAGCCGCGGCCATATCGGAGGGAGCGCGGCCGTCCTTTCCAAGCGGATTGGCCTAAAGTCAGCAACGATAGCGGTTGATTATTCCATTGAGAATAAGGCCGCCAAGACGCCTGATGTTTTGTTTGCCGTAGAGTTTAACCTTACCCTGCCGTTTTTAAACGATAAGCGGTATCGTTATTTTGCGCTCAGCTGTGGCAGCAAAAGAGGTGCTAGCATATTGGGTGATTTAGATAAGGATGGCGCGCTAAGCAATGTTTCTTCTTTTGGCATAAAGGATAAAGAAGAGGGCTTAGGCATTTGTTTTGAGTTCCCGGATGCGGCAAGCGAGGTGTGGTATTTTCCGGTAAGCACTGTTTCACAGTCAGAGCGGGCGTATGAGTTAAATTTTCAGTGCGCCTGCGTTGTCCTGCTTTGGCGCCTGAATTTTACTAAATCCAAGCATTATAACCGCAAGATAAATATAGCGTTAGGTACACCCCCGAGGTGGCCGAAAGACTAAGACACCTCCGGGGTGGCCGAAGGTCTCCCCGGAGGTGAAGAACGGTTTGGTAAAAAAAACACTTGACAGTAAAACCTTTTTTTGTTAAATTCATAACAACAGCTTTTATACCGCCAGAGATAGCTTCATTATGACGCGGAAGGAGGTGGCAAGCTAAAGTCAGAAGTTATAATCTACTGGTGATATACTGATAAAATAATTCCTAGGAGTAATTGATTGAACCTAGTTTAGTAAATAGATCGGAATTTTTTAGATTAACCAAAAGGAGGGAATAAATGGGTAAACGTTTGATGATGTTGGCAGTGGCAGTATTGGCGTTAGCTATCGCTATGCCAGCCTTTGCCGCGGTTCAGAACGTAAAAGTAGGCGGAGATTTAACCGTCAAAGCGTTGGACAGGTATAACTTTGCCTTAGGCTCAACCGATGTAACCGGCAGTGGTGGGCACCAGAATCTGATTTTATCTATCGCCCGCTTAAGAGTTGACGCAGAGTTAACGGATAACGTTTCCGCGGTTATCAGATTATTAAACGAGCGTAGATGGGATACGGAAGATGCCGCGAATACCGATGTAACCCTTGACTTAGCTTATGTGACCTTAAAGGAATTCCTTTATTCTCCTTTAACCGCAAGCATTGGCCGTCAGGAGCTGCATTTCGGTAACGATTTAGTTATCGGCGATGTGGACACCAATGGCGTAGCTTCCGCAGCATCTGATTTAATGGCAGGTACAGGCGGCGGTACTTTAACTGATGTCGCTGATTTAAGCGCGCGTAAGGCATTTGATGCGATTCGTGCTACCTTAAATTATACTGTTTCAGATCAGCCATTAGCAGTGGATTTGGTTTATGCTAAAATTGCTGAAAATACCACAAATATAGATGATGATGTTAATCTCTACGGTGTGAATGCTAACTATGTGGTTAACGATGATCTTTTAGCTGAAGCGTATGCATGGGCCAGAGAAAGAAGGCCTAGAGTAGGCGGTACCGTAAGCGATACTATTACTGCCGGTCAGGAATACCGTAAACTGGAACCAGAGAGATTGACGACATTTGGTACCAGAGGCGTTTATACCGGGGTAGAAAATCTTACCCTGCAGGGTGAATATGCTTTACAGTTAGGAAACAAATATATGGATTCATCAGCTCTGCCTAATTTAGTAACCGTAAACGGCAATGCTGCTAATCCGTTTGGATACAGGGTTGAAGATGAGCTCGTACGCCATGAAGCATGGGCATTGCAGTTAATCGCAAGCTATGCTTTAAAAGATGTGCGCCATAATCCTGTTTTAGGGGCATCTTATACGCATCTATCCGGTGAAAATCCTTCCACTTGTTCTGGTGGTCAAGGCACCAAATGGAACGGCTGGGATGCAATGTATGAAAATCAGGCAACCGGCACAATCTGGAATAAACTGCTTGGGTTTTCTAACGTAGACTTGTTTAACGTAAACGGAAGCCTTAAGCCTGATTTTGTGGATGACCTCACGGTTCTGGCGAATTGGTATCACATTCTTTTAGACAAGCCTTTGCATAGCGGCGACACCGCGCAGGCTATTCTTACCGGGATTGCCGGCGGACAGAGCTATGTAATAGGCAACGATAAGCACCTCGGTGATGAAATAGATGTAGATTTAATCTATGACTATACCGAAGATGTGCAATTAGGTTTAAACCTTGGCGTGTTTCTTCCCGGGGATGCTTTTAATTCAGTAAATAAGGATGCTGCCACTCAAGCAATTGCTTCAATGAAAGTAGCGTTCTAAGTTAGTTAACAACGAATACAAAAAACCCTCGGGGGTTAATTCCTCCGAGGGTTTTTTGTTGCCCTGATAATAATTTCTTGGTATAATTAAACACCTCCGAGGTGGCCGAAGGTCTCCTCGGAGGTGGAGAGCGGTTCGCCGGAGGTGTTTCAAGTTTGTATTTTTTGTTGACACTAGATATATAAATTGCTAAAATATGAGAAATAGAGAAATATACGATCGTATAGCCGACACCTATTTAGGAAAAGTCAGCCATAAAAAATCCGGCAACGGAAAAAATAAAAAGAAAAAATGGATTATAATTACGACGGTAATAAATGTAATAATTTTAGTTACCGTCTTTTTTTTGGCTAGAGCCGCTCTTTTACATTACAAGGAAGGACTTGATAGGGAAACTAGTGCTGCAATTTATATTTTATCCGAGCGCTATCCCTTAAAGTTATCTTATAATTTAGCGCCGCCTTATTTAGGGATAAAAGATTTTACCTTTTCTCTGCCGCTTGTTGATGCGAGCAAATTTAGCTTTTTAAAACTAAGAGCGAGAGGAGACGGTAAGGCCGGGTTTACCGCGGTATTAAAAGTAGAAATAAGAAATCAGAGAAATGAGAAAGATTTATATTACCTGAAAGGTATTTCAAGCAAATGGCAAGATTTTTCTATTGGGTTCTCCGAATTTAAAAATATCACTGATTGGTCGAATATAGGAGAGTTGTCTTTTGTTTTTGAGGATTGGAATGTAAGCGAAAAAGAAGGCATTCTATATATTGATAATATAAGATTTAGTGAATGAGCCAAAGAAATTTATCCCTCGCCTAGATACTTGCCCCGAAACTTCGGGACTACGTAGGCTTCGGGATCAATTCGCCCCGCCTATGGCGGGGCTCATTGAGGAGGGTTATAATGCGCGTAATCGCGATTGCAAATCAGAAGGGTGGATGTGGCAAAACTACGAGTGCGGTAAATTTGTCGGCCGCGCTTGCTTTTTTCGGTTATAAAGTTTTACTGGTTGATTTAGACCCTCAGGCGCATGCGACACTCGGGTTAAACATATCCCGCGATATTACTATTTATGATGTGCTTTCTAAAATTTCCAAATATAAAGCGAGTTTAAAGCAAATCGTTGTTCCAGTAGCCGCTAATTTTGATTTAGCGCCTTCTAATATACTGCTTTCTACAATTGAACAGGAGCTCTCTGATGAAATATCGCGCGAGGCGCGCCTCATGGATGCTCTTTCTGAGCTTGATTCTGATTATGACTTTTGTTTTATAGATTGCCCTCCGAATTTAGGCCTTTTGACGATTAATGCCATCCGCGCGGCAAGTGAGGTAATTGTCCCGGTTGAGGCAAGCCGTTTCGCGGTTGAGGGCGTAAAGAAGATAATAGAAATTATTGATTTAATCAAGGAAAGGCTGGCGCACCCGGTAAAATATAAAGTTTTAGTGACTATGTTTGATTCGCGCTTGAGGCATTCTTTTGGGGTTTTGGATTCAATCAATGACGTTTTTAAGAATAAGCTTTTTGAAACTATGATTCATCTTAATGTAAAGCTTAAGGAGGCGCAATCAAAAGGCCTGCCTGTAATCAGCCATGATAAATACTCAAGGGGCGCAAAAGATTACCTCAATCTTGCCCGCGAAGTAACCAAAGATGACAAGCAAAAACCAACAGTTATTAAAGAAGGTGCATTAGAGGCAGTCATGAGAGCGGAACTGCCTAAATTTAAGGAGGTAGCTTTTGGCTTTTTAGCGCCTTACGCAAAAGATGTTTATATTGTCGGAGATTTTAATAGTTGGACAAAGTCCAATGAGAGCCGGATGGATAGAGATAACAATGGAAGGGGTATGTGGTCTATAAACCTTCCTTTGCTGACCGGCTCATACCGTTATAAATTTATTGTGGATGACGCCTGGGTTGAGGATCCAGCTAATCCGACAAAAGAAAAGAATCCCTTTGGCGGCATAGATTCCTTAATTAATGTAGAGATTGGGTAAAAATTTGTAAAAAACATTACCCCCATACCAGACGGCGTGGGGGTATTTCTTTATAATGAAAACCGCGCTTTTATTTGAAAAGGCAGGGGATTCCAAAGTGCGCTGTTTCTTGTGCGCGCACAAGTGCCTGATATCTGATGGGCATTTTGGCATTTGTGGAGTACGCAAGAATATAGAAGGCACACTTTATACTTTTTCATACGGGCGTTTAATCGCAGCGAATATTGACCCGGTTGAAAAAAAGCCGCTATACCACTTCTTGCCCGGGACAAACTCATATTCCATAGCCACATTGGGTTGTAATTTCATGTGCGGCTTTTGCCAAAATTGGCAGATATCGCAAGAGAAGGGGAAGGAAAACGAGGCCGCGAAATTTATTAAACCCTCAGAAATTGTCGCTTCCGCCATAAAAAGTGATTGCCGCAGCATTTCCTATACCTATACTGAACCGACCATATTTTTTGAATACGCCTTAGATATCGCGAAAATTGCCAAAGAAAGCGGGCTGTGCAATATTTTTGTTACTAACGGTTATATGACTAAAGAAGCCCTGCTTATGCTTAAGCCTTATTTAGATGCCGCAAACATTGATTTAAAGTCATTTAGCGATGGTTTCTATACGAAGGTATGCGGAGGAAGGCTTTCCCCGGTTTTGGATTCCATAAGGCTTATGCATGATTTAGGCGTATGGGTTGAGATAACCACGCTTATTATCCCTCATCTAAATGATTCCAAAGAGGAACTGGAAGGGATTGCCGCCTTTATCGCTGGTATCGATAAGAATATCCCCTGGCACGTTTCGCGGTTTCACCCTGATTATGAAATGCTGGATAATATTCCTACGCCTATTGAAACTTTGAAACTCGCTAAAGCAATAGGGGAGGAGAAGGGGCTTTGTTATGTTTATATCGGAAATGTCGGCGAAGAAGAGAGCACCTATTGCCCGGCTTGCAAGAAGCCGGTAATTAAGAGGTTTATTTTTGATATTTTAGAAAATAATTTGTCTGTTAATCGATGTAAGTATTGCAATTTTCTGATAGGCGGGGTATATTGATGCCATTCCACACCCCCGCGGTGTGCATTTATGCACACCGCGGGGGTGTGAAGACAGTAAGTTAAATGTCTATATTTGAATCTATAATTTTAGGTATAGTGCAGGGGGTAGGGGAGTTTCTTCCTATAAGCAGCTCCGCTCATTTAATTATTGTCCCTTACCTGTTAAATTTAAAGCCGCACAGCCTAACTTTTGATGTGGCGCTGCACTTGGGTACACTCTGCGCCATAGGGGCCTATTTTTTTAAAGATTGGCTTAAGCTTTTTAAGGAAGGCTTCTTGAGCTTAAAATTACGTACCCTCCAAGGCGCGCCTGAACGCAGGCTTTTTTGGTTTATTTTTATAGCGACTATTCCCGGCGCTTTAGCCGGAAAGCTTCTTGAGGAAAAGGTGGAAACTGTTTTCAGAAATCCTCTTTTAGCGGCTTCGGTTTTGGGAGGCTTTGCTTTTATCTTATATTTGGCACAGAAACTAGGCAAAAATACAAGGTTTTTAGGCGATATGAAACTAAAGCAGGCTTTTTTAATCGGAGTAGTACAGAGTTTTGCTCTTTTACCGGGAATTTCCCGCTCCGGAGCCACCATGGCCGCAGGCCTGGCCTTAAATTTTAAAAAGGAAGAGGCGGTGAAATTTTCCTTTTTACTTTCTTTCCCGATTATTTTAGGGGCCGGGCTTTTAAAAATTAAAGATATTTTTTCTTGTTTTTTAAACGGCGAAGCAAAAGCCTTTCTCGCGGGTTTTATTGCTTCCGCGTTTTTCGGGCTATTATCGATACATTTTCTTTTAAAGTTTATCAGAAAGTATTCTTTTAATTTATTCATTTGGTACAGGATTATTGTGTGTGTGTTGGTGGCGGCGGTTGTTATGCTGCGTAGTAGAGGTTAGGATGAATTTTCGTGTACTTTTCATAGTGGCGGCTTTATTTTGTTGTGGTTGTTCTGATGCACGCCTCATGGGTAAGGAAGGCAGGCTTTATTTGGGGATTCCGTTTGGCCAGAGTGCCTCCACGATGTCTGCGCGTAAAATGATCCCTTATAAATTCGGCTTGGTTAAGGTAGGTATGACTAAACAGGATGTCCTTGATAAATTCGGCGAGCCGGCATCTATGAGTATGTCTCGCGATAATTATTGGATATGGTATTATAAGTCAGTTTATAGCGGGGATATCTCGCTAGGTACCGTAGAAGAAATATACATTTGGTTTGATGATTATAGGGTAATTAACCCGCCATAATGAAGGCGGAAATCAGAGCCGAATGGGGCCCGCCGCGATCATTATCCAAACTAAAGTAGAAGGCTTTAGAATTAAATACTTGTATAAGATAAATACCATGTTATAATGAGTATGTACCCATAATAAATGGGGGGTTACTTTGAGTAAATACTCTAAATTTGCTTAAAATTTTATTGAAGATTGACAAATTTACCTTGAGCGAATGCGAAGGGGTAAAAAACCATGATTAAATCCCGAGGCAGGCCGATAAAACCCAGAAATATCCGCAGGCACCCCCAAATTCATCAATTTAGCCCGCGTGGAAGAGCCGGCAGGCCGGACGAAATAGAGCTAAAATTAGAAGAATTTGAAGCCATAAAATTGACGGATTTTATCGGCTTAAATCAGAAAAAAGCATCAAAAATGATGGGTATATCCCAACAGACTTTTAGCCGGATTATAAGGCATGCGCGTAAAAACATTGCCAATGGCTTGATTATGGGCAAAATTATTAAGATTCAGGGTGGGCATTATCGTATTTCGCACCACCCGGAAGTAGCACTTTCGGATAACGTAGATAGTCAAGGCCCAGCTGATTTTGGCAGCTTTCGCGCAGAATTAGACACAAGGCCGGGAAATGCCCAATCTAAACCATCTTATAAACCTTAAAAAGAAGGCTTTTTTATTTCATGTTTAACTTCCTATAATGTATCTTATGTTAAGTTGACGATATGAGCTATATTGACGTAACCCATTGCATAACAGTTAGTTATTATAATTCGGGGATTTTCTGTGGATAAGCGGCTTTTGGATTACTTAGATTTACTTACTTTTTTATAGTTTTATGTTTGGCGGGTATTAGCTGTGGTTTTTGAGGGTTAAAGCATGGTTATGTTGAGGTTATGGTCTCTAAAGTAATTATAAATTTTATATACGGAAAATGGATCTATCTCTATAAACCTGATACCGGCATCAAAGCATAAATTGGGGTGATTTTTGGTTTCGGATTCATAGACCCATGCGACTTCGCCTTTTGCCGGTAGGGATTCCTTTTCTCCTAATAATCTTATTTCTATGCTTAGCCTTGTGCCCACCTTTAGTTTTTCGGCTAAACACAGCCGTATGCCTCCGCCGCTGATATTTTCTACCGAAAGAGCGTCTCTTTTGCCTATGCGCAGGCCACAGCGGTACCTTATACCGATCACATTACTTAGGTTAACTAATCTTTTATGCCTTCTTCTGTTGCTTGCCATGTATTATATTAATTATATTAGTAGTAGCCTTCTTGCCAGAGGCCTATTTTTTGAGTACGTGCTTTTTCCTGAAGCTGCCTAAACATATCCGCATATTTTACGTTTGGCGGTATAGTCATAATCTTTGCGTATCCGGCTTCAATAATTTTAGCGTTAACAAATGTTCCGTCTTCAAGAAATATATAGGCTAATAATCGCTTGTATTTATCGCGTTTTTCTACATCAAATTCAAGGCGCGCTTTTTTATTCAAAAGTATTTCTTGGGTAAAGCTTTTGGCCAAAGCGCCCATCTTTTTAATGCTTGCTATGTCTTTTTTGGCACGCCTTGCCTGGCGCAGGAGTTTTTCACTCTCATGGTATTCAGGTGTGTCTATCCCTATTAGCCTTACCCAGGAGCCGTCTTTTAATTTTACTGTATCGCCGTCAGCTACATAGCTGACCAGTACAACATTATTATAAGCGTATTTTGGGCTAAAGGGAACAGAAAATTTTGAAAAAGCGTATACTGCGGCTAAAATAAGAGCTAGGGAAACCGGCAGGATTTTCCAGAGCTTTTTGTGAAATATATTTATTTTACCCACTTTTTTATTATACATTAGGTTTAATATTTAGTCCAGCAAATCTCGCAAGGCCTTGCGATTCCTGCACCCATCCGGAAGTTAACCCGAGTTTTTTCATTATGCCTGTGGCTATTTCGTATTCTTCGCAGGATATGCGCCGGTTAATTAGCGGAAATTCGCATGTCTTGTAGCAAGGAAAATATTGGCTCATTAGTGAGATATGGCATTGGCCGGATAATTCATTTTTTATAAAATACAAGATTTTCTCTGTACCGGCAATATTATTCGGAAGCACTAAATGCCTGATAATTATGCCTTTTTCTATGACTCCATTAGGGTTTATTGCCGCGTTTCCTGCCTGTCTATACATTTCTTTTACCGCCTTTTGGTTAAATGAAGGATAGTCGTAAGCATTCGAGTATTTTTCCGCTATGAGGGCATCAGCATAGCGCATATCTGGAAGGTAGATATCTATTATGCCGTCAAGCAGCCTTAGAATAGGCACAAGTTCGTATCCGCCGGTATTGTATACTAGAGGTATTTTTAGGCCTTTTTCTATGGCAACGCGGAGTGCTTCTAAGATTTGAGGCATAACATGCGTAGGAGTTACCAGATTAATATTATGTGCCCCTTGATGTTGTAGCTCCAGCATAAATTCGGCGAGTTCTTCTTTTTTTACCTCTCTGCCCTCTCCTTCTTGCGATAATTTATAGTTTTGACAGTATACGCATTTTAAATTGCAGTGCGTAAAAAAAATGGTGCCGGAACCGCTTGTTCCTGAAATTGGCGGTTCTTCTCCGTGATGGAGGAAATAACTGGTGACAATGGCGTTTCTACCGGTTTTGCAAACTCCCTTTTCGTCTTTTAGGCGGTTTATGCGGCATTTTCTTGGGCAGATAACGCAGGATTCCAGCAGTTTTTTGGCCGATTCAACCCTTTTTATTAATTCTCCTGTTTTGTAGAGGTTAAGGTATGAAGGGTAAAGCATAGGGTTATTGTGTTAGATTTGCTCCGTCTTTAGTGCAGAATTTATATTCGGGAGGGTAATTTTTGCCGCATTTCGGGCATCGTTTTAGTATCTTTGAAGGATTTTTTTCTTCTTTATTGGGCTGTATCTCTTGCCCGGCCTGGTTAATTTTTTGCAGATCGATCTCTTTTTTGGCATTATTAATCCTTTCATCTATAGCCGGATGGGATTCAAGAAATGCGATATGGTAATTTATCCCTTTTTTCTTTTCTTCTTCTTTAAGTTTTTCAAAAAACGTGATCATTCCTTCCGGCTTAAAGTCGGATTTTAACGCGTATTTAATCGCCAGCCTGTCGGAAAGCCGCTCGTCTTCCCGCGAGTAACCCAATGCGATAAGGTTAAATACGGTATTTACGGCGCGGTTTAATTCTACGGAAGTCGCGTTCCTAAGGGCAAGGCCCATGATTAGCTGATAGCCTAAGCTGACCTGTAATTTCTTCGCGGCGTGGCGCGCAGCAATATGGCCTATTTCATGCCCTACCACACAGGCAAGTTCGTCATCACTGGCTATGTCCATTAACCCGGAGTTAACATATACAAAGCCGCCCGGAAGCGAAAAAGCGTTTAGGCCTTCGTCTTTTACTACCTTAAAATAATATTTTAAGTCTTTGCGGTCTGAAATTTCCGCTATTTTTTCGCCGATTTTATCAAGCCGCGCAATAGCTCTAGCGTCTTTAGATAAAGGGTATTGCAGCTCAATTTGTTTTGAGATTACCTTTCCTAAAGAGGCTTCTGACGGGGTATCTATTAAGACGAGCTCTTTTTTTTCTGTCGCGGGATTATAGATTGTCGCGCATCCGCACATAAAGAAAGCGCACACGACCCAAGCCGTCGCTTGGGTTCCCCGGCGCACAACGCAAAGCGATAATCGTTTAAACATTTTTTCTTTGCTGCATAAAGATGCTGCGGATTTGGTTGAATATTTCGATGTATTCCTTGCTTTGATAGTCAGGGTATGTCCATGGGTATGGCTTAAAAGCCGTTTTACTAAACACCATGGTAGTTTCTGCGTATATCCCGTCTTTTAAGTAAATGCGGTGCGAATAATCCTTTATGGTAGCTAAGATTATCTTCGCGTCGTTTAAATAGCCGGGGTCTAAATTTAGGCAACGCCTGCCGTCTTTAGAAAAATTTTTTTCTAATCTATTGGTGATAACTTTAATCGCGCTGATTTTATCGCCAGATATAAGATTTCTAAAGCTAAAGAATTTACGTTTAAGGTTTGCGCCTAATTCCTTTTCGTAGTAATTGGTATAATCAAATTCTAATATATGGCTTTCGAGGTCGATAATGCCGAACTTGGCGGTAAGGATTTTTTTTATTGCGGCAAGCAGGGGTAAGTCTTTAAAGATAACACCGATAAATAATTTTACTTTCTTAACTTTTACTGCTTTTCCCATTCCATTAGGGTAAAGAAAGCAGGCTTTTAATGAATTTGTTAATTTTTTCTTTTTCGGATTCCGAGATATCGTTAAAAAATACGGCAAGATTATACTTATTTTCGTTTTGTTCAGTGCGTACTACCACGCCGCGGCATTTTACTTTTGTCCCCGTTACGTTTGAACCTTGCGCGTAGCCATGATTCAGGATTAAAGTAATGTCTAATTTGGTCATAGGAGCTACGTATTTATCTGTCTGGCAATAGGCACCCACAGAAGAAATGTTCCGCGTAGAGGTAACAATATCAAAATCAGGCGTTTTTAGCCTTAAAGGCAGGATACTTTCAACACGTATAGACCTGCGCCGTTCTTCGTGGCTATTATTTAGATTCATCTTTTTTTGCTTCCTTCGCTAATAGTGTTTTGTAGCATTTTTTGCTGCAATAGTATTTACCGTTGCGGTAGTATTTCTTTTTTTTCCTTATCGGTTTATTGCAAGTCAGGCAATTCGTTTGTTTTTCCTGTGTTGGTTGCTTTGTTTCTGTATCAGCCATCTAGTTGTCTCCTCAATGAATCCTGAAGCTTCGGGATGAATTGATGCCGAAAGCTGCAAGAAAATTTCTTTGCAATTTTTACAGCGTTTTGCTTTCGGTGTATCGTTATAGGCATAAAATAACCCTGCCGTTTTTTGTGTTTAGGCAGGCAGGGTAAAATTTGTTTCAAAAACTACCGCCTCAGGGCATAGCTTACCAAATCTGTGATGTTTCCTTTACTTGTCTCGTTAAGCTCGGTAAATCTTATGCCGGAAAGGTATTCTTCGGAATGATTTATTCTGCTTGACCAGACAACAGTAGCTGAAGTGTTCACTAAATCCAAATGAGGTAATTCAACTTCAATCTGTATTTCTGTGCCGCGGGGAATAAAATTATTAGTCAGCAGCTTTAATCCGCCAACGCTTATGTCCCGGGTAACTGTATAAGTAGGCGTATTTTGGTTATCTTGGCGATATTTTAGGGGGATGCTATAACCAAATCTGGGAAACCTGCGTTGTTCTGAATAATCAGCCTGCATCTTATTTCTTCCCTTTCCCGTGGCTACTTAAAAATATAACATATTTTTAATCAAAAGTCAAGCGAATAGTCGGTATTTATGAAGGGAATTAAGGGTATTTAAGCGGGCTATCTCGGGGGGGATTTAATGTTATATTTTTTCATTTTATTGTAAAGCGTGCATCGGTTTATGCCAAGTACTTCTGCGGTTCTTTTCTTGTTCCATGCCGCGTTATTTAAAGCGGTTATAATTGTTTGTTTTTCCGGTTCGCTGATGATATCTTTAAGGGATTTTGCGCTTCCTTCAACGATGGTTTTTTCGCTGCGAAACAGGTGCGCCGGTATATGCGCGCGTGTAATTTTATCGGACTTTGCGATAATAACCGCGTGCTCAATAGTGTTTTCTAATTCGCGTATATTACCCGGCCAGTTATAATTAGAAAAGAGGTCTAGGATATCTTTTGATATGCCGGATATGTGAGTATTATTTCTGAGGTTAAATTTATCTATAAAATAATTAGTTAAGGCGGGGATGTCTTCTTTTCTTTCCCTTAAAGGCGGGATATGGATAGGGATTACATTCAGGCGGTAGTATAAATCTTCCCTGAATTTACCGGTTTTTATTAGTGTTTCCAGGTTTTGGTTAGTCGCAGCAATTATTCTTGTGTCCGTTTTAATGGTTTTTGCGTCTCCCACATTTTCAAATTCGCCTTCTTGGAGCACCCGCAGGAGTTTGACTTGTAAAGGCGTGGTGAAAGTGTCTATTTCGTCCAGGAATATTGTACCCTTGTCAGCCAGTTCAAAGCGTCCTTTTCTGTCTTTTATCGCTCCGGTAAAAGAGCCTTTGATATGGCCGAACAACTCGCTTTCTAAAAGGTTTTCCGGTAGGGCTCCGCAGCTGATTTCCACAAAACGATTATTTTTTCTTATTGGGTCATTCTGGTGTACCGCTAAAGCTATCAGCCTTTTGCCTGTCCCGCTTTCCCCGGTTATTAGTACCGTGGCTTTGGTGCCGGCAATAGTCTCAATCATTGTATAAATTTTCTGCATGGGAAGGCTGCCACCTATCATGCTGCAATAGCTATTGCGTTTTATCCCCGCCAGCTCTTCCTTTAACAAGATATTTTCTTCGATAAGTTTTCTTTGCTCAGATATCTTCTGAATGATGATTTTTATTTCGTTGTCTACCAGCGGCTTAGTAACATAATCAAATGCGCCTAATTTCATTGCTTCTACCGCTGTTTCAATATTGCCATGGCCTGTTATCAGGATTACTGAAACTTTTGGTTTATCTTTTTTTATTGCTTTAAGTAATTCTATGCCATCCATTCCCGGCATTTTCACATCGGTAATAACAATATTAACGTTATTTTCTTTTATCTTTTGTAATGCTTCCGTAGCAGAAGACGCGCTAATTACCTTATAGCCTTCCAGGCGCAATATTTCATGCAGAGATTTTCGTATGAGGGGTTCGTCGTCAACAACTAAGATATGTTCAGGGTTATTGGTGCTCATTCGGTATGTTTTCTGAGGGTATAGTGATAGTAAAAGTAGATCCTTTGCCTATTCCGCTTTCTAGGCTTATATTTCCGTGATATCTTTCAATAACATCGTAGCATATTGCAAGGCCTAGGCCAGCTCCTTTTTCTATTGATTTTGTGGTAAAGAATGGTTCAAATACCTGATTAATACTCTCTTGCGGTATGCCGCAACCCGTGTCACTTATTTTAATTTTGACAGAGGTAGCTTCTTTGTGGGTGGTTATTTTTAGCGTCCCCCCTTCTTCCATTGCCTCGCAGGCATTTTTTATGAGGTTTGTGAATACATGCTTAATGCCTTTATCGGTAATCTTGGGAAGGTTTTGGCCGTAATTTTTGATTACCACCGCATTATTTTTTATGGATAAGTTTTTATTCATGAGCGCTAATGATTCATCAAGTGTTTTATTGACATCTATAGGTGATTTTTTCATCGGGTCATGCCGCGAAAACTCCAGAAGTGAGCGTATGATATCGGCAATACGGTTAAGCCCCCCTTTGATTTCATGTAAATATTCAGCCGTTATATCCTCTTTAACGCGTTCAAGGCAGAGGTTGGTGTATCGTATTACGCCGTCTAAAGGATTATTTATTTCATGAGCGATGCCGGAAGATATTTTTCCTAAAGAAGCAAATTTTTTTGCCAGGTTAAGCTGTTTATCCAATTCGTTTTTTTCAAAGCGCAGCCTTTCTATCTTACCTAATTGTGTATTAATCAGGGCATCTTGAGAGCTGATGATTTCTTTTGTTTCATCCAGGAGTTTTATCCGCTCAAATACAATAGAAATAAAGGATGAGAGTATCAAAAGCTGGTTCATGTCTTCTGCCGAGAATGCTTTCTTTGAAGTTTTATCGGTAATATTTATAACGCCGATTAACGTCTCCCGCATAAACAAGGGGATACTTAAGAATGAATTAGTTTTATAGTGATTAAGGCGGTTATGGTTATTTTTAAACCGCCTGTCCCTGTTTACATTCCTGACTAAAAGCGGCTTTTTTTCCTGTGCTACCATGCCGGCAATCCCCTCGCCGATTTTTTGCCTGGTGTTGCCTAAACGGTTAAGGTTTTCTTCCTGCCCCCGGGCAATTTTTAAGGTTAATTCACGGCTTGTTAAGTCAAAAAGTAATATTGAGCCGCGCTCAGCACCAAGAAACTCCAGGGTTTTGTTTAATGAAGTATGGAATAATTCCTTAATGGTATTGCTTGCGGCAATAGCCTTTAAGGTATCGGTTAATTCTTTATTTTTGTTCTTGTGGCTGAGCAGATTTACTAACACCCTTAGTTCCCCCTTCTTTTTTATCCATCTGATTTTTTATCGTATTTATTTGTTTCTCAAGGAGTGTATTCAGCTTATGCTTAGGATGGCGGCTAATAAAATCTTTATATATGTCAACAGCCCGTTGCGGCTGTTTTAGTTTCAAGAAAGATATAATCCCAATCATTTTAAGGCCGTTGATTACGCTGGGCGTATTGGGGTAGTTATTAACCATTACCTGAAGCGCCTCCAGGGCTGCGTTCCAGTTTCCCATAAGCTCAAGGCAGGTTATCCGAGAGTTCATCGCTATGTACCCTAACTGGGTATTTGGATACTCTCCCGCTATCTTTTGATAATATTCTATAGCTTTTGAGAAATAGCTATTTTTATTGGTATCGTCTTTTTTCTGCGCGTAGCGGTTAGCGATATAAATAGGCATATTCATCGCCAGCGGAGTACCGATATAGTTATTCATTATGTTTTCATAAGTGGAAAGCGCTTGATTCCATTTATCTTCGCTCTCGTAAGAATTGCCGATTGCAAATAGTGCTTGCGCGCAATAATTTTTATCTTCAGGGTATTGGTTTAATATTTTATTAAATTCCAGCCTTGCCGCATCAAATTCTTTTCTGGAAATATAAAACCTGCCCAAGAGAAGCCGGGCTCCTTTTGCGCTTATTGTTTTTGGGTATTTCGAAATTATGTATTTATATTGTTTTGCGGTTTTTTCATATAGGGCCGACGGAACAGATTCCTGGTTCTTTAATATGTTAGATAGCGTTTTATTCGCAAAAAATAATTTTCGTTCAGCGAGGTATTCGCCTCTATAGTCAAGGAAAGAAAATATTAAAGCGCAGATAAACAATATTAATATTGAATAAGTTATTCTTTTTGGCATTTTTGCAGGTAATATAATGTGATTAAAGAGATCACGTATCCATTTATAAAGAGAGACAGGATTACCCCTAAGATAATCATCAGCGGGACGATCTCAGGGCAGATTTTATCCATTAGCGCGGAAGCATTATTGTTCAGATAGATTAAAGGCAGGGCTGAAAGCGACGGTACTAAAACAAATAAAAAAGTAGCAATAAAATTATTTTTTAGCGCCTTAAAATTATCCTTCAGCGCCGCAAGTATTTTTTTGTTTTTAATGATGATTAGCGGTATGCAATAGGCAAAAGCCGTATCGGTCAATATGCCTAATATAAAATTGACGTAGTTTGAGGAATGGATTAGCCATTTTTTTAGCGCTATGACAATATGGTTGGCAGCATATATCTGGCTGGAAATTATACTCTTAAGGGTGAAATCGTAACCTTTACGCAAGGTTAGCAGGCATACCGTAATAATCAAGGCAATGCAGAAAATATCTATATATTTTTTTGAGTTTTTGCGAAAAGCGGTTTTTAAATGCGGGGTTTTATCCGAGTTGGTATCATATACTAACGAACAGGTTACCGCGATCAGGAACCCTCCTATTCCTATATAGATGAGCACCTGCGCGTAGTAAATAAGCCTATACATCAGGATAAAATTAGCCGGGTAGTGTAAAAATTGCTCGCCCCATAAGGTGCGCACAATAGGCGCAAAGAGAATGTTTAGCGGCCAGCGCGGTAAAAAATAGATTATTTCCAGGGCTATAAGTTCTAAAAAAGCGGTAATCGCCAATGGGAATAAGGCAACAGGATGTTTTTTGAGTAATTGAAAAGCGGTATACAAAAGGTGGATTACGATGTTTCGATTTTTCGGCATATTTTTTTACAAAAACAAATCTTCTTTTCTGACAAGGAGTTAAAGTGTAGCATATTTTCAACACCTTGTCAAGTAAAGACTTTTAAAAAGATTTATTTTCTTTGAGTTGAGCGACTTTTTTTCGCAGGTTACCGGCGATTATTTCGTAGCTCTCTTCTTTTTCCTTTGGGGTTCCCTCTTGAATTAGTTCACCAATTGTGATCATGGGCCCATATTTAATCTTAATCCGGCTTAGTTTAGGGAAAGCGCGATAACGCGGCCAGGCGCGGAAGCTGCCTTCAATATAAGCGGGGATAACCGGTATATCCAGTTCTTTGATTAAGATACCCACTCCTTTTTTAAAGTCCTTGATTTCGCCGTCAATAGAGCGCTGCCCCTCGGGAAAGTAGCAGACGATTTTTGAATTTCTTAAAACAAAAGCGCAGGCTTGTAATGCCTCAATTAAATTCAGGCTTAATTCCAGTGGAATAAGCCGGGCGGTTTTTATGAAGCCTCTCAGTAGAAAATGTTCAAAGATAGCGCTATAGCCGACAAAGTATGTATTTATCGCGGTCTTAAAAGGCAGCGAGCTTAAAACAACCAACCCGTCAAAATAACTGGTGTGGTTAGGGCAAATTAAATAAGGGCCTTTTTCTTTTAAGTTTTGCCTGCCTTCTACGCGTAGTAAAAATAACACGCGAAAGATTAGTTTGAACATGCCGATAACCATCAGGCTGAAGAGTATGTTAAAAATACCCGGTTTTAAATTTATTTTACTTAATGTGCCTGGAGAAGGATTTTCCCGGATTATTTTTTCCCAGATAAAGGCTTTTTCTTTTTTAGCTTGCGTTTCGGTATTTACTAAAATATTTTTTAGCTTCAGAAGTAGGTCTTTTACGGTAAGGCTCATGAAAAAACCCGTTGCTTCTTCGTCTGAAATTTCCAGGTTCAGGGCGCTCTGTAAGTTGAGCAGTAATTCAATCCTGCCTAGCGAATCTAGCCCTAAATCCAATTCTAAATGGTCATTGATGCCTACTTCCTTATCTAGGGTTTGTTTAAGTAAAGATAGGGCATTTCGCGAAGTTTCGGAATTGAGTATATCTAAGTCGTCTTCTTTAAGGGACTCTTCTTTGGGCTGGTACGATTTTGATAATTCAGCGTAGATTTCCGGGATTTTATGGCGCATTATTTTTCCTAAGCGTGTACGCGGGAGAAGCTCTTTAGTGATGACAAGGCCGGTGATGCGCTTATAAGCCGGTAATTTTACCGAAAGGTTATCTAATTCCCATTTTAATTTGTCGCGGATATTGGTTTCATTTTTTGCTTTGAAGATTTCTTCGTCTATTACGATAACCGCGCAGAGGCGCTCAATCCCTTTTAGATAATCAGCGTCTTTAACCGGCAAAACACAGATTTCTTTGATAAATTGGGTTTGGGTATAATGTTTTTCTATTTCTTCGGGGTTGATATTTTTACCGTTGCTTAAGACAATAATCTCTTTTTTTCTGCCCCTTAGGTAAAGATAGCCTTCATTATCTATATATCCCAAGTCGCCGCTAGCGAACCAGTCGTCTTTGATTGTTTCTTTAGTCTGCCGCGGAAGATTGTAATAGCCCGCCATTACATTATCGCCCTTTATTAATACCTCTCCTATTCCTTCTTTGTTCGGCTCAACTATTTTTATTTCTACATCCGGGATGGCTTTGCCTACGGAGCCTATCTTGGGTTTTTCCGGGGGGTTAAAGGTTGCCGCCGGAGAAGTTTCGGTTAAGCCGTAACCTTCCAGTATAGTAAAGCCCCACTTAAAAAAATCTCTGGCTACTTCGCTATCGAGCGGCGCGCCTCCGGAAATCATAAAACGCAGAGTTTCGCCAAATGCCTTGTGTATCCGGGAAAAAATATATTTATTGAAATTGACGCCGCAAGCCATGCGAAAGGCGTAAGAAGTATCGCGCAAGAGCCCAATTACGGTTTGCTTGACGAATGGAAGATTTTTTATTTTTTCCTTTATTGAGTGGTGTATCAGGGAATATATCTGCGGCACTCCTACAAGAATCGTTGCTTTTGTTTCTTTGATACAGCTAAGCAGTTCCGCTGAAGAAAGCCCGGTAGGATAGCTTATAGTCGCGCCTGACAATAAGGGCAGTAGTAACGTAACCGTAAAGGGGTAAGTATGATGCAGCGGCAATATAGAGATAATAATATCTTCTTTGCGGATAATGTGTAATTGTTCTATGGAGTTTACGTTGGAGATTAGGTTGCGCTGCGTAAGCATTACGGCCTTAGGCAGGTTGGTAGTACCTGAAGTATAAACTAAAACTGCCAGTTGAGTTTTATTTTGCCTGTTTTCAAAATTATCTTCTGGTTTGGAGTTTTCAAGTTCTTTATGGAATTGCTCCGAATCTATCAGGATTACCTTTAGGTCTTGCAGGCCGTTTTTCAAATTAGAGTAAATTTTTTCCGTAGTGATAAGGATCTGGCATTCGGAGTGAAAAATGAATAGTTGTATCTCATGGGGAGGCAGCTGAATGTCCAGCGGGACAGAAACCGCGTTAGCATACATTATCGCGAAAAAAGCGATTGGGTATTCCGGGCGGTTATCCAGAAGGACGGCAATAGTATCGTCGGGTTTAATTTCCCTGTTTTTAAGCAGATTACCGAATTTTACTGATTTTTGATATATTTGATCATAGGTTAAACTGAGGTACGCATCATTTTTTTTAAAGATGGCGGCTGTTTTTTGCGGGTTAGTTTTGGCGGTTTCGGAAAAAACTTCAAAAATGTGGCTGTTATTAGTCTGAGGCATATTTTATCTGTAGCGTTTATATTTTAAGTGGCAGGCTTAAAGGTGAAATCGTGATAGGTTTCTTGTTTGTTACCGTCGCTAAAATAATCAAAAAATTTAGGGAAGCGGGTTTGTACTTCTTGTTCTATTTTTTTTATGTCGCCTAAATACGGCTTTACCGGGCCGTAGACGTCTATTTCTTCGCCTATTACGTCAAAAGTAAGGCCGTGAATACGCAATAACAGCCAGAGGCTCTTTTCCATCAGGGCATACCAGTGGGTAATTCCCCTCTTTTTGCTTTCACGGTAGAGTTCTCTGTAGAGCCCGAATGCCATAGGTTTAGCGCGGCGCAGGAAGGCGTTCCCTTCGCTGTCTGTGCCTTTTTTGTCTTCTGCCTGCGGGCCGTAGTATATACCGTCGTCCCAGCGCCTGCGTAGTTTCTTGCTTATGACAAGGCGGGAAATTTCAGCGAGGCTGTCCCGGGGAACCCCCTTTTTGGCTATTGTTAGATCTTTACAATGTTTTTCAAGCGGAAGCACTATCGAGTCGGCTAGGATCATCCGTATTGTTCCGATGATTTCGCCGTCGGGGTCTATAGCGGCAAAGTGGATCGCGTTGTTGTCGTATTCATCGCTTTCAGTGCTTTTAGGGTAGTCTTCTTCTTTTATAAAGCCGCACTCTTTGCAATATACCTCAAAGCGCAGGCGGTGTATTTGCTCCATTAGTTGAGCCTCTTGCGGCTCAACTTTTTTAAAGATAAAGGTTTGCATAATCATTAAAATTATGTTAACATAATTTTAACTTATTGTCAACTATGAAGATAAAGAGGGTAGTATACTCAATTGTGTGTAAATTAGCTTTTAAACACCCCCGAGGTGGCCGAATGGACTCCTCGGGGGTGGCCCGCCCGAACGACCACTGGTCGGGCGCGGCGAAGCTCGGTTTAATCCTTTTGTTTCTTCTGCCTGCCCTTGCTTTTTCCCAAGCCTCTTTATCCCCAACCGAGATTGTCAGGCGCGCGGACGACCTTCTGCGTGGTGACACTAATCGCGGCACCTACACCATGGAAGTAGTTACCCCTAATTGGCGCCGCACTTTAGAGCTCTATGTCTATAGTTTAGGCAGGGATAAGATTTTTATCCGTATCCTTTCCCCTGCTAAAGAAGCAGGCATTGGCACACTGCGCGTAAAAAACGAGATGTGGAATTACCTGCCGAATGTGGAAAAAACCATTAAAATCCCCCCTTCTATGATGGCGCAGAGCTGGATGGGCAGCGACTTTGCCAATGATGATTTAGTCAAAGAATCAAGCATTGTTAACGACTATACGCATACTATTGCTGCTGAAGAAGATACCGGAGATTTTTCCGCTTATAAAATAGAGCTTATTCCTAAGCCCGATGCGGCGGTAGTCTGGGGAAAAATTCTTTTCTGGGTGCGAAAAGGCGATTATGTGCCGTTAAAGGAAGAATATTATGATGAAAAAGGCAGGCTTATAAAAGTATTAGAATATTCGGATATCGGAGCGGTTTCCGATCATATCATCCCCCGCGTTTGGAAGATGTCTTCGGCGTTAAAGGATAACCACTATACTATTATTAAAGTTGTTGATGTAGAATATAATAAGCCGATAGATGGTAATGTGTTTACGTTGGAGAATTTGAAGAAAATACAGTAAATCTGTGTAATCTGTTTTTAAAAATTAGTGTAATCATGATATTTGCTTTTCTAAAAATAGCTTTCCGCAATATCTTACGCGCTAAGCGCAGATCGCTGATTACGGTATCAGCTGTCGGCTTCGGCTTGGGTGCGTTAATTTTTATCTGGGCGTTTGTCGACGGCGCGCACCGTCAGATGGTTGAGAATTATACTTCTTTAATCGCCGGCCATATCCAGATTCACAAGCAGGGTTTTAGTCAAAAGGAGCAATTGGAGATGAATTTTTCTCGCCCTGAAGAAATTATCGCTAAACTGACGCGATTGGCGCAAGTAAAAGCGGTAAGCCCACGTATTAAGGCATTTGGCTTAGTTAGTTCCGCGGAACATTCTTCTATCGTTTCGATTATGGGGATTGTGCCGCAAAAAGAATTGTCCGTAAGCCGCATGAGCGATAGGGTTAAAGAGGGAAAATTTTTAGAGGACAATAAAAGCATTGTTATCGGGGAGCGTCTCGCCAAAAACCTGAATGTTTCGTTAGGCGATAAGGTTGTTATTATGTCGCAGGCGCTGGACGGTAGTATTGCCTCGGCAGCCTATCATGTTAACGGCCTCTTGGATACCGGCGCCGATGAGATTGATAAAGGGGTAGCTCTCATTACTTACACGGCAGCGCAAGAGTTGTTTGTTATGGATAACAAAGCGTCTGAAATAGCCGTGCGTATTAATTCAG
Source organism: Candidatus Omnitrophota bacterium (assembly GCA_030681595.1). GTDB lineage: Bacteria > Omnitrophota > Gorgyraeia > Ghiorseimicrobiales > Ghiorseimicrobiaceae > CAKKQO01. Next base: position 82,348 of record JAUXSB010000037.1, read on the forward strand.
CCGAAGACGCCAGGATTGTATCAAGAATGATCGCGAATGATTTAAATTCGCCGGATTTGGAGGTATTGGCTTGGCAGGACATCTCCCCCATGCTCTATCAGTGGGTAGAGTTTGATAACGGTTTTATCTGGATTATCGTTTTGGTGGTGATGATTGTGGTGGCTATCGGTATATTAAATACGGTGCTTATGGGGGTATTAGAGCGCACGCATGAATTCGGCATACTGCTTGCTTTAGGCACAAAACGCAGGCAGGTTATTTCGATGGTGGCTTTTGAATCTCTTATTTTGGGCATAGTCGGCAGTATCGCCGGTTTAGGGCTGGGGTGCGTTTCTTCTCTTTATTACGGTAAAGCGGGAATAAATCTCTCTGCCTTTACCCAAGCCCTGAATAATTTTTATATGGATGCTTTTATTTATCCCAGGCTTTCTTTCGGCCATGTGGCTACTTCTTTGGTTTTAGTATTAATAATCAGCGTTGTTGTTTCGCTCTATCCGGCGTATCACGCGGCGAATTTAAAGCCTGTTGACGCCATAAGGAGCATATAGTAATGTTAATGACCAATGACCAATTAAAATTGGTAATTGAATAATTGGAAATTTATTGGGATTTGGTTAATTGGCAATTGGGAATTATATAATAAAATATAAGTTATGCTAATCAAAACAATCAATCTAACTAAAACCTACACTATCGACGGCGACATCCAGACCCCTGCTTTGCGAGGAGTTGATATCGTAATAGATAAAGGTGAGTTTGTGGCGATTGCCGGCCCTTCCGGCTCCGGCAAGACCTCCCTCTTAAATCTTCTTGGCGCCTTAGATACCCCTACTTCCGGCTCTATTTTTTACGAAGATATCGATATCACTAAGATAGCTTTAAACGCGCTTTCCGGTTTTCGGCTAACACAAATCGGGTTTGTATTTCAGGCGTATAATCTTATAAACACGCTGACGGCGTTAGAAAACGTGGAATACATTATGCTGCTTAAGGGCGTTAGCGCGGATATCCGCAGGAAAAAAGCCGTGGATATTTTGGCCCGTGTCGGCTTAGGCGATTATATTAACCGTTTTCCGCGCCATATGAGCGGCGGCCAGCAGCAACGGGTGGCAGTCGCGCGTTCAATCGCGGCAGAACCAAAGGTAGTTTTGGCGGATGAGCCGACGGCAAATCTTGATTCCAAAACCGCTGAATCCTTAATTGAGCTGATGAAAGAGCTAAATGCCGAAAAAGGCATTACTTTTATTTTCTCCACCCACGATAAAATGGTAATGGATAAGGCAAAGCGCCTGATTAATCTTCATGACGGAAAGGTTGTAAGTTGAAAAGAATTTTATTCGCGGTGATTTTTCTTCTCTTCCCTGCTTTATCTTTTTCTCAAACCGAAAGCAGCCTTGATATCAGCGGTTACTATAAAAACATCCTTATCCTCACCAAATCGCTTTATAGTAAGGAAGATATTTTTGCCGACACCAGCCGACTGCGCCTTGAGTTTAAAAAAGAAATCAAACCTTGGCAATTTTATCTCACCATAGATAACGAAGCAATTGCCAATGATTTTTCCAATACATCGGATTTTAAATTCATCCGTTCAAAGCAGCAGGATAATTTGACAGCGATAGATTTAGATAAAGTTTCTGTTGATAACGAACATCTTTATTTAAAACATTCCGTTTACCGCGCCTACCTCAAATATTACAGCCCTAAGTTTCAGGCGGTAATCGGCAAACAGTCTATTGATTGGGGAAGGATGCGGTTTTATAGCCCGGTGGATTTGTTTAATTCGCTTGCTGCTACTGAACTTGAACCGGATGAGCGCGTAGGCATAGATGCCTTAAACCTAAATTTTTCTTCGTCAGACTTTTCCGGGCTGAATGTAGTTTTAGCTCCGGCGAAAAATTCAGGCGAAGCGAGCTTTGGCGCGAAGCTGTCCCGTAAAATCTCAACTTACGACTGCGCGTTTATGTTCGCCGATATCCGTAAAAACAAAGTATTAGGGTTTTTATTTGACGGATATATCAAAGAAGCGGGTTTCCGCGGCGAGTTTACTTATACCTTGCAAGATGATAAACGGAATTTCCCGCGTGTTTCCCTCGGCATTGATTACAATTTTTTCGGCAGGCTCTATTTGCTGATTGAGCAGTTTTTCAACGGTGGCGCGGATGATAACGATACAACCGCCCTCTCTTCTTCTTATGGGGAATCACGCAAGATACTTTCTTTAAAAAAGCATTTATCCGGCATAAATATTAATTATGAGTTAACGCCGTTGGTAAAGTTGGATAGTTTCACTGTTTATGACTGGGAAGGAAAAAGTGTTTTCGTAAGCCCTCAAATTCGCTATAATATCTGCCAGGACTTTGACTTATCTATAGGCGTCCAATTGTTCTTTGGGCGGACAAATTCCGAATTTGGTGATTATAACCACCTCTACTTTTTTGAAGCGAAGAAATACTTTTAGCATTATCTTGCAAAGCTATGGAAAAAAAATATTCTATTCTCGCGAAACAAACCGAACAGTTCAAGAAATACTTTAGAACCATTAACCCGGATAAGCTAAAGGCCCAATCCGAGTATAAAGCGGTTATGGCGTTTAGAGCCGCTGTCAAAAACTCCCCTGCTTATGCCGACTTTATCAAAAAATCAACCGGCATTGATCCTCGCCGCGTAAATAAGATACAGCATTTTAAAGAATTTGTGCCGATATTAGATAAGGATAAAGTTTTCGGCGCCTATTCCGGAAAAATTGAAAGCTGGTGCAAAGGCACTAATTTAGATAATGTCGGAGAAATCGTTTCCAGTTCCGGGCATTCCGGAAAATTTTCTTTCGGCATAAACAGCCGCAGCAGCCAAAAATATTCCCGCCAGTTAACCGATATAATGCTGGATTATACCTTTGGTATTTCCCGCAAGAAGACGTTACTTATTAATACGCTGGCGATGGGGATTAGGATTTCATCTGATTATGTAACTGTTGCCGATACCGGCCCGCGAACTGATACAGTTATCGCTTTACTTAAGGAGTTTGCGCCTAAGTTCGAGCAGGTTATTGTTGCCGCGGATAATAATTTTATCAAAAATACTTTAGAAGAAGCCAGGGAATCACATGTTGATACAAAAGACGTGAAAATTCATTTGATATTGGGTGAAGAAATCCTGGCGGAAAATCTGCGCAGTTATCTCGCTAGCCTCTTATACGAGGATTTGGATAACCCTGATGGCGCGTTTATCGGTTCTTCGTTTGGCATTGCCGAGCTGGGATTAAATCTTTTATTTGAAACAAGGCAGTCTATCCGCCTGCGCCGCGTGACGCAGAAGGATAATCAGTTTAGCGCTCCGCCTGCAATATTTCAGTATCTTCCTACGCGGGCATACCTTGAAGAATATGAGTCTAAGGAGAGCGGAACAGAATTATTGATGACCAACTTAGACGATAGCGCCTTATTGCCTTTGGTGCGCTATAATACAAAAGAAAACGCGAAGCTTATCGCGTCCCCCAAAGGAGAGCTGCCGCTTAACCTGCCGTTTATTACGGTTTACGGGCGGGATAAGCTTATCGCTAAGGATGGTTTGGTTATAAGGCCTGAGTTAATTAAGGAAGCGCTCTTTTTGAATTGCGATGTCGCCTCTTCTGTTACGGGCTATTTTAGGATTAGCCAGACCGACGGCGTTTTAAACATAGATGTTCAGCTTAAAAAAGGAAAAGATAATCTCTCTCAAATAAGGGATAACATACAAAGTTCTTTCTCTTATTTTCTGAAATTCCCCCACATAGTCAATGTGCACCCCTACTATTCTTTCCCCTTTGGTTTAGAATTGGACTACGAGAGGAAATTCCGTTATATTTAATCGTTTCTCCCGCGCAAAATTATGGTTAAAAATAAAAATGCGGAAGAATTTTCCTTCCGCATTAGTTTAACCTATCGTTTGATTTTTTGTTATGCTGTTGCCGGTTCCAATAGTTTCTGAAAGATATTTTGCGAATTAATTTTTAGGCCGCGCAGACTTTTTTCTATCTCTCTAAGCACGCTTAAATACGGCACTACTCTGCCGTAATATTCAATCGGCTCGCCTAAGGCATTGAAGACAAACCCGTGTGTATCAACTAAATTATATAAAGAATCTTCCATGGCGGCGCACCAGTGGGTAATATTCCGGCGTTTGCTTTCTTGATAGGCTACGCCATATAGGCCGAATAATATAGGGCTTATGGTGCACTTAGATTCTTTTATTGCGCCTTTGGTTTTTCCAATGATAACATGATAAGGGTCGTTCCACTGGCCGATACGGTATTCTTTTCTAATTACGAGGCGGGATATTTCAGCGATATTCTCACGGTTAGCCTCTTTATATTTAGCAAAAAGCGGGTAATGGCAGTATTTTTCCATCGGGAAGCCGTATTCAGAGTCTAACACCAGCCTTACTGCTCCCGCTAAAACACCTTTTTTATCTATAGCGGCGATATGTATAGAGTAATCATCGAACTTGTCGCTTTCTTTGTTATCCTGGCAGTCTTCGCAAGAGATAAAATCATTTTCTTTTACATAAATCTGAAAGCGCAGGCGATAAATTTCTTCCTGCAATTCTCGGGAACTAACTAATTTAAAGGTAAAATTAAGCATTCTAAATAATTTAATATGTATATTAGACTAAAAGCAGGAGTTATTCGCTCCTGCTTTTATTGTATCACCTTTTATATGTTCCGTTAATCTTTTATATTTTTTTCTTCTTTCTAAAAAAGCCTAATCCCGCTAAGCCGCTTAGAAAAAGTGCTGTTGTTGCGGGTTCGGGTATTACGTTATCTCCCGGAGTAAATGTTCCGGAGAGGAAAACTTCTTCAAAGCCATTATCAATTTCGTCAAATCTTAGGTCAACAACGAATAAATAGTTTGAACTGTCATATGGCGCAAGGTCCATAGTAGGGGCGAATACCGCGTAATCAAGCCGGGCATTGCCGCTTCTATTATTATCGATCGTATAGGTTGCGCTTGAATCACCGGTTAAAATAAGCTCATTTGGTACTGTTGCCCAAGCACTGGGGTCAAATATACCGTCATTGACATTATCTAAAGACCATGATGCTACGACGGCGTTGCTGTTATTGGTATCGAGGATTCTTACTTGGCCGACAACGTTTAGAAACTCGCCTGCGCTGTTTGGCTCGTGAGAGTCAAAATTAAATACCGGAGTAGTAACTCCCGGGCCAAACTGTGCTTCAAGATAGTCAAGGACTTTATCCACACCTACCGGGCCGTTGGCTTGAATACCGTTTCCCCATATCCCAGAGAAAGTACTGGTACCGGCTCCCGGCGCATCAATCGCGCTTTCAAAGGTGAATGCGCCTGCTCCTACACCTACATTTGCGCTCCCCGGTCCATTATAAATAATTACATCAAGCCCTCCTGTTCCGGCGTTTACATCCCAATCCGAAGCAGGTAAACCAAATTCCAGCATCAGCGAAGCCGGAAATGTATAGAATTCATCAATTTGGCTTGCGTATTGTATGCCGTCAAATGTAGAGGTAGGATCAGGTAGTGTTACAACAGCCGATGCCCTTGCGGTAAGACAAAAGCTAAAAATTAGTATCGCCATTGCCGCTAATATCTTTTTTGTCATCTTTTCCTCACTTTTTTGGGGCTGGCTTAAATTAATTAGAGTTAAGTTTTTTCCTTAGAAAATATATTTTAAAGATTCAGAGTTTTTTATTTAATAAAAGAAAAATAATAAAAAATAAGGCCGAATTATACTTCTTATTTATTTTAAAAGGTTTTTAAAAATATTGCTAAATAAATTTAAATAAGGCGCCTTAACTTTGTGAGCTAAGGCGCCTTTTCGTCGACTAAGAGCTCTTAACCTAAAAAAGGCGCTTAACTTTACACCTTACGGTATAAATTTAAGCAATCTTTTTTCTTTTTTTCGTTACTGCTAAACCAGCCATGCCAATACCGAATAAAAGCATTGATGTTGGTTCAGGAATCACATTAGCTTCACCACCTGCATCGCCTCTGACTACCCAATTACCTACTGGAGTATTTGAATTGTCCCTGACAGTAAAGGTAAAAGATAGATCAGAACCATATAGCTGTGTATTGGTATCATAGACTGAATCCCACGCACCAAGGCCTGTTGTGGCTAAGTACATAGCACCATTACCCGAACTCGTTAAAAAATCAAAACCAGAGGTTAAGGTATGGCCTGAGCCAGAGAGATCAACTGGCGCTAAATCAAGCACCAATAAGCCATCTGTAACTCCGCTATAAGCAGACACGCCGGTTCTACCACCTGTTCCTAAGGTACCGTTGAAATCGGGAGTTACATCTAGATAAGCAGAGATGTGGCCCAACTTTGAAAGAATCGTTGTGTCACCCACGAAATCCGGCGATGATAAAGCGTCGTCATCAAAACCGTAAAACATAAAGGTTAACTCTTGAGTGCCGCTCCTTTGAAATATAGGATTGCCTGTCAGAATCTCCTCTATGCGTGACACGGTTCCAATGCCCCACGTATCTTCCGCCCCGTCAACATTTCCAAAAGTGTTTTCGGGGATAGTGTATCCACCCGCTGGGTTTGTGCCGAAAGGTGCCGGATTAACGTTGGTAGGTGTATATACGCCTGCGCTATACGAATACAATCTCCCCCAATCATATAATTTGTCAACATCGAGCGTGACCGGTATAGCGTAAGCATTGCTTAAGCCGAGAACTAATAACAACGTTGCAACTAATAATAATAATTTCTTCATTAATTTTTTCACCCCCCTTCTTTTATACGTTATATATTTTATCCTTAAGTCCGTGGCTCTTGCCCCGTTAGAAAACTTTAACAAAGTTAAAGGTGTTTTTCTAATGGGGTTTTACTTATGGATATCAATATTCTTATTTTTTATATCCTTTTTTACGCCTTGCTATTGCCATACCCAAAAGCCCGCTGCCGAAAAGTATCAATGTTGCCGGCTCTGGGTTATGGGTTGTCTTTCCGATATCGCCGCCCCCACCGTCTCCGGTATCACCGCTGCCGCCAGTACCTCCGCTGCCGCTGGAAGAATCAGATGCGGCAAATAAGCTGTCGGAGTCAACGGATGAGCTGGAGCCGCCACCGCCGAAACATCCGGAAAGCGATATTGTTAAAAGCATTACCATAAATATTACACTGACAATTTTCATGTTACTCCTTTTTCTTATCGGGCGCCCTGCCCTGTTAAAACCACAAACATAGTTTTAAATAAAATCCGTATATCTACCATTAAACACATTTTGCGGATATACAGAAGGTCATATTTTATTTTTTTCTTGACATCTTCAATTGTTTCGTCATATTTATGCCAGACTTGGGCTAAGCCGGTAATGCCGGGATTAACCGCCAGGCGTTTTTCATAATCAGGAATAACCTCTTTTAGTTTGACAACAAATTCCGGCCTTTCCGGGCGGGGGCCGACAATGCTCATCTCGCCATGTAAGACATTTATTAACTGGGGAAGTTCGTCTATATGGCCTTTTCTGAATAATTTTCCGATAAAAGGTATAAGCCGCGGGTCATTTTCCTTTGCCCAGACAGCGCCGGTTGCTTTTTCGGCATCCGGCCTCATTGTGCGCAATTTAAATATATAAAAAATTGCGCCGTTTTTACCCACTCTTTCCTGACGGAAAAACACCGTGCCTTTCGGAGAAATAATTTTTGTTAGGATTGCCGCTGATAAAATAAGCGGTGAAGTTATGATTAGCCCGATAACCGAAACGACAACATCAAAGCCGCGTTTAAACTCCTGAAATCTCCTGCGGGCAAAACGGATAAGGTAACCCATAATTCCTGTGCTAAAGAGTATAAAACTGCTTGCTTCTGGGGCGTGCGAGCGCGGATTTCGTGAGGTTTGGCTTGTATCTATTGATTCCGGCCTTGTTATGGTGGATTCCGATAGCGAAGATACCGAAGAGATCGGCGTGGCATAAACACGGCTATTTATAAGCAAAAATATGCCTGCAGCAATCAGGCAGAGCATGCAGAAGTTAAATACGGATTTTTTAATTTTTTGTGCCATTACTTCTTATGGATTATACTTTCAAAAAGTTTTATGAAAGCGCTTTCATTTCGCTCTAGTATTATTATATAGAGCACTTTCCGTGCCAACTTTGTTAAACGAGAGAAAAATTTACTATTTTTTTTAACTCTTTTATTTTCAATGAGTTAAAAATGAGCATTTGGACGGGAATAAGCCGTTATGTCTTAGACATAGTATGACATTAACGGAATTACTATAATCTTATGCTGTATATTTTTTAGACACTGTCAAAATTTTTGGACACTCTTAAGGGTAAGGTAAGATTTATGGGGTCATTTTAGGAAAGAAATCTCGAGGCTTATAGCTCGGGGAGGTTAATTTTTGTTTATGGTATGATTTTAACTATTGTGGGCATGATTTCGCGGATAAAGCCAGCTAATCTCTCTTCTGTTTCTTTTTCATCTTTAGTTATTGTTGTGGAAATTCTAATCATCGCCCCACCTGAAGATTTACCTTGCAGCTGATTAAGCATAATACGAAGTTGCTGGTTTAGATAATTAGGCGTGAATGTCTTACCGCTTTTAAACCAATAAAACATTAGTTCGCGAGCCCCCCCTTTTTCTGCTATGAGATAGTTTGTTTTTAGCGGCGAACCAGTAAGGGTAATTTCTTCTGTTGTCTTTTTAATGATTGATACTCCGCTTCCGGTAAGGCAGACTTCCGGCGGATGTGATGCCTTGCGGTTCTTATCGGAATATATGATATATAAAACTATCGCCGGCTCCCCGCTTTTTTTGTATTCCCTGAGTAATAAATTTCTTGTTTCTAATATTTCATAGACTTTTTCTTCCAAGACTATATCTTCCCCCTGCCAATCTGCGATCTGTTTCGGGAAATTAGCTACGTTAAAGGCATCCTCCGGTTTTATCTGCTGGTAATATAAAAATAAGCTTAATGCCGCTGTCAGTGAAAATATTATTATGATTAGAATATGACGCTTCATTTTATGGTCTCCTTTTACTCTAGTATCCTGCTCACTATCACCATCCCTATAAACGCCACTACAAATACCATCATGCCTGCCGCGTCATGGATGAAGCCTTTAGCATATTGGGGGCCGTAAACCTCGCTCACAAAACATAAGAATACGATACGCGTGATATTGGAGGCAAGTGCCAGCGGTACCGAGGCAATGAGCATTATTCCCTTTTTTATTTTAGAGCCTTTTAGGTAATAGGCAAACAGGCTTCCCAGCGCTAAAAGCGCGATTAGCGAGCGCAGGCCTGAGCAGGGGTCTTCTACCATGAGGTTGGCATGGCGCATATGGATTAGGCTGCCTGTTCTTACCGCGGGAATCCCCATTTTATTCACTATGAATGTGGACATATGCGCGGCAAATATTTTCATTTTAAAACTGATGTTGGCGATAGCCACCAAAGGAAGCGGTACCATAAAAAGAAGAAACGATATGGGAAACGCCAGTGGTTTTAACGTAGTTTTTCCGCCGAAATAGAGCGCAATACCGGCTAATGTGATAAGCATTGAGAGCCCTGAGCTAAAATAGACCCGCATCCATGCGCTTAACAAGTGTATAACCAGTCCAACGCCGATTAATATCAATCCCAGATTAGACGGTTTATATTGCAATTTTAGTTTTTTTAGGCTTTGCCAGACGATAAATCCCGATATCAGCGGCACAAGTATCCCGTGGCCATAATAAGAATCTTTCGCCTCCCATCTGTCCCACATCCAGATTAATGTCGGAAAATACGTGGCGATAAATAATACTGAAATTATTAATGGCTTAACTATTTTTTTATTGTCCATAATAGAGTTCTCCTTCTTAATATTTTTGCAACAAATTTTCGATTTTAGATATTGAATCTTCCCAGCGATAGTTATTTTCGATAAACCTCCTGGCATTTAGCGAAATCTCATTTCTTAATTGTCCGTCGTTAATTAAATCAATAATTCTTTCTGCGAATGCGCGAGGTTCATCGACAACTACAATCTCGCGGTCTTTTAAGGCGCCTATGCCGCTATAGCCGATGCTTGTGGTTACAACAGGTAGTCCCATTGACATTGCTTCCAATATTTTATTTTGCGCGCCGGAACCGATCCTCAATGGGCATACAAACAACAGTGACTGATTTAAAAACGGCCTTGTATCTTTAACATCACAGAATAATTCTACCGCATTATCTTCCCGGGCTATTTTTTTTAATTCTGCCGGGCAATTTGCTCCGATAATAGAAAATTTTATTTGCGGGACCCTTTCTTTTATCAACGGAAAGATTTCCCGATAAAAATAACGCACAGCGTCTAAATTATAGAATGCGCTTAAGTATCCTAAAAAAGCAACCCGCGGGATTTTATGGTTATCTATAGGGCTTGGCTTGAAGTATTCGTAGTCAACGCCGTTGGGAACAATGTGTATATTTGATGGCCCAGATGTTCCTCCCAAAATTTCTTTTTTATCATTTTCTGAAATTAAAATAACCTCGTTAAACTTTTTTATGATTTTCCGCTCGTATCTTTTAATCCTGAAGTATTCCAGTAAATATACCGGCCATAAGATTCCTCTATTAAACTTTATCGTTCGTTTCATATGCAGCGATACCGCATCACATAAATCTAATATTCGGCTGACCCCTTGTATTTTTTCTGCAAACTGCGCCATACGGAATAAATGGATGTAGATACCATCAAACTTTTCGCTGGCGATTATCTTTTTTACTTTGTCCCGCATTTTTTTTGAATTATAGTAGGAAACCTGCAGCGGGCGGATTGAAAAAATATTCAGCAAGCAGTTTAAGTATGACTGCCAGCATGATAGCTTTACCACTTCTACCTTGTCACAATATTTTTTTAATTCTTCTACATAAGGAAGCTGTTTATCTGACTCTATAAACGACAGGAGAGTTACAGAATGCTTTTTACTAAGGCGCGATAAGAAATTAAACGACCTTAATTTATCGCCTCTATTCATCGGATAAGGCAGCCGCGAGGTTAAAAATAATATTTTCATTTTTTGTCTTCCGTCTCGGTTAAGATACTAAGCGCAAAGGGCGTCTTATACAAAAACTCGTTTGGCCTTTGATAATATAGCTTTTCATAAATCATTCCGTCTTCTATTGGGTCAGCGCTTTTTCTTTGATGTTTAATTGTCTCGTTAAGCCTGCTTTTTGTTTCTTCAATGAAGCGCCTATCCCCTGTTAAATAATAAGAATAGGCAAGCGCATCAAAGAAAGCGGCATATTTTTCATTTTGAATTAGATAGTCAGTTCCTTTTACGATGCAATCAGCGATTGCCTTATTTTTTGTAAGTTTATGGTATTCTATCAATGCCGGAAGCGTATATCCTAACATATATGCGGCATGAGGCCTGCCTTCCCATTTCTTTAGGACTGGGTTATAGTTTTCGGTCCAGGCGCCGCTAGAGCTCTGCCCTTGATAGAAAAAATCCGCCCATTTATCAGCTTTTTGTTTATATTTTTCCTTGCCTGTTAGTTCATATAAAAGCACGTCTCCCCATAAGACATTGGCAATGGAGCGTTGGGGAGCAATATCCGGATGGCCTGTGTATGTAATAGGGTCTTTTAAGAAAAAGCTGCCGATCTCATTTACCACATCAAAGGCGCGCATATCGCCTGTCATGTAATAATAAAGCAAAATGCCCAATGCGTTGGTATGCGCTGCTTCTTCGTTTCTGCCGCCCCAGTGGTCGCCGTTATGCCTATGCATCGAGCCGACTTGGCTGAATTCGTCCGAGATTTTACCTTTTAGCCTTTTATCTTCCGCAACGGTATTATAATGGCAGGTATCTATATCCATAATATGCCGGGCTAAATTTTCGCCAAAACTAAAGTATTTGGATTTTCCTGTGCGTAAATATTGGATTAATGCGCCTGTGTGCGTACCGGCTGCCTCACAGTTAAACCATCCGTGCCTTCCTTCTGGATGCCATCCCCAATCGCCATATGATTTATCGTATGCCTCTTTTCTATACCAGCTTAATGTGTCTCCGAAATCTATCATTCCATACCAGCGGAATGCGTCTATTTGGCGTTGTGCCCAGTCGAATATTTTCTCAAGCATGTTTTCTACAGCGGCAAAGCGCTGCGGATCGTAAGGTTGTAATGCGCCGATGACCCTTGTGTCTGAAATCCAGCCGCTGGATGCCGTAAGCAACGGCGGCTTCCCAAAAAGTTCAGCAAGATCTTCAACTTGAGCTGTTTTATAAGCGCCATTATGAAAATAAAGTAGTAGCTCGTGTGTTTTAGCTAAGCCGAAAGCGCTGCCTCGCGCCGCAGCTTCCGGCCCTTCTGCTTTTTCTGTTGTGCGTAGGTTAAGCTCGCCCGCCTCTTGCGGCCAGAGATAGACGGCTAACAATCCTTTTTCGTCAACCTGAATTTTTTTTGGGTATTGTTGCCATAAATTTTTCACAATTACCGCTATGCCATTTTTGTCATTAGATAAATCCAGCCAGCCGGACAGTTTTTCCCCTTGGCCGATAATCTTGTTTTCAGCATCTATCCGATAATGGTTGTAGTTATCCTGTAAAAGTTTTATTTGGCTTTCGGCCTTGCCGCTAAAAATTTTGTGGTTATCTGTGCCGAAAGTAAACATTTTGTTGTTTTCAGCTTCATACGGTATTTCGACGAAAATACTTTCAATAGTTTCATTCTTCGGCAGGGATATTCCTTTATAAGCATAGTGGAATTTATTTTCGGGATAGCCCGTATAAATAAACGTGTGTTCAACTTTTACAATGCTTTGGTTAGCATATGCCTCTATCCTTACTACATATTTACAGAATTTTTGTTTTTTGTCATTCTCAAACCATCCTTCGGCTCTTATAATGCTGGATAATGGCCCTTTTTTTTCCACGCTAACCCGGCAGTCTTTATTATTTGAACTGCGGTAAATATCTCCCCTAAATTTAAGCGCAAGGTCCTGATTTTTGCTGATAAGCTCATCGTTGTCAAACTCGCCATTATTATCCGTATCCAGCCATACTGCGTCAAAAAGGCGGAAAGCTTTTTTATTAATGATGAATTTAAGCGGCCCTGTTATTACGCAAATTTCATCATCGCTATCGTCAATTTTTAAATTATCCAGATTTTCGTTTGGAGAATTATTTTTAAAGAAATCAGCATAAGCCAAGAAATAATTCTGTATACCTTTTGCAGCGATGTCAGCCTTAAAGCTTAATAGCAGCCATTTAATGCTAGAGTCGTCCCACCGGCTTAAGACTTGAGCTTGATGGGGTATCTGGCGCCCTGTATTATCGATAAGCCTTAAATTCTCTATGGATTTTAGTTCTGACTTCGGAAAAGGAATGCCTCCTGATACAACCAAACCTTTAAAACTTGCGGAGGCCTCAATAGTTATATCTATCGGTATTTCTATGTAATTTTTTCCAGTATCCGAGTCAACCTTTAACCATTTATTTTTGAGATGCGCAAAATCAAAGTAGTCACCAGTTACATATGGGTGAGCATCCATAGCAAGATTGATAATTGATTCTAATTCTTTTTTGGCAAGAGGCTCCAAGCGCACATTATCAAGATAAAATATATTATTTTTTGCAGGTTCCCAGAGAAATATATTTAATTGGCCGATGTTTGATATGTCTAAACTGCGCCTTAATTCAGAGGTTTCAATCTCGATTTTTGAGCTCGACAGCGCATTTAGGGAAATATTTTTCTTAAAGCGTTTCCCGTTTTTGTCTTTGATTTGCAGGATTATTTTTGTTTTACGCTCTTGCGGGTTAAAAATATCCAAACTCAGGCTGTTGTAGGGCGTCCAGTTTGAAGCGAGGCGGTTATTTTGAAAATATTTTTCTACTTTTATTGCGGATGTTTTTCCCGGAAGGAAATCAATTTTTGCAGAGAAGCTATCGCTTGATGGATGCCGGTCTGATTGTATTAACGTTGCGTTTATTGTTTGCCATTTGTCAAAGTCGCCTTTATCCTCAAAATCAGAAATAATAAGTTTCCCTTTGGCCTTTATCCGGTTATCGAACTTTCTTTCCTCTGTTCTCTCCCTTGCTTTTATTAAAGCATTTTTTACCTTTTGCATAAAGGGTGTTTTAATGCAGGCAAAACCTACCGCTGCCATAAAGATCATTCCCGCCAAAAATATTAAGATATTTTTTTTCATTTATTGAATAATTCCGTATAAAGGCCTTCAGATGCTTTGAGCATCTGGCTGTTGCTGAAAGATTCTCTTATCCGCTTTCTGCCTGCATCGGCAAAAGAATTAGCTAATGCTCTATCTTCAATAAGTATTTTGATTTTTTCTGCTAATAGAGCGTCATCCTCAGGAGGGACAATATATCCGGTGACGCCATCTGTTATCACTTCTCTGTTCCCTCCGACATCCGTGGCGACTACAGGTATGCCGCAAGCCATGGCCTCAAGTGCGGCTATCGGCATCCCTTCTCTTAGCGAGGGCAATGCCAGAATATCAACTATTGGCAATATCGTATCTACGTCTTTTCTTAATCCCATAAATAATACTTTTCCATTTAGCCCGAGGCTGGCGCTGTATTCTTTTAACTCCGCTTCCAATTCTCCGCTGCCGATTATTAAACCTTTTACGTTAAGTCCGCAAGCAGTAAGTTTTTTTAGCGCGCGAAGAAAATATCTGTGCCCCTTTTGCGGGACCAGGCGGCCTATAATCGCAATAACCTTCTCATCATTGCTTATCCCGAGGCTTTCTCGTTTTTGCCCGCTATTAATATCCCTATTAAATCTGCCTATGTCTATGCCGTTATAGATAACCCTAATTTTGTTTTTAGCGATATGTGCTTTTTGGGCGTAAAATTCTCCTACTTTATTTGATACTACGATTATCTTGTCTGTGATAAAAGATAGCAGTTTATCAAGAAATAGATGTAAGCTTGTCTTCCAGACGTCAATATTGTGTTCAGTCGCAATAATAACTTTGACCCCGGATAGTTTTGCGGCAATTCTGCCCCAGAAGTTAGCTCCCCAGAGGTGAGTATGGACTATGTCTATTTTGTATTGCTTGATTATATTGATTAAGCTTTTGATAACCGAGATATCGAACTTATGTTTTTTAGCTAGCGGGATAACTTCTATTCCTTCTTTTTCTAATTCTTCGGCAAACACACCTTTATCATTCAGGCAGCAGACTATGGGGTTGAATTTTTGCTTATCTAAATTTTTAGCTAAATTAATCACTACTTGTTCTGCCCCGCCTAAGCCGAGCGACCAGATGACATAGAGGATATTTATTCGGTTCTTAGTGCTTAGTGCTTGGTTCGCTTGTGGTGAGCGAAGCCGAACCATGGTTCTTAGTTGTGCTAATTTATGTAAAAGGTCATATGCGCCGGCAAGTTTCTTCCTAAAATCAAATATACTGTCAAAGCCGCTTATTTCCGTGCGTTTTAGTTCCATCAAATCTTGTCTTCCGGGAAAATTTGTTCCCGGTTTTATGCTGCAGGCGGCTTTAAAACCCGCCTCTCGGACTATGTCCTTGATTGTTTGGTTAAAGTCGCCTTTAGGATAGCAGAAAAAATTACATTTTAGGCTTTTGGCTTCTATGTTTTCCTTAGAGCCGATAATCTCGCCTTTAGCGCTATCCAAAGGGATTTTTGTTAATTCCGGATGGCTAACCGTATGCGCGCCAAAGGTAATGCTGCTTTGAGACATTTCTTTTATTTGTTCCCAGCTCAGAAAGCCCCTTTTATCTATTGAATTAACAGTCAAAAATATCGTTGCCGAAAAACCATACTCTTTTAAAATCGGATAAGCATTTGTATAATTATCTTCAAACCCGTCATCAAAAGTTATCACTATTTTTGGCTTATCGGGTTTTGGGCATTGGTGACCAGCAGAAGGCAGTTGATTATAGGCATCAGCCAAGGCCATAACTTCATAACCGTTTTTGTGCAAGAATTCCATCTGTTTTCTAAATTCATTAGTTTTTACGCACAGGCGGTTGCTGGGATAATCGGCATTTACGCGGTGATACATTAGTATCCTTATGCCGTTATTCTCTGTTAGCTTGCTTAATATATAGCAAGGCAGGCTCAGTAGGTTGCGTATAGCCATGTTAGGCATCTTAACATATCTGCGTTGATTAATAGTGTTCAGCATAATTTTTTCATTTGTTTCAAGCCATCTATTTTTATCAAATAGATTCTTTATGCGCAGCCTATTTAATTGAGCCATCCCCTGGAGTTTATTTTTATCGCGTATCAAGCTAATGATGGCATCGGCTAATTTCTTTATGTCTTTTCGCGGCACTAAAACGCCGTTTGCTTCATCGGTAATGATTTCAGCCGCTCCTCCCACATTTGTTGCAATTACAGGTTTACCCATAGCCATTGCCTCGCGTAGAGATTGGGAGAATGATTCTCTTATCGAGGGCAATACGAAAAGATCAACTAATCCTAAATATCTTTCAACATCCCGCTGTTCGCCTAAAAATTTAATATCATTATTTAATCCTAATCGTTCTGACTGGTTCATTAACGTTTCTTTGAGCGGGCCATCCCCCACTATCATTAATTTGGCCTGAGGTGCCAATAGCTTTACTTGTTTCATCGCTTCAATTAAATATTTTTGCCCTTTTTCAGCAGAAAGCCTAGCCAGTGTTCCAATTATAAAATTGTCAGGATGAAGGCCTATTTTTTCGAGCAAAACGTTATCTTTAGGCTGCGGCTTAAACCTTTCTAAGTCGATCCCGCTATGGACGACAACGGTTTTGTGCCTATTTAATCCTGAACAAATAAGCCTTCTTTGTTCATATTCGGATTCAAAAATTATTAAGTCACTTGTGATGGTTAATATTACTCCAGATACAAATGCATAGAGCGATAATCCGACATTATGTATGGTAGTAATAATTGGTTTCTTATTTTTTCTGTTGGCTAAAAATGCCGCAATAGATGTGCGTATAGATTGAGGCGCGATAATATCAATTTTCTCATCATGAATAATTTTGGATATATTTTTTACAGTATTTAATAGCGAAAGAAACGAGCGAAAATGACAATCAACGTTATGATATTTAGCGCCTAAATTAACTATATCTTTTTCTAATATGCCGCCGCCACGGCAGGCCACGACTATCTTATGGCCTTTTTTGGTAAATTCAGAGGCAAACGCCACTATATCTTTTTGTGCGCCGCCAATATTAAGGTCGGCAGTTATTAAATACAGTATATTCATTTATAAATTTTCCCCTTAGATGCATGGTAGATGCGACCATAATTTGTTATTTAACTTACAGCACTTGGCACAGGCAGGCAGTAATTTATATCTTTTTAAACGCATTCTGAAATTGGAGTATTTTTTGCCATTCCAGATTGATTTAAGCGAATTTACCCTTATGTTACCCATCGGAATATCAATTGAGCAGGGATAGATGTTTCCGAAGGGGTCAAGCCGTGTTTCAAACCAGGGATAGAAACACCTCTGGCAATAAGCAAAATTCGGGTCAAAAAACCTCTTTTCTATTTCATCTCCTTTTAACGGCGGCCTAAAGTTTAAGGAGACGTTGTATTTTTTGGCCTTCTCTTCTGTTTTTCTAATAGATTCTTTAAGTATATTAATATCTATCTGTTTGATCTCATCATTAATATTTTGATTTTCAGGTTTAAGAGTTCCCATTTTGAGTATTTCTGATGTTTGGCTGAGGTTGCTTTCTGAGGTATAGAATAAATAGAGGAAGTTTATCATATTTATTTTTAAATCGTGCGCTACATCCACAATTTCATCTAAATTGTCTTGGTTGAGTGCGGAAATCGTAAAATTAAAGTTTACTTTAGGATTAGCTCTGCCGTTTTTAAATCTCTGTATGGTTTCAACTGTATTGTAAATTTTTGAAAATGAATCTCCTCTTCCGCGTATTCGGTTGTGGGTGTCTTTTGTCCCATCCAATGAGAAGCTAATTATTTCGTTGCCAATATTAACAAGGTCTTTGGCGGTATCGTTGTTAATTAAGGTGCCGTTACTTATGATGCTGCAATAGATGCCCTTGTTTTTGATGTAGTCTAAAATCTCGAGCATGTCCTGCCTTAAAAAAGGCTCTCCGCCGGTAATCATTATCGCTCTTGTTTTTAGCGACTTCAGTTCATCAATAAAAGTTTTTATTTCGGCTGTATCCAGCTCCTTATTTATATCTGCGTCCGGAGCCTTTGTTTCTGTTTTCTCTTTTTTCCAGTTTGCTAAAGGGCACATTTGGCAGTATAAATTACACCTGTATGTAATTTCAAATACTACCCTAAGCGGCGTAAATGCGTAGCCGTTTAAAAAATTATACGGAATAAGGTAGTATGGTATAAGTAAAGCATCCGTGCTTATACCCAATTTATTTGCCAGTTTTTTAATCAGAGTAACGTCCATCGTATTTTTCTTTTAATAAATTGATGTATTCGCTTTCCATCTGGTAAATCATCCTGGATAAATTAAATTTTTCCTTAATTGTTTTTTGTGCATTCTGCTTGATTTTATCTGCTATCTCTGGTTGTCTCAGTAAGAATATTATTTTTTCCTTCATAGACTGAATATCGCCCGCAGGCGTCAACAAACCAGTCGTATTATTTATAATTATTTCTTTATTCCCGTCTACATCGGTGGCAATAACTGGTATGCCAGCTGCCATTGATTCCAGTATAGTGTTAGACATTCCTTCGGAATAAGAGGCATTGACCGATATATCCATTATTTTTAAAAGTTCCGGGACATCCGGCCTTTTGCCTAAAAATAGAATATTTTCTCCTAAGCTTAGGTTATTGGTCAAGGTTTTTAGATTGTTTTTTAACGGGCCGTCGCCGATAATTAAGAACCTAACGTTCGGTATTTCCTCCAATATTAGTTTCGCCGCCTCCAAGAAATACTTATGCCCCTTAACCCAGCTTAAATTTGCAATTATACCGACAATTCTATCTTCTGGATTTATTCCTAATTCTTTCTTTTTCCGGGCAATATCTACGGCGATATCATAACAAGACACATCAATACCGTTGTAAATTGTAACTATTTTATCTAAGCTTACGCCTTCAAGTTTGCGCACGGTGTCGCGTACGGAATTACTTACCGTAAAGACCTTGTCGGCAAGCCGATGAGCGAATTTATAGGCTTGGCGGTGCCGCCATTTTCCTTCGCGGTGTATCCCTGTGTCGCGCCTGCCGGATATAATAACCGGAGCGCCGGCAAGTTTTGCCGCGAGATTACCAGCGATGTTTGCGCTAAATAAATATGTATGCACAATATCAAATTTTTCTTTTTTGATGTATTGAGCTAAAGCAAGGGTATCCCTTATTCCGCTATAGCCGTAAATTCTCTTAATCCCAAAAACTTTCGGTATTATGCCTATCTTGTTAAGCTCTTCTTCTAATTCTCCTATACGCACCAGACAGCATAAATGCGGCTCAAAAACATCCCTGTTAATCAGGCGTAAAACTTCTAGCAAGTGTTTTTGTGTCCCTGCCCTGTCCATCTTGTCTATAATATAGAGAATTTTTATTTTACTCATAATTAATCTAACTGGCCTTTTATTTTTAAATACCGCGCCTTAACCATAGCGGCGGTCAAAATCCAGAATATGCCGCTTAAGGACTGCGTTTCAAATCGGGAACCGAATAAATTACATACCAGAAACCCGATAAATCCCCCTAAAAAGCCCAAGGCGACAGCTTTTACTGTTTTATCATTTACCCGCTTATATACCCAGAGGGTATTTCTAAAAATTATAAGCAGGATAACTAAAAATACCGCAAGCGTAATCAGCCCCATTTCCGCGGCAATGATGATATAAGCGTTATGCGCGTCCATCCTCCCGACTTCCGCGTAGGATGATATCATATGAGGGAATACGCCGTAACCTACGCCAAAAAGCGGGTAGGCCTTAATCATTTCCCAGGCGCCTTTCCAGATTTTTATTCTGGAACTTGCGCTGGTTTCCAGTGTAGTTTCTAGCGCGGGCTGATAAAGCTCTGTTGGCTCTATGAATGTTTCTTGGAACCTTTGCTTTACTGTTTCCGGCATTATCCCGGGGATAAATAAAGCGGCTAAAAAGGCAAAAATTAGCAGAACAAAAATCAGTTTATTTTTTATGAAAGCAACAAATAGCGAGCCGGCTATAAATGCCAACATTGCCCCGCGGGAATATGTATCGGTCAAGGCGCGAACAGCCAGTAAGAGAGGCGCGGAAAGAAGCCAGTATCGCAGCCGCTTAAGATTAAATAAGATAAACCCCATAAATAAAAATGAATAATACACAAAAAATGACCCGGCAATATTCGGCTGTTCAAAAATGCTTCCCGCGCGCATCTTGTCTATATCCGAAGAAAACCCTAAATTTATGGACTCCCTGATTGTAATCAGTCCGACTATGGTGATTACGCACATCGTTACTATCGCGATGTCTTTAATGTCGTTCTTATTTTTGATTAGCGGCAGAACAATAAAGAAAGTAAGTATCGGCGTAAGCCATTCTTTAAACGAGCTGATGAATCTTTCAAAATAAAAAGCCCCGAAATACAACGTTCCTTTAATAAAAGACGCCGCAATTAAGATAATAAATATAAAAAGCCAGAGAGAAAGGCTGGATCTCGGAAATAACTTTATATTGTATTTTGCTTTTTGGGAGAAGGCCCCCATAAGCATAGCCAGGATAAATACATTGGTCGCATTGATTGCCCAGGTTTGTATGCCGAAACCCCCGGGGAAAACATAGCTAAAAGGCAGGTATGCTATAAAAAGTAAAAGTAGTTGAGTAGGGTTTAAGAACGCCAGGATAATAATGGTTATTGAGCTAAGTATCGCTATTGCCACTAAGGTAAAAGGCGAGACGGTTATCTTTTCAGTTGCCAAGAGAGTAAAAAATATGAGCGCAACGGCTAATATAGCGACAAAAAAGGGAGTTATGTTATTCTTTAATATTATATTATTAGTTGCGGTTTTCATAATGTATTAACTATATAGCTTTTTCTCAATATAATTACGCAGCCCTGCGGGAATAATATGTTTTAGTAATAGGATAAGCCCGTATTTTAATTTAAGAAGAGAAATATATAGATTGCCTCGGTAACTGCCCGACGATATTATAACTCTTATTTTCTTGCGCAGGCCATTTGCCCAGCGCATTTTATACCATTCTTCTCCTCTGAGCAGGTCGCATTCGGTTATCCCGTTTTCATGCGCTTCCTTTACGATATAACCAATTAAGTTCTGGCTTACATTAAGTTTTGCGTAGTTATTATCAGCGCCATTTTGATAAAAATAGAGCTTATCTTTATACCTAAAGCAGTATTGCGCGGCTACCATTACGTTATTAAGAGAAAGAAAACATAGGTAGAGCCACTTTTTCTCCGAAAGCGACTTCATTGTATTTTCCTGAAAATTTTTATAGCTTTCTGATATATATTTATTCTTTTCATTTTTTTGATTCCTTCTGTCAGCATAGAGGCGCTGGAAATGTTCAAAGGCTCCGTTAGCATTGCGGATATCATCGAATTTGGCAACTTCCACTTTAAAGCTTTGTTCTAATTTACGCACTGATGAGCGCAGGTTACGGCGCATGAATTTGGGTAGGCCTTGCACATACGCTTCCCAATTTGACGACGGCTTTATGGTTGGACAAAAGGGCCGTTCTTCTTTTATCAAGTAGCTAAACCCGTTTTTATTTATATAACCCAAGATATGATTTTTAGATTGGGAATCTTCCAACATATCGGAAAGGAAAAGTATATGTGCCGTTGCCAACCCATTCGAAGATAGCTTTAATAAAGCGATTAGCACGTCTTCTTCATTCCCCTTATAACAAATAAAATCCAAATATTCAGAAGTTGTTTCATTCCCGGTTCCGATAAATTTCAATTCATTATAAGGAATTAGATTAATAATTTTTTTTCGGGCAATATACAAAGGGGCAATGCCCATAAGTTCCCCGGTTTCATTACGTGCCAAAATGATATGTAATTTTTTTCCTCCGGAAAACGCCTTCCACCAGTTAAACTGCCATTCCCAAGTCAGGAATATGTTATCGGCGCTGCTGTTATCTAAGAGATTATCCCATTCTTCCCTTAAGTGGCTGAATTTTTCTAAACAATCTATTATTTCAAGTTTAAACATTTTTTAATACTTCCTTTATAATTTTAAGGACGACTAAATGCGGTGGTCTTTCTCCCAATGATATTCTTTTTAAGGCGAAGTTATTATCGTCTTTTTTTATCTTTCCTTCTATTGTCGTAACCGCGCAGGTAAAGCCATTTTCTCTTAAAATTTCTATGACTGCTTCATTAAAATCGCCTGCTTGTCCATTGGGGTAACAAAAAGCAGTAATTTTCCTGCTTAACTCTGTTTCTATTTTCTGTTTTGAATCAATTATCTCCTTTTCCGCCTCTTCCTTATTTACTTTTGTCAGGATAAGATGATTTACCGTATGCGCGCCAAATTCTATATTCGGCTCTTTGGCCATAATCTTTACTTCATCCCAAGAAAGCATTTTTTCTGCTTCAGGTATTGATTTGTAATCTATACCAGGACAGGATTCCCATTGCTTAATCCTATTTTCCTTGTCTGAATTAGGCACATTTTTAAGCTCTGTTTTTAATTTTTCTAAAGATGCCGCGTCTGTTCTTTTAAGCATACTTAATTTATCCGTCCAGATAATATCATCGTTGTCAATTACCCCGGTAGTTAAAAAAACAGTTGCCGGAAGGTTATTCTTTTTAAGTATGGGAAAGGCGTTGGTAAAGGTATTTTTATATCCGTCGTCAAAGGTTATAACTGTCAGCGGTTTATCCGAGTTATTAATTAAGCCAACGAATTCAGATAATGTAACAAATTTAAAATACCGTTTAAGCGCCTTAATTTGTTTCTCAAGAATCCCGATATCTAACCCGGAAAATATATTGTGATTGCCGTCATTTACCCTATGATACATAAATATAAAATGCGCCGGCTTAATTTTAAGCATTATCTTTAATGCGGCCCTTGACGCTCCGCTATAATAAAGGATGGTACTCAAAAATAATTTTAGCAGATGTAAAATATACATATTATCGCTGCAATACAGCTTCTTTAAATTCTTTAAGAATTAGTTTATCTAACATAATCAAAGATAGCACGTAAGCGGAACCCGAGATAAATATAGTCATAATTAATGAGAATATATTAAATGCGCCGTTATGTGTTAATGCCGCCCCAAGCGTTATAATTATT
This sequence comes from Candidatus Omnitrophota bacterium, assembly GCA_030681595.1. Lineage (GTDB taxonomy): Bacteria > Omnitrophota > Gorgyraeia > Ghiorseimicrobiales > Ghiorseimicrobiaceae > CAKKQO01. Next base: position 105,550 of record JAUXSB010000037.1, read on the forward strand.
AAAGACATAAGCAATGCGCTTAAAACCGCCGGTTTAAAAGAATCTAATAACTTTGGGAATGTATAATCCAATACTCTTCTGATGCGCCATAGGCTCACTATATAGGTAATTATGGCGGAAAGCATCACGGCATAGCCCGCGCCTAAGATTCTAAAATAACGCACGCCGGGAATAAGCAGGATAAGAAATAATGCCGCTTGCAGGGCATTTAAATAGAAATCTAATTTTGATTTTCCGCCGGCTAAAATTGCCGGGCCTACGGCTGAGTTCAGCGCTTTAAAGATTGCCGCTATGGCAAGAATTTTTAAGATGTCTATCGCCGCAAGCCACTTATCGCCATACATAACTTTTAAAAATACAGGCCCCAGTAAAAATAGGCCTACCCCGAAAGGGACAGCGATAATCGCGATATATTTTGAAACTCGCAGGAAAACTTCTCCGAAGTATTCTTTGTCATGCTGCATCTTGGAAAATGCCGGAAACAATACTCGCGAGAATTTACTGATTAAATAATCACTGCTAAAATTTGCTAAACTAAAAGCCATCGCGTAGAAACCAAGTTGAGCAACCCCGAGTAATTTACCTACTATAAGGTTATCTAAGTTGCTGCGGATAAATCCGATTAGTGAGCCGGCAATAATATATTTTCCGTAATGGAGCATTTCCATGGCTATTTTTTTATCAAATTCAAATTTAGGCCGCCACTTTGCAAAATACCAGTAACTGCCGATTTGGATAAACACCTGAAGCACATAGCCGACAACTAAACTCCATATGCCAAAGCCGAAAAATGCCAAAATAACTGCGCAGAGAGAATAGGTTAATCCGCCGATAATTTCAGCAATAGACTTTTCTCTAAACCGCATATTCCTGTTGAGAATAGCGTCAGGAACCCTACCGAAGCATCCGATAATAAAAATCAGGCCTAAGATTCTTACTACGGCTGTAAGAGAATTATTGCCGAGGAACTTCGCTCCCCACGGAGCAATAATATATAAAATGAGAAAAAGAAATGTGCCGAAAATAGGGATAAGGATGAAAGCGGTATTAGCGGCCCTATCAAAGCCGGCATCTTCTTTTCTGCGGATTAGCGCGTAATCAACGCCTAAGCTTTTAAAAAGGCCTAATGCGTCTATCAAGACAAACGCTAAGGCAAATAATCCAAAATCCGCCGGCTGCAGGATTCTGGCTAAAATAATTGTAGTGCCAAAAGAGACCGCCTTTTGGGCAATATTTAACGCAAAAATCCATTTAATTCCTGAAAATGCCTGCTTTTTTAGAATTCCCATTATTAGAACCGGTTATTTAACATTGCTGCGAAAATATCCTAATTTTCCGCTTGGGTCTTTAGGTATAGGAGAAATAAAACTGTATTCAACGTTTGTATCATTGCCGATATATTCACTAAGCACGTTATCAAAATGATTTTTTAAATGCGGCTTGGCATTATCGCTTGCATCTATTAAAATCTTAAAATCGGTTAATGTATTTTGTATTACCTTGAATGCCTTTACTTCATCATAATATGGCATTTTATGCGGTATGGAAAAAATATCAGGGTGAAAATTTATATTATTTTCAATTTTAACCATATCAGCGTCTCTGCCTATTTTTATATCCATAATTGCCAAGTTTCTTCCGCAGGGGCAGGTAGTATTTTTAAAGCTTCCCCTGTCTCCTAACTTATAGCGTATTAGCGGCATCTCATAGTTAGTTAAGTCGGTAATTACGATATCGGCTATTTCTCCTTCGCCTGCAGGCAAACCGTTATTTAAAAATTCTACTATTAAGTTTTCTTGCGCGATATGCATATTACCGTAGGTACATTCAAAAGCGATGAGGTGAAATTCTTTGCAGCCGTATTCATTTTTTACTTTTACTCCAAATACTTGTTCGATGAGATTTTTTTGGTGTTCCCATAGGACCTCCGAGGTACAGATGATTACTTTTGGCTGATGTTTAACCATGAGTTTGCCCTGCTTTATTAAATAAGCAAATTCATATATTGAGTGGGCATAGCCATAGATTAAATCAGGTTTAATGCGATGGTAGAGGCCTAAATATTTCTTTATTGTTTCTTTAGTTATCTCTTGAGCAACAAAAAAAGTTTTATTATCTACTAATCTATCCTCTATCGCATCAAGATAAGTTCTATCTTTATCTTCTCCGCATAATTGCAGGATTCTATCTCCGATATCGATTCCATTCCAGCGTCTCCCCCGCCATTTTGCCGCCATCTGCCACGCTAGAGCGTTTTCATCTTTATAAACTGTTATCGGCATGCCGCTTGAGCCACTGCTTCTATAATAATTTTTTTTGCTAGCTTTTTTAGAGATTAACTTATTTAAATTGGCTCTTGCTATTTCTTTTGGCAAAATAGGTATGCGTTCTAAATCAGGCCAATCCTTGATACTTTCTATGTTAATAGAATCATTATCTAATAGATTATGGTAATATTCGGTATTTTCATAAGCGTAAGTGATAAGTTTTTTAAATTTATTCCATTGCAGATTTTTTAATTCTTCCTGGCTTTGCCACTGGCTTTTCTCAAGTTCTCGCAGTGCTCTTAATAAAGGGATCTTTCTCTGGCTGTAGTAAAGCGGAAAAGTAATATATTTGACAATATAATTAAACATCGTTTTTATAAGGAAGACGTTTTTAAAAAGTAACGCTTGCCAGCGCCGATTAATCTTAATAAGAGATAGGCGACATTGTAGATTAGGCATAGCATAAGTGCCAACATCAGTTTATTTGTCAGCCCGCCAAGAATAATGATGAATCCATTTATATCGGTGCCTATAGTAAATTCGCGTAAAATTGTCTTTAATATGCCGATTTTATTCTGCGCAGTTCCCATATTTATTTTAGTATCAGTATAATTCTTTTTAGATTTTATCGCCAATATCGCTTCTTTTGTCATAAGCGAAACAATAATGTGCTGCAACATAATTACAAAAAAACCCAATGTCCATACTGTCTCTGGGTTATAATTGCGAGCTAATCCCCAGCAGACCCCGAAATAAATCACCATTTCTAAAATTCTTCCTGATACGCTGTCCAGCCATTCCCCGCGCTCGGAAACCCTGTTGGTTATTCTTGCCAAGTCTCCATCGACAAAATCTAAAAACCACGCCAGCATATATAATATTGAGCCAAACACCGCTGTCGGGTATGCTCCGAAAGAATATGAAAATGCCGAGATCATTCCGATTAATAATCCGGCTAACACAATTTGCTCGGGCATAATTTTAGAATTTTTTAGCTTATATGCTATAAACCCTGAACCAATACGGATAAATCTATTGATATTGTAATTTGTCTCTTTGAATATATATTTATCAAATCTACCCATTTTCTACCTCTAATAAAGTTACCTCTATCCTGAAAAAACTATCTATAAAGTAAGAGATTATGTTATGGCAATATAAGGACAATAGGCAGCAATACCTCGAAGGCCATGAAATTTTCGCTTCACCAAACCCTGCCTGTTTTAATAGCTTAATCCAAACTTTGGGCGGCTGGTGTTTACGCCAATTGATATTTGGGCAAAATGGCGAGCGTTTCTTGAAAATGCCGAAGAAATTCTTATTAGAGTTATCGAGGATGATAAATTTCCCTCTTGGTTTCATTGTGGATTTTACTTTATTAAAAATTCCTAAATACTTACGTTGTGCGTCTAAATTAGAGTTTAATTTTATACAGGCATTTTCATCAAAATGATTTATGGACATATTCGATAGGACAATATCGAATTTTATTCCGTTAGGGTTAAAATTTTCTATGGTTTGAGGCAGGCAGTCGATATTATCTAAGTTAAGATTATTGATTAATTCGGTAAATATTTTAGCACTACCAGAGGTACTGCCATCTACTTCCGGCTCAAGGCCTATTACTCTTTTTGCCCCATTTATTTTTGCCCAGATGCTATAAACTCCATCTCCACAGCCGAGTTCCAGCATTGATTTATCTTTTAGGTCAATATCTCCAAATACCTGCTTAGCCCGGAATAATAGCTTATTCTTGGATTTATACAGCATATTATCTACTGCTAAAGCCGTGAATTTATTTATCAAATCATTATTATTTTCTATCATTTTCAAGATCCATATTCTTATTACCGTTTAAGTGGATAATCTTAAGCCCGGATATGCCGTTTAGTTGATATTTCTTGATGATTTCTTCTTCGTTAAGCACATTCTGTGAGTCAAGGTAAATATTACCGATTAAGCTGTTATTTTCAATTGAAATAAACGGATTATTCATAAGAAAACGTTTGATGGGTTCTGTTAATTGAGAGATTCGAAAAGCGAAGACATTGCTGACTTTTTTATCAAGTTCTACTTTTGTTTTCCATTTCGCCTTATATCTAAGCACACCGTCATTCAATAATGCCCGGCTTAGGCCTAAATCTATAGTTTTAAATCCTTTTTCGCTGGCAAATTTAAAATAAAAATAGTATAGCGCGCTAAAGGCGTCTTTTTTTAACAAGTTGATATCGCCGTTTAATAAGCCAATAAACTTGGGACGGAAGGCGCTGTTGCTTAACTCTATTACCGACCCCGATAGATACCTATTTCCATCTTTGGCGAGCAAGAGGCCGCCCTTTTTAAAGCTTCTTTTGACTAAATTAAACGGGCTGATAATTTCTTCGCCATTATAGCGTTTGCGTATATACGGCAGGTACATATTTTCATAAAAGAAAACCAATAGTTTTTCATCATTTTTTATAAATTCATAGGTATAGTTGCGAATTTTGGCTGTTCTAATGTCTTCATAAGCGCTGCGGTCGCGTTTTTTTCTGAAGTCTTTAAGTGAAGCGGGCGTATTAGCCCTTTGTCTAATAAATACCGGCATAAATTTTATATTTTGCCAAACACCCAGGTTTTTATTAAGATAATCAAATTTTTCTTCGGCTACTGTTAAATCCGTATTTTTCGAGATTTTTTTAAACTCAAGGTTTAATTTCTGCCTGAGGAATGTTTTAACGCGCTTTGTCACGTAGCCGTCAGGGAAAAGTAAATTGAGCAGTATTCTATTCGGCTTATTTTTGCAGATAAAAGCGGCTTTTAGGGTGTCTTTGCTTGAAGAATTCTGAATAAGGTATAGCCGTAAAAAAAACCTATAGGCAAGATCTTCAATTTTATCTCTAAGAAGATTAAGGAGGTAAAAAGGCGTTTTTACCGCTACCATAAAAAGTCTAATTAACGCTCTAGCAATGAGATAAATAGCGTTCCCGATTTTATTGTTTAGGTTACAGGAGAATTTTAAACCAAAAAATTTTATTAAAGCCAATTTTTTTATTGGTTCAAACCCTAATTCTTGCGCCATTTTATTGGGAATTAATTCTTGTGTGTCAACTAAGATATGGGCGTTGTTAAATCTACCTTTAAGTATTTTAAATGCTTCTTGATAAAGCATGTTAGCGATGCCGTTTCCCCTAAATTCCGGTTTTATATACACTCCGTGAATATACGATGAGCTTTCTCTTAGTTTATATTCATATTTAAAAGGCCGAAGCACCTTGGCTATTCCGTCTGGATTTAAGATTGCCCAGCCTATCGGTTCAGAATTATTCATTGCAATTAAGGTTTCTGAAGTATCTGTAATCATCGGCATAATTTCTGGATTTAATCTCTCTATTAGATTTATGGGTATTTTTTGGTAATAATTTATCTCTAAATTCGGTAAACTATTCTGAGTGATAGGATTTAGCTTGTCAGGGCCAATAGTTGTCAGGTCCTTTCTGTAATGCGCCAATTCTCTTAAGCTTATTTTGGAAGCGATGATATTTTTAATTATATTGGAAATTTTCATTTATTTGCCTTCCAACAATGCTTTAAGGCTATATACACATAATGCCGCGAAAGGATTAAGCAGCTTTTTAACTTTCATGATAAATTTATCTTCTTTATAAATAAAATTATTAAATAAGAATATGTCGGCATTTAATGCCTGAAGTAATGAATGCAAGGCATCCTTATATTTACCTTTTTCATATTGTGCTCTTGCTAACAAATAATATTCAGAAGCTAATCGGTTTTTTATAAGCCGCTTATGCACTTTCATATCTTTGTCTTTACGTAATTTCTCAAAGGTTTTTACATGGCCGGTATATATTTTTTCGCAATCATTGCAAGTATTATCTGAATGAACCCTGTACTTTATCAACGGATCATCAATAAATTTAATCTTGGCAATTTTGGCTATCCTAATCCATAAGTCTTTATCCTCTGAGCCGGATATGGTTTCATCAAACATCCCCGCTTTTTTTACCAGGTCTTTTTTTACCAAGACAGACATGCAGATATGATAGTTATTTAATAAATCATCAAGGTTTTTAGCCGGATAGCGCGGCCTGACATCACCGGTAAGCTTACCTTTTGCATCTATCATATATTTAGCAGTATGGATTAAGCCGATACTGTCTTCATTTATCGCCCCCATCTGTTTTTCTAACTTTTCCGGAAGCCACATATCATCCGAATCTAAAAAAGCCAGGTATTCGCCTTTAGATAAATTTATGCCCAAATTTCTTGCCGCCGATACACCACTGTTTGTTTTATAAACATACTGGATTTTTCCATTATATTTAGCCAAAAGCTCTTTGGTATTATCGGTCGAACCGTCGTCAACCACGATTATTTCGTAGTCTTTGTAGGTTTGCGCTAATACGCTGTCTATTGTTTCGCAGATATACTGCGCGCGGTTATAAGTAGGAATAATTACGCTAATCATTTTCTTAAATATACCCTAAGTTTGCAAGACGCTCCTCAATTTTTTTTGTATCGGTTTTAAAATTAGGGTCACTTTCGCGGTTAAACCTTTCGTTTTCTTCGGTTTTTCCATATTGAATAGTATTTTCTCTAAGATAATTATCCGCAATCCCATCCTTTAGGACCTTTCCGTCTAAATTTTTTGGGATAGGTATACCTAAGAGATAAAGGATAGTGGGTACGAGATCGGTTATTTGCGCGTTTTGTATGGTTTGTGCCTTTTTCAGGTTATTGCCGTAACCGATAACGATGCCGTATTTAGTGTGGGTGCCGGATAATTTTAAGGGTTTCTCAAAAAATTCCTCTTCATCCTCAATGCTGAAAAACTTATAACTGCCGTCTTCAATTTCAAAAAATAGCTCAGGGGCGCTGTCAATATATGGGCCTGAGTAAATCTCCTCTTTTTTGTATGTATTTACTTTTAATGGCTGTTTAGTTTCGGGGTCTTTGAGGTTCTTAATTATAGCAATAATCTTATTGGATACTTCAGAGCGTTTTTCTTCGGTTTTTATAATCCCTTCGGGATTTCTTCCTGCTAAATTAAGGTATACGCTATTATCCGAGATTCCCTTGCTTGCCAGTGTTTTCTTCCAGTTTATCTTTTGCCAATATCCGTCAGCTATGTTGCTAAGGCGTTTTTCCACTCTTTTTTTTGAAATAATCTTTTTAAGAAGTCTTTTTTGGAATTTCTCCCGCCCAATTTTTATTAACGACTTTAATTTTCTGTATAAAAATAAATTTTGGTTTAAAAATCCTCTTATTAGATGTAAGGTCTTAGTGGTGCTTCTTTTCAAAGACGAGTTATTAGGAACCAAAAGTTTATTACGTTTTAAGATGTTGTCTATGGCAACTTTTTTTTCTAAGTTTCCAAACCCGTGGTCAGACATTATGAATATCGAAGTTTGCTCATCAATTTTGTTGATGAATTCCCCTACAATGGAATCAAGTTTTTTATAATAATCAATTATAAACGGGCGTATCTTTTCTGCTTTCTGGGGGTTGTATCTTGAGTGCGTTTTATCAATATGGTGCCAGTAAAAATGATGAAGCCGGTCTGTGCCCCCAAAAACAATAGTGAGAAAATCCCAGTCAACATATTCCATCAGCTTAAGGCCCACTTCCTTCTTTTGCTCTGTTTCTTTTGTGAGGTCCCTAAAGAAGCCCTCATATTTATCTTCCGCGTAATACCGGGCTTCAATGTTAAGTATATAGTCGGATTTTTTTATCCCGATTTTATCAAGCAGGTCATTAGGATAGGTAAAATCAAAGTCCGTACTCGGAGTGGTAAGACCGCAACCGACCATAACGCCATTTATTTTAAAAGGCGGATAAGTCATGGGAAGATTGACCGAGACGCATATTTTTCCGTATTCAGAAAGTATCTCCATAACAGTTTTTGCTTTAATATCTGTTGAGGTAACAAGCTCTTTGCCGAACCTTTTATCGTGGTAGGCCTTAAAGAACGCGAAAATCCCATGTTTTCCCGGGTTGACCCCTGTCATAAACGAGGTCCAGGCAGGAGACGAAAGGCGCGGGATCGTCGATTCAAGCTCACCTGATGCGCCGTTCTCAACAAGGAACTTTAGGTTAGGCAGAAGCCCTTCTTCCATCCACGGGGTTAAATTTTTAAATGTTGCCCCGTCTAATCCCATTACCATTACTCTCGGTTTGTTTTTAGTCATTTGGCTTAAATTTTTCTATTGTCTCAATAAGATTATTTTCCAATCTTTCCGTGGCTTTTCCCCATGTCCAGTTTTTATTTATTTCATCCAAGCCTCCTTGGCGTAAAGTCTCAGCTAATTTTTTATCGGTTAGTAATAATTCAATTGCATTTGCGAGTTCCTTTTTATCCCTATCAACCAGTATACCTGTCTGACCATCTTTTACGCTTTCGCGAACTCCGGCTTCTCTGACTCCAATAACCGGGGTACCACAGGCCATTGCTTCCAAGGGTATAAAGCCAAATGGCTCCATCAGCGGAACAAATACAACTAGCGATGCTTGGTTATATAAGCTTACCAATTCTTCATCGCCAACGGACTCTTTAACTTCTAAGTTGACTTTTTTCTTATCCGCGAGTTTTTTTAAATATTCTTTATTGGTATTGTTAGCGCGCAAACCCGTTAAAATTAGCTTTGGCCTTTTTTCCTTTGTAATAAGCGCTAGCGAATCAATTATAAAATCAAATTGTTTTATGTATTGCACGCCGCCTACGGATAAAATAAAATTATCCTTTTGGATGCCTAAATCTCTAAACTTTTCATTATCTACTCCCAGATAGTTAACTTTTGAGTCAATACCATAGGCTTTATAGATATATTCGCGCGTATAGTAAGAATTAGTTAATATTCTCATTGCGCTTTTGGCATTTATCCTGTCCATCCTTCCTGTTAACTTTTTGTCCAATAGATTGATCGTGTCCGATATAAAAACGAATGGATTAAACTTTCGTTTTTTTCCTTCCCCCGTCTTTTTTAGAAACTCTTCTAATGGTTCATTGGCGTTTCTTAGGGGCGCATGGCAAAAATAAACATTGGGAATTTTTATATACCTTAAAACATATGGCGCATGTGTAAACCTGCATTGGTCAATAAAGGCAACATCATAATTTCCGCTGTTTATCTTCTGCGCTAGCTTTTTTGAAACCGCCCGTAACTTATAAAAAAATATTATTTTCTTTAAAAAATTATGAATGCTTGATAAGACATGATATTTTATCTGAGAGAATTCAAAATTCCTAATTTCAAAAATATGTTTTTTCGCGATGAATCTATCTACGGGCAGGTATCCGTTATCCCATCCGGAGAATGCGAATAGGTCAAGTTGATGGCCTTTTTTCGACAGCATCCGAGCGAATTCGTAAAATTCCCTTGCTACCCCGCCCTTGCCGGCACAATTATTAAAAAGTGCTATCTTCATTTATTAGTCCAGTTAATCAATATAGCCTAAATCTGCCAGATGTTCCTTAATCTTAACCATTTCTTCCTGGGAATAAATTTCATTTATGGGATTATCCTCGCTTTTTGCGGCAGATTCTTTAAAAATAATGGGGTTTTTATTTAAAAAAGATTCCTCGATGCCTTTTTTAAGGACTTTTCCATCCATATCATTGGGAATTGTCATCCCTAAGAGGCATAGAATGGTAGGGGTAATATCCATGATTGAGGCGTTATTTATCACTATCCCCTTTTTTATGTTAGGACCTTGCATCATTAAAATTCCTTCGCGGTAATGAAAGTTTGATATTTGTTTTGGTTCATCTATTAAAACTCCGCTATCAGGATCGGTAGAAAATTTATAACCTGAATTAGGATCTAAAACTAAATCTGGAGCGATATCAAAATAAGGGCCGTGGTATATATCTTGTTTTCTGTATATCTTGAAATTGAGAAGGGTTTGTGTTTTAGGATCAGATATTCCCTTTAGGGCGTCTATAACTTTATTATAAACATCATCAGCGTTATTTTTAGATTGGTTTATAAATATGGTAGATCCTGTATCTCCAACAAAGTAAGCTTTAGTTTTTTTCCAATCCACCAAAGAGATAAAATTCATTTGCGAATGGACTCGCTCATCTTTTCCTAAATACTGCGGATTTTCATTTCTTTTATTAAGACGGCTTATGTTCTTAATATAATTTTTAAAATTTCGATATAAAGGCGATTTTTGTTGTAGCATGCCTCTTAATTTATCCTGTAGGCCGATAAGTAGCTTTTTGATTCCGGTTTTTTTTAATTTTAGGAGGTGTAATTTTTTCAGGAGAGTGTTTATATATATATGAGACCTGAATTGCCCAAAGCCATGATCCGAGATAATAAAAAGATGAGTATCCTTGCCAGCTTTTTCAATAAAATCGCCAACGAACCCGTCTAATTTTGAGAAATAGCCGTTTACGGCCGATTTTAAGCTATCGTTATAGAGAGGATGACTACGATCGATGTAGTGTAGCATCTTATGTTGGAGCCAGTCAGTTTCGGTAAAGACAACGGTAAATAAATCCCAGGTGATTTTTTCCATTAAGCTCAAGGAAAATTTTGCGCGGCTTTCGGTAGATTTTTCCATATCTTTTAAAAACTCTATTTCCATACCCGGTGCATAACAACCTAGTCTTTTTACGCTTAATATATAATCTTTTTTATCGAAGCCAAACTTTTGAAATAAATCTGGTGGATAGGTAAACGAACAATCTTTGTTGGGAGTTAATTGGCAATCGCTGACCATCGCGCCATTAATGGCAAACGGCGGATAAGTGACCGGAATGTTTATGGAAACAACGGTTTTATTTACCGCGCTTAATATATGAAATATCGTATCGGATTTTATATCCCTCGAGCTGTTTACCGTAAGCTTTAACTTGCCGCTAAACCCCAGCTTTATAAATCCAAAAATTCCGTGTTTACCGGGATTTTTACCTGTCATAAACGATGTCCACGCAGGACCGGAATGCGCAGGCAAAGTAGAAAGCAGATCACCGCTTACTCCAGTATCCACCAATTTTTTTAAGTTTGGCATAATGCCTTCATCTATAAGCGGTTTTAAGACTTTCCATGTGCCACCATCCAAACCGATAACTAAAACTTTCGGTTTATTTTTATTAATTTTTTCGTTAGTCTGCATAACCGAGTTCCTTGAGTTTATTGCGTATAGTAGTTAAATCCTGCTGAGTTAATTTAGTTTTGAGCGGTATTTCTGATAATGGATGCTTGACGCGGCCCCATGATACTTTTTCCCAGATTCTTTCATGTAGATAAAAAAGTATGATTTTGACAGCTGCCTCTGCAAGCCCCACGCCTATAGAAAGGGCTATTTTTCTGGTAAAGATAAATACAATAATGGTCGTTGCTACCATTCCGAAAGCCCGCCAGCTGGTTGCCTTTAAGATACTGCGTTTATGTGTTTCACCCAAGTTTTTCATTTTAATTAGTTAAAATCGCCTTTTTGACATCCATTATGCTTTTGATTTTGCTTATATCGCAGTTCTTCGCATATATAAAAGCATCATCATATGTATGCATACCGTTAAGGTGCGATTTTTCAAAAATATCCGTTTTTTCGGTCCTGCCTTTTAGGTCGTATCCTCGTTTAGGGTGCGCAATGATATCAGCGGCGTTATCTAAATACGGCCCCGAATATATCTCTTCCCGGAAGAAAACCCTATCTATTATATTTTCATTCGTTGCAGGATCAGTAAAATTAAGCAGGCGGTTTTTAATATCTTTTCTTATATTTTGATATTCGCTTTTTTTTACCGTTCCTTTTTCTTCCCTGCCTTCTAAATTTATAAATATCCTTCCCGGAAGAAGCGAGTAGCAGACTGTGTCTTTATGATATTCGGGTAATTTTGTGCTGCCATTTGTGAATTTTAAGAGTCCTTGTTGTTTAAGCCAGGCATTAAGTTGAACCTCATAATTTATGCCGCAGAAGCCGTGGTCTGAAAGCATAATAAAGCGGTCTTCGTCGTTGAGTTTGTTTTGAAGCTCATCTATATGCGTATCTAATTTTGCAAGGAACTTTATGATATCAGGGTAGTATTCGCCTTGCATTTCCAAGTCATTCCAGAAGAAGTGGAATAATCTGTCGGTTTCCATAATATGCAACTGGAAATAGTCCCATTCTTTGTTCTTAAACAATTCAAGCGCAATCTCAAAGCGCTTGTCCGTAGCTAGGAAAAGCTCATCCATTAATTTTCTTTTGTTTTCTTTGGCTAAGCCCGCGTCTACATCAATAATATAGTTTTTTTCTTTAAGGTATCCGGAAAAATCTGCCGGATAGGTAGATTTATTAATATCGGTGCAGAGAAAACAGGATGTAAGAATTCCGTTAACTTGTTCGGGTGGATAAGTCAATGGCACATTAATTACGATTACTTTTTTACCTTGCGCGGAAAATTCCTGCCAGATGGTTTTTGCGCGTCTTTCGCGCGCAGTAGGAATAGTTATTTGAAATGGGTTAGGGGTTCTATCCACAAAACCGAAGATATTGTGCTCTGCGGGGTTTTGCCCTGTGGCAAAGCTTGTCCAGGCAACAGATGAAACAACAGGATAAACCGAATCCATTCTTTTAGTTAAATTTTGTTTGGTGAAACTTGACAATTTAGGCATATTTTCCTGAATGAACCTATCCTGTAAAAAAGAATATGGAAAGCCGTCTATGCCTAATACAAATGTTCGTTTTTTATTTTTTCCAAATAACATCTTATTCTCACTCTGTATTGGTTATTATGCCGCCGGCGGAGATATTCTCGTTTTTCACTAATACAAAGCGCCCTATTTCGCGGATGTTTTTAAAAGTGTCAATTACTATCGGTTTTTTGGTCTTAATGGTTACTTCGCCTATTTCTAAGTTTTCTAAACCTTGCGCGTCCGTTTCTAACAACTCTAAGCTTGAAGAGTTAATCCGTTTATGTATCGCTTCAATTTTGCAGCTTACTTCCTGCGTTGCGCAGCGCAAGATAACCTTTTCGTCTTTACTATAGCCCTGTTTAGACATCCAGAAGACGCTGGCGTGGAATCTATCGGAAACCTTAGGCGCTTTATCTTTTTCGCACAAGATATTGCCTCTATCTAAAAATACCGCATCCTCTGTGGTTATGCCTGTGCTTTCTTGCGCAGATGCGCGTTTAGGGCTCTCTAAATATTTTTCAATGGTTTTTACTTTGGTGGTTTGCCCTTCAGGCAATATCTTAACTTCCTGGCCTTCTCTTATCTCTCCTGTTTCAACTCTGCCTACAATAATGCGCTTATCATCTACTTTGTATATATCTTGAACGGGAAAGATAAGCGGCTGGTTTTCTTCTGCCACCTTGTTTTTAAGAAGATCAAGGCTTTCTAACATTGTAGGGCCTTTATACCAAGGCATATTAGTTGATTTATTGGCGATATTATCGCCTTTTAAGGCAGAAATGGGTATATAGAGTTTTGGCGTTATGTTTAAGGTAGTTAAGAATTTTTCTAGCTTAGTTCTTAGTTCTGTGTATTTTTCCTCGCTAAAATCTATTAAATCAGCTTTATTTATTAATACTATCACCTGCTCTATTCCCAGCATAGAAAGTATAGTAGCGTGGCGCTTAGTCTGTTCCTGTATGCCTTCTTTTGCATCTATTATTAAGATAGCTGCTTCGGCTTGAGAGGCGCCGGTAATCATATTTTTTACGAACTCCACATGCCCCGGCGCATCAATGATTACATATTCTCTTTTATCGGTTTTAAAGAAAACTTGCGTTGTATCAATAGTAATTCCCTGCCTGCGTTCTTCTTCTAAGTGGTCAAGAAGATAGGCGAATTCTGTATCTCTGCCTAAATCTTTGGAAGTATTTCTTATTTCTTCCATTTTATCCGGAGGCAAAGAATTAGTGTCGTAAAGCAGGCGGCCGATTAAGGTTGACTTTCCGTGGTCTACGTGGCCGACGATGACGAATTTGAGTGTTTGATTATCCATATTACATATACCCCAATGATCTCAATTTCTGCATCATATAGGCGGATTCTTTGTCTTGGGCGCGTCCGCTTCTCTCTGACACTGTAGAAGTTTTTAGCTCTTCTATTATTTTGTCTATCGTGTCTGCATCGGAATCCACAGGGTTACAGCAGGTTTCGCAGCCGATACTTCTGTAACGTTTGCCGTTTTTTGCAAAATATAGCGATGTAATCGGGATATTTTCCCGCCTGACATATTCCCAGATGTCTATTTCCCGCCAGCTAAGCAAAGGATGGATTCTTAAGTGTTCTTCGTCTTTCGCCTTTGATTTATACTGATCCCATAATTCAGGCGGCTGGTCTTTATAATTCCACTCAAAGTCTTCATCGCGGGGTGAGAAAAACCTTTCTTTTGCCCGTATTCCGTGTTCATCACGCCTGATGCCTAAATACAGGGCTTTAAAGCCGTATTTTGCTATTGCGTCTTTTAAGGCGTTTGTTTTAAGCTCGGTACAGCAGGTTAATTTTTGCTTATCCGGCCCTACGCCATGCCGCATAGCTTCTTCGTTTTTGTGCACAAGGAGATTAAGGTTCCATTTTTTGGCATATTCATCGCGGAATTGGTAAATTTCCTTAAATTTATATCCTGTATCTATATGAAGCACAGGAAAAGGTAATTTTCCGTAAAATGCTTTGCGCACCATCCACAAAAGAGCAGTGGAATCCTTGCCGATAGACCAGAGCATGGCGACTTTTTTAAATTGATAATATGCTTCGCGGATGATAAAAATACTTTCATTCTCTAATTTTGTAAGGTTATCCATTTACGGCCCCTATTTTAATTTGTTTTTTTATCCTATTTTTCAAAACTTGCTCTACAGCAGGCAAATTTTCGTATGTTGTTATCTTTATATTTTCATATATTGACGGGACTAATGCCACTTTAGAGCCAATTCGCTTCACTAAATCCACGATCGGCCGATTGGTTAGCGTGTTTTCTTTGGCGTATTCCAGCGCTTTAACGATTATTTCAAATTTATATGCTTGAGGAGCGCAGGTATAGGCAAGAGAGTCGCGCTCTAATACAGTTTCAATTTCATTATTAATCATACTCACTACTGTATGCCGCGCCGCAAGATAAGCTGTGCAGGCGCCATATTTTTTAGCGGCATTGATGCAATTTTTTATCAATTCAGGGGGCGTGGTAGGGCTGGCCCCGTCTTGTATTACTACTATATCTGCTTTATCTATTGCCATTACCCCGTTTTCTACTGAATCTTGGCGGGTTAAACCGCCCGGCACAAGTTTTCTTAATTTCTTAAAACTATACCTCTCTAATATCTCGTTATATTTTTGCGCATAATTTTGATTTATTACTAAATATATATCGTCTATTTCCTCTATGTTTTCGTAGATTTCTATTGTATGGATAAAAACTGCTTTCCCCAGTAACTCATAGAATTGCTTGGGCGATTCTAATTCCTTTATTCTACTGCCGCTTCCGCCGGTTAATATTATGGCTGAACAGCTCATTTTAACTTTGCCCCCGGTGAATTTTAGAAAAAGCCGCCATTGCTTTTATGCTTTCGTAAAAATAGTAAAGCCATACGTATATGCTAGATAGAATAAGCGTATAATATAATTTATTTAAAATACTTCCGATGATGATTAAATAACAAATTCCCATATAAACATCGGTTATTTCCCTGATGATTGTCCTTAAAATGCCTATCTTATCCGTCTGCATCTGGTTAGGATTTGGTTTATTCGCTTGAGGGTTATTTTTTAGTTCCAAGAGCTGGCGCTTAAATATAAGCGACTGAAAACCAAAAAACCCTGCCATAATAATAAAACCCAAAAGCCAAATAAATCCCACATTATATAGTTTTGCCTGTCCTAAACATATGCCCAGATATGCTAAAATAAAGGCAAGCTTTCCTGCTATGCTGTCAAATAACTCACCGGTAACGGTTTCACGTCCAAGGCATCGCGCAAGGTCGCCGTCAAGATGATCAAGCACCATAAATAGAATAAAAAATAGCAACGCAAAGAGATTAAAGATATTGGAGGCAAAAGAATAAAACAACGCTGAAAGAATGCAGCAAGCCAGCGATAGTGTGGTAATCTGATTAGGAGTAAATTTTATTTTTAATGCCGGCTTTAGCAGGAAGCGCTGCGAAATAAACCGCGCCGCCTTTCCTAATAGATATTTGCTTTTTCTGGGGGGTTTTTTTACATTCATAATTATTCTGCCATAGCGCTTGCTATTTTGGCAGGCGATAGTTGTTGTGTACCCATATACCAGTCAATAGTTTTTGCGAGGCCGTCATAAAGATTAACTTCAGATTTATAATTTAAAATATTATATGCTTTTGAGGTGTCGCAAAGTGTCTTAGAAATAGTATCTTCAAATAGCGGCAAGAACTTGGGCGCCTGGTTCTTGCCGCATATTTTGTTTACGTAACTAACCATATTATAAATAGTGCAATTTGTTCCTGTGCCGGTGTTAAATACATCAAATTTTACTTTTTTAAGCTGCGTGGCTAAGATATTTGCTTCCACCGCATCATCAATATAAGTAAAATCGCGCAGAAAATGCGGTTGGGTATAGAGTAAAGGTTCTTTGTTGTTTGCGATGCTTTCGATAGCCATGCCGATAAAGCCATCCTTTAAGGACTGCCGCGGCCCATAGACAGAAAAATGCCTTAGCGATATCGTTTCAATGCCGTATCTATCGCTGAAAAACTTACAGTAGTTTTCCGCGACAAATTTACTTAAGGCATAAGGCGTCAGCAGATTTGGTGAATGCGTCTCTGACTGGGGGAAAATCTTAGAGCTTCCATAGATTTTAGCCGAGGATGAAAAAATAAAGCGCCTGACGCTATTAGTGACAGCGGCTTGCAGCATATTTAGTGTTCCATTGGCATTGATTTGGATTGTTTTAACAGGGTTTTCTACCGATGACCTTATTGAAGCAATGGCCGCATTATGAAATATTACGTCAATATCCTGGCAAGCCTGCGCGCATATATCCGTATCCAGTATATCGCCGTTGATTATTTCAAGTTGCGAGCTATCAAAAGACTTAAAATCCGATATTTTGCTGGTAGATAAATTATCCAGTATCCTTACAAAATTACCTTCCTTAAGAAGCCTTTCAGTAATATGCGAACCGATAAATCCAAGTCCGCCAGTTACTAGGCAACGCATAAAATTAACCTCCTTCAAATTCCTGGCCAAACAGGCTGCTGCTCCATCCAGTCAAACAGTTGCTCATAGACATCTTTATGTATCCTGGCCCACTTGATAATTTTTTCGAGCTGCTTCCTGCTTTTTGCAATTGGAATATTCACTCCTGCCCATTTAAATAGGCCTTCTAATTTATGAGTATTGACTCTAAATATTGCAAAGGGTATGCGTGCTTTAGACGCCGCATATACGCCGTGGTGTTGGCCTGTAATATAGATATTGGCATTGCGCAGGCTGCTGACAATGTAGGACCAGTCAGCGATACTGTCTAAACGCTCTGCTTCTCCTCCAAAATTTAATCTGGGCATGCCCGTAAACATAGGGTGCGTATGGTCAAATGCGTCAAATCTATGCATATTTCTAGGATAAAAGGTACCCACGACATCCTTTCCTGAAAATTGACCTGATTCCTTAGATTCATCAACCTTATATGAATAGCTTAAGTCAAGGTACATCTGCGGCTTAACGCCTTGTGTTTTCTCCATTTCTTTTTGACTGCAAATTTCTCTTACCCATAAACCGTCTAATGATTTTAATACATTTCTCCATCCGGGATTCATTTTCTGCCATACGCAGTTTATTAAATATGCCTTTTTACCTAGTTGCTTGGCTAATTTTAACCCTTCAAGAAGGCTGCTCGCGCGTCCCTTGTGCCAGCTGGTTCTCTCGTTATTTAACGCCCCTTCGCCATTTACTATAATAGCATCGCATTCGTGGATTGCTTTTAGGTCGGGTCCGTGTGGCCTGAGCGTAGAACAAGTAATATCATGGCCTTTAGCAATAAGCTTCTCTCTAAGTGAAGCCATTGCAGCCCAGCTGCCAGCGTGATATCTAGATGTATCATTAGCGATATATACTTTCATCTTTTTATTTAACGGTTACCGTGGAAATCATCATCCAGCCGTTCAATATCATCTTCTTCCAAATAGCTTCCGCTTTGGACTTCACTTTGTAATGTCGTGCCCGCTTCCGCTGTTTCTACCCGTTGCGCACCCCCCGGGGTGCGTATGGTTGTATTGTCCAAAGGTATATTCCAAGTTTTTGAGGTCGTTTATCATCTGGTTGTGAAATTCAGGTAGATATTCTAATATGATATTGCCGTTCCAGCCGCTTTCTTTCAAATAGCCCACTATGTCTTTACAAAAATCGTCAATAGGCAGGTGATGTTTTTCGCTCCCCTTAGAAGAAAGATGGACATTTACAATATTTTCTTTGTAGTTTTTAACTAAATGCCAGATTTTTTCATTATCTTCTATGTGGGCAGCATCCAGCGTCATTGGTAAGTTAAATTTGACTATTTCATCGGGGTCAAAAACTCTTCTTTTTCCAGTAAAAGTTTCGATGCTAAAAATAATTTTTCCTTTATATAATTGGTTAAAATACCTTAAATTTTGAAGCGCTTTCTTTTGATTGATTTGGTTTTTGTTTGTATTATTTGGATGCAGCGTTATGATCCCCACATTTAGCAGTATTGCGAAGTCGGCTATTTCTTTCCCCCATATCTTAAATTCTTCATTTGTAAGAGGCGCTTGTACCGCGTGGATAGACAAAATTTCCGTGGAAAAACTTTTTATTTTTTCAGCGATTACTTTTAAATGCGGCCTAATTGGATTATAAATATCCCGATAATAGGGTAATGCTAATTCAATAGGCGTATTTAAGCCGGATAGCCTTTCTTCTATTTGTTCGATGTTTTCAAATGATTGTCTAATCCCAAATTTTAACATATGTAATTTAAAATTACTTTAATTTTCCTGTCGCGTTTTATTATGCTATGTAGTTTAGTTTTAACTAAATTTCAAGACATAATTGAATTTTTTTTAAAATAACCATACTTTACCACCTCCGAGGAGACCTTTGGCCACCTCGGAGGTGGTATTTCGTCTTCAAATTATTTTTTGCGCCAGGCGATGAAGTTCTGGATTGGCTAAAGCTGCTACCTTCTTTTTGACTGTCCGGGAATAATATTCTCTTTCTGTCTTGCTTAGCTTTTCACCTTTGAGTTTTTTAAAAAACAGCTCTTTCTGTTTAGGAGAAAAAACCTGTGAAAGAGCGTATTCAAGATCAAATCCCTCTTTCATGGTGACAAAATCTTTTAGTTTTGCCTCTTCCTTATGAAAATAGTTACTGAATGTGTTTTTTAGCCTCTGCGGCGATAAGCGCATGCCGCAAACTGTAAGTTCATCCTTATTCTTAAATTTACCAAGGTATGAGTTAAAAGCTTTTTGATATTGTGCGAGATTTTTAGAAACATCATTAACCCAGAAAAAAACTAAATCAAGGGTTTTATATAAAGCAAGCGACATTATTAGCAATTGATCTAAACATTTTTTTTCAGCCTGTTTTTTAAGCTGAACTTTTACTTTTTCATATTCAAATAAGCCATCTTTGGCGGCATTTGCCAATAAAAGAGGAAAGCCTTCCCATAGCCGCAGGTTATGACTTGTAACAGCTTGAGCCAGGGTAGCATTAGCGTCAACGTCTTCGTCTTTTTCTAAAAGAGGATAACCCATTATTCCGACTTTTTTTAAGAGCGCTTCATTTTTCATTGTATAATCCTTCTTTATGAAGAATTTTAACAAAATACGATAAATTCTTATTAATTTTTTCTTCCGAAACGTCATATGAGGCAGTTTCATTAAAACGTTTCAAGAGTATTTTTAAGTCAATTTCGTGTTTTTTGGCTTTTACCAAAAGCAGGCAATCATCTATATCAACACTGCTTGCCCTAAAAAGCTTACTGATGATAAGATCGTAATGATTAAGTACTCCTAGATAAACAGATTTAAATTCTTTAATCAGTGTGTGATTTCCTTCTTTAAGCGGTGATTCCAGCAATTCTGTCGTATGGATCCGTTTTCCCCTGAATAAGTCAAAAATAAATCCCCCGTCTTTTGTCCATCCGGAACCGCTAGCGTGCTTGTAGCCTAAATCTTGTAAAATACGCAAAAGATAATCATATTCTGTTTCGTTGGGCACTAATAGGTCGATATCCTTAGTGGATTCTTTTATGCCTAAAAGTGTCATAGCTGTGCCGCCGCAGGCGATCAAATGTACCTCTCGCTTAAGATAGCTGTTCCATGCAGAAAGCGTATCTAGTAAACTGTTTTTATTTATCCTATGTTCCATACAATTATTTGTATAAATTCATACAACTTCTTGTATATAATTATACAAGATATTTGATGTTTTGTCAAGGGCCTTCATTATCTCTTAAAATCATCATCCAGCCGTTCAATATCATCTTCTTCCAAGTAGCTTCCGCTTTGGACTTCTACGATTTTAAGCGGTTTGTTTGCCGGGTTTTCCAAACGGTGCAGTTGTTCCGGAGCGACAAAGATACTTTCGTTGCTATGTACAAGATTTTCTTTACCTTGGCAGGTAACCTTTGCTGTGCCTTCTACTACTACCCAGTGCTCGCTTCTGAATTTATGCCGTTGCAAACTTAGGCGTTTGCCTGCCAAAAGCTCAATTACCTTAACTTTATAGCCATTCCCTTTATTTATTACTGTATATGTTCCCCATGGACGTTTTACGGTATTTGATGAAAAATGTTCGTAGCCGCCGGCTTGTTTTACTTTTTCTACCATCTTCTTTACGTCTTCTGCCTTTTCTTTGTGGCAGATAAGAAGCGCGTCTTCCGTATCAGCGATAATTAAATCTTTAAGCCCGATAGTTGAGATAAGGCGGTTTTGACCGAGTATTATTACGTTTCGGCTGTCTATGTCTATGGAATTTGCCTGAACAATATTTTCGTTTTTATCCTTAGAAAGAAGCGTATCCAAGGCGCAAAGAGTGCCCAAATCGCTCCAACCAAGGTTAAATACTGGGATAACAACGCTATTTTTTGACTTTTCAAGCACTCCGTAGTCAATGGATATGGAATTAAGATTTTTATATATTTTTTGGATATCTTCGCCATTTGCGATTTTTGTCAGCTCCTTATGCAATTTGGGCAGGTATTTTTTTGTTTCGTTTAATATAACTTTTGCCTTGACAATAAACATTCCGCTGTTCCAGAAGTAATTTTTATCCTTGATGTACTTTTTTGCTTTTTTAAGATCCGGCTTTTCTACGAATTTTTGCACTTTATGCCATTTTGCATTTTTAATTTTTAATTTTTCATTTACCTTGATATAGCCATATCCGGTCGCGGGGTTTGTGGGTTTGATACCCAAAGTTACGATATGATTATCTTTGGCGACAGTTACAGCCGTTTTAAGCGTAGAGATGAATTTCTTGTTATCGGCGATATGATGATCCGCGGGTAGTATGATTAGGGTTGGATCGCTATCTTTCTTAATGATGTTGACAGCGGCAAGTCCTATAGCAGGGGCTGTGTTTTTGCCTTCCGGCTCAATTATTATATTGCTTTCGGGTATGCCGAATATTGATGCCTGCTGTGTAAGTTCAAATTTATGCAGGTTGTTAGTTATAATATAAATTAGCGCAGGCGTTACTAACGGGATAATCCGCTTTATGGTTTGCTGAAGCAGTGATTCATCGCCGTAGAATTTCAGTAAATGTTTTGGCTCTATTTGGCGGCTTAGGGGCCAAAATCTGGTTCCAGAGCCTCCGGCAAGGATAACCGCGTATGTATTGTCTTTCGTTGTGGATATTGAGTTGTGAGTATCGCGTTTCATTTTTTGATAAATGGGATAAATATGATACACCCGGTAACTATTGCATTTAGTACGGCAATCAAGACTCCCCCCGCGGCGATATCTTTAAGCATTTTTACCGTATTGTGGTATCTTTTGCCGTTAGCGTAGTCAAGAAGCAGTTCAAAAGCTGTATTAACTGTTTCAGCAACAAGCACAATGGTTATCGCAAGGCTTAGGAATAGCCACTCAATACGCGCAATATGTAAATATGCCCCAAATGCTATAGCCAAAACCGCGGCTAAGCAATGTGTGCGCATATTATGTTCGCTTTTTATGACAAAAGTAAGCCCGGTAATCGCAAACTTAAAACTTTGTAATAAGTTGCGCTTAAACATTATAGATACCTATAGATATATTCCGGGATGTGGTAGCGGATACCTGTGAGTATGAAGCCTAATATTTTTGCCTCTGCCTGCAAAAGCAGGCTTTGGGCGTGTGCTAGTGCACCGCGCTGGGTCCTGCCTGCCTGTACTACCAAAAATACGCCGTCCGACTGTGCGCCTAAGACTTGCGGGTCGGTAAGAGGTATGACCGGCGGCGCGTCAAATAAGATATAGTCGTATTTGGTTCGAAATGCAGCAATAAGGTTTTTCATCTTGTTAGATGCTAAAAGCTCTGCCGGATTATGCGGTATTTTACCCGCGGCGATAACGTCTAAATTGCTTACACCGAAATTAAATACCGAAGATTCAAAAGCTATGTCGTTGGTTAACAAGTCAGACAGCCCTGATTCAGGCTGAATGTTTAAGTATTTGGCAACTTTGCCCTTACGCATATCCGCGTCAACTAAAAGGACCTTTTTATTGTCTAAGTCGCGGGCAAGGGTTATGGCAAGGTTTAGCGCGGTTACGGTTTTGCCTTCGCTATGTATAGAGCTGGAGATGACGAAAACCTTAGACCGGTTATTGGTCTTAAGTGATAAGATATTAGTCTTAAGGATTCTGTATTGTTCCGATATCGGCGAGCGCGTGTCAAAAAAAGTTACGATATGCGGGTCAATTTTAGAGTCACCCATCCGTTTTACGACAAAATCGCGCTCTATGCCGGCTGTTTTCTTTTCAATATGCGCAAGGCGTTCCTGCGCGGCTTTTTTTAGTGCTTCGGTTATTTTTCCCACGTTTTACTCCCTCCATATTTGAATTTCCAATTAGCCAATTTCCAAATCCCAATTAACGATTTTGTTTTCATTTGACATTGGTCATTGGAAATTATAGTTTAGAGAACGGTGCTTCTTTTATCGCTTCGCTCATTATTTTTTCATCAATCTGTTTTGCTTCATAGACGTAGCCGGATAATAGCGCGCTATCACAGATAATATTAACTAAGCGCGGCGTGCCTTTAGAGAAGCGGTAAATTAATTCCATTGCCGCAGGTGTAAAAAAGTCAAATCCGTTACTCGTAGCAATTTTTAGGCGGTGTTCTATGTATTCAACCATTTCATCTTTATTCAAGGGGTTGATATGGTAATGTACAACGATGCGCTGCCTTAACTGTTCAAGGCGTGGCAGCGACAGTTTTTCTTTTAACTGCGGTTGGCCCATGAGGATAATTTGGATGAGTTTTTCGGTTTCGGTTTCTAAGTTAGAAATCATCCTTATTTCTTCTAAAACTGAAGGCGTGAGGTTTTGTGCTTCATCAATGATCAGCACAAGGTTTATATTTTGGGAAAGTTGCTCAATAAGGAATTCGTTAAGGCGCGAAAGAAGCCTGCCTTTGCTGGTGTGTTTGTACTCAACCCCGAACTCATCAAGGATTGCCATCAGCATTTCTTTGGCCGTGACGTAAGTATTGATAATCAGCGCAATTTTTGTATTGGCCGCAAGCCTATTTAAGAGTGTGCGGCATACAGTAGTTTTCCCCGCGCCGATTTCGCCGGTTATAACCACAAAACCTTTGCGTTCATTAATGGCATAGGTTAGGCTGTCTAATGCCTCAGTGTGCTTTTGGCTGGGGAAGAAAAATTTCGGGTCAGGCGTCATGTTAAACGGGCTTTCTTTAAAACCGTAAAAATTTTCGTACATTGACTGTCCTTTCGCTTTATTACTTACCTATAAAAGAAACGACACTAATAATGACTATCAGTGTTATGCCCGTGGTTAATGAAAAGGCAATTACTCTTTTTCTTTTTGTTTTTTCTGATGCCAAATCTTCAACTGTAACTATGCGCGATATGCCTCCTAAGACAGGCAGGTTAAGCATTGCCTTTGCCTCATCTATGCCCAAGAATGAATGATCCATGAACTCCGTAAGTAAAACCAGCCCTATTCCTGCGGCAATACCCATAAATAAGCACATAAATACAACCAAAGGCTTATTGGGTTTAGTCGGTTTTATCGGCAGGCGCGGCGGATCAAGCACGGTATAGCGTGTGCCTTGTGTAGAGGCATCTAGGCGTTTGGTTATTTTGGCGGTCTCTAAGCGCTCCAAAAGTTTATTGTAGATACTTTCATCTACTCTTGCGTCTTGCTTTAGGGCGCTGTCTATTTTATCTACAAGCAGCATATTATATAAAGCTTCGTTAGATGTGCCGACAACATTTCCGCTTTCTTCAAGTTTGTCTAAATTTAAGCTGTTACGCAAAGTACTCAATTCCTGTTTGAGTTTACCGGTATTGGTGTTTATAGGGATATTTGCTGTTTCGTCTGTATCGAAATTGCCCGAATCTAATCCTTCTTTTGCGTTAGCGATTTTGCTGCGCAGGTCTTTGACCATCGGGTGGCTTTCGGTAGAGTCCATAAGCAGCTTATTTAGGTCGTCCTGCATTTGGGCGATTTCCCCTTCTTTTATTTTTTTGCGGTAAACCTTTAACTGGTCGTTGATAAAGGTTACGGCGTCATCGGTTTCTTTATTTTGCATCTTTATGTTTTCGTTGATAAATATCTCGGTAATGGTTTTTATTACCGACTGCGCTTTTTCCGGGTTTTTGTCGGTGAAGGATATACGGATGACGTTTTTTCCTCCTAAACGTACCTTGATATTTTTCCTTAAGTTTAATATCAGTTGCTCGTAGCTGTATTGAGAGTTGATGCTCTTGTCGAGGTTGAGCCTTTTAGTCAGTTCTGTCAGGCTTTTCCAACTGAGCATCTGTTCTTGTATGGTCTGCATCCTTTCCATCATTGCCGTAGATACCGCCAGCGAACTGATTAACGGATTAATAATTTTGCCTTCTTCAACCAGTATTACGGTATAGGATTCGTATGTCTTAGGCAAGACCTGCGCAAGAATAATGCCGGAGATTAATCCTAAGTATATGCATCCGATTAACAGCCATTTACGGCGGAAAAATATCTTTACATAGTTTATAGGCAGCATTGATGTTATGTTTTCAGTATGTTCCATAAATTCTCCTTCGTCGAATGATTACACCGATTAAAAAAATAACGATTACACTAATTTCAATGTTGATTATAAATTACGGCATTGTGCCTGCTGAAACAACGGCTTTACCGGTAGAGACGGCAGTGCTAATGGGTGCTGATACCGGGGAAATAACGCGCATTACTTTTGCCATCATTGTTGTCGGTACATATAGTATGTCTCCGGGCTGCATATTGATATTGTTCCTTAAGTCTCCGCCGTAGAGTATTTCATAGATGTTGATATTGATATGTTTCGGTTTGCCGTCGCTAGATGGTTTAGTAAGGCGGCATTTACGCATTGCCGCGGACATCGTAGGAAGCCCGGAGGCAACTACTGCTTCACGGACATTTACTGTATTCCCCATCATATAATATTTTCCCGGCCGTCCTACTTCGCCGATGACATAGAAAACTTTACTTTTATAATCTAATATAGTGATGTTTACATCAGGGTCAACGATGTATTGGGAAAGTATGCCGGTGATTTTTTTCTGTAATTGTGATTTAGTCAGCCCCGATACATCTATATCGCCGACAAATTTATACTGGATTCGCTCATCTTTATTTACTATAAATTTGTCGCTGAATTCCGGGTGCCGGCGCACTATAATTTCAATTACGTCGTCTGCGCCTAAGGTATATTCGTCAATGCTTGCTCGAGCCTGTTCTTGCGCAGGGATAATGTTTTGCGCAGGCGCTTGTATGGGTTCAACTTCTATTTTTGTATCTTTCGGTGTTATTTCTTCTAATGTTGCCTCAGCATATAAGTTAGAAATTACCGCAAAAGACGCGGCAACGTATAATAAAAATATTTTTTTCATTTTTAAATCCTCCGTTTGGTTATTCATATAAGGTGTCGTGGAACTGGCGTATAGTGGATAAGTCGTCTTGGGTGTACACCCGCCAGCCGCGCCAGTCGCGTTTGGATTTCTTGATTTTACCTCCTGCTTCCCAGCGGATTAAGGTTTTGGTAGTGACACCTATTTCTCTTGCTACATCTGTAATGGTTAACCTTCCATTTCCTGCCATTTCTTGTCCTCCTTAAATTATTTGCCTGATCTATACCTTTTTAAATGTCTGCATAAAAGATTATTCAATTCCGGTATGTCCTACATTGTCTCGGAAAATAAATTTTCAAAAAAAAGCCTTATTTGTTTAAGGCAATACTCTAAAAAGAGCAATTTCTATGCCAACTTTATTTTAAGCTATTTTTTAAGCCAGTAAATTTTACCTAACTCTATGTATTATATCAGGTTAAATTCTTCAAAAAATATTTTGCGGCTTCACCTTTGAATCTTTAATATCGCCCGGATGTATAAAAAAATTGACATTGACTTGACAGATTTGTATACTTCTGCTATACTTTAGGTTAATTAGTAAAAGTTACTCTTCGTATTGTCTTAGTAAGGTAGGACATATTTTTTTCCTTGGTTTCTAAATACTTTTAAAATTAACGGCTTATGGAACAAAAATTAACTCAAAAGCAGAAGCAGCAATTCCTGCTGGCCCCCCAGATGCAACAATCTATCCATGTTTTGCAACTGCCATTTATAGAACTTAAGGATTTAATCCTGAAAGAAGTAGAAAATAACCCCTGCCTTGAAATCCAGGAATCAAATCCGCAACATCAGGAGGTATTTTCTGGAAATAAAAGATATGGCATACATCCTTCCGGCGGTTCAACAGCTGAATTTGAGCACGAACTTCAGGCAAAGCAGCCTACCCTTCAGGAGTGCTTATTAAGGCAAATGCGGCTCACTTTCTGCAATAAGAGAGATTTACAAATTGCCGAATTGATAATTGGCAGTCTTGATGAGCGTGGTTATCTTGTGGTTAGTGTTGAGGAACTGGCAAAAATTACTAATGTAGAACTTGAAATCGCAGAAGCTGTTTTAACGATAGTGCAGACTTTTGACCCTGTGGGTTGCGGTTCAAGGAATGTTAAAGAATGTTTACTTGCCCAGTTAAGGTCGAAAGATAAGCAGTGTTCTCTGGTCTACAAAATTGTAGAATCCTATTTAGAAGAATTAGCCGGCAAGAAGTTTATTTTTATTGCCAAGCAATTAAAGGTGAGTTTAGACGATGTTAAATCAGCAATTAGGGAGGTTCCGTTCCTTGAGCCTAACCCGGCGCGTAATTTTTCTCATGATGATAGGTCAATTTATGTTATACCGGATATAACAGTAGATATTGGCGGCGATAAGGGTTATGGGGTAACTATTAATGATGGCGACACGTTTTTTTTAAGAATAAATAATTTCTATAAGTCGTTATTAATCCGTAAAGATATCCCTAGCGAGGAAAAGGATTTTATCCGCGAGAGAATTAGCGCTGGCCATAACTTTATGAAGTGTATACAAATGCGTAAAGAAACGATTAAACGCCTTGCGGAATATCTGGTTAAGTTTCAGGAAGAATTTTTAGATAAAGGAAGGCAATATATCAGGCCACTGACGTTTAAGCAGGTTGCGCAAGAAATCGGCCGCGATGAATCTACTGTTTGTCGAGCGGTAAATAATAAGTATATTGATACGCCCCAGGGTATTCTCAGGCTTAAAGATTTCTTTTCGAACGAGGCTGTTAAGACTGAAGGCGTAGAGAGTGTTTCTTCCGCCAGTATCAAGGAACGCATACGCGGCTTGATAGAAAACGAAGATAAGAAAAAACCGCTGAGTGACGAAGATATATTGAAGCAGTTAGAGTCAAAAAGCCTTAAGCTTTCCCGTAGGACAATCGCTAAATACCGAACCCAACTTAAGATTCTTCCCTCATATCTACGTAAAGAGTAATTTAACCACGTGCACCTCATCTAAATAACTTTACATTTTAAGCAATGCTTAAAATGTAAAGTTATGGATATTCGCGGTGCACGTGGCCTGGCTTAATCTGGAGTGATTGGGTCGTTGACAGAGATTTGCCCGCCTTTTATTACCTTAGCGAAAATTCCTTCCTTAGGCATGATGCAAGAACCCACTTTTTTAAAAATCTCGCAATAATCGTGGCATTCCTTACCGATTTGGCTTATTTCTAAGATAACGGAATTATTAATGGTTAGTTTGTCGCCTACCTTGAGATTGGCTAAGTTTATGCCACAAGTGGTGATATTTTCGGCAAAATCTCCGGGTTTAAAGGCCGGGTTTTTTTTCTTATGTTTATGGCAGGTGTTTTGTTTTTCTATACTTTCCCATGAGAGTAAGCTTATTTGCCGGTGAGTGTTGCCACTATGCACATCGCTTTCTATGCCGAAATTTTCGATTAGATTGGCTGTTTTGACCCCGGTTTTAGAAACTCCTTTTTTCGCGCTGATATTTATGGAAAAAACCTGTCCTTTATTATTTTCGTTTAAATTTGCCACTCTTGCCGCCTTCTTTTTCTAAAAGTTTTACTTCAATAGACATGCTTTTATCTAAATATTTACACATATCATAGACGTTGAGCGCGGCAACGGATGCGGCGGTAAGTGCCTCCATTTCAAATCCAGTACGTTGCGCTCCGCTAACTTCCGCGCGTATTAAAAGCAGATTTTTTTTAAAAGAAAACGAGATGTCTATATGGGAAAAATCGATTGGGTGGCATAGACAGATTAAGTCTTTGGTTTTTTTTGCCGCCAGTATCCCTGCGAGCGTTGAGACGGCTAACACATCGCCTTTTTTAACTTTTCCCTGCATAATTATTCTCAGGGTTTCTGGTCGCATGGAAACTTCTGCCATAGCCACCGCTCGGCGTTGTGTTATAGGCTTATCAGAAACATTTACCATGGTTATATTTTTTTTCATCTCTCCTCTTTTCTAATCTATTCCACTTCCGCCAGAACGCTTGTCGGGCATGCCCGCGGTGTAATATGGTTTGTTTAGGATTTTAGGATTTTTTCTATATTAGCGCCTAAGATATTCGTTTTATCTTCTTGGGAAATGGCTAAATTTTTTACTGCGTCTATTGAGCCGGTAATGTCTTTTTTTGCCGGCCAATCGCTACCCCATAACAGGTGGCTTGGGCCGAATAAATCTAGGGCGGCGAGAAAATTAGCCTTATTGGTATCGCCGCTAGTATCCACGTAGATATTTTTTAGGTAATCGCTAGGGTTACCTTTTAAATCTTTAACAAAATTTATCCCGCGCAGCATCTGGTAGGTAGCATCAAAGCGGTGTTTTAGGAATGGAATTACTCCTCCAAAATGAGCAAAGATAAATTTGATGTCGCTATAATCCCTTAGTATGTCTGCCATAAGGAGCTTACCGATGGAGATAGTTGTATCAAAGACATATTCAATTACCGGCGTAAGTAAAGGGTCTTGCACGCGTTCATAACCGATGGGGTTAACAATTTGGGAATGAATGAAAAGTGGGATATTTTTTCCCCTTGCTTCTTTGAAAACCGGAAGAAAGATTTTGTCATCTAAATATTTTCCGTTATAGCTCGAGGCTAAAGAAAGCGCTTTAAAGCCCATCTCTTGCGTCGTCCGCTTGATTTCATCGAGCATATCTTGGCCGTTATCTATGGGCAGGATTGCCGCGCCTATAAAACGCCCGGGGTGGCGTTTTATTATCTTTCCGACATTGTCATTATAAATCCGCGCAACCCTGCTGATACTGCCCAATTTTAAATGCGCATCCGAGGTAGGGTAACTTAAAACTGCTTTATTGATACCTGCCCCATCCATTATTTTTAGCTGCCCCTCAATATCTGACCAGCCTTTATGGAAAAAATGCGCATTGTTGATAATTTCTTCCGGCAGCCAGTGGGAATGGGCGTCAATGATCATATTATTTGTTGGTTAATTCTACTGTATCGATGTAAATTACGCTTTTTGCTTCAGCCAGTGGCTCGAATTGAAAGCTTTTAATGGGAAAATCTAATACGGCATTTGCGTCTGCTGTCTGCGGTTGCCAGTCGCCCCGGGCGAAAAATTCATTGAATAGGCAAACAATCTGTTTCCAGCCCGTAAAATCATCCGTAATTATAAACCGCCACATTTCATTGCCGTTATCCTTAATATCAAAGGCGATTCTGGTTTTTGAATTACTACCGTAGGCATAAAAACTTATTGAGCTGTATTTTTCCCATGTTATTGCTTCCGGTGTAACCAACCAGGCGGTATTTTTGGCATCTAAGCCGAATCCTTTGGCGATCCACATATAGCCGCCGGATACGGCGTCAAATGTAATTTTTAGGGATTGCGCGCCGGAATTTTTTATATTTGTATCAGCGGTTACCTCAACCGATGAGCCGCTGCCTGAGCCAAAGTCAACAGTACCATTTTCCCCGCCGCAAACAGGGTTTTCAAAATCTTCAATCAGCAAATTCTTTTCCTGTGCAAAAGAAGGTATCGCAAGCGAGAAAAATAAAATAAAAATAAGTTTTATAATTTTCACTGTTCTCTCCTTTCTGTTTTTAAATTTGTCATTGGCCTGCCAGCAGGCAGGGATTTTGTCATTTGTCGTTATTTATTCGGATGCGCCTGTTTAAATGGGATCACCGGTGCAGTCCATGGCGTCTGCTGATTGATTATCGCGATTTCTAACGGGCAGACATTTGCCGGAACTGTCAGCGCGAATTTAACCGCGTTCTCTATTGCTTCGGTTGTCATCAGGCGCGATGTATCGGCGGTTATCTCTTTTAGTTTGCCTGTTAAGTCTGTATCGGTAACACCCGGAAGTATTGAGGTGATTTTTATGCCGTGGTCGCGTACTTCCCAGAACAGCCCCTTTAGAAAAGCTTTTAAGCCGACCTTCAACGAACTATAGACGATAAAGCTTCGCGGAACCGGGTCGCATAAGGTTGAGCCGGAAACCATGTTGATGATGCTGCCTGATTTTTGTTTAATCATGTCATTTATAACTAGCCTAATCAGACGCACATAACCTAAGTAGTTGGTGTGGGCTAGTCTTTCAAAATCTTCTATTGGTTGTTCATGAAATGGGTATTGACTGGAGACGCCGGCATTATTGATTAAAATGTCTATTTTACCGAATTTTTCTTTGGTTTTGTTGACTAAATTTTCCAAGTCTTCTAGCCTTGTTACGTCGCAAGCCACAGGCAAAACTTCTACCTTATATTTCTTGGCGATTTCAGCGGCAGTTTCCTTTAATGAGCCTTCGCCGCGTGCCGCAATAGTTAAGTTAACTCCTAAACTTGCGCAGGTTTGTGCAATGGCCTTACCAATGCCGCGGCTTGCGCCGGTAACAATTGCGGTTTTTCCTTTTAGTCCACTCATTTTATATGCCTCCTACTTTGAAAATAATAAAGCCCTGGCTGAAAACGCCAGCATAATTAAAGCCGCCCCAAAGACTATGAAATGCAAGTTAAAGCCTTTTTGTATGGTGATACTTCCTAAGGTAACGCCCAACCCGCCTGCCAAAAAACGCACGCTGCTGTTTAAGCTCGCCGCCTCATTTAAAAATTCTTTCGGTAAATCCGTAAGCCTTGTGGAAAGTCCTGCGTGGTTGAATGTCCACCCCAACCCCCAGATAAGCATAAGCAAGGCCAAAATGAAAACCGGAAATTTGAATATCAGTAAAAATACGCTAAAAATCATGCAGATTATTCCCCACTCTATTGTTTTGAACCTGCCTTTTGTGTCTGATAGGTGCCCGCCGATGAATTCGCCGAATATTCCGCTAAGGCTGGTTAAAGTAATCAGCATGCTGATTAGAAATTGGCTGAAGTTAAATTCTAGAGAGAAGTAAACGCTTAGCCATTGCTGGACTCCGTGGAAAAATATGCTTACAAAAAATATATAGGTAAATATGGAAAATACGGTTTTATTCTTTAAAGCAGGCAGATAGTTAATTTTAAAACTCGCGGCTTCCCCCTTAAAGCTGGGCAGTTTTATGTAAATCGCGATCCATAATAAGAATCCGCATATTGCCGGAATAATAAAAATCAACCTCCAGTGGATGATTCCGCTTAAAAATAAGCCCAGAAGCGAAGCGATAAAAGTGATGCTAAAGAAAGAGCCGACGCAACGGCCCCGGTTTTCTTCGGTTGTGTGATGGGCGATTAGGATTAAGACAAGCGGCGTAACTGATGCCCCGAATATGCCCATAAGAAATCTGGCTAAAAAAAGAGTGTTAATATTTTGCGATAAGCCCGCCAATAAATTGCTTAAAGAAAAGAAAAGCAGAGCGATTAGTTCTATTTTTTTGACATCGAAAGTACGGGCAAGCGGGCCGTAAAAAAGCGCGGCAATGCCGTAAGGAAGCATATAAAGCCAGACAATACGGCCGGCAACGATTTGGCTGACGCTAAAATCCGCGGATATTGACGGGATTAATGCTGACGCCGCGGCAACATTAAACGATAAAAGCGCGCCTTCCAGGCACAAGATAACAAAGGTTACCTTTTTCATGAATTTTAACCAGTAACACCTACGCGGTGTTACTGGTTTTAACTTAGGTTTTTGCTTCTTTTTCTATGACTTCTTTAAATATTTGTAAATTTTCCTTGGAATGCTTGTTAATGAAGCCTTCAACTTGCTCGTCGTTAAATTTGGCTTTTTCATCCATTTCGAAATGCTGGATCCAGGTCATCTCTATGCCGTTAAGCTTGGCTGTATAAAGCCAGATAATTTTCATATATTTAAAGGGAAATTTTGGCTCTTCCCGCTCGGAATAGGTAAAGAATTTATCTTTATGAAGCAGGCGCCAGGACTGCCAGGATTTGCCCTCATCATCAGTCAGGCGAAAAGTGATTTTATTGCCTTCTTTTTTCACTACTTCCGCCTTCTGGTATTCGCCGCCGAATAGCTCTGTCCAACGCGGTATGTCGTTTGAAATGTCAAAGACTAAATCATAAGGCGCATCAATAATTATAGAATTACACGTATGTCCCATTTATCCCTCATTTTTTATTGTTTGCCTGATAAACTCAAAAGTATTGCCAAATTTTCGCTAGCACTTAGTGAATGCGGCGCATTCTTGGGCATAAAAATAAATACCCCCGGCTTCATCTTAATTTTTTTGCCGTTTAAGATAAAGGTGCCTTTGCCTTTTAGGACGGTTACGGCCGCTTCGCGTGTAGATGTGTGTTCGGAAATATCGCTACCTTTAGCTAAGCACATTAGCGTGTGATTAGAAATATCGGTCTTAATTAAAACCTTACTGAAAACCCCTTGCTTGGGAAATTCCATCATTTGTTCTAGGTTTTCAACTAGCGATTTAATCATATTTTCTTATTCTAAAATAGCCACTACCCTTGCCCAAGCGGCGCCGGTTTTTTTGATTTTTATGGGCAGGCAGTGGATTTTAAAACCGTAGTCGGGTAGTTTATCTAAATTTGCCAGCCGTTCTATGTGTATAAATTCTCTTTTTCGGCCATAAAAATGCGTAGGATACAACGGTTTTTTCTGCTCTAAAAATTCCTTGAGCATAAATTTATACGGACGGTCAATGCCCATTGTATCGACGCCGAATATTTTTATGCCTCTGTCTAACAGGTAATCTATAGCTGATATATCTATTCCGGGATAATCCGAGAAGTATTTTGGCCCCCCATATAGTTTATCCGCGCCGGTGCATAAAAGAACGATATCTAAAGGCTTAATCTGGTAGTTGATTTTTATAAGAGCTGCTTCTATATCTTCAGCGTTAATGGTTTCGTTTGGTTTTTTATGCGTCAGGTTAAGTCTTGCGCCGTTTTGCATACACCATTCCAGCGGGATTTCCTCCGCGGTTTTTGAGGCGCGGCCTTCCGAGCGTGATCCGTAGTGATATGAATAATCAAGGTGCGTTCCGATATGCACTGGTGAATGCACGGTTTCTAGAGATAAAAATTCTTCATCCGGTAAGTCTTCTTTTTTAAGTATGCGCCTACCTAGTAGATATTTAATTCTACCCGTGATGGTTTTACCCATAATCACGCGGTTAAACTTCTCTACACCAGCCGCGTGGTTTACGCGTTCAATCTTAACCTTATGCACTTCGAATGCCGTATCATCAATCGGTAAACTCAAGTCAATTATCTGCATTTTAGTTTTTAACCATGTGCACTACCGCAGTGCACATGGGGTTATTTAAGTTTTGAATTAGTGAGTTTTGAATTAATGGTATTTGTGATTTGCTCTATAGTGTTGAATTTAGTTACTTCTTTGGCGCTTAGCTTTGTGCCAAATTCTTTTTCTAGGGCAATTACTGTTTCTACCATTTCGGTTGAATCAACGCCAATGCTATCTTGAAGCGAGATACCATCTTTTAATTCTTCAGGTTTAATTTTTAATAGTGTAACCAACACATTTTTTATTCTATTTTTTGTTTCCATTTTTTCTCCCTAAACTTAAATATGTACTTCGCCTTTGGTAGCACCTGCTTCCCAGCGGTCTACCCCTGCCATTACGTCCTTAAAGCAGAGCTTAGCTAATTGATCAAAGTCGCTTTCTAAGATACGGTGGATTCTTCCGGGCTTGGAGAAAAATTCGCGCATACACCAAGAGCCGAGTTCGCCTAATTGTTGGGTTGATAGGTGATCTGTAGGCATAACCGGGTGCAGGAAATCCCATTGCAAAAAGTTAATTGTTTTCGGGTTAATCCAGCTTTTCTTAAGGCCCATCCTCCACATCGGTGAATTTGGCGATGGTGTGACATAGCCAATCCACAAGATATCCGGGTCTACTTCGTCGGTAAATTCATATCTTTGCTTGATAATTGCTTCGTTGTCATAGTCAAATCCCATCATGATGTCGGCAACGACAGCTATATTCTGCCGGCGTAATATGTCTATGGTTTTCTTGATGTGGTCAATGGTAATGCCTTTAGCGATTTTCTTTAACTCTTCAGGGGTAGTGACTTCGATTCCGAATACGCCGATAAAAAGCCCTGTTTCTTTCATTAGGGGTAATATTGATTCACAGTTTACCCAGTCAATGGCGCGGCCTAAAGAAACCCACTTTATCGGGTTATTGGCGGCTTTTTTTAGCTCGCAGAACTTCTTTACTCTTTCCGGGTTGGTGTTAAAGTTATCGTCTTGCAAGACTACTACTTTTACCCCGTATTTTTTATGCAGGAGGTTTAATTCTTCAACTACTCTTTCCGGTGATTTTGCGCGCCATTTCAGGAAGTCACTAGGGCTGCGTGGATCATATTGGTCCCATTCATAACAGAATGTGCAGGCTGAAGGACATCCACGGGAAGTAACCATATCCACAAACGGTTTCCAGTAGGTATGGCCTACATATTTATCCATTGGGAACAAATCGTATGCCGGAAGCGGAAGCTTATCTAAGTCCATATTCAGCGGGCTATATGGCCCCATTACAGGTTTGCCGTCAACGCGGCTGGTGACACCAGCGACTTTCGCGATATCTTTTTTCTTATCTATTGCTTCAATTAAATCAGCGAATGATTCCTCTTCGCCCATTACGACGTAATCAACTGCCGGGTTTGCCTCAAGGGTTTCCGTAGGCATTGCTGAATACCAAAGCCCGCCGAAAATAATCTTGGTTTTAGGCAGAACTTCTTTTATGCGTTTAGCTGCTTCGTTAAAATGCGCGACCACAGCGTATCCGCCGTAAGAATGTAATTGCTCGCCTAACACCACGATATCGGGATTTTTCTCTTTTACCTTGGCGGTCATTTCATCGGCTGGGATTTCAAGGGCCTTACAGTCTAAGACCTCAACATTGTCATAGCCCTTTTCCCTGACATACGCCGCCCAATGCGCGTATAGCTGGTTTGGTGCCACATGTTTTCCGTGCGTTGCCCAAGCGCCTACTTTAGGCATTACGAATAAAATTTTCATTGTAACCCCTTTCTTTTTTAAGGTTTTTCTATAACCATCGCCGCGTTAATTCCGCCGCGGCCGCGGGAAATTATCAGTGCTTTGCTTATTTTATGCTCTCGCGCTTCTTTTGCCACGTAATTTAAGCCATTCGGATTTGGATTGTCTAGGTTTATTGTTGGAGGCAGTAGGCTGTGTTCCATAGCCAAAAGCGTAATGATTAAATCTAATGCTCCAGATGCGCCGAGTAAATTTCCAAACATTGATTTAGGGCAGCTTACCGGAATGTCTTTCGCTTTATTCCCGAATACTTCCTTAATTGCTTTTACTTCGCTATTATCCCATAAATCTAGCGCAAGGCCGTCTAAGCTGATATAGCCTATATCTTCCGGGTTAACCTTTGCGTCGGAGAGCGCTGATTTTATCGCGCGGGCTAGTTCTTTACCGTTAGTATCAGGCTGGATGCGGTCATATCCATCGCAGTTTGAGGCGTATCCGGAAATAACCGCGGATATATTGGCATTACGTTTCTTT
This sequence comes from Candidatus Omnitrophota bacterium, assembly GCA_030681595.1. Lineage (GTDB taxonomy): Bacteria > Omnitrophota > Gorgyraeia > Ghiorseimicrobiales > Ghiorseimicrobiaceae > CAKKQO01. Next base: position 142,254 of record JAUXSB010000037.1, read on the forward strand.
GCGCGTATAATCCCTTCCATTACCATAATACCTGCGCCTTCGCCGATAACAAAGCCGGATTTATTTTTATCAAACGGGCGGTAAGCGGTTTCTGGATGTTCGTTATCCGTTGTAAGCCCGCCGTAGGTATTACAACATAAAAGCGCATAGGGTGTTACTGGTGCTTCCATCCCACCGGCTAAAATCATATTCAGTTTATTTTTACTCAAGGTTTTACGCGCATAGCCGATTGCTTCAAGAGAACTGGCGCGGTCGGCAACCACGGTTTTTGAAAATCCCTTTATGCCGTAATAAATAGAAACTTGGCCTTGGGGGGCTGCCGGAAACCATGCTGAAGCCATATAGGGAGAAACCCCTTCCCTGCCTTCCAGATATAAATCCCGAAGTTCTGTTTCGGCATAGAGCCAGCCGCCGATAGCATTGCCTAAAAATATCCCAATTAAATTAGGGTCTTCGTTTTTAATATTGATGCCTGCGTCTTGCAAAGCAAGTTCCGAGGCGATTAATGCCATATGGGAAAAGGCGTCTATTTTTTTAAGCAAGCGTTCAGAGATATGGGAATATTTTTCCAGCTCATCAATTTGGCCGGCAATATGCGAGGGGTATTTCGAAGCGTCAAAGCGGGTGATTTTTTTAACAAAGGATCTGCCCGCCTTAATATTTGCCCAGAATTGTCGTTTGCCTATTCCGCTGGGGGCGACCACGCCTATACCTGTAATTGCAATCTTTTCCATGATTTTTAAACCCGTAACACCTACGCGGTGTTACTAATGGTTATGCTTTAAATCGTTTCATAATTAATGATGAGTGTATTCCTGAAAAACCACTGCTTGTTTTTAGCATGGTATTTACTTTTTTTTCGCGCGCGACATTAGGAATATAATCCAAGTCGCATAAAGGGTCTTTTTCTTCCTGATTTATTGTCGGCGGTAAAATATTATTTTGAAAAATCATACAACCAATAGTAAGCTCTATCGCGTTTGCCGCGGCCAAGGGGTGTCCGATCATTGACTTAAGCGAGCTGATCGGCAGTTTATAGGCATAATCGCCGAAAACTATTTTATAGGCGCTGGTTTCAAAGATATCGTTCATGCGTGTGGATGAGCCGTGGGCGTTAATATAGTCAATATCAGTTGGTTTAGTCACAGCGTCTTTAAGCGCAAGAGTAATGCAACTTGCCATAGCGGTTCCATCAGCCGGCAGGTCAGTCATGTGAAAGGCATTGCAACTGGTGCCAAAGCCGATGACCTCGGCATAGATATGGGCGTTACGCAAAAGTGCATGTTGTAATTCTTCCAGGATTAATATTCCCGCGCCTTCGGAAAGCACAAAACCGTCGCGCTTTTTATCAAACGGGCGTGATGCCGCTTCAGGATTGTTATTGTGTACAGATAAGACATTTACTACGTCAAAGGCGCCGAAGGTTATCGGCGTAAGCGGGGCTTCAGCCGCACCGCAAATCATGATATCATGTTCGCCGTCTTGGATAGTTTCTAAACCAAAGCCCAGCGAGTCGGTTCCGGCAGTGCATCCGGTAGAAATTGTATTACAGACTCCTTTTAAGCCATACTTAGCCGAGATTTCGATGGATGGCGTATTAAACATTGCCGCGTCATAAAGATCAGGCCTAACTTTCGACGGGTCAATTTCGTGTTTTCCATTTTCGGTGACTAAAGCGAATTCTTCTTCCATATATTTTGTTCCGCAGATAGCATTGGCAAGGCAGACGCCGATACGCTCGGTATTTTCTTTTGAGAAGATAAGCCCAGAGTCATTTACCGCCATATAAGCCGCCGCTACTCCAAATTGGACATATCTATCCATGCGCATTGCTTCATCGTGGGTTAGGCCGAGCTTAAAAGGATTAAAATCCCGGACCTCCGCGGCAATTTTCGTGTTAAATACTGATACATCAAATCCGTCAACTAATCTTACGCCGGATTTACCGGAAATAAAAGCTTGATAAGCTTCTTCTTTGCCGATACCGTTAGGTGAAATTACGCCAATGCCTGTTATAGCTACTCTTCTTTTTTTCATGATATCCATAACTTTACATTTTAAGCATTGCTTAAAATGTAAAGTTATTTGCTTGGTTCTCCTTCTTGTCCTTCGATCTGTGATACTTTAAATACGATATTCCCTCCATCCGGGCAGGTTACCGTATCAATAGAATCCGGATTAGGCATAAAGAAAAATTTTGCTCCGAAGTTAAGCGCAAAGAGCGCGGGAAACGCGGTATGAAATGCCGCGCCGCAGAACCCGGGGATACATTTAAGCCCGGTGGTTTCCCATTTGTCTCCTACCTTATATCCAAAGTGGCATTTACCGGTTGCTTTAACAACTTCGATAACCATTTTTTTAGGTTTCGGGCCTTTATGAGTTTCATCCTTAGGTATGAATTGGACTTTATCGCTGCCCTTTTCAAAAATCTCTGCCTTAAATTCCAATTTTCCACCGTCGGGGCAGGTTACTTTTAAAGAGCGTTGGTTATCCATAAACGGAAATTTTGCCCCAAAACTTAAGGCATAGATTATCGGAAATAAAACGTGGGCTAATCCAAGGCAGAAAAACTCCGGCGGATGGGTAAAATCATCTAAGATTAGCTCATCGCCGATTTTATAGCCGTGATAGCAATGGCCGAAGACATTGGTTACGGTGAGTTTTAGTCTTGGGAATGGGGAATCTATTTTTTTATCCATTTAACTTTTGACAAGAGTTAATAATTCTTCTTTGCTAAAAAACTTTCCCGTTTTTTCAACCTGATGCACCATCTGGGTTAATTTTTCATTAAGCGGCGCGGAAATGCCGTTTTTTTTGGCTAAATTCACAAATTCTCCGTTGATATAGTCTATTTCAGATGCCTTGCCTCTTTTTATACTCTGTAAAATTGAGCCGTAAAGCGGCTCGCGGCTTAGATTAAACATAATATTAGAAAAAATCTTTGCTGCTTCATCGTGTGGCATATTGGCAAGCGCTACATATCGTTTAATGTCAAATTCCGGTAATGATACCGGTTTAATTCCGGCTTTAGCTGTGATATCAAAGGCCTCTTTAAGCAGTTGAATACTTATTGCGGCCATCTCTACTTCTTTAAATGTCTCTTGCATACTGAAGCCTACGACTGCAGGGATACAATTATTTAAGTTTATGAAGAGCTTTGTCCATTTCATCCCTTTTATTTGTTCGGAAATAGTAGTTTTAAAGGCGCGGTTTAAAACTTGCTCAACTTCTTTCAGTTTTTCGTCGATTTTTCCGTTTGATCTACCAATAATCCAGCCGCCCTCAAAGTTATGCGTGATATGGCCGTAATCTAAGTGGGTAGCACCGAACATTACGATACTGGAAATAATATCCGCGCCTTTAATAGATTGCGCGACAATTTCATCAGCACGTATCCCGTTTTGGGTAGTAAGGATAATGCTATTTTTTAAAAATTCCTCGTTTTGGGCTACTACCTCATTTATGTCTTGAGTTTTGACTGCTAAAATTGCTAAGTCAGCAGGTGTATTCAACTTGGTGTCGGCGTCTATCTTAACGTTAATTTTTCCGCGTACCCCATCTATCGCAAGCCCGCTTTTCTTGATAGCTTCAGCTTGTTCTTTTTTGGCAATCAGTGCGACATCACAGCCTTTATCTTTTAGATAAGCCGCAACTACCCCCCCAATTGCTCCTGCGCCAATAACAATGATTCTCATATAGTTATAAGTTATGAGTGATAAGTTATAAGTTCGCTGCTTTTATTTCGGATAACCGTATTTTTTATAATCAAATCCGCTTTTTTCTAACAATCGCACCATCATACTATAAAACGGCGACGGCACGTCAGAGAAAAAGGCGAAGATTACGTCTTGCTCTTCAACTTGGCCGGCATTACGCCTAAAGGCATTTTCCTCTGCCCTTTTAGTGACGACGCTTTCGGTAATCCGACGGTGAAAAACCGGAATCTTTTCAATCATTGCCTTAAATTTTTGCTGAATCTCGCTATCCCAGTTCATTTTATCTTTTACGCAAACCACGACGTAACCAAAGACCTGCCTGTGGGGTTTAGGTCAATGTTTACGTGCTTGGTTTGGGTGTATTCTAGGAGTCCTTCTTTGCCGAGTTCGCGGCCAAAACCACTTTCCTTGTATCCGCCAAAGGGCGCTTCGTTATAAAAGCCGCCGTAGGTATTTATCCAGACGGTTCCGCAGCGAAGTTGCGCTGCCACCTGATTTGCCCGGTTTAAATCTTTGGTCCAGACCATAGCTGCTAAGCCAAATTTTGTGTCATTGGCGATCTTAATTGCCTGATCTTGTCCGGAAAACTTAATGATAGATAATACCGGCCCAAAAATCTCTTCCTGCGCAATCCGCGCGTTATTATCCACATCTATAAATATCGTCGGCTCCAAATAAAACCCTTTTTCTAACCGTTTCCCACCTCCGAGGTGGGCAAGGGGGATGATGCCGCCAGAGATGAGTTTGGCTTCTTTTTTACCGATTTCGATATAATCTAAAACGGTTTGGCGATGTTCTCTTGAGATAAGCGGGCCAAAGTCGGTATCATAAGATATGGCATTTCCGATTTTAAGTTTTTTGGTTTTGGCAACCAATAATTCTATAAATTTATCGTAAATTTTATCTTCTAAAATTAGGCGCGATCCGGCTGTGCACATCTGTCCTTGATTCATGAATATTGCCGACATTGCCCCGCCCACTGCCGCCTCTATATCACAGTCGGCAAATACAATATTCGGGCTTTTGCCGCCTAATTCAAGAGAGAGTTTTTTGGTGCTGCCCGAAGCCATTTTCATTATTTCTTTTCCCGCAGTATTTCCTCCGGTAAAAGAAATCATATCTACGAGTTTGCTTTCGGTTAAGGTCGCGCCTACTTCCTTGCCTGTGCCGGTAATAATATTTACTACACCATTGGGTAAGCCCGCCTCTTGTATTATTTTGGCTAATTCTAAGCAGCTTAAGGATGCAAGTTGTGAAGGCTTAAAAACAACCGTATTCCCTAAAATAATTGCCGGTGCTATTTTCCAAGCGGCCATTAAAAATGGGTAATTCCATGGGATAATCTGGCCGATGACGCCTACTGGCTCTTTGAGGGTAAAGCTTAATGCCGGATTATGAATCGGAATTGTTTCGCCTTTTATTTCGGTTGCGGCCGCGGCAAAGTATTCAAATGCAGATGCGGCAGTAGGTATATCAATAAAAGTAGTCTGTTTTATGGTTTTTCCGGTATCAAGTGATTCTAATTTAGCCAATTCGTCAGCCTTTTCTCTTATGAGTTGCGCGATTTTTTGAAGGTAAGGTGCTCGTTCAATAAGCGGCATTTTAGGCCAGTCGCCGGAGTCAAAAGCGAGCCTTGCCGCTTTAATTGCGGTTTCTGTATCGCGAGCGTCTGCCGCGGGAAATTCCGCTAGAATTTCGCCGGTTGAGGGATTAATGCTTGCAATGGCCTTGCCTGCGTTAACCCAAGTGTTGTCTATGTACATGTTATATTGTTTAAGCATATTTAATCTCCATAACTTTACATTTTAAGCAATGCTTAAAATGTAAAGTTATTTAACGGGAGCTAGCTTCCATAAATCGAAAATACGGTTAAAAGGAGCATACCAGCGCGAGAGTTTTGCCATATCGCCTTTTAATTTAAGCTTACGTTGGGTTGCCGCGGCAAAAGGATCAAGTCTTCTGTCAAAAACCATGCGCCAGACTGCCGCAGGCCCTGAAATTACGAACTCCGCGTCTTCGTCATTGGTTACGGTATCAATCTTACCTTTATTAAAATGAAAATTATAGATTCTGTTTTCTTCGTCAACCTTGATAGCAAGTTTTGTGGTTAAATTAAGCGCCTCCCCCTTTTCCTTTACTTCCTTATCCTCATTAACCAAAGAAACTATCTTTTTGATATGCTCTTGCGAAAACAAATCGTATTTTTCACCAATGTCCACCCCCGCCGGATTGAGCGCGCCCGAACAGCGTTCGGTCAGGCGGGAGTCGGGTTGGCCCGCGGTGGAATTTACTGTTGATGCCATTAAGGCGATGTTTACTTTACAGGCTTCTTCTAATGCTTCTGCCCAAGAGAATGCTTCTTTAAAATTTGAGCCTACTGAAATTATGCCATGTTTTTTTAAGACAACGATGTTGCTTAGGCTTAGCGCTTCTAAAACCGGCAAAACATTTGTTACAACCGGGCCATCCTGTTCAATCACCGGTATATTCGATAGATAAAGGCGCGCTTCATAGCTGAATATATCCAATGTGTTAAATTTAGCGTAAAAGGCAGTGGTGAAATTAGGATGGGCATGAATAACCGCGCCAACTTGTTCATTTTTATACGCGCCTAAATGCATAGCGATTTCTGAAGTCGGCTTATGTGTTGTTTCTTCAAGCGGCACACCGTTTTTATCTACCGGGATAATTTCATCTTTTTCTAAATACCCTAAATAGGCATTATGCGCGGTGACTAAAAATTTATCCTTATCTATGCGTAAAGAAATATTTCCGCAAGGCCCGTTGATAAAGGAACGATTATGCAGTTCTTTTGCCCAGAAAATTATTTCTTCTTTTTGTTCTAAAAAATATTTCATTGTAAGTTTTCGTTTTGCGGCGCAATAGTTCTTATTTTTTTAACAGTAACCTTTTTACCTAAAAATGTCTTCGCGTCTTTATCCAAAAATTTGGTGTTTGCGTTTTCGCCTTTTAAGATTTCTACGGGGATCTTATGCCAGTCTGCGAGAATTTTTACGGTATGCGCGCCGCAGGGAAATTTATTATCAGAGCCGAATAAATATACTTGTTTAATGCGCCCTGTAAAAAACATATGGCCTAAGGCGTTGTCCGATATGAGCGTAGAGTTGATTCCCGCTTTCTTAAGTTTGTTTATCAGTATTTTTGGCCCGATTAATTGAGGCCGCATTTCAGAGATAAGGATATTTTCTTTTTTATGTTCTCGGCAAAAATTGTCGCAAGGTATGCCGTATATTAACGAGTATGTATTTATTTTACCCATTTTTTTGCAAATTCCCCGGGGGTGTATATCTGGTCGAAAAAAATAAGGCCCGTGATCAGGCTTGACGGTACAACATCAAAAGAAGGGTATATCGCTTCCTGGCTTTTTGGGGCAAGACAGCTCTTTTCAAAAACAAGCATTTCTTCTTTTGGACGGTATTCAATTTTGATATCTTTTATGCTTTTGGTGTCACCCGGTGGCTGCACAAAACAGTAAAACGGAACACCATAATGTTTTGCCAATATAGCCAGTTGGTATGTGCCTAATTTATTTACGATGTCGCCTTTAAGCGTAACGCGGTCAGAGCCGACAAGCACCATATCTATCCGGCATCTTTTTAGAATATCCCCTGCTTGTATATCACAGATAAGATATGTGTTGGCATTAGCGCGGTTGAGCTCCCAAGCTGTAAGGCGTGCCCCTTGAAAATATGGGCGGGTTTCTGTGGCAAAGAACTCAACGGATTTACCTAATTTTTCCGCTTCAGCAAACATTGTAACCAATTCGCCGGAAACGTTGCAATGCGTAAGGATTCTTGCGGATTGCGGCAGTATCCCCGCGGCCAGCCTGGCACGATGACGGCGGGCATTTTGTATGGAATCGATATAAGTAAGGATTATTATCTTAATCAGGGAAATAAAACTTCCCTCTTCTTTATTATTTTTCAGCATGCTGAGGAGTTCATTGTTTAGCTGGCTAAAAGCAAAAGTCGGCCTTGTCTGTATAAATTTTTCTGTGATGGAGCGCGATAATTTGCTAAAACTTTTGAGGTTTGTTATTTCGTTTTTTTTTGCTTCTAATATCAACGTGTAATAGAACAAAAGCACTTGTCCGAACGCGCGCGTTTTCATTTGCCTAAGCACGTAAAGCGCACCGTTTAACCCGCTTACTTTAATGTATTCTTGCTTAAACGGAAGCAAGGTTTCGTCTAAAACGGCAATGTGGCCGCCTTTAAATATGACTGGGTTAAAAAGAGGTGATTCCGGAATGTTCATTTATTTTCTAATAATTTAATTGCCTCAAGCGATACTTTTATGATGTTTTGTTCAGCTTCGTAATAATTCATATTGGTAAAACCCATCTCTCCAGTGATAACATTATCGGATACCGCGGTAATGGCAGCGCCTTTGCAATTAGATAGCTGAGCAATGGTTAAGAAGCTGGATGAGACCATGTCTACCGCAATCGCACCCAATGAAGCATATTTTTCTACAATTTCGCGTGTTTCACGAAGCAGCGCGTCTGTTGTCCAAATGGGCCCTTTATGGTAGCGAAGCCCTAATTTTTCCGCAGCAGATGCTAAAGCATTAGTTAGTTTCGGGTCAGCAACGGTTTTAAAATCGTCTTTAACGTAATACGGCGTTACCCCTTCTCCCCTTATTACACTTGTTACAATTATTAGGTCGCCGACCTGTATATCTTCTTTGAGCGCACCACTCGAGCCGCACCTGATTAAATTTTCTACACCGCCGTTACATAAGATTTCTGCGCTTATGGCGCTGTCTGCGGAGTACCTTCCGCCATTTCCTGTTGTGACTTTAGTCCCGTTGAAATCTCCCGAATAAAAAGTATATTCCATAAACGAAAAATTACGCACAGGGTTTTTTATATGTTTTAAGACTGCGTCGCGCCTGTCTGCCGGGCCGGGGACTATTGCATATTTTCCGAAATCTCCCGGTTTAATTTGAAGCATATATAACAGTTCTTTCGCGGTTAGGTGGATATCCTTTTTCATTCTCACTTGGAACTCCTTTTTAGTAATTCCTTATCTATTTTTCCTGTTCGATTTTTAGGAAGCGAATCAATAAATTCAATAGCATGCGGCACCTTAAAATGCGCAAGGTGTTGTTCACAAAAAACACGGAGATCTTTTTCGGTTAACGCGCTTTGGTTGCTTTTGACTACAAACGCTTTGACTATCTCTCCGCGGAGTTTATCCGGCATGCCTATTACCGCTGTCTCGATTATATCTTGATGTTTCTGGATTACGGATTCAACTTCAGGCGCATAAACAAGCTGGCCCGCCGCTTTAATCATTTCTTTTTTTCTCCCGGCAATGTAGAGAAAACCGTCTTCATCAAATCTGCCTAAGTCTCCGGTGTGGAACCATCCGTTTTTTAACACGCGGTTTGTTTCTTCCGTGTTTTTGTAATAACCTTTCATTACTACCCAGCTTTTTATGGCGATTTCACCTATTTCTCCGGGCGCCACAGGTTCGCTAAATTCATCAATGACCGCAATTTGAACCCATGGGGCAGGTTTTCCTACGCTGGCAATATTTTTGCTGCCTAACGGGATAACGGTATTTGGCGGGCAGGTCTCGGTAAGCCCCCAGCCATTTAATAGATGCGTATTTGGGCAGTGTTGGTTAAAGCGCGCCAATACTTCAGGCGCGCTTGGCGCGCCAAACACCACCATCCAGCGTAAGCTTGATAAGTCATGTTTCTCAAATTCCTTTAACTGTAAAATAGCGTAATACATTGATGGTACGATATGAAAACAACTAACCCTGTACTTTTCGATAAGTTTTAAGAATTCAAGCGGAGAAAATCTCTCCATCAGGATAAGCGTTATGCCGAAAATAAGAGAATTTTGCAAATATATAAGCCCGCCGCTATGCGAAAGCGGAAGGCAGCAAAGCTTAATGTCCGTGTCTGTTAAGTCCACAAAATATCTCATTGCTTCGGGAGAGCCATCTAAGTGCCTGTAGTTTAATAGCACCCCTTTGGGTAAACCGCTTGTGCCGGAAGTATACATTATTAACGCGTCATCGTCCGGCGATATTTCATTTTCGGTAATTTTTGTTTTTGCTTCGTTTAAGATCTTATCAAAGTCTATACTTGTTTTTATTTCTTCGCTTGATTCTCCTTTAATGATAACTTTTTGCAAGGGCTCTGCCTCATTTTTTATTTTTGCCAGAGAAATGCCGTGCCGCGGCTGGGCGATTAAGGCTTTGGCTTCTGAATGCCTAAGGTATAGGATTATTTCCTCTTCCTTGAGCATAAAATCAAGAGGAATAACGACTGCCCCTAAAGAGAATAAGGCAAGATAGCTATAGATATATTCCGGCGAGTTTGCCAGGTATATTGCCACCTTATCCTGCTTTTTTATTCCGACTATACTTAAGGCACAGGCGAGTTTAAAGACAATATCTTTTAGCTGGCTAAAGGATATTGTCTTATCGTTGAAGATTAAAGCAGGTTTGTCCGGGTATTTTTGCGCGTTTTTAATGAGAAAAGATTTTGTATCCATAGTAAAATTTGACTATCAAATTAATAGTAAAATTTTACTATTAATTATGACAAATGTCAATAAAATTTAAGTTGAAGTTTAATATGTATAATTAGCTATCGAGTTAGTATAAAGTATGCGATATTTTATTGCGGGGGTATACTAGAGGGTTCTTCCTCGCTTGCGCCTTTTATTCCGGAGATTTTGTTGCCGCCTTCCTTCCATTCTTTCATTCCTCCTTGATAGATGAGAATGCTCTTATAGCCTAATTTTACCAATTTTTCTGCGGCTTCAGTGCTGACATGGCAGTTGTAATCTTTGCAGTAAAGCACTATCTTAGCTTCGGGCTTTATAATTTTCGGCGTAATAGATTCTATATCTTCGGTAGGGATATTAATAGAATTGATAATATGCTCTTTTCTGTAAAAATACGGGGGGAGAGTATTTATAGCGATAAAGGCTTCGTTACTTTTCTGTAATTTTTTAAATTCCTCTAATGAGATTTCACGGTAGCCTTTTTCCATCAGGAGCTTAATGTTACATATTGGGCAGGCTGCTTGCTCGGAGTGGTTTGCATGGCGATGGTCTTTTGCGGTATTGCTGCTAGTTTCTTGCGTTTTTTCATGTTTGCCCGACTCTTTTCCTTTAGGGCCGCAGGAAAAAACACACACCAAAGAAAATAATGCTATCGAGAATATAACTATTTTTTTTGTCAGCATATACTTTTAATTAAATAATGGCTAAATTTTATTTCAGTATTAATAAGCTCAAGGTTATGCCGGATGATCAGGAAAAGCGGTTCTTTTTTCTTTGCTTTAGCAAGATTAGATTCGGTTTCGCGAAGCCATTTTTCGATCCGTCCTAGCCAGCTAAGGCGCTGTCTTAGGCGCCGCGCGACCATTTCCTTGTTTGTAAATTTCAAGAAGTAAAGCGAAATATCAGTATTGATAAAAGGGCGCTCAAGCATAAGAAAATTTTTATAAAGCATTTTTTTGAATGCGGCTTTACCTTTTTTAGTAATATGGTAGACGAATCTTTCAAGGCGGCCTTTGGTTTTTATGTGTTTCTCTGTAAGCAAGCCTTCTTTCTGCATTCGCTTTAAGGGATAATAAATGGATGTGCTATCTATTGAGGCGTATTTTGCCGCTATTTCGCGGATAAGTTTTTTTATTTGATAGCCGTGTTTAGGCCCATCCATTAATAATCCGAGGATAATTAAGTCTTGTATCATGGTATGGAGCGGGTGAACGGAATCGAACCGTCATATATAGCTTGGAAGGCTATTGTTCTACCATTGAACTACACCCGCAAAATTCATATTAGGCAGCGGGAGAAGGCTACTGCACTACCATTGTGCTACGCTCGCGTCACTTTTAATTCTTCGCGATCAAATTTATTGGTACGAATTTTGGCTAATTCCCAGCTATAATCGTATAGATGCAGGCCTTTGCTGACGGCAATGATTTCGCCGTCTTCTACGCCAATTTCGTCGGCCATATAATTTTTGACTAATTGTAAACCTCCGCAATTAGAAGGAAACCCGCCCCAGAGGTCCCATGACCTAAAATACAAGATAAAATGCAGTTTGCCGTACCTGATGCGCGTGTCAATCAAGCGCAGGCACGGCGGGTCTGTTAATTTAATGTCGTTTGGCATCCCGATTTCCATTACCGCCTGATTTGTGCCGTGCCCCTGTGTCTTGTACATATTTATTACTTCCTCGATTTGGTTGCAATTCAGAGGGATTTCTTCGCAGAGTTCAGAGGAACCTTTACTTTTTACCCTTACTTTAGGGTCGACCAATCTTTCTCCGTACGTATAATCCTCCGTATTGGTCTTTTGGCCGGTTAAGAGGTAACTCAGGTATGAATTTATATAGTCCATATCGGTCGGTGGAGGAATGTTCATTCCTTCCGGGATAATCGGGATTATCTGGCGGGATGGTTTTTTGACGCGGATAGTTACAAAATCAAATTCAAGGCGTTTTTGCCCTTGATAGCTTCCGCGGTCTATGGTATAGATGTGGCCTTTATCAAGGATTTGGTAGAGGCATTGAAACCATGCGTCATCTAAATCAAAGGCATCGATGTAAACGGGCGTAAGAAAAATCTCTTTTTCCAGCATAATGTTATTTTTTAAAGAATCTTACGGCTAATTTTATAGCTACTATTAGTGCAGTTCCAATAATTAACCAAGATATAATAGCGAATAACGTACTACCGATAAATACTTTCGCAGAACTAAGGTACGGTGTTCCGCCTTCTCTTTTTGAAAGGGCGGCTATTATTTGCTGTGCTAAAAAAATAGCAATTATCAAAATAGTGCCTATGGCAACGAAAGTTTTAGTTTTTTTCATCTTTTTATAGAATTAATGGGCAGGAGAGGGTTCGAACCTCTGAAGCATTGCGCAGCAGATTTCAAGTGTCCGCCACTACTTCTTTGGCGGACAGTCGCCAACGCTTTGTGGCGACTGCCCTTAAGTTACCTCAAGGCTTGGACTATCTCATCACCATAGCTTTATGTTTCTTAGCTTTAGGCGGTAGGCGCTTAGTCTCTGCACCTTCACCCCTTCTTGTTTTCACAAGAAAGCAGGGGCGCTTGGCTCAGGATTGCCCTAAGATTTTAGGGTTTCCCTGAATTCACCTACTTTTTCATCTAACCTTTCGGTAAGATGCTGCATTTTATACAGTCTGCCCCCTTTGGCCGCTTGGGTACCTGCCCAATCTTTTATAAATTTATCTGTCCAACTTTTAATTAATCCAAGTAATCGCTTATCATTATAGCGGATATGCACTAATCCATAAAGTAATTTTCTTTTGCTTAAATTAAGATTACCTATTCGTATATAAGGTTTTGTAAATTGGTTTAATGGTATTTGTGTTATTTTGTGCCAGTAGATTTTTAACTGATCAATGTTTTGATATGAATAAGCATATAAATAAATTCGCAATCGTTCTTCTTGAACGCCGCAAATCTCGCGTAAGAATCGCAGGAAAACTTTTATCATTTCTGGATTGCTGTTAGCAAAGTCTACTGTATTACCGTGGAATGTCCCTTCTGCCCAATAGAGCATTAATCCAGATATTTTTAGGTTTTGTTCTAAAATACTAAGTTTTTCTTTGGTTTTAAATTGCGGTTTATGTTTATTGTTGAGATAGTTTGCCTCTGATAATGACCGCCTAGGTATTTTATTTTTATTCATAAAGTTATATAAGGACCAAACGGAAATGCCTAACCTATGCGAAACTTCTTCAAGATTAAATTGATTATTCCAGTATAGGTTTTTAATTTTCGCTATGTTGGGGTTTTTGTTTGGCATACTTTTATGGAGCTGGCGAGAGGATTTGAACCTCCGGCCTGAGGTTTACAAAACCCCTGCTCTACCAACTGAGCTACGCCAGCGTCAACTACATTTTTTAATTGCCGCGGGGATTTTGCTTACAATATCCGAGGCAATTAAACCCATTTGTGTTTTTTCTTCTGTAGCTAAATCTCCGGCTTTACCGTGGATGTAAACCGCGTATTTTGCGGCGCTAAACGCGTCAAGCCCTTGCGCTAAAAACGCGCCGATGATTCCGCTTAATACATCGCCCGAGCCGGCTGTGGCCATCCCGGGATTACCGGTTTTATTTATATAGGTATTTTTTTTATCCGCGACAATCGTATTGTGTCCTTTTAGCACAACCGTAATATTATAATCAGAAGCTACTCTTTTTGCAATAGTTTTACGGTTTTTGTTTATTTTGGCTATGCTTAGGCCTGTTAGCCTTGACATTTCCCCTACATGCGGCGTAATTATTTTCGTAACCCATGACCCATGACCCATGACCTGTAATATATCTAAATGGCCGACTAAAGCATTAATGGCGTCGGCATCGATAACCATAGGTTTTGAGCAATTTTTTATAATTTTTCGGATTAATTCTTGCGTAGGATTATTCTGCGAAAGGCCCGGCCCGATAATCAAGAGGTCCGTTTTTTCATCAATAAATTTTATAATTTCCGGATACGCATTTATGCTTAAAGCCTTATCTTTAGTTTCGGCTAAAGGTTTTAGCATTAGTTCCTTTATTCTCCGGGCAAAGGCGTTATGTAATGAGCGCGGGATGCCCAAGGTAACTAATCCGGCGCCCGAGCGCAAAGTAGATTCTCCCGTAAGGATTGCCGCGCCCGTTAAGCCGCAGGAGCCGGCTAAAATAAATACGCGCCCAAAATCTCCTTTATGAGCGCTAGCCTTTCTTCGTAATAATTGCGCTGGCAACTGCATAATCTTTAATGTGTGAAATAGATACCGAAATCTTATATTTTTTATTATTTTTAGCTAAGCTTATCAAAGGTTTACCTGTTTGGTTATTTGCTACTTCTATATCCTTAAAAGCAAATTTACCTCCGCCAGCAGCTTTAATTACCGCTTCTTTTGCGGCAAACCTGCCGGCTAAATGCTCATAAACAAAGCGTTTACTCTTGGCATAGGCGATTTCTTTGTCGGTAAAGACGCGGTTTAAAAAAAGGTCGCCCCATTTTTTGATTGATTGCTTTAGCCGCTTTACTTCTACGATATCTATTCCGGTACCGATTATTTCCATTCTAAATACGATTACACCGATCAATAAGCCGGTAAGGCAATGGTTTTGGTTTTCCACTTAGCCAAAGCCATAAGCCGGTAAGGCAATGGTTTGGTTTTCCACTTAGCCAAAGCCATAAGCCGGTAAGGCAATGGTTTTGGTTTTCCACTTAGCCAAAGCCATAAATAGGTTATACAGATTTGATTAATTCCAGCATTTCTTTGACCGCATTTTCTAAACCCACGAATACCGCTTTAGTGATTATCGAATAGCCTATGTTTAATTCTTCGATTTCGGGAATACCGGCTATAAGCTTTGCATTCTTATAATCAAGGCCATGGCCGGCAAAAACCGAGAGCCCGATTTTTTTTGCATGTTGCGCGGCTTTGATTATTTGAATCAGCTCTTTACCTTTTTCGTCATTGGTGGCTTGCGCATATTTGCCTGTATGTAATTCTACGGCATCAGCGTTAATGGATTTGGCGGTTTCAACCTGGTAGATATTCGGTTCGATAAAAAGGCTCACCATGATGCCGTTTGATTTTAGCTTATTTACGGTGTTTTTAACGCGCGATTTCAGCGAAACTATATCTAAGCCGCCTTCGGTAGTCAGCTCTTCTCTTTTTTCCGGAACCAAAGTAGCCTGGTCAGGCTTGGTTTTTAAGGCTATAGATACAATCTGCGGATTTATTGACATTTCCAGATTTAGATGCGTGGTTATGTTTTTTCTTAAATCTCTTAAGTCTTCGTCATTAATATGGCGCCGGTCTTCGCGTAAATGTACCACAATTCCGTCTGCGCCAGCGCCTTCTACTATGCGCGCGGCCTCTAGCAAGTCAGGGTAATTGCCTTTGCGCAGCTGTCTCAGGCTTGCAATATGGTCAATGTTAACACCTAAACGTTTTTTTTCCGGCATAATAAAAATTAGAAGTTATGAATTATTATTTTACGCGTTATCGCGTCAATAATCTTAACAACATCATGCATTTCTCTGACATCGTGAACGCGGACGATATCAGCACCGTTAGCTATAGATAAAGCAATAGACGCGGCGGTCCCCATCAGCCGGCCTTGCGGCTCTTTATTAAGAATTTGACCGATAAAAGATTTACGTGATGTACCGATTAAAACAGGAAATCCCATTTTTTTAAATTCAGCGAGCCGGCGAATAATCTCCATGTTATGCTCTAAGGTTTTGCCAAAGCCTATACCCGGGTCTATTATTATTTTATCCGAACTTATGCCGGAATCAACAGCAATTTTTATTCTTTTTTGCAAATAGCCGGTGATTTCCGTAATTAATGACCGGTAGTGCGGGTTATTTTGCATATCTAGCGGTTTTCCCCGCATGTGCATGAGCACTACCGCCGCATTATATCTTTTAATTGTTTTCGGCATGTTGTTATCGCCGAAGGCTGTTATATCATTTACAATAGAGGCGCCGTTATCTAGCGCCAACTCGGCGATTTTTGACTTATATGTATCGATAGAAATCGGGATTTTTATTCTTTTAGCCAAAATCTTTATTGGCGGGATAACCCGTTTTATTTCTTCTTTTTCGGATATAGGCTTTGCCCCCGGCCGCGTAGATTCCCCTCCTATGTCCAGAATATCCGCTCCATCCCTAACCATCTGTTCTGCTTTCTTGATGATTTTATCAGTCGATAGCCGGTAAAGCCCATCTCCGGTAAAAGAGTCCGGGGTTAAATTTAATATCCCCATTATTTGCGTGCGTTTACCTAACTTTAAGGTAAATTTTCGAGCCTTCAGGATAAACCTATCTTGAGGAAGGGCTTTACTGTTGTTGCAGAGCGGCTTCATAGAAAGAATTTTATGCCCGTTCTTTTAAGGAATAGGCAAGGCCTATCTTTGCAGGATTAGGAAGCGGTTGCTTCAGGGGCTTTATCTTTATCGGTATTAGCGCTTAAGCCGGTGATCTTTCTAACTTCTTCCACATCTAAAACTTCTTTTTCCAAGAGAGCATTGGCTAGAGCTGTAAGGCTTTCTTTATTCTGACCTATAATGGTTTTGGCGCGTTCGTAAGCGTGGTAAATTATTTTTCTTACTTCCTCATCGATAATTTTTGCGGTTTCCTCGCTGTAGTCCCTTTCTGCCATGATATCCCGGCCTAGAAATAATGGGCCATGGTGTGAACCAAGAGTGATGTTACCAAGCTTTTCGCTCATTCCGAATTCGCATACCATTTTTCGGGCAAGCTTACTTGTGCGCTGCAAATCATCTTGGGCTCCGGTAGTAATTTCACCCAATATCGTCTGCTCGGCCACTCTTCCGCCTAAAGATACAGTCAGCATAGCAATTAATTCCTCTTTCGAGTAATTATGCTTATCTTCCTGCGGCGGCATGATAGTATAGCCTCCGGCCATACCGCGGGGTATAATTGACACTTTTGTCAGCGGGTTAGCCTCCGGTGTTAAAAGCGATAATAAGGCATGGCCTGCTTCATGGTATGCAGTAATCTCCTTTTCCTTCTTAGAGATTATCCTGCTTTTTTTCTCCGGGCCCATGAGTACTCTTTCTATCGCCGCTTCCAGTTCTTTTATGGTTACCGCTTCTTTATTAAAACGCGCGGCCAATAGTGCTGCTTCATTACAAAGGTTAGCTAAATCTGCTCCTGAGAATCCTGAAGTCTGCTTGGCTATCGTTTTCAGGTCTACATCGGGAGCAAGTTTGATGTTGCGTATGTGCACCTTTAATATTGCTTCTCTGCCTAAAATATCCGGTAAGTTAACAACGATATGGCGGTCGAACCTTCCGGGGCGCAACAATGCCGTGTCTAAAGTATCCGGACGGTTGGTTGCGGCAATGATAATCAGGCCTTCAGTGGTATCAAAGCCGTCCATTTCGGATAAAAGCTGGTTTAAGGTTTGTTCTCTTTCGTCGTGCCCTCCGCCGATACCGGCAAAACGCTGCCTGCCGACAGCGTCAATTTCGTCAATAAATACAATACAGCCCTTACCGGAAATTTTTCCCGCACGCCGCCCTTGCTCAAACAGGTCGCGTACCCGGCTAGCGCCTACACCAACAAACATTTCTACGAAATCAGACCCGCTGATTGAGAAAAACGGTACATCTGCTTCGCCAGCGACAGCTTTAGCCAAGAGGGTTTTACCGCATCCCGGCGGGCCGACCAGTAAAACTCCTCTGGGGATCTTGCCGCCTAATCTTTGGAATTTTTTAGGGTCTTTTAAAAATTCAATTACTTCCTGCAGTTCTTCCTTGGCTTCTTCTATGCCGGCGACATCCTGAAAGGTTATTTTTTTAGCGGATAAGTCTTCTTGTGGTTTAGAGCGTATTTTTCCGAATGACCAGATTTTATTGCCGAGCTGGTTGCCGCGATAGCTAAAATACCAGAGGAACCCGATGAAAAGAATCATTGGGCCTAAAGAATAAAATAAGCTCGCCCAGAAAGTTCTCAATGGTTTTATTTCAAATTGCGGGATATTGTTGCGTAAGAGCGGGATTAATTCCGGGTCAGAATCAGGGATATTAACAATAAATTTTTCTCCATTAAGATATTCCCCTTGAAGCAGGCTTTCGGTTTTAAAAACCGACTTTATTTTAGGGCTGGTAGGATTTTCTTTGACTAACCGATAAAATTCGCCGTAACCTATCTCTTTGGTGGAGACCCTCATTCCCGCGTTTGGCAGTTCAAAAATATAAACTATTGTTAATAGTATTATGAAGCTAAAGATGAGCCTTCTTAATAAGTTATTATTTTTAGCAGGTTTTTTATTCTTTTTGTTGCTGATTTTGTGGTTATTCATAATGATAGAGTTTTCTCCCGTTCTCGTTATTATTTATGCAAACAAATAGTATATTACATTTTGCTTATTTAAGCAAGGTTTTTATGACGAAAGTATAATTTGATTAATCCGGCAGTTTTTAAAACAGAAATACCTCCCGGCAGGTCAACAATTGATCCGGTTTTTCTATTTTCTATTAAATCTTCCAATTCGTATACGTGCCGGTAATCAATGCCTCTTAGGTCACCCTTAATTTTTTCAATACTTAAGCGCAATGCTATGCGCCGTAAGGCCGCGTGTAATTTTAAAAATTCTTTTGTTTCTAAGTTGATCGGCCCGGAATTTCGCGAAGTTATTATTCTATTCAGGCGATTCTGAGCCATATTTTTTATGTATTCATAGTCCAGGCTTATGCTTTGGGCGGTACTGGCTAAAATATCAACGATATTTTTATTGTATTTGATTAGCTCGGGAATAAGCCGGTTGCGGATGCGGTTTCGAAAATAAGAGTCTTCTTTATTGGTATGGTCGATCCGGTAAGGAATTTTTTTTGTTTTTAAGTACCTTAGGATCTCTATTTTATTTGCTTCAATAACCGGCCTTATCAGGATGTATTTAGATATCTTTCTTTTAGGCAGTATCGCCGAAAGCCCGTACAATCCTGCGCCTCTTAAGAGGCGCATTAAGATAGTTTCCGCTTGGTCGTCTTTAGTATGCCCCAGGGCAATTTTTGAAGATTTGGTTTTAGCGGCTACTTTAAATAAAAAATCCTGCCGCGCTTTACGCGCTGTTTCTTCGAGGGACGCATTGACTTTAATCTTTTTTACATCTATCTGTTTATAGTAAAACGGAATTTTTAATTTTTCCGACAGCCTTTGCGCAAACAATAAATCTCGCAGGGAATCTTTGCCTCTTAACATATGGTCGAGGTGCGCGCAGGTAAGCCTGAGACGGAACTCTTTTTTAAAAAAATTCAATAAATACAAGAGGCAAACTGAATCAGGCCCGCCGGAAAGCGCTATTACTATAGAGTCGTTTTTATCTATTAGCCTGTATTTTTTAATAGTTAGCAGTACTTTGTCGGTAAGTTTCATTGCGTGGGAAAACGCTATTGATAATTTATTCGAGGAAAAATACCTCTTTTGCTTCTCCGGTTTTTTCGTTTACCTTGACTACGTGGAATATTTTTGTCTTTTTCTCTTCAAAGCCAACTTCCCAGAAGCCTTTTTCTGCGTTATCGCTCACAGATAAAAATTCCATTTCTTTTTTACGGTAATCGTTGTGGTTTTTGAAATAGTATTCAGCTACAAAAATCGCCTCTTCCTTGCCTATGAGCGGTTCCTGTGGCTCTGTGGCTAGAGAGCTTTCCGCGTCTTCTTTTTTGATGGTCAGCTTTTCTATGGCACTTTGTTTTATGCTTATTCCTTTCGGCGTTATTTCCGGGCCTTCTCTTAAAGAAACGATATTTATCTTTATCGAGTCAGCTGTAAATGTTCCGGTGAGAGCTTTGTCTAAAAACGGCGACAGGTCTTGGTAAGAACAGCTTATTTCATAAGCGCCTTTTTTCCAAAATGGCTGATAGCCAGCGACAGGCTTGTTCTTTATATTATAGCCTTCGGATTTTACTTTTAACCGCGCATATTCTATTTCGTTTCCCGGTAACACCGCGGAATAATCCGTTGGATAAAACGGCCCCTTGTCATCTTCTAGGAAAAATTTTTCTCCCGAAGGGTTTGTGATTACCAATTTCGTATTTAGGAGCGGGCGTAGTGTCTGGATGTAGCATACGCGCCCGGAAAGGTTTTCTGCGGATACGGTAATGATAATCTCTTCGCCGATCCTGTATATCGGTTTATCGGTTTTTATGCTGAACCTGACGATTGGCTTTTCTGTTTTAGAGAAACCGTCAGAGGGAGAAAAAAAGGATAAGGACATACCCGTTAATACACATACCGCTATTCTTTTATACGCCTTTTTTCTATTTATTGTCATTCGCCGGCCCCTTTTCGTTAATAAATTTCTGTTCTTCATATACCTGTTCCGGAAACATCCTTTCTTCGGAAATCGTATCTTCTAAGGCGGAAACCTTTTCTAATTGAAACAAGTAGTCCGAGTATTCCTGCGGATTATAATTTGTGCTTCTTAATTCTTCTTTTTGCGCATTTTCGATTTCTAACAATTCATCATCTTTGTCTTTGTCTAGGCGCTCCCTGATTTTATCTTCTTTGTCGGGATTGCTTAATAAGCTATCTTTAACTTCTTCGGCAATGTCGCCCCGGCCTGATATTTCATCTATCGTCAGGCGTTCGGATATCCTTTCTAAAATAGTTTTTCTTAATTTTAGAAGCCTGATTTTAGATTCCTGTTTAAAAATCCACATGGCTTCTAACTTTTTCCGCTCTTGATAATATAGTTGTTTAAGCAGTTCGATATACATATAAATAAGTGACGGCGAGTGGATTTGAACCACTGGCCGAGCGGGTATGAGCCGCTTGCTCTACCAGGCTGAGCTACGCCGCCAAAATTTAGTTATTAATTCAAAAAACAGCACCGCTTGTTAATGACGGCACAACTTATGGAGTTGTAAAACGACATAAGTTGTTTAGCCGGAATTAATCTCGACAACTGCAAGAAGCATTTGGGACAAATTTTCGTAGCGTATTGTTGTCGAGCTCTACCAGACTGAGCTATCCCGCCATAAATTTTCTAACGGGGTAAACCGCTTTGTTCAATCTCAATTTCGAAATAATTTATAGAAAAATTCAAATTTATCGCAGAAATTAGCCAACAATATAAAAAGTGTTACAGTCGATATTATGGCAAAAAAACTAAAAAATAGCAAGGCTCTTCTGCTTGCATAGATAAGGATAGCTATAACCAATAAAATAGGTATACCGATGGTAAAGGCAATCGGCAGGTGCAAGCTTACCCACCATTCGGGTATTTTAATAAGAATATTTTTAAAGTTATCCATATCTGTAGCGGTTAGCGTTTAGCGGATAGCGGATAGTTTTATTTCCTAAGCGCTACACGCTCTACGCTATGCGCTATTTTCTATATGCGTTCAAAAACGAATCGCAATATATCTGCTTATTCAGAATTAGCTCCGCGGCAATAAGCGCATCCATTAAATCATTATCTAAAGGGTCTAATATCGCGCTGTCTAAGCCGCATCCTTGAGCCATGACCAAGAAAGTACGGTTAATTAAGCTCCTCTGATTTGTACCCTGCGAAACATTGCTTAGGCCTACCACGGTTTTGGGCGCTGGATCAGACAAAATTTTAAATTCCCTTATTGTCTCAAGCACCTCTTGGCCTTGTGATTGCGCGACATTTACCGGAAGGACAATTGGATCAAGGTAGAGATTGTTAACGGGAAAACCATTGTCCTGACAGTAGGTTATAATCTGTACTGCGAGTTCCAAGCGCTGTAATTTATCCTGCGGCACGCCCTTCTTGCTCATCGCAAGGCCGATTAAGGCGCTATTATATTTTAATGCCATAGGGACTAATGTATCGAGTTTCTCCTGGTCGGCATAGGCCGAATTGATTACAGTTTTATTTTTGGCAATAGACAGCCCTGCTTCTATTACGTCCGGCCTTGTGCTGTCTAAACAAAGAGGGGTATCTACGACTTCCTGAATAGCCTCAACTAGCCATTTCATCGTGTCTTTAGGGTTGGCTGATGCCGGGCCGCAGTTCACATCGAGTGCCGATGAACCGGCTTTTGTCTGCGCGATAGCTATTTCCTGAATCGCCTTTTTATCTTTATTTTTTATTGCTTCCTGAACATTTTTGTACATCCCGTTGATGAGTTCGCCGATGATAAACATCCCTTCGTTCTCCTTATTTTTAAGTAACCAGATGACAGTTGTACCCTTTCGGGCACAGGCCAGATACCAGAAAATTCTGGTTACTGGTTACTGGTTGCTGGTTATTGGTTGCATTAATTCATCGATATTTTTCTTAACTATTTCTATGGCTTTTGGGTGGCGCATTAAAATGATATCCGCCCCGGCCTGTAAAAACGCGTTTGCAGTGAGAGCTTCCCAGAGGATACCGCGTTCGAGTTCCTTGCCCCAATCCGGGAATTCGGTTATACTCGCCTTGGCTTCTTTAGTGCGCCAAGCCTCCTGCCCTACAAAACAGATAAACGGCTGAGAAAGCATTTTATCTCCGCCGAGAGCGGCAATACGCGCGCGCTCCATTATAGAATAAGCGTATTCTAATCCGTATCCCAAGGCACCCACCGTAGGGTTAATCACTGTCCTGTTTGAGGGCATGCCCATTTCGCTGATTAATATATTCAACTGCTTGGCAATATTTATATCTATGGGAGATTCCGCGATAATGTTATGTCCGTAGGCAAGGCAGGCAGCAGCCAGCGTCTTATAATTTTTCTGTACTGCGTCGCCGATTAAACAGCGCTCGCCTTTCGCTGCTTCCGCGCATTGGGGCAGGATAAGGTTATCCTTCGTCTCATCGTTTGAGCCTAAGATAATCAAGGGAATTTTTACCGCGGATAAAATATCTTTTATTAACTTTACCGCATCGGTATCGGATTTATTGCCGTTATCGGGATGCGTCCCGGCAAGCCGTATCGCGATAAGCTCAGCTTTAAATTCCTTTTCGCATTTGACTGCCCACTCGACCGGATCTTTTAGCGTTTTACCATAGGGTTCTTTTAGGGTATTCGGCCAGTCTAGGGGTTCAATATCGGAAATCTCAAAAGCGACTACGGGTTTATTGGGTATGTCTGATTCTTCAAAGAGATAAGGTAAACCAGTCTGCCCGCCTACCTTAACTGCCCTATCGCGGCTGCCCCCTTCAGCTTTTGTTGCGCCGATACTGATAATATCTACTGTGTTTGACCATTTTTCTTTTAATGCTTCTAACGGCATACGGCCTCCATTATGCTTGTTATCGCTTCTAAAGCGACAGAACCTTTTTCAAGTTCCATCAGCGGTTTTCCTTCAAGAGAAAGCTTTAATACCTCTTCATCGTTAGGTACAAATTTTAAATCATCAATTTTTATCTTGGAAAATTCTTTTTTTATTCCTTCTTTGTCTTGGCTATCCTTTGTGCGGTTGACTAAAACGATAAATTTTTTTATTTCAATGTTTAACTCTTTTACTAAATCATAAATTCTCTTAGCGGATTTTATGCCCACTGGCGTAGGGTCAGAAATAATCAGGAGGCAGTCTGCTTTTCTGGTTGTGCGGCGCGAAAGGTGCTCAAGGCCTGCTTCATTATCAATCACCACAAACTTATAGTCTGAAGCAATTTTTGAATTGATGTTACGCAGGGTATTATTTGCGTAGCAATAACATCCGGGGCCTTCCGGCCTTCCCATAGCTAAGAGGTCTAAAGAGCTGGATTCTTCAATCGCAGATTGTACCCGGTATTCAATATACCTGTCTTTGGTCATCCCCGCCGGAATTTTATCAATATTTTTGCTAATTTCGTCAATAATCGCGCCGATATTCTCTTTAGGGGTAATTCCTAATACATCACCAAGGTTACTATTCGGGTCGGCATCAATAGCTAAAATGGGGGTTTTTTTATTTTCTGCTAGATACCTTATGACCAGGCCTGCGATAGTGGTTTTGCCCGTTCCGCCTTTTCCTGCAACTGCGATAGTATATGACATGTAACCCTTAACTGTTTCCACACCGCGGGGGTGTGTAACCACGTACACCCCCGCGGTGTATATGGTTAAAATTTTATTGATGGAAACTTATCTAAGTCTGTATGCGGGAAAAAAAGTGCCGCGATATATTCATCCATATATTTGGCATCCGTAGAAAGCTCAAAATAAGTAATCTTACGGGCTATATCTTCTGCTTTGTGTATGGCGTCGGCAGATAAAAGTATTTCTTTTGCTCCGGCGAGCGAGCTGTTACCCACAAATCTAAAGCGGCTGCGTTCAATATCGGGGAGAAGCCCTATGGTGATAGCGTTTTCCATATCCACATATGTGCCGAAGCCACCGCATAAGAATATCTTTTTTACGTCTTTAAAATCCAACCCCATATGTTTTATTAAGATTGACGCGGCGGCATAGATTGCTCCCTTCGCTCGTTTTAAATTGTCAATATCAACTTCGTTTATATGGATGTTATCGGTTAAGACGAATTCTCTGCCAAATTCACCGTTTTGTATGCGTTCGCTTTTTATATCGTTTATTTTTCCATTTTTATCCATTATGCCTATCTTGAGCATCTCTGCCAGAATATCAATATAACCCGAGCCGCAGATGCCCCGCGGCGGCTCATCGGCAATGGTGGTAAAGCTTGCGCTAAGGTTTTTTTTGTCAATTTTAACTTTTTGTATCGCGCCTTTTGAGGCGCGCATGCCGCAGCTGACCCCTGAGCCTTCAAATGCCGGCCCGGCGCTAGCGGCGGCAGATATCATCCATTCGCGGTTACCGAGGGCAATTTCGCCGTTTGTGCCGACATCAATTAAGAGGCATAAGTCTTCTTCTCTGTCCATTCCGCAGGCAAGGACCCCAGCGGTAATATCGCCTCCGACATAACTGGATATGCCCGGAACACAGGACAATAGCCCCCGTGGGTTAATTTTTATTCCTGTTTCCTGCGCGCGGATTACAGGCACAAAGTTAGCGGTTGGTACATATGGGTCGCGCCTGATGTAGGTAGGGTCAACGCGCAATAATAAATGTATCATCGTGGTATTTCCCGCGCACATACAGCAGGTCACGTTATTCAAATCAATGTTATTTTCTCTGATTAAGTCTTGAATGATATCATTCATCCCATCGATAACTGCATGATGCAAGCGTTCCAATCCCTCTTCTTTTTGGGCGTAGACAATACGAGTTATGACATCGCTGCCGAATGTTGCCTGTTGGTTAAAGCTGGCTTTGGTGCCGAGGACTTTTTTAGTGTTTAAATCTATGAGTTGCCCGGAAATAGTGGTTGTGCCGATATCAAAGGCAATACCGTAATTATTTTTAGCGGTATTGCCTTGTTCAATGAGGATGATTTCTGTCGTATCGTTCCTGTTGCCCAGCATAACAGTAACCTTAAAATCAGCAGAACGCAGCATGCTGCCTAAGCGGCGGATATTGGCCAAGCCTGTCTGCATTATGGGGACATCTTTAATTTTGCGGATTTCCCGGTAGAGGCGTTCTAAGTCGCTAATTTTATCTTCTGTAGTCGGCTTAGGCAGTTTCAGGTATAGTTTTGTGGCCAGCGGCGAATGAAGAAAAATATCTTTTTTAATTAATGCTTCGCTTTTTTCTATGGATTCCGGAGTGGAATATACGCCTTTTAAGCGGGACAAATAAGCTTCTTCTTCGCTTATTTTACTTAAATCCAGGCGGGAGGTTTCAGGGATTTCTACTTCAATATCTGATAACGCCGTCGTCAGGCAGGCTAAGTATAACCCTTGCCTGCGTTCTTCAGCGGTAATTCTACCTGTGGGCAGGGTACTAACCTGGCCTTTTTTTATCAGGACTTTGCATCTTCCGCAGACACCGTCACCGGCGCAGCTGGAGTTAAGGTTTAAGCCTAAAGAAATAGCCGCGGATAAAAGGGTTTTGCCCTTATCTATGGCGACTGTTTTGTTATCCGGATGAAAAGTAACTTTAAATTTTTCCATTAAATGAGCGCATAATCCCGAAGCTTCGGGATTATTTGCGCGAATTTATCCCGTATTGTACGAAACGGGGGCTTATAGATTTCTTAAAAAGCTTGGGATACCAGCAGCCTCTTTTGGCCCGACCACTACTTTAAATCCGCTTTTTTCTTCTAAATCCCCGCTCATTACCGCAACATAGCCGGGAATAATAATCTGTTTATGGTTTACTTTTTGCGGAATTTCAAATTTATTTATGGATTCGCTGATTTTTTCCGGAGTAAATTTTTCCGCTGCCCAGGCTGTCAAAACCGACATCCCCTCCGTGTCAACGCTTACTAAGTAAGACGGGATTTTGCTTGCTTCTAGTTCACTTAGGACAGTATAATAAGTAAGGGAAAAATTAGTTGTAATTAGAACCGGTGAATTAACGCTTACTTGCCCTATCGGGTATGCCTTGGGTTCAACTTGCAGCGGTTTCTGCGGGTCGGTATAGATATTTTGACGTAATGTAAGAAGCGGAAGTATCTCTTCCGGCGCAAAACCTTCCAATAGAACTATTGCCGAATATTTTAACACATAAATACCCGCTTCAATTATCTGTTCGTAATTATCCTTATTTTTCACTACGCTAATAGCCGGATATCCAAAGGGGCGAAAGTTTTTCTTCAGCGCAAGCCGCCTGATTTGAGTTAAGTCCCAGATTTTTTCATTTATAGGCTTATCGGATGTATCCAGGAGGAGCTCGCTCGCTCCTTCGGAACTAACCGCGCCAGAGAGCTCTGAAAGTTTTTCCAGGTTTTCTTCTTTTATGGCTAAGGGCAAAGAGAATTCTTTAGCGATTTTAGCTAATTCTTTATAGTTATTTTTATCAGCGGCATAGACGAGAGGCTTGCGGTTTGCGGTAAGTTGCGCGGCAGGCCTGATGCTTTCGGCGTCGCTTGAATACAAAACCAAACCCAGCTTAGTTAATTCGGAAACTTTTTTTACCGCGTTTATGAATTTGGCCTTATCTGCGGATACCTGTTTTATGGCGATAAGGTTAACCGAAATATTCTGCCCGATGCGTTCAAAATGCAGCTTATTTATTTGAGAGATACGGTTTGAAAGCTCCGCGTCCGAAAGACTATCCTCTAAAATAATGCCGATACCCGCCGGCCGGAAGAATTTTTCTTCGTGCCTAAAAAGCACGTTCTCATTACCGATTTCTAATTTGTTCTCTCCAGCGCCTACGGTAACAAGTTTTATCGGCGGCTGGGCTGAGCTTTCCAGGAGAACCTTGGCTTCTTTGGTAATCTCAAGGCACTTAGTGAGCTCCACGGCTTTTTTGGCTAATTGCATCGCGAAAGCAAGGCAAGTGGGGAACCCGCATTTACGGCAATTGGTTTTGGGCAAAAGTTTATAAATATCCAATCCGGAAAGCGCCATGTAAAAATCCTCCTCTGATTATATTACAAGAAACTTCGTCCCGCCAAAGGCGGGATTCAGAACTTTCCTTACGAAGTTTCAGTGGTTGGGAAAGTATTTTATACTTTCCCAACCATAAAAAATTTATCGGGTTGTTGTCGGTATATTTTTTTAGCTAATTTTTCGCAGGCCGAATGCCCGTCAGTTGATTCCAGCGTTTTAAGTATCTCATCGCGTAAGCGTACTCTAATTTTTTTATTGGTTTTACTACTTATAAAATTAACGAAAATATCTTTTGATTTTAAAATCTTGATGTTACCTTTCCCTAAAGTGCAGCCTGTGGATAATTGCAGGCCGTCGATAAGGCAGGAGCGCGGCTTTTTGTGTAGGCCGCTTATTTCGGCCTCTAAGCCAAAGTATTTATCAGCGCTTATCTTTTTTAAGCCGTATTCCCCCATTAATAAGCCTAACACCAGCCATGGTCCCAGATGGCCGTGAAATCGTATTCCTTCTGTTAAGCTTATTTTGTTCTTCATTAGCGGTTAATCAGGTTAGCAAGGTACCCTGCGCCGAATCCATTGTCAATATTTACTACTGCTATACCCGGAGAGCAGCTGTTTAACATGGTTAAGAGGGCCGAAATTCCTTTAAAACTTGCTCCGTAACCAACGCTGGTAGGGACGGCGATTACCGGGCATTTAACCATACCGCTGACAATACTCGCCAGCGCCCCTTCCATCCCCGCTACAACTACAATTACCGAAGCTTGCCCTAAGAGTTTATTGTGATACAGCAGGCGGTGTATTCCGGCAACGCCGGCATCGTAAATGCGCGTGACCGGGCTGCCTAAGATTTCGCAGGTTAAAGCGGCTTCTTCGGCAACACCTAAATCGGCCGTGCCCGCGCTAGCGACTAAAACCAACCCTTTTTTTAATATTTTTTCTTTATCTTGGCAGAGATATGCGAGCTTTGCCGGAGGGCTGTATTTAAGCCTGGGGTAGGATTTTTTAAGATATGAGTATATATCTTTTTCTATGCGGGTTAAAATCAGGTCATGTTTTTGGCCTAAGATAACCCGCGCAATATCCTTAATTTGTTTTTTTGTTTTCCCGGGGCAATATACGGCTTCAGGGTAACCGCGCCTCTTTTTCCTGTCTATATCAACTTTTGCAAACCCCAGCTCACGGTATCCTTTATTATACTTCATTCTCAATGAACATATAAAAAAACAATATTTATTTTAAAATTAACCAAAGCATAAAAGCAATCAAGGCAAAAGAAGCTATATAGAAATCATTAAAGTATATAAAATCGGCTATTCTTTCGGGAAACGAATATTTTATATGCTTAACCCGGGTTTTGAATTCAATATGTTCCAGTTGTTTTATATGGTTAATCTGGTCTCTTCTAAATCTTAGGTGGGTACCGGCAATTTTATAGGCGGGTATTGCTCCCTGTTCGGCAAGTTCAATTAGTTCTTGCTCGGAAACATCTAAAATTTGCGCTACTTCCCTTACGGTTAAAAGCTTATGCGTCACTCTTTAGCCTCTTTATTTTATAGCTCCGCTGGCGACCCATTCATCAATTTTAGTACGCTCAAATTTCCATCGCTCGCCGTCTTTATAGGCGGGAACTTTACCGGAATTTGCCCAGTCTACAACAGAATTAATGTCAACTTCTAAATACCGGGCTAAATCTTCTACGCTTAAGATGTCTTCAAGCATATGGCAGTTCCCTTCAAATTTAGCGCCTTCGGATATTGAAAGTTTTGGAGTTTTAATCGTACCTTCAACGAGCGCTGGAGCAAGAAGGGTAATTTTTTCTTTTGCTAGGATTTCGCCTTTTACATGGCCGGAAATGGTAATAGAGTCGCCGATGATGCGGGCATTGACTGAGGCGGTATCGCTAATCGTCAGGCTCCCCCTTGTTTCAAGCACGCCTTCAAACTTTCCATTAATACGCAGGTTAACCGGGTCTTTAAAGCAAAGAGAGCCTTGCATACTTGCGTCTACATCAAGGACTTTTTCTTCCGTGCCGTGCCTCTTGTCTCTTAGTGCCATAAAGTTCACCTCCCTTTAATGACGGTGCAACTTAGACGTACTACGTATCCACAGGTTAAATATTTATTTATTTTTGGTAATCAAATGCTCTACACGGCGCAGAATAAGTAACACCATCAATACTAATATGGTAGTTACATATCCGGCATACAAAAAGCCGCACCCTATGCATAAGCCTATAGCCGAAACTATCCAAATACTGGCAGCCGTAGTTAAGCCTTTAATCCCCTCGTTATCTTTTATGATTGCCCCTGCTCCGATAAATCCGATTCCCGTCACAACGCCCGCGGCAATACGGCCCGGATCAAGGTTACCTATAGCTTTATATATATCAAAAATATATATGGATGTCAACATAATCAATGTCGAACCAAGACAGACTAGTATGTGCGTACGCAAGCCGGCTACCCTGCGCTGGATTTCTCTTTCTAGGCCGATTAATCCGCCTAAAACTACAGAGGTCAATAGACGAAGAAGCACATCACTTTGTGATAGCATACACCCTCCTTAATGAGCCCACAACTTACAGAAGCGAAGTTGATGTAAGTTGTTTGGGCGAATTGATCCCGCCGAATGTATGGAAATTATCGTAGAAAATTTCCATACATATTATGAGGCGAGATAGATAAAAATTACAGTCAAATATGCGATTTAGCTTGGCTTTGTATTTAAGGTTAAATTAGAAATAGCCCCTTTTTTATACAGCTGATAACCTAAGCCGGCAACCATAGCGGCATTATCCAAACAATATTTTGCTTCTGCTAAATAAACATTTATGCCGTATTCTGAAGATGCGTTATTTAATTTTTGCCTGAGCCGTTTATTGCAGGCAACCCCTCCGCCTACAACCAGCGATTTTACCTTTTTCATTAAACAGGCAAGCATTGATTTTTTGGCGATATCGTCAAAAACCGCTTCCTGAAAAGCATAAGCGATGTTTGCTTTTTCTTGATACTTGATACTTGCCTGTCCCGAAACATTCGGGGATACTTGATACTTAACTTTATACATGACCGCTGTCTTTATGCCGCTGAAACTGAAATTTAATTTTTTTTCTAAATTCCCGCAGAGAAACTTTATTTTACTCGGCTCACCGAATGCGGCAAGCCGCTCAATTAACGGCCCTCCGGGGTAACCTAAGCCTAAAATTTTTGCCACTTTATCAAATGCTTCGCCTGCGGCATCGTCTACAGTCCGGCCCAAAAGGGTAAAATTAGCAAAATTTTTGACTAAAAATAAACTCGTATGCCCACCGGAGACAACCAGCCCAATAAAAGGAAAAGGTATTTTTTGTAAAAATAAGGGCGCATAAAGATGGGCTTTAATATGATCAACGCCTATTAAAGGTAAATTATGCGCAAAACTTATGGCTTTGGCAAATGACAAGCCTACCAAAAGGGATCCATTTAGCCCCGGGCCATAAATAACTGAAATTACGCCGAGATCGGATATTTTAACCTTTGCTTTTTTAAGCGCTTCCTTGGCTAGAGGATAAATAAACTCTAGATGTGCCCGTGAGGCTATTTCAGGGATAACCCCGCCATATTTTCTATGCAATGAAAGGCTTGAAGAAACCAGATTAGAAAGAACGTTTTTGCCGTTTTCGACTATCGCTATCGAAGTTTCGTCACAGGATGTTTCAACGCCTAATACTAACATATTAATCAGCCAATTCTGAAACAAAAACGAATTTTACGCCTTCGGCCTTCTCGATTTCGGGCATTAACCTTTTTAAGGCCGCTAAAGTCGGCCTGCGGTCGTGCCCTATCCCTATAGCAGAACCACTTAGCTTTGCTTTGCGAACTAATAGGCGTATTTGTTGTTCAATATATGCTTCATCAAGGATATTATCTATGAATACGGAGCGCCAAGCAAAGTTGACTCCTATAGTTTTCGCTATAGTTTTGCATACAGATTTACTGGTCATGCTGTCTAAAAAAAACAGCTTTTTCTTTTTAATCTCCTCGAAGATTATCCTTATCGCGGCCTCATCTTGTGTTAATTTTGACCCCATGTGGTTAGAGACGCCGGAGGCATAAGATAAATTTATCAAGCCCTTATTTAAAATAGCAATAATTTTGTCCTTGCTCATTCCCGACATAACCGTATCCTGCTCTAAGCGGACTTTTTCTGATGCCTGCGGCTCCATTGGTAAATGCAGTATGATTTCTTTATTTAACCGATGCGCCTCAACGGATACTTCGTTAGAGTAGGTTAGGTTAGGCAGTACGGCTACAGTCAGAGGGTAACTTATCTCTTTAAGTATGCTTAAGTTATTAAGGTTATATCCCCAGTCATCCAAGACAATGGCAATTCTAGCTAAGCGAACAGGCACTTTAGTTTTTTCGGTTGTTTTTATTTTAGGCTTAGGGAGGGGGGCGTGGGCGCGTTCCTTTTTTATGAAACTGAGTATTATCAGGAATTGGGTAATTATAATAAGGCAAAACAGGAAAATAACCTTGTTCTTCATATCTATTTTTTCGCCTGCCCGTAGGCAAGGATTCCTTTTAGAATGCTTACCGCAGATACAATTTGAAAGTCTTTTTTATAGGTTTCATCTTTTTTAGGCTCGCCCTTAGGCTCGGAATCTATCTTTTCAAAAACCTCATCGGTAATAACCGCCTCTTCTTTTTTCTTTTCTAACTCACCCGGCGCGCCGGGTATATCTATTTGTTCTATCGTAACATCAGGCACAATGCCGGAATTATGTATTGAGCGGCCGGAAGGCGTAAAATATTTGCTGGTAGTAAGCTTGATCGCTGAGCCGTCAGAAAGAGGTATTAGTGTCTGAACGGAACCTTTACCGAATGATTTTGTGCCGACCAGCAAGGCGCGCTTGTAATCCTGGAGGCAGCCTGCTAGAATCTCGCTGCCGGAAGCGCTGCCTTCATTTATCAGAACCACTATCGGTATATCCAAAATCGGAGAATTATCTTTGGATTTAAATTCTATTTTATTTTTAGCATCCCTTCCTTGGGTCCAAACAACAATTTTGTTTTTCTCAATAAATTTTTCGCTAACATCTACGGCCACGGTAAGAAGCCCTCCGGGGTTATTGCGCAAGTCAATAATCAGCGCTTGCATTTTTTCTTTCTTTAGATTTTCCAGCGTTTTAGCCAGTTCGCTTTTGGTGTCTTCCCTAAATTCTGACAGGCGGATATAGGCAATGCCGTCCTCTAATATCCGCGCTTCTTTTATGTCTTTTATTTTAATGATATCGCGCTTAATGGTGAAATCTAATAATTTGCTTTCTTTTTCACGTAAAACCGTGATTGTGACTTCAGTCCCGGGTTTTCCGCGCATTTTTTTGACAGCATCGGTGAGCGAGAAATTACGGGTAACTTCATTGTTTATTTTAACGATCCTGTCCTGGCTTTTTATGCCGGCCTTCCAAGCCGGCGTATCTTCAATGGGGGTTACTACCGTAATCAGGCCGTCTTTTAAGGTAATTTCTATGCCTAAACCGCCGAATTTTCCCTGGGTATCAACTTTCAGTTCATTGTAAGTTTCGGGGTCTAAAAACTGGCTGTGCGCGTCCAGGGAAGATAACATGCCTTTAAGGGCGCCGTAAACTAAATCCTTGTTTTGGATTTCTTCCGCGTAGTCATTTTTAATATACGTGAAAACATCGGCGAATATATCCAGCTGGTTATATACGTCGTCCCTATCTTTTTTCTCTTCTACGCCTTGAATATAACTGCTAAAACACAATAATCCAAACACCAAAATGAAAAAAACCGCAAAAACTTTTTTACGCATTTTTAATCCTTTCCTTGAGCATCTCCGTTACCATATTCGGATTAGCTTTTCCTTTAGTTTGTTTCATGGCTTGGCCGATTAAAAACATAAGCGCGTTGGCCTTTCCGTTTTTATAGTCCGTAACGCTTTTTTCGTTAACGTTGATTATTTGCGTGATTATTTGTTCTAATTCTCCGGAGTCTGAAATCTGGGATAAATTTTTTTCGCTAATGATTAGGTCAGGGGATTTTTGGGTTTCAAACATTTCGCTCAAGACGGTTTTTGCCGTCAGGCTATTAATCTTTCCCGTATCCGCCAGATTTAATAAAAGCGTAAATTTCTCAGGGGTAATTGGAATGTCTTTCGGTTCTATGCTCCTATTGTTTATTTCGGAAAGAAACGCCCCGATTATCCAGTTGGACAGATTTTTATAGTTTTTATATCCCCGGGAGCATTTTTCAAAAAAATCCGCGAGGGATTTATCCGAGGTTAAAATATTTGCTTCGTAGGGAGCTAAGCTAAATTCTTTAACGAAGCGTAAAAGCTTCTCCTGAGGCAGTTCGGGGATGGTTTCTTTTATTATTTTTATATCTGCGCTTTTAAAAATAAAAGGAACCAGGTCGGGCTCCGGAAAATAGCGGTAGTCATGCGCCTCTTCTTTGCTGCGCATAACGGCGGTTTTCTGTTTTTTTTCATCCCAGAGCAGGGTTTGTTGCGTGACCTTGCCGCCCGCTTCTAAAATAGCGAGCTGCCTTTTTATTTCATATTCAAGGCCGGATTTTACCGCTTTAAAGGAATTCATGTTTTTTAATTCGGTTTTTACTCCCAGTTTTTTTTCGCCGCATGGACGCAGAGATATATTAGCATCGCACCGTAAGCTTCCTTTTTCCATATCGCAGTCGGAAACATCCAGATACCTGATTATTGATTTTAGTGTAGTAAGGTATTGATATGCTTCGTCAGGTGAATTTAGTTCGGGTTCGCTTACAATTTCTAAAAGCGGAATCCCGGCGCGGTTATAGTCAACATAGCTGGCACTACTATCAGTTCCTTCATGTATCAATTTACCGGCGTCTTCTTCTAAATGGACGCGTTTAATGGTTATTCTTTTTGTGCCGTTTTCTATCGCGATATCTAAGTAGCCGGACTGTGCCAATGGTTGGTCATATTGAGAAATCTGATAATTTTTTGGCAGGTCCGGGTAGAAATAATTCTTACGGTCAAATTTTGTATATTCCGGTATTTTACAGTTTAAGGCAACTCCGACTTTGATCCCGTATTCCAAAACAGTTTTATTTAAAACCGGCAGGCTTCCCGGAAAGCCAAGGCATACCGGGCAGACTTGGGAATTTGGCAGGCGCCCGAATTCAGTAGAACATCCGCAGAATGCCTTGGTTTTTGTTTTTAATTGTACGTGGACTTCTAATCCGATTACTGTTTCAAGCATATTATATTGAGAAATGTAAAACTAACGGAACTTCTTCGCATACGAAATTCCAGTAGTTTTACGTACCTCTATAATTTGGGTTTTATTTTTCTCCAATTTGTTTGGCTTTCATAAGCAAATGCTGCTTTAAATAGCATTTCTTCGTCAAATGGCTTGGCAATTATCTGCAGTCCTACGGGTAATTTCTCTTTTGTAAAGCCGCAGGGAATAGAAATCGCCGGAACGCCCGCTAAATTTACCGAAATCGTATATATATCCGAAAGGTACATTTTTAGAGGGTCGGTGGCCTTTTCTCCTATTTTAAAGGCCGGTGTGGGAGAAGTCGGGGTAATAATACAGTCAATTTCTTTAAAGGCCGTATCGAAATCACGTTTTATTAAAGTGCGCACCTTTTGCGCCCGAAGATAATAGGCGTCATAGTAGCCGCTGGATAAGACATACGTTCCTAATATAATACGCCGCTTTGCTTCGTTTCCGAAACCTTCACCGCGGCTGTTCTTATACATATCGATTAATCCGGAGCTGTTCATTTGGCGAAAGCCATATTGAACTCCGTCAAAACGCGCCAGGTTTGAACTTGCTTCGGCGGTGGCGACAATGTAATAAACCGCGACCGCATATTCGGTATGCGGCAGCGATATTTCGATGAATTTAGCACCTTTGGTTTTTAAGGTTGCTATCGCTTCATCCATAGCAGCCTTAACTTCATTATCCATGCCGTGCGTAAAATACTCTTTAGGTAAGCCCACGCGTAGATTCTTTATTTCTCCGTTTAGGGATTTCGTAAAGTCCGGAACTTCAATGTTGGCGGAGGTGGAATCTTTAGGGTCGTAGCCGGAAATAATATTCATCATCACGGCGCAATCACGCACATCCTTAGTGATAGGGCCGATTTGGTCAAGGCTTGAGGCAAAGGCAATCAATCCGTAGCGCGAAACCCTGCCGTAGGTCGGCTTAAGCCCAACTACCCCGCAGAATGCCGCCGGCTGCCGGATTGAACCGCCGGTGTCTGAACCAAGGCTTATTATTGTTTCATCCGCCGCTACTGCCGCGGCAGACCCTCCGCTTGATCCGCCGGGAACGCATTCGAGATTATGCGGGTTTCTCGTTGGGCCATAAGATGAATTTTCCGTTGATGAGCCAAAGGCAAATTCGTCCATATTGGTCTTACCCCAAAGGATTGCCCCGGCATCCTTTAGCCGCCGTATTACTTCAGCATCATATGGCGGTTTAAACCCGGAGAGGATTTTAGAAGCACAGGTCGTTTCGTCATCTTTTACGCAGATATTATCTTTAATAGAAACCGGTATTCCCGAAAGGGGCCCGGAGCGGATAGTAAGGTTACAGTTTTCTGTTTGCGGCTTTGGCCAATGGAAGCCAAACCACTGCCCTCTGGCTTGCGGCTTCTTAGCAAAGGCATGGACTTTTTTCTCTACTGCTTCAACGCGTTTGGCTAAAGAGCTAACGAGCTCTTCTGTGCCATGCTTTTGCCCGGTAATTTCGCCGGCGGTGAGGGAAAAAAGGTCTTTTTTGTTATCCATCTATAAAAATATTCCTTAGTCAATTACCTTGGGGACTTTAAAAAAGTTCCCTTCTTTTGAAGGAGCGTTTTTAAGCGTATCTTCCGTTTTGAGTGAAGGAGTTAATTCGTCCTGCCTAAAAACATTATGCAGGGGCAGTACATGGCTGGTCGGTTCAATCCCGCTGATATCTAACGCCTTTAGCTTATCAATAAAATCAACAATTTTTTGAAGCTGAATAGCAAGGATTTCCAGTTCTTCGTCGTTTAGTTTTATTCTCGCCAAATCCGCGGTATATTTTACTTCACTTTTCGATATGGGCATTTTCTCCTCGCAATATATCTAACTAATATATCACTAATCCCTAAAAAGTCAACTATTGAGAAACGTAAAACTAATGGGATTTCTTCGCACACGAAATTTTTTGCCGTCTATTTCATCTTACGTCTTTAGGTGTTACGCTCCATAGAAGATTGTCGCTACACCTCCGCCGTAATTCCTCATAGACCCGCCAGACCGACCGCGCCCGAACGACGTTCGGTCGGGCGGGAGTCGGGCTGGCTTTTGCCAATGGTTCGACTACGCTCACCATTGGCACTGAGCGGAGTCCTGAGCTTGTCGAAGGACGAAGTCGAAGTGCCAAAAAATTTCTTATTGTGCGCTTTCATAAATTCCATTATTTTTGCGTACCTCTATAAGATGCGGGTATTTTTTAGTTCTTGTCCTTACGCCGCAGAAGTAGTTTTTGAAAGCGCTTTCAGAAATAATGGGATTTTTGTCCTTAGCCATTGAAATTACTTATGGCGTGTGCTATATTTATTAAAGATACGAAAAACGTTCTTTAAAAATCAATCAGCAAAGGTAAACTATCTGAAAGGGTAGGGCGCAAAGCCGCGAGTCTAACTCTCTATAAATAATGGAGATACGATTGTCGGGCTGCCGTATTCCAGCGTTCGTGGAATCCGTAAAGCGTAGCCCATTCTTTCGAGTGGGCTTTTTTCGTTTGTCCGCCGCATATCGCGGCGGATGCCTTTGCTGGTCATTTTCTTAGAAATGAGCTAGGTGGAGGCAAAAATGAAAAGAATAACGTTAACTGGGGTGTTACTGGTAACGATACTGATTATTAGCAGTGGATTAGTTTATGCGGGCGATAGCCAGACAATCGGCATTTCCTGCACTATTCCTTTAATTCCCGGTGTAAATGCCCCGCTTAATACGACAGAAGTACCGGCTATAGTAGAAGAAGATATTAGTTTTCAGGCCGAAGCAGCAGCTGTGGAAACAGCCAATGAAGGCAAGCAGTTGCAGATAGTAGAAAAACAAAAAGGTTCGGATAATTTAGAGCTTTATACTTATTATCAAAAATAATTCTTAAAAAATTCCCACCTGCCACGGAAGGGATTAAAATAGAAAACGCACGGGTTAAAAACCGTGCGTTTTTTTATGCCCATCATTATTGCTAATTATTTTATTTTCTTAAGCGGAATATTATAACTAACACTAACCCCCTCACCCAGTTCAATCTCTTTTGAAATTGCCGCCTGCGGCAGGTACTCTATCGGCAGGGTATTTATATCCATATTAAAATTGTGTTTTCCGGGTGAAATTCTTCTAAAGAAATAACGCCCGGAATCATCAGTAGATATTTCTATGTTGTCATCAAGGGTTATTTTTACTTTACCTACCCCCTTATCTTTAGGGCTTAATTTTCCGTCACCGTCGTTATCTAAGAATATTACGCCGATAATTTCAGAATTAGCGCTGATTCCGAAATTAACCTCACTCGCCCTGCCATGACGCAGAGGCACAGATTGCGCTGCCGGGACCGTCAAGATGTAACCGCTTGGTATGGTCGTTGTATCAACGGAAATATCTACCTGTTTAGCTTTTATTTTATTGAAACGGAAACGGCCAAAGATATCGGTAGTTGCCGACTTCTCAGGGCCAAGATAAACCTTAACTCCTTCAACCGGCGGTTCGTCATTCTGCCTTAGGCCGTCGGAATTTAAATCTTTATAGATTATCCCCTCTATATTTCCAATTGTAGGCCATTTTATTCCTGTATCCCAGAGATAGCGCATTCCGGCGCGGAAATCCACCTCGTTTCTTTTAAGCACATCGGCTTTATCCGCCCAGACATTTCGCATCCTGCCGGAAATATATGCCTCGGTACCCGGGCTGGGCCTGTAATTTAGCTCCGAGTAACCCTCTAGGTAATCTTCGCCTGAGAGAAAACTTAAAGTTGCTTCGGCGTCTTGTTCGTCGCGGTAGCTTAGCCTGATATTCCCGGTAAATTTAGAGTCAAGAAATTGCCTTGACCAGTCAATTCCGGTTTCCCATGCGTGCGGCTTGGCGAGCTTTCCGGTCATTTTTTCTCTGGTCCAGTTCATTTCTTTACTGATACGGTAATATAGGCCGGCGACAAGCGGTAAACTAAAGCCGGAAATCAATTTATTTGCCTGATAACTTAAGCTTGTGGCGCTAAAGTTACTTGCGTCGGTAAATTGATAGGTAAAATAAGACGAAAGTTTTCTTAATTTTTCAAAAGTATGCGAGAATGATATCAAACCGTTATGGCTGCGGAATTCAGAGATACCACCCAGCTCATTTTGCAGCGAGTAATCGAACTGCAAGGTGGTAAAATCATCAAATTTATAATTATTCTTAAAGTCAAAATCTTCGTTAAAACGCGTGGGATTATCTTCACTGGGAAATAACCTGTTACGGAAGATGTCTAAGCGCAGTGCGCTTTTTAGCTTAGGTGTGATATCGCTTTCAAGATTAAAGAGGCCGCCTAATTCTCCCGCGCGTGAAGCAAGCCCGACAATAGTGTAAAAGTCCTGATCAATATCTCTTAATTCGCTTGAAAACCTTAAATGCGGCTGGAGGTATTTTACGGTTAATAGCTGGGCATAGTAGTCAGTATCATTAGCGAATTCATATTCATAACCCCAGTCTTTGAAACCTTTAGTTAATTGAAAATCGTAAGTATAATCCGGGAGATATCCTTCGCGGTCATTACCCCAGCCGTGGAATACTGATATTCCATAGAAGTCTTTCTTGCCGGGCTTAAAGGAGACGCTTGCTCCGGAAAGAAACCTGTCTCGTAAATCTGATAGCCCCGGTGAGAGGTTTCCGAATCTGCCGCCCCCTTCTCTTCCCCAGAATACTTCATAATTTAGATTATCACCTAAGATCGGATTATCAATAATGCCTAAAGGCGACCCAAGGTTAACTCCCCTTAGGGCGTTTGAGCCTGAAGCAAGATTCCGGACAGTCGGAGCAAAATCAAAGGCACGCAGGGAAAAATCTTTAAAATTAAGCCATTCGCCGTCGTCTAACCCAACAGTAAAATAAGTAAGGTCCGTAGTTTCTCGTAATGACCTGACAATAAGCGAAGAATCCAGCTTACCGTAAGGGATAGCACCGGTAAGCCCCAAAGAATGGCCATACGAATATGACTGACGATCTAACTTATCGAAACTTGGGCCCTGTTCAAAGGATGACCAATCAATGCTATAACGCAGCTTGAAATTTTTCTCCCTCGCTTCTTCGGCGAGCATTTCTTCTTCGTAGGTGGGGCCTTCGGGTTTGGGTTGCACTCCTAAAACTTGTAAGGTCCAACGACCGTTATCATCCCAGACATGCAGGTAGGTATAGCCGATATTTTTGCCGGTAACTGAAAGTTCATCGGTATTTTTTTTCTCTAAAGTTAGAATCTCCGGCTGGGTTGCCAAAAACCTCCTGATATTCTTACCCGAAACAATAATGCTTTTGCCTTGTTCTATTTCGAAAGGCTGAATTAGATCAGCGAAATTTTCGTCAAGGTATAGTATTTTGGGCGCGGCTGGTATTTGTGGCAGCGTGGATTTTACTTTTTTAACAAGAGCCGGTGCGGTAGATGAGGCCGCCTTTTCCTTAAGGCGGAAATCCGCTTCCTTTTCTAATTTTTCTATTTCCAAGAGCTCCAAGGTGTCGCTTACCTCGACTAGGCGCGAGCTTTTTTCTTCTTCGGGGGTTATTTCTTGTCGGTGTAGGTCTAGCGACAATTCTCCCTTTTCAATTATGCGGATATATTTAATAGCAGGCTGGTAGCCCGGCTCAACAAGCAGGGCTTTTTTAAATTCATGCAGGGCCTCGTCGTATCTGCCGGCGTTATATAATTGTATGCCGATTTCGCATAAAAAAGCGGGAGCTTCTCTAAAAGCGTAAAGGGTTATATGAGACGAGGTTAAAAGTACGGATATAGCCAGCGTTATAAATATTTTTTTCATCGTTTAATATTTATTTCCGCCAAAAATAACTTTTTTATCTGCCGTAACAAACCATATCTGATTTGCGATCCTGACCCTCCAAAAAGGCTTATACGGAGAATCCGAGACCTTCCCCGGCTGCCAGACGAGTTCGGCGGAAACTTTATTATAACCTATTTTCTTATAGCGCCTTGCTTTACGCTGCGCAAGCTGTATCGCCTCAGATTTTTTAAGTATGCGATAAGGTGCGGGCTTTTTTACCCAAGAAGCCTCCTTAAAAGATAAGTACTTGCCCTCAAGGATTAAAGCTACTGATGCCAACTGGCGCTTACCCCATATTTTATCAAAAGGAATCAAATAATAAAAGCTATTTTTTGAATTAAGTATTCTTACTTTATAAGGCCGGCGCATACGCGTATCGTTAAAGGCGGCGTTAAATTCATCGTCTTTTAAGAGTACCGGGTCAATAATTGCTTTCCAGTCAAAATTTTCAAGTTGCCTTAAGATGGCCGGATCCAATTCTTTGTCGGGCGATACTTCAGCGCTTTTTCTTGCTAAAGAGCATAATTTTCTATTTAATTTTTTAAGCGGTATCCGGCGGATGCTTGTCTTTGCGCGGGTCTCTTCTTCGGGAGGCTCAGCCACAGCGATGTATTTCGCGTTCCAGTTATCATTTGTTGCCATGGGTAGATAATAGGTATTTTGTAATTCCGCGGCAGTCTTATAGGAATTCTCCCCTATCCCGGAAACAGCCGGATCATTCAGCCAGAAACCATAGACACTGAAATTCGCGGGTTGAAAAAGATTCTGGTTCGCGTTGGGGTCTTGGCTTGCGGCAGCACCTTTTACGACCATCCAGTTATCATATCTGCCGAAGGTAGGAATAACTACCGGGATATTTTTTATTAAAGCCCCGGGAACTTCATAATCCATCCAATGGGCAATATCGCGCAGGGCATTAGCGATATTTGTTCCGGAAATAATCTCAAAATTATAAACTTGGGGTTTAAAATAATTTAAGGTACTTTTTACTTGCTCGGCGGTTAAGTCGTTTACCCCGATTGAAGTGTAGCCATATAATTGGTTTTGGGTTAGGGTCGCGTCTTGGCTTAGGTAATCTAAAACCATCTTACAGGAGGCAGGAGCGCTGTAATAACTTTTTTCCTCTTGATACCATGGTATCGGTAAAACAAGTACCCATTCAGGGTTTACCGGGTCAAGCGGAATAGAGTCTATGCTATCTAATTTTCCGTCATCGTCGGTATCCTTGTCCAAGGGGTCGGTGTTTTGAGCTAATTCGTTTATATCTGTTAGGCCGTCGTTATCGCGGTCAATATCGATATTATCGGCAATGCCGTCTTTGTCTAGGTCTAAAACGATGGTTAAATTAGCTTCTATTTGTGTTGGTACCAACTCGCCCAAATTATCAGAATTATAGCCTTCGGCTAAATTTCCCGGCCTGCCCTTTATGCTGATCATTGCCCATGTATCATTATCGTTAACGATTCGAATAAGATTACTGCCCAGTGATTCTATGGCTTGATAAGCCGCTTCTCTATATAAAGAAGGCACGCCTAACCCCGCATCAAGGGCAACCGAGGCAAGGATAATTTTTTCGCTTGCGATATTTAGAATAAAGTTTTTTAAATAAAGCAGGGCGTCAGAATCGGAAGATGAGTCAAAATTGTGTACTTCCTCAACTAAACCGGTTTTTGGATCAATAATGGCAAAATTAAAACCCCTGCCGCTAGCATAACCGATTTTATCGTAAAACCGTTCACCGTTTTTAAAAAACTGGGCATTTATGTAGGAAACCGCCGTTAAGGTAAGGTTTACGGGTAGATTTACGTATTGGCCCTGTTTTTTGTACCTGTCGCCGACGGTAAAGTATGCCTGGCGTTTTGTACGGTTTATATCCAAAAGGCCATAGTATTCTTCATTGCTGATATTGTCCGGGTTGGCATAGGGGTTGTAATTTCCGCTTGCGTCATGGGTGAATGGCGAAGACATTTTCCACCACTCATCGTTTAATTCAAAAAAACTCACCCCTAAACACGGCTCATTGGGCCTGTCTGCTGAAAAATGGAAATATACCTCATCAAAAAGGCCGGCGGCAAAGTCTGCCTGCATTTGGGGGTTCTCGTTAGATATGCGGCTGTCATAGGCGTCGGTCCCTGCTTCTGAAATAAACATCGGTTTAGGGGAAATTTGCCCCCATTCATAAAAAAGGCCGCCGAAACTACCGGAGCGGTAAACATTCAACCCCCAGATATCTATTGAAGGGCATCGCTTGGCGACAAAATACTCAATTACCGTATTACCGTAGTCTTCTCCTTCTTTTGGGATGGTAAAATATATTGAATCAGCCAAAATAGAAGTAACCGGATGATAGGGGTCTAATTGCTTAATCTTTTGCGCCGCCTGTTCGGTAAAGTTTAAAACATCTTCAAAATTAATAAAACTAAGATAATAAAAATTAAGATTCCATTCATTGCCGATCTGCCAGGCAAGTATTGCCGGATGGTTTTTAAAATTGGAAACAACCTGATCAATGTTGGCTGAATTAGCAATAGAATCATCCACACACATAATTACCATAATGCCGTTTCTGTAGAGTTCGTCTAAAATTTCGCTGAAAGTTAGTAAATCCGTTCCAAAATCAAGATAGGTCCTTACGGTATTTACCCCCATATCTTTCATCAGGGCAATATCCTGTTTGTACCAATTTTTAAATTCTATTTCGCGGCTGACAATGTCGCCGGCACCCGGGTTACCGATTGAAGCCGGCGACCAGCATATGCCTTTAATCTTATAGGGAATAGGCCCGCTATTAGAAGAAGGCCTTTGCATTAAAAGCTGCCTTCCCTTTACTTCAATAGAGCTTATACCTTGGGGAGGAGTTTGGGTAGTGTAATATATAGAATCAACGGCAGGACGGTTTAAGCTACCCATTATGTAGCCCGCGCTATTTTTAAAACGTACAAAGACAGTTTTTAAGCCTTCAGTGTTACTTAATAGCCAGTTTTTACTCGCCTGATACGGCTCCCAGAGGGACCAATTTTGCCCGTCATTTGAGAAAGACGTTTCCGTAACAGCATATTGCGGGTCAAATGCCGCAAGATTTAGGATAACGCTCTGTGAGGAGGTAACCAGCGCGCCATTATTAATATTGATATTGCCGCGAAGGTAGTTATTATCGTAAGAAAAGGCTGTTGTCGTAAAGGCAGTAGTAATAAAGAAGGATAAAAAAACGGCCAAAAACAATAAAAAAAGAGGCGCCCTGTTTTCCGCGGCCCTCTTCCTTAAAAATATTTTTTCCATTACTTGGTAATTTTTTTCTAGCGCTATTTTTTCTATTTTAGCTCTCCCACACTTAAAATCCTTCCTCCTGTGCCAATTTCAATCTGGGCTTCTTTGGTAACTACTGGGCCGCCTTTACCTATTTTTAATTCCGCCAAAGCCAAGCCGAAATCTAAGGTAATCACTAAATCATACTTACCCGGCGCTAAATTTTCTTTCCATATGCCGGTTAACTGTGCCTTATCATTAGGAAAGGTGTAAATTTTATCAAATTCCCCGCGGGCGACAACCATACCCTGCCTATCCATA
This sequence comes from Candidatus Omnitrophota bacterium, assembly GCA_030681595.1. Classification (GTDB taxonomy): domain Bacteria; phylum Omnitrophota; class Gorgyraeia; order Ghiorseimicrobiales; family Ghiorseimicrobiaceae; genus CAKKQO01. The sequence continues at coordinate 186,443 of JAUXSB010000037.1, forward strand.
AGATTAAATGTGCCTCCGGCAGTAATATCTACGTTGCCGGTATTGGCAAAATCTAACTTTATGGAAAGCGGCGCATCTTTGCCGGCATTTTCTACCTTAAAATTATCTAAAACCCCGGTGCGTTTTATAGTCCCCTCTGCTTCAACATAAAATAAAGTAGCGATTCTTACATTTAAACCTATGCCTGCGGCAGTCCCTTCCGCGGTTTCCTCTAATTTGCTTAGCGCGATTTCAAAAAATAGCGCGGCATAATAACCGCCAAGGGATCCTTCCGGCATTCTGATGGTATAACTTATTCTCTGGCGGCTATGCGGCCTAAGGATAAAATCTGCCGGGCTAAAGCTTATCCAAGGGCTTGCGGAATTATTCAGGCTCGCCGCAGGCAGGAATTCCTTTGTGCCGTCTTGCGACGGAACATAATGCCAGTCTTCTAAGTATAACTGTATATGACGTTCCTCGTCTGAAGGGTTTTCCAAGGTTATTTCTCCAGAGTTTTGCTTCCCTGGAACAATGGAAACTCTCACTTTTGGCTTATCCATAAAAGGAAGGCTTATTGCCAAGCAAGAGTTGGCAAATGAAAGAAAAAAACTCAAAAAAAGAATTATTTTTTTAAAATGCCGCATTTACTTCCTTTTTTAGAGAATGGGGATAGCGTTACATTAAATACACGCTACCCCCATTTATGTGTAAAAGCGTTATTTTTACATTCTTCTCTTTAGAATTACGGTGTAAGCGTAATCGTTACCACGCCGCTGTAAAGACCAGCTTGTTTATCCGCACCAACAGGAACAACTCCCGTGTTATCCGGTTTTAAAGGATTACCGGTGCCAATCCCGTAATAGATTCTCATCCAACCCGGAGAAATAGCGGTCTTGGTATATGCTTTACCAGTCATCGCAGCAGCGTAGCTTACCGCGCCGCCTGTTAACGGAGTATCGGTTGTGCTAGTTCCGCTTCCCGTTACTTTCACAAAAGTAGCATTGATGTTATTGTTTAGGTTGTTAATTCCATTGGCAATGCTTGTTCCGGTCTGCGTGAGCGTCCAAACTGTTCCGGTATTATCGGTAACTCCGATATCCACGGCGTAGTAAATCGCAGGTGACGGGACAAAGATTTTATTTACAGTGTCGTAAACTAAAGTGCCAAAGGCCATCGGTGAAAGAGCTGGCAAGGCTAGCCACGTATCTGCTGCGCCGCCAGTACCTACAGTAACTTTAGAAATACCTACGCTCAACGAACTGGAAACCGATTGAACGGTAGCAGTTACATTGATGGTCTGTGAAACTGCGGCAAAAGAAACCGCGCACAGTGTTAATACCATAACTACAGCCATAATCGTTGTAAATAGCTTAGTTTTCATTATGATTCACCCCCTTTCCTATGAATTTTTGAAATTTTTCCGTGTTTAATCTGTGTAATCTGCTTTTAACTTAGTGTAATCGTTTTTATATCTCCAATAAAGAATAAGTAATCCGCGTAGAGTAATCCCCGGCCTTTAAATCTTTAGGACATTCTAATTCATAAATAATCTTAAATTTGTCAGGGGAGCCTTGATTGTCAGAGCTGAAGAGAATAGCGTCTCCTTTTTTGACAACTCCTTTATCGGAAAACCTCAAGTTTCCTTTTGTATTGATACTTTCTGTGCGTAGGTGAAAATAATCATTAGGTATAGTATTGCCCTGTTTGTCGGTTAAGTCGGAAAGCACGTTCTGGGTTATCTGGTATGGCTTGGCTAAATTTGTCTTTACCTCTATGGTTACCTCATTTATCCGGGGAGGAGTCTCGGCTTTTAAATCCGTAAAAGCTATGCCCCAGCCTGTTTCCGAGGTAATTTCTAAGTCAAAGATTTTATCGTTCTCAACTTGAAGATGTAATGTTTCAAGCAGGCCGCTTTCGATATTACCTGTGCCCTCAAGGATATATTTTATTTTTGTAGCATATTTTCCGGGTTTTTCTGATGAGATATCGCTAAGTACATAGCTAACCACGAAATTATCGCTTGCTCCATCCGGGCTTGAGCTATAAATTAGCTGTTCTTTCTTTGTCAGCACCGTCGGCTCAAGTACAGCAACACCTTTTTTGTTTTCGCTAACCGCAAAACTCACTACTTCTAACGGCAACTCTATTCCTTCGTTGGACATAAGCGCTTCAGAAATGACTTGGGCAATTTTAAATTGCCTACCTAAACCGCCGATTATCTGAAAAGAAACTTCAAAACTGTGCTTTTGCGCATCTGCCTGTTTTAAGAAAACATTTTTTGAGCTATCCTGAGTCTGGATTTTTATCGCTCCCTCTTGGGAGATTTCTACGAAGATATTTAGAATTAACGTACTTGATGATACTCCTGATTCTATCGGCTCTAAAGTGTAACTTATCCTTCCACGGTAGGAGCCGGCAGCTATATTTTCCGGAATAAGGCGGTATGCCAACTGGAATGAGTCTTGAGCGCCTTGTGGGTTAGATGTGTAGATAACGGTTCTGTTAGGACTTATGGGTATTTCATTAATAACTGAAAGGGTTCCATAGGTATTTGTTCCGCGGATAGCATAGACAAGCAGGTCTCCGTAAGGGATTTCCGCGCCGGTTTCATCGGCAAGCGGTTCTAATATTTGCTGGATAACTCTGTATTGCTTAGCAATGTCAGTAGTAGCTCTAACCGTAACTTCTTTATTCAGCGGGGGTTGGTTTTTTGCGGAAATGTTGCCGAATCGTATATCTTGTCCGCCCTCAAAAGGAGTAACAGATATACTAAAAGCGGCAAAAGATTTACCGGCAGTTATAGTTAAAATAACCAGGAGAAAGGTTAAAAAAGGATAAATTTTTGTAGGTAGGGTATTTTTCTCTTTCATCTCGGGATGCCTTTCAAACATGATAATCCTTTTTCAAGGATTTGTCAATGGATTTGTGTTTCTCAACACATCTCCCGCATCCCGTTAACTTCGGAATCCGTGGCGCGGATTTTATTTGATTGCTCTGACCCTTTGAGCAAATAAAGTATAACATACTAATTTATAATGTCAATATATTTTTTACTACCTAAAGAAAACGCTTTCTTTTATAACTTAGGACTATAACTTAATGCATTCCAACAGGTTTTAGCTAAACACTTTACTATTTATTCTTATTGTCCAAAACAATAGAGACTGCTATTTTCACAAACATAAACATTACCATTGTAAATGAACGGCTCACCAAAACCAAAAGTACTAAAATAAGTGTAATTCCATTTTAGAGCGCCAGTTTTAGCATCAAGAACAGTAAAATATGATCCTGAAACAAAAGCAAGCCCGTTCGATATACCTATGCCGGCATAGCTTGGGGTAGACCATTTAATAGCACCGGTATTAGCGTCAAAAGCTTGTAAACCCCGGCCTCCATTGTTAACATTAGCATAGACTATCCCATCAGCAACTGCAACCATATTTACATCGATGTGGTTTGTGTTTTTCCACTTTAGCGATCCGGTATTGGCATCTAAGGCACATAATGCTCCATCCCGTGTACCGTTCCCTTCGGTGCCAAAATAAACCATCCCATTAGCTATGGAAATCCCACTCACATGTTTATTAACTTCAGGAATGATGTATCTCCATTTTAATACCCCAGTTACGGCGTCCAAAGCACATACATTATAATTACCAAGGGAGCTTGACCAGCCGTCTCCTACATAAACCACGCCGTTGGATATTGCGCAATGTGTGGTAAATCCAAACTGAGAAGGGCTAGCGTAAACCCATTTCAGTGTGCCGGTAATAGCGTCTAGAGCATAGAGTTTTGTTCCTATGGGGACGTAAGCAACGTTGTTAAAAACAGCCACATTGCTATAATCAGCCGAAGTTCGATTTTTGGTGTCGTATTTCCATTTTAAAACACCTGTATTGGCATCAAAAGCAAACAATACATTTGGATATGTCGCTCCGTTATCTACACTAGCGACTCCAGTCACATATAAGACTCCCCCTGCAACAGTGGGAGTCTTATCATCAAGATATTCGTAGGTGGCTTGAGAATAGCTCCATTTCAGAAGTCCTGTAGTTGCATTTATGGCAAGAAGTTTACCATTGCCGTAGCCATAGATATAAGCAACATTATTCGCTATAATTGGCGGTTGACTCAAATATGTGCCTGTATTATACGTCCATTTTAGTTTTAGTGGAAAGATCGTCGGACCATTAGGATAGCTTCCTGTCCTTCCTAAATCATATTTCCACATTGTTCCGTCTGACGAGGCAAGTACGGGAAGGGTAAAATTCTTAGCATTGCTTGTAATCCCCGCTACATAGACGCTAATGGAAAGTGTTCCGCCGGCTACTCCCGAAGGAACATAGACCTTAATCTGGGTATTGGTCCATGAATAGTAACTGGTTACTTGCGTATTTCCAAATTTGACATAGCTACTGCCGCGGCTCGCTCCAAAGCCAAAACCATTGATGGTAACTAAAGTGGTTAAATTACCCGAGGCAGGCGATATGCTTGCAACATAAGGAGCGGAAATTACCTAAATGGTATAATTTGTAGAGGGGCTTAAAGCGCCGTATGCGGCAATGTGCAAGGGGTTAGAAACAGCTTGCCCGTACCAGATTTTGTCTAATGACAGGCCGGTATTTTTGCTGCTCGCCTTAAGGCTGAAATTATTATCCAAAAGATATAGGTCGCTATTCCCTGTAAGCGGTGCCAAAATCGCGCAATAACCTTTACCGGCAATCGCGCTAAATCCATACCATTGTGTTTGTTGATAGGGAACGTTACCGGTACTAGGCGAAACATCCGTTAATAATGCTGTCTCGATAGCCGAATAAGCGGGTATTACAATGAAAAAACTTAATACGAGTATTAAGATAACTAAAGCCGGTTTCAGGAATTGTTTTTTAAACATAGCCGCCTCCCTTTTTTTGCGCTCCTTTAATCTAATTTAAATTGACTGGATACTCTAACTTTTTCTTTACGGTTGTGACAAATTCACTAATCGCGAAAGGCTTATAGATGCAGTCTGTAATATTTAACCGGTCAGCTTTTTCTTCGGCTGTCGTATCCATATATCCGGTGATAAGGATTTCTTGCGGCAAGGCTTGTTGAGATTTACAATAAAAGTCCCTGATTTTTTCTATGGTATCAACACCATCCATTCCGGGCATTCTAATATCCATGATAATCAAGTCAAAGGCCGATCGTTTTACTTTTTCCAACGCCTCTTCGCCGCTTTTGGCTGATTCACTATCATAGCCGAAGGCTTTTAACAGTTTTGTAATTGACTTTAGCACAAGCTGGTCATCGTCAACAATCAAGATATGTTTAAGGTCAGGCTCGGTTTCTTTACCTTCTGTTAACGGCTCATCCGGAGACGGATTAATAAATCCCGATTCTTTCATGGTAAGCCATTTATCTAAACTGGATTTACGAAATCGTAGTTGTTTACCGATTTTTACTGAAGGAATTTTTCCTGTTTCGGAAAGTTTATAGAGCGTGCTTTTAGAGATGTTTAGATGCGCGGAAACTTCATTTAACGTGAAAAACTCATTTTCCATATCGTGCGGATTTATAGCAGTTTTTATCCACTTTTTACAGATTTTAGTTTAACTAAAATATAGTGGTTTGTCAAGCAAAAATTTTGAAGCTTTCCCGAATTTACGCAAGAATCGGCAAGCTTCTGATTACGCCGATTAAAATTTGATTACACAGATTAAATCTACGGCGTAAAATCGGTGCAATCTTCTTAAAGTCTATGTAATCAAGTTCTTTCCGTTTTACGATAAATCTGGGAAAGAACTTAAAATTTTCCTTGACCCGCCACAAAGATTGGCGAGGTCTGTGGAAAATTGTGAAAACAATTTTCCTTGACTTATCTATCAGCTCGCATATAATAAACTAGTATTATGGATAATCAAACCCAAGAAAAAAATCCCGGCACTCTTTCGGCAATAGATAAGCCGCCGAGGAAACCTTTTAAGGTGGTTAAATACGCCATCATCCTTCTCCTCGGGGTTTTCGCGGCGAAGTTTTTATTCTCTTTTTTAGATGCTAGGTTATCGGAACAAAAAAAAGCGCAAAAACCTCGCCAGAAAAGTACTATAAACACGGCCGAGAAAGTTATCGCGCCGCCACCTCCTTTAAAGAAGGTGATCGTCGAGCGTATAAAACCCACGGAAAAGACAATCCCTCCGGAATTGGTATTAAACGGCATTGCTGCCAGCGGCTCTGACGGTTGGGCGATTATTGATGATAGAGTCGTTAAGGCGGGTGATACGATTAAAGGAGCCGAAGTTGTGGGGATTTACGCTGACCGCGTAGACTTAAAGTTTGAAGGCGGAACCTTTTCTCTTTCAATTAAGTAATTATCTCACCGGAAATCTTAGACTAACTTTCTAACAGCACTCGTAATTAACCCTGAAGGTATATTTTGTTTGATTAGCGTTTGGCCAATTTGTTTCATTAAGACAAACCTATTTCTGCCCTGGATAAATTTCTTATCAAAAGTGTGGGCTTTGATTATTTTTTCCAGGTTTAACCCCTTTATCTTTACCGGTAAGCCGATATTGCGCAATAAATTTTTTATTCTGTCTAAAGTTTTTTCCGGGTTATAAAGCAGGCCTAAAGATGAGGAAATTTCAGCGGCCGCTAACATCCCCAGCCCGACTGCCTGCCCATGGCTATAAGCCTTAAACCCCCCCGCCGCTTCAATGGCATGCCCTATGGTGTGGCCGAAATTAAGAATCGTCCTTATGCTTTTTGTTTCTTTTTCATCTTGCCCTACTATTTTTGCCTTAATTAAAACGCATTTATTAATGATGTACTCAAGGCAGTTTTCATCTAAGCCCAGCGCTTTTTGATAGTTTTTCTCAAGATATTCAAATAGAGCTTTATCTTTTATCAGGCCGTATTTAATTGCTTCGGCTAAGCCGCAACGTATCTCATTCTTAGGCAGAGTTTGAAGAAAAGATATATCACTAAATACTAACCTTGGCTGATAGAAAGCGCCTACAAGGTTTTTTCCGCAGGTTAAATCAATTCCTACTTTTCCCCCTATGCTTGAGTCAATCTGCGCAAGCAGTGTTGTGGGTAGCTGAATATACGGGATACCACGTTTGTAGACGCTGGCGACAAAACCCGCCAAGTCCCCTACTACGCCTCCCCCTAAGGCGATGATAAACGGCTGTTTTAGCCTTGCGTAACGCGAGATCTTATCTATAAGCCTAAAGGCTATGCCTTGAGATTTACTTTTTTCCGAATCAGGCACTGTTTGAAACACGCAGGATATATTGGATTTTTTTAACGCGCTTATCAATTGGGGGCCGGCTATTTTTTTTACTCGCGGGTTAGTAATAATAATCGCGTCATTTCCAAGCCCAAGCTTTTTAATATGTTTGGCTAAAGAAGTGGTGATTTTATTGCCGATAATTATTTGATAGCTTCTTTTTCCTAAGTTGACACTTATTGTTTTTGTCATAGCAAGAGCGCCTTAATTAGAATGTTAACGATTGGCCAGACAATAGAGTCAAGTAACCCCAGCCAGATAAGCACGATTAAAATCAGCATTCCGAATTGTTCTAATCTCGCGATTACAAAAGTCAAATTTCTCGGCAGTAACCCTACAAGTACCCGGGAACCGTCCAGCGGCGGGATAGGGATTAAATTAAAAACAGCAAGAAATAGATTAATAACAACAAACAGTTCCAACACCTGCCTAATAAATGGAGAAAATAGCGTCATTTTAAGGATTAAGCTGACTAAGAAGGCTAAAAGAATATTGGATAACGGGCCGGATAAGCCGACTAATATCATATCCCTTCGGGGGTGTTTAAAATTCCAGAAATTAATCGGAACCGGCTTTGCCCAACCGAAGATGATTGGAGCGCGCATAACCGTAAGCAGTAAAGGTAATAATACGGTGCCTACAGGGTCGATATGTGCCAGAGGGTTTAAGGTAAGGCGTCCGGCATATTTGGCGGTTGGGTCCCCTAGCTTATAGGCGCACCAGCCATGGGCGAACTCATGAATTACTACCGCCATAAAAAATATCGCCAGAGATAGGATCATTTTACCGGCTCTACTCTATCAACCGCAATAAGGGAGATTTTTTGGCCGGGGAGTTCAAGGATATTACCGAAAACATTAACGCTGTATCCGGAATAATTATTTAGGAGCTCTTTCTTTTCTGACTTAAGATAATAAATGATTTTTCCGTCTTTGATTAATTTATGGCTTCCTCTTCTTTTAAAGAATATGCCCATCGGCTTAAGTATGCCGCTTGCTAAAGGAGTACCCTCTTTAAGTTCTTTGTCATTTTGAGCAGATTCTTCTATTTTTTCCGGCTCAGGGTTTACCTGCGAATAATAGCCGACAAATTTTTTATGCACCCAGCCAAAAGTATGCCCTTGGGGCGCTGATATTCCGTACCATCCAGGTTCAGTTTTTATAATTTCGACTTCTAAGCCTTTAGATGCCTGCCCGAGTATATCTGCTTCTTGCGAAGGAGAAGAGCGCAAATTTACCCTCTCAGCCGCAACAATGCCGTTTTTAACATATTTACGGTTAATAAAACATAAGACGGTTTTGGGCAAGTAGACTTTATACCAGTCGAACCTTTCGCCGGATACCGTTATTTTAGTTTCCTTTTTAAGCCTTGCCAGAGATTCACTGTTTGTGCTTGCTTGTGAGCGTAAATTAATATTATCTGCATTAATATTGCCGATAAACGGGAAGTCTGCCGCATAGGCATTTACAAAGATAGCGCATGCTAAAGAGAGCAAACAGAGAATATTTTTTTCCAGCTTTGTCATTTTTTCGCTCCGGCGGTAGACTTGGCTCCCGCAGCTGGCTTGGCTCCCGCAGATGGCGTAGCAGCGGCTCCTGCAGCACCTTCGGCGACTGGCGTTACTTTTGCCTTCTCTTTTTTAAATTTGATTCTTATAGTCTTGATTTTAGGCAGGCCGACAACAGAGTCGCCTTCTTTCCATAGGTTTTTATCCATAAGGTACTTGATTCTTTCAATGCGTTTTAATACTGTTCTTTGTTTTCTTGTTTTTCCTAATGACTTTAACGATGGATGCAGAGACATTTTTATTCCTTTCTTATTTTTTTATTTTGTTTTTAAAGTTTACGGATAAGACAATCGCCGTAGATCCGTTTTAATTGCTTAAGGCTTAACTGGGCAGTATCCTTATTTTCAAATGAACCGACACAAACAATTACAAATTTATTTTTCGCTAATAAATATGCCTGAAAACCTTTCTTTCCCAAGGTTGTTTTTTCCTTTTCGGCAAGCGCCCTGTTTTTAAAAGAAGCTACCTGTACAGTATAGGCATTTTCCACATCCAACTTTTCATCTCGGCCTAAATCCTGCGGAGCGTTTTTCCCTTCTTTTTTATCGACGGGCGTAGCGATTATCTTAACCGTAGGCTCCGGTAAGGCATTAGCGTGGCTTAGGGGGGCTTTAAGCGTTATATTTTTATTTTCGCCCAGGTTTATTTTCTTGCCTTTTTCTATGCCTAAGGCGTAAGAAGCGATAAAAATAACAATGAAACAAATGCCTAAAATTATATTTTTTTCGTAAGCAGCGATTTTTTCAAAAAAAGCTCCCGAAGGATTCCTTACTGCGGTCTTTTCATTATCAGCCGCGGAAAAAAGCTCTAATTGCGCAGGTTTTGCTTTCGTAAACATATATGTATTATATTTACTAACTATTTTAACTGCAAGTATTTTTTTGATTTTTTAGCCAACCTTAAAAAGGAGTCTACAACTTCCGGGTCAAACTGCGTACCTTTATATTTTTCTATTTCCCCAATCGCCTCCTTTATGCTGATTCGTTCCCTGTAGGGCCGGCCGTAAACCATTGCTTCAAAAGCATCTGCCACTGCCATAATACGGGCGCCGATAGGAATCTGGCCTTTTTTTAATCCGGAAGGATATCCTGTGCCGTCATATTTTTCATGGTGATGCATAATTATCGGTAATGCCGGGCGGAGTACCTGTAAATGCTTGATAATTTCAACGCCCTTTAATGGATGATCTTTAATAATATTGAACTCTTGGCAGGTTAGTTTTTCCGGTTTAGCGAGTATCTCAGAAGGGATATTAATCTTTCCGGCATCATGTAAAAGAGTCGCATATTCTAAGCTGCATATTTCTTCTTCGCCTAAATGCATTTCTCGGGCGAGTGAAAGGACAAGGCGTAAAAAATTAGAAGTATGGGTGTAGCCGCGGGCGGAGCGGATATCCAAAAGCGTAACCAAAGACTTAATGCTTCCCATGATTGTCCTTTGCTGTTCTTCATACAGCTGCAGGTTCCTTATCGCCATTATCGCTTGAGATGAAATATTAAGGAGTATCTCCTGGTCAAATTGTTCAAAAGGCTCGGTTTTTTTACTCCGCCGCATGATTATAATACCCATGAGGTCTTCTCCGATCAAAGGAATACCAATAATGTTTCCATTATATGTAGCGCTTCCGGAGCGGATAATTTTTAGCTCAAGGCGGTTGGTAATTGAAATACGTTTATTAATTACGCATCTTTTTCTCGGAGTAACTACCGCTCTTAGGTAAGAATATTTTTTTATAGGGTCAAGCAGGGCAATGGAACAATAATCTACAGACATAATCTGGCTGGTTAGGCGCGCAAGGCGTAAAAGCAGGTTTTTTAAATCAAAGGTGGAGTTAATAAGGCGATAGACAGCATGCATTGCCGCAAAAGCCGTCTTATACTTTTTCATAAGGATCGAATAATTTTTTATACTCATCTAATGCCTGCCTGTCTGTCATTCCGGCGATATGGTCGCAAATCAACCTCCTTAACGAATCTTTCTGGATATCCTGCTCTAGCAGATAAGGCAATTGCTCCGGCTTTGCTAAATATACATTAAACAATTCCTGGATAAAGCGCTTTGCCTTATAAGACATGCGGATAACACGGTGGTGCCGGTAGAGCTTTTCCATAAGAAACTTCCTTAAAGGCGCTCTTTCCTGCTCTAGGCTTTCACTAAAGGAAATAACTTGGGATTTAAGCTGCTTTGCGTCAAGTGCTGAGCTTAAGCTTAGCACTTTAAGCCGGCGTTCCGACTCTGCTATTATATCTGTTACTTGAAGATCAATCAAGGATTTTATAACTTGGTATTTGCGCCTTGCTTCATCAAGTTCGCCGTATTTTTTATTTATCTGGCGCAGCATTCTTGCCCAAAGGCCCACGTTTTCCAGGTCTTTTTCCGAAATTAACCGTGATGTTATCCCGTCGTCTAAATCATGGTTGTCGTATGCGATTTCGTCGGCGAGGTCTACCACCTGTGTTTCCAGGGTAGGTTGCGTATCCGGCTCAAGCTCGGTTACATACTGTTTTTTGTCAAATACCGTAGAATGTTTAGCAATTCCTTCTCTTACTTCCCAGGTTAAATTGAGGCCGTTAAAATTCGGGTAACGTTTCTCTAAGGTGTCGACAACGCGCAAGCCCTGAAGATTGTGGTCAAAACCGCCATAGTCATGCATTAACTCTGCCAAAGCCTCTTCTCCGGCATGGCCAAACGGCGTATGCCCCAAATCATGCGCAAGAGCAATTGCCTCCACGAGGTCATCGTTAAGCCTTAGGGCTGCGGCGATTGTCCGGGCAATTTGCGCCACCTCCAGCGTATGGGTCAGGCGAGTGCGGTAATAATCGCCTTCATGATTGACAAAAACTTGAGTTTTATATTCAAGACGCCTAAAAGCCGCACAATGTATTACCCTATCCCTGTCTCTCTGATAGCAGGAACGGTAGGGATGCTCATCTTCCTTAACCTTCCTGCCGCGGGAGTTTTTACTTTTTGACGCGTAAGGAGCTAAATAGTTATCTTCGTATTGCTCGATCTCTTGCCGGGTAAGCATAATCTATCACAAAAAATTACTGTTTTTTCTTTATCTCTTTTGCTAATAGAGCGTAAAGTTGCTGTAATGACTGTGAAATAACTCGGGTATTTCCGATAACAGGCATAAAATTAACATCGCCCTGCCAACGGGGAACAATATGGACGTGCAAATGCCCGGCAATTCCTGCGCCAGCGGCTTTGCCGCAGTTTATTCCGATATTATACCCATGAGGCTTAATGGTTTTATCTAAAACCTGTTTCATTAAAGCGGTAGTTTTCATTAAATCCAGCATCTCGTCTTCGTTTAAGCCGGCAATATTATCGATATGCCGGTAAGGAGAAATCATTAAGTGCCCGTTATTATAGGGGAATAAATTCAGCATGACAAAACACGACTTCGCCCTTAAGATTATTAAATTCTTTCGGTCATCGTGTTTTTTTATAACCGCGCAAAAAAGGCATTGCTTTTCTTTTTTGAGAGTTGTAATATACTTAATTCTCCATGGCGCCCAGAGCTTATCCATTGTTATTTTTTTTCGCTTAGTTTTATAATTTTACCTTCGATACCACCGTTAATCTTTAGTATTCCGCATGAATTAAAGGAAGGGAAGAATTTATCGGTTGGGCTTCCAGGATTAAAGAATAAGGTTTTGCCAACTTTCGCGTTGAATGGATTATGTGAATGGCCAAAGATTATTACATCCGGGGTATTTTCAAACTGTTTTTGTACAAAGTCCAGTAGATAATCCGGATGGCCCCGGCCATGAACCACACCTATAGAAAAATTACCGACTTTTATTATCTGTTTTTGGGGAAATTTTTGGCATACTTCCGCGGGGTCCATATTTCCGCAAACAGCCCTTACTTTTGCTATTTTTTCCAGCTTTTTAATGACGTCCAAAGAAGTAAAGTCGCCTGCATGGATAATTAAATCCACCCCCTTAAAAACCGTGAATACTTCTTCAGGAATCGCTTCCGCTCTTTCAGGGATATGTGTATCGGATATGACGCCTATCAACATTTCCTTATGCAAAAATTATCGGCTGATTATATAGTTCAAGCAAAGAATTAAGTTCGGGGGCTTCCCAGGCAATTATTTTTCCTTCCAGCGCCTTTAGCTTCGCGTTTGTATCAATCTTATCAAGGCTGATAATTATCCTGCGTTGCGACACCTGGCCCTTAAATCGTTTACATTCGGAAATAAAATACGCGACGTCTTTCTCTGTTAACTCTCCGTTTTTTACAGCGATAACCCAAAAACTATCCTGTGCCTTTGCCGAGATTAGCGCGTTAAAACTTCCGGTATTAATTGGCAGGAGAGAGATTTCTTTAAAATGTGAGAGTACGATTTTCTTCCGGTCAAACTGGATAACTTCATTTTTAAAGAGATTAAACAGCCCGATTATCCTTTCGATTAAGGCCTTTTCTGAAACGACAGAAAAATTATTCATTGTATTTAAAAGTGATTCTTTAAAGTTTTCACGTAACGCGTTTTCGTCAAAATAGTCAAACCCAAACTTTTTATTATAAGCGCTTTCAATCCAGAAACCGAATAACTTGTCAGCCAAACAAAGAAAATCACCGTTCTTAAAGATAATTCCATTTTCACAAAGGCGTGCCAGACGCTGCTGAATATTTTTTTCTTTATTACCGAGGTATTCCGCGATTGTCTTTACCTTGTTATAACCGCGGATTATACCGGATAATATTGCGATATGGTCTTCCCGTTGCTTGTCGGAAGAAAGCTGGTCGAGAATATCGATAAATTTTTGATAAAAAATACCCCATTCTTCAAAAAGCAGGTTTTCAAAAGCCCTGATGAATAAATTTTCGGTTATAGAGCTATTTTTATCTTCAGATGCCGCTAGCGTTAATTCCCGGCAAAGGATATCAAGATAAAAAGGATGCCCCGAACTAATATATATTAGAAACTTTTTGTAGGTTTCGCTTATTTGTTGCGGCAGGTGCATATCAATGAATTTTCCGCTTACTGATATGGTAAACGGTTTTACCTCTATAACTTCAAAATTTCCGAATAAAAGCGAAAGCCCCTGCGAAAGGATCTCGCGGGCTTTAATGGTGCTTGAACTGGCAATTAAATACATTGTGTTTTTATGTAAAGGTATCTTCTTGCCCAGTTCAATAAAGATATCCTCGACACCGAGGCCGCCTAGTTGCTGGAATTCATCTAAAATAACCAGACAGGGTATGTTAGCTTCTTCAAAGAAGGCCTGCGGTAAATCAAACGTCTCAAGCAGTGCCAGGCGTTTTTTATCTTTATCTAAATTGTGCTCTATTGATTTGATTTTCGCTATCGTCTTGGGAAGAAAAGCCTGTGATTTTTCTATCAGATGCGTCAAATCACTTGCTGCGTCGATCCCCTGAGTTTTCAGGAAATGGCGTAAGATCTGCCCCGTAAAGATGCGAATAAGCTGTTTTAGGCTGCGGCCATTAAGCTCAAGCGCTATCGGCAGAATTTGAGAACAGTCAGCGTTAGCTAAGAGGCGCTGAATAATAAAAGTCTTACCGGTATTAGGCCTGCCGATTAAGGCGATATTTTGACGGTACCCTTTTTTAAAACCATCAAGCCTTTTTTCTAAAATAGTAAGTATTTCTTCCTTGCCGAAAATTTTATGCATCGCTATGGTAAATAATAAAGCGGGTTCTGCGGTTTATACCCTTTTCTGATTTCAAAATGCAGCTTTGTTCCTACCTTTGCAATCACCATTCCTTTAGTTATATAATCGTTGGCTTTCACCAAATTCTGCGAATTGCAAGCATATATTGTAGCAAATCCATCGTTATGGTCAATAATAATAATTTTTCCGTAACCATCCATGTTATCCGAAACAAATGAAACAACCCCCGCGCGGCAACTTAAAACACTTGTGCCGAATCTTGCTTTAATATTTATCCCTTTGTTGATCAAGTGGTCGTTTTCGCTTTTAAAATAGGAGATTATTTTGCCTTTGACGGGCCAAATAAAATTAGCGCTCTCTTTATATTCGCGCGATATATTCTTTTTTATCCCCGGGATAAGTATATTTTGCCCGGGCTTAATTAATGCTGTATCTGTTAACTTATTTTCCGCGACAATTTTTTCAAGGTCTACCGCATAAAGGCGGGAAATCCTCCAAAGTGTCTCCCCTTTTTTTACCGCGTGTACTATTGCCCCTGCTTGCGCAGGCGGCGCCACCACCAAAGGAAGGCTGCTTTTAACGGCGCAGCCGCTTATTAAAACAACGGAAAACAGAAAACAGAAAACAGAAAACAGAAAATTAATCGACGTTATTCTGTCATCTGTCCTCTGTCCACTGTTATCTATCATTTGTTTAAATGGAGCGGGTGAGCGGAATCGAACCGCCATATACAGCTTGGGAAGCTGCCATTCTACCATTGAATTACACCCGCGTGTCCCGTTAGAGATACTTCTCATGCGATTTAAAACGATCAAACTTATTTATGGAATCAGTTGTTTATTAAGATTTATTTTAAATAGACGGTCATCTGCGATGACCTACCCGCCAGACCGAAGTCGGGCTGGTCTCTAACGGGATAAACATTTTTCCATTAACCTAATTGAACAATACTCGCCGCACATCGTGCAGACATCCGAGAGATGCGGCTTTGAACCCTTCCGGTATTTTTCTGCTTTTTGCGGGTCTATCGACAGTTTTATTTGCTTCTCCCATGCTCTTTCTTTCCTGGCTAGGGACATTTTTTTATCTAATTCCCCGGCTTTTTTAAACTTGACAATATCCGCGGCATGCGCGGCGATACGCGAAGCAATCACGCCCTCCCTTACATCCTCTACCGAAGGATGACGTAGATGTTCAGCCGGGGTTAAATAACACAAGAAATCCGCCCCGAAGCTAGCGGCAAGCGCCCCGCCGATTGCTCCGCTAATATGGTCGTATCCGGCGGCAATATCAGTAACCAAAGGCCCTAAAACATAAAATGGCGCGCCTCGGCAGATTTCCTTCTCTAAAGCGACGTTTCTTTCTATCTGATCAAGCGGAACATGCCCCGGCCCCTCTATAATTACGGATACTCCCGCCTCTTGGGCCTTTTTTGCCAACTTGCCCAAGTTACGCAATTCCGCAAGCTGAAGGTCGTCGCTGGCATCGGCAATTGCGCCCGGACGCATGCCATCCCCCAGGCTTAAGGCGATATCGTATTTTTTGGCAATTTCAATAACCCGGCCAAAGTTTTCATAGAAAGGATTTTCTTTTTTATTAAAATGCATCCATTGTGCTAAGATCGCTCCGCCGCGGCTAACAATACCTAAAATACGCCGATTTTTCTTAAGTAGCCCTAATACATCTTGGGTAATACCACAGTGCACGGTAAAAAAGTCTACCCCATCTTCTGCCTGCCTTTCCAAAACCTCAAACATGCTTTCAGGGGTAATCTTCAGGAAGTTGCCGTATTTATCTTCCGATTCTTTGGCTGCTTCGTATATAGGGACGGTGCCGAACGGTACATCAGTTTTGGCGATAAGTATTTTTCTTATCTTTCTTAAATTGCCGCCGACGCTTAAATCCATTATTGTATCCGCGCCGTATTTCAATGCGGTTTTGAGCTTCTCAAGTTCATCTTTTAATTCTTTTCTATCTGTGGAAGTCCCGATATTTGCATTTACTTTAGTACGCAGGCCGCGGCCTACGGCGCATATTCTTTTAAATTTCCTCTTTTTATTGCGCATGATTACAGCTTTGCCTGCGGCGATATCGCGGCATAAAATAGCCGCATCCACGCCTTCATCTTTAGCAATAAAACGCATTTCTTTGGTGATAACCTTATTTTTCGCAGCCTCAATTTGGGTCATATGGAAAGTTGCAGGTTATAAGTGATAAGCCGGTAAGGCAATGGTTTGGCTCATATAGCCAAAGCCATAAGTTGTAAGTGAAAGTAAATATTATTGTCTGTTCAATTTCAGCTTAAGGCTTCTTACGGCATGCTGGATATTTTTTGCGCCGCATACTGCTCGCACTACCGCGACCATTTTTGCGCCGGAATTTAAAACCCTTTCGATGTTATCTAAATTAATCCCGCCGATCGCTACAAAAGGTATCCTTAATTTAGGCTTTACTTTTTTTATCAGCGCCAACCCCACAGCTTTATATTCGGGTTTGGTAGGTGTTTTAAAAACCGGGCCGATGCTGATATAGTCCGCGCCCTGGTTTTGCGCAAAAAGCGCCTGTTTTTTGCTGTGCGTAGAAATACCGATTATTTTTTCTCTTCCCAGCAATTTACGCGCAGAAGATATTGGGATATCATTTTGGCCTAAATGCACGCCGTCGGCATTTACTAAAAGGGCAACATCAAGCCTGTCGTTTATTATGAATATCGTTTTGCTTCTTGCGGCAAGGCGTGATATGTAAGATGCGTCTTTAATTACGCGCGACAACGCCGTGCCTTTAAACCTTAATTGGAGTATATCGGAACCGCCTGCGATTAAAGCCTTTGCCGCAGAAACAATATTCCTCTTTTCTGTCGCGGAATAATCAAGTATAGAGTAAAGCTTAGATTGGGTTAATAATTTCTTTTTCAAGAGAATAAAGCCTGAACCTTAATTTTTTAAATTTATCAGAGAGCCTTAGGTTAATTAATTTGCTAAATTCCTCCAATACCCGCAGGGCTTCTTTTACGCGTTGAAAATTCGCTAAAAAAACGTCGCTTACATTTTTACGATTTTTTTCCAGCCGATGCGGTTTTCTGCCTAAGTCATCCCCGCTTTTACGGAATTTAAGTACTTTCGCCGGATCCAGATTTTGCGATAAAGTTGCCTCTGTAATGGCATGCCTTAGGCGTCTAATTTTTTTAAAAAGTCTTTTGTTTATTAAAATAAACCGTGCCGTATCTTCACAGACCCTTAAGCCTTCCTTGGCGCGGTTTAAGTTAGCATCAATAACGCAATATATTTTATCTCGGCCTTGTTTCAATGATTTTATTGATTAATTTAGTAGTAGAGAAACCTTTAACAAAGGGTATAGAGAAAACTTTCCCGCCGGATTTGCTTACGATGTCTGCGCCGACAATTTTTTCCCTATGCCAGTCGCTCCCCTTAACCAAAATGTCCGGTTTTAAGGCGCGAATCAAGCTATAAGGCGTATCTTCGTTAAAAATAACCACAAAATCTACGCAGGATAAGCCGGATAAAACATAAGCCCTTTCTTTTTCTCTATTTAAAGGGCGCGTTTTACCTTTTATTTTCTTAACCGAAGAATCGCTGTTTAACCCGACGACTAATATATCGCCTTTTTTCTTCGCTTCCCGAAGGTATTTAACGTGGCCGAAATGCAAAATATCAAAACAGCCATTGGTAAAAACTATTTTTTTGTCTCTTTTTTTGAATTGCGCAGTAATCCGTTTCAGCTGATTTAAATTTTTTATTTTAGATAAAGGCATCTCAATCTTTAAATAATGTTTCTTCGATTAACTGGCAGATAATATGGCCAATGGTAATATGTATTTCTTGAATACGCGCGGTAATATTTGATGGAGCGATAAAGGTAACGTCTGTTAAACGCGATAACTCTCCGCCATTACCACCGGAGAAACAAACGGTTTTTATGCCGAGTTTTTTGGCCATTTTGACTCCCTCGATGACGTTTTTGGCTTTCCCGCTTGTGGATATCGCAATTATTATGTCTTTTTTATCTGCCAGTGCTTCAATTTGCCGCTTAAATACCGCGTCATAGCCATAATCATTGCTGAGCGCAGTTAATATTGACGTATTCACGGTAAGAGCTATAGCAGGCAATGCCTTTCGTTCCTTTTGGAATCTACCGACTAATTCCGCGGCAATATGCTGGGCATCCGCGGCGGATCCGCCATTGCCGAAAATAATAAGCTTACCGCCATTTTTTAGCGAATCGCATACACTTTTTGCGATATCGGCGATTACACCAAGAGAATTTTTTATCACCTCTTCTTTGATATTTATTGATTCTCGCAATATACTTTCTATGGTTTTCTTCATTTTATGGTTTTGCGCTTAGTGTTTAACCAAAGAATACCTTGGCAGTTTCGTATAGTTCCATATCCAAGGTTTTTAGTTTTTCTACCGCCGCCTCAAGCGGTACGCTGACAATTTTATTGCCCTGAAGGCTCGCCATATGGCCAAATTGATTTTTCTCTATCAGTTCTACTGCTTTAATTCCGAAACGTGTCCCCAGGACCCTGTCAAAAGCCGTGGGGCTTCCGCCGCGCTGAATATGGCCCAAGACGGTTACACGTGTCTCGTAACCCGTGCGCTTCTCTATTTCCTGTGCCAGCCTTTCGCCTATTCCGCCTAAGCGCACATGGCCGAAAGCATCAAGTTTTTCTTCTTGTAGAACTTCTCCGGTCTGTTTGAATTTGGCTCCTTCAGCCACAACCACAATGCTAAAGGTTTTTCCGCGCGAGTGCCTCTTTTTTAGTAATTCAGTAACTTCTTCTATATCTATGGGTATTTCCGGGATCAAGATTATATCCGCGCCTCCGGCAATTCCGGAATAAGCGGCAATCCATCCGGCATGCCTACCCATAACCTCCGCGACCATGATGCGGTGATGGCTTTCCGCGGTAGTATGCAGCCTGTCTATACATTCCATAGCGATGTTTACCGCGGTGTCAAATCCAAAGGTAAAATCCGTAGCGGATAAATCATTATCAATGGTTTTTGGCACACCTACAACGTTTAGCCCCTCTTTGACTAATTTTGCCGCAACCCCCAGAGTATCTTCTCCACCGATAGCGACTAAACAGTAGAGCCCGAGTTTTTTAAAATTATCCTTCACTTTATTGAAATCATCGGGTTTTTTATAGGGATTTGTGCGGCTGGTACCTAATATTGTCCCGCCCTTAGGCAATATTCCCGATATGCTGGATAAATCGAGTTTTACCGTATCGTTTTCAATCAGGCCTTTCCAGCCGTTCTTGATACCGATAATATTGTAACCCAAATTAATGCCCTGCCTGACTACCGCGCGAATTACCGGGTTTAAACCCGGGCAATCCCCGCCGCCTGTAAGAATACCTATTGTTTTTGCCATGTTTCTTATTTCTCCTTCAATGAATAGATGATTTACGGAGTTGCTAGACGACGTAAATCATAGCGAAGCGTCTACGAATTGAACCCCACACCCAGTTATGTCGTAGAAACGCTTCGAAGTATCTGGGTGTGGGGTAAATTCCGGCAAACGACTTACGTTCATTACATTCCGTAAGCCGTGCCGTCATTTACCTTCCGTAACTCTGAAATGGGACAGTCGGCTTTTTAAACTCTGAATCTTCCTTTAACGGCTTGTCCTTAAAATCCACGGGAATTATCTTCGCAACATGCACCCTTACTGTTATCGCTTCCTCAAGCCCTAATATTTCCTGAATCTTATTTTTTATCATTTCCTGCAGGTTGCTGGTTAATTCCTGAATATTCGTCTCTGAACGCAGTATTATCCTCACATCGATATTCAACTCGCCTTTTTTTCCGGCAACAACGTCTGAACGCGATTCCTTAATTTCTCCGACTGTGCTAGTTAGGCGCTTAATTAAATCTTCTACCGCGGTAAGAGCAATAGTTACCTGCCCGTTAGGATTATTCCAAGCAATAGTCCTTTCCTTTTGTAATTTGCCGGTCAAAATTTGCGCAAAAAACATCGTCAGGATTATAAGCAATATTCCCGCCAGGGCTAAAATCAGGCGTGAATTATATGTATTATTGTAAAGAAAATCTAATGCTGCGGCAATATCCCGGACTTCAAGCCAGTGAAAAGACAACGTAATCATTAAAAGCCCGAAAATGGTAAGAGCGGTTACATAGAAATAAACACCTAATGTGTAAAATAAGCGCATAGTAAACCCCCTTTATTTCTCCACTGACTGCACATCCACATTAATATCCTTAATCACCACATCGGTTATTCGTTCCACCGATGACTTAATATTTTCCTGGATTTTACCGGCAACCTCCGGCAAGTTAACTCCGTATTTTATGATTACAGGCACGGAAATAGTAACGTGGCCGTTTTTGTCAAAATCCACCTTTATGCCTGCGGCACTATCTTTTTTGCCAAAAAGTTCGTATATAACGCTCTTAAGGTTTCCGCCTATCCTTACTACGCCTTCAATTTCACTGGTTGCGATAGAAACGATAGACGCAATAACATTTTTATATATATTTACCTTGCCTAAACCGGTATTTACTTCATCTTTCATGCTTGACCTCGCTATTTTCGTTTAGTAAAAGCGTGGTTTATTCCTCCGCTTCGCTCTTTGCCTGATAGATATTATCCAGAAAATTAGTAAAAACCTTTCCTTCCAGAAATAAATTGTTTTCCAGTATCTTGCGATGCAAAGACGCGGTAGTCTTAATCGGCTCGATGATTAATTCGTCTAAGGCGCGCTTCATTACTCTGATCGCTTCGCTGCGGTCTTTGCCGTGAACAATAATTTTAGCCAGCATTGAGTCATAATAAGGGCTGATGGTGTAGCCTTGATAGATATGCGTATCTACCCTGACAGCCGGCCCACCCGGTAAATTAAGAACCTCGATTTTACCCGGATTAGGCATAAAGTTATTATCGGGATCTTCAGCGTTTATACGGCATTCGATGCTTGCGCCGTTTCTTACCACATCATCCTGCCCGATATCAAGCCTTTCGCCCGCGGCAATCAGAATCTGCCACTTTATTAAATCTATACCATAAACTGCCTCTGTAACCGGATGCTCGACCTGTATGCGTTTATTTAACTCCATAAAATAAAAAGATCCTTCGTCATCAAGAAGAAACTCCATCGTTCCTGCGCCGCGGTAATTAATTGACTTTGCCCCCCTTACGGCCGCTTCTCCGATTTTTTTCCTAAGCCGCGCGTCTAATGCAGGGGAGGGCGTTTCTTCTAAGAGTTTCTGGTGCCGGCGCTGAATTGAACAGTCTCTTTCTCCTAAGTGAATAATATGCCCATAATTGTCCGCAAGAATTTGAAATTCGATATGCCGGGCTTTGCTTATATATTTTTCAATATAGATATCCTGGCTTCCAAAGGCAGCTTCTGCTTCCGCCTGCGCGGTCATGAATGAACTGACCAGGCGCACATCATTATGGGCGATACGCATCCCGCGCCCGCCGCCGCCTAACGATGCTTTAATCATTACCGGATACCTGATTTTACGCGCTACTTTTAATGCTTCGTCTTTATCTTTAACTAGATTATTACTTCCGGAAACTACCGGCAGGCCGGCCTTGCGCATAGTTTCACGGGCCGTCATTTTATCGCCTAATAATTTCATTGATTCAGGGCTTGCTCCGATAAAGGTAATTTGGCAGGATTCGCAGACCTCGGCAAAGTGGGCGTTTTCAGAGAGGAAGCCGTATCCCGGATGGATTGCTTCTACGTCGGTGATTTCCGCGGCAGAGATAATGGCGGGAATATTTAGGTAGCTGTTGGCGGAGGCGGCTTGGCCTATACAAATTGCCTCATCGGCAAAGCGCACATGCAGGGAATCCCTGTCCGCCTCAGAATAAACCGCTACTGTTTTTATCCCTAACTCCTTACAGGCGCGGATAACCCGCAAGGCAATTTCTCCTCTGTTTGCAATGAGGATCTTGGAAAACATTTATTTTTTATATTTATAGCGGTTCGATTAAAAACATCGGCTGGCCGAATTCAACAGCCTGGGCATTCTCAATTAAAACTTCCAAAACCTTGCCTCTTATCTCAGACTTTATTTCATTCATCAGCTTCATCGCTTCAATAATACATACTACTTGCCCGGCTTCAACGGTTTGCCCGGCCTCAATAAAAGACGGGGCTTCCGGAGAAGGCGCGCGGTAAAAAGTACCGACCATCGGAGATTTTATTTCCTGTGTCCTGGCGCTTATTTTTTCGATAGTTTCCTGTTTTGTTTCCAAAGAAGCCATACGCTCCTTTTCAATAATAAATGGCGCAGCAGCCAGTTCAAATGAGCCTTTTTTTAACTTAATACGCATGCCTTCTTTTTCTACTTCAATCTCGGTAAGGCCGTTTTCATTCATTAAATTTATGATTTCTTTGATTTCTTTAAGGTTCATCCCGCTCTTCCTTTCTTCTTATCCACACATCCCCAAACTCGTCATGCGCGTTTAGTTATGGCGCCGCCGCCCTTTCTAAATATTTGCCTTCCCGTGTATCGACTTTAATATAATCGCCGGCATTAACGAATAACGGAACGGGAATAGTCGCGCCCGTTTCAATCTTTGCGGGCTTAAACGTATTTTTAGCGGTATCGCCTTTTATCCCCTGCTCAGTCTCAATTATTTTAAAAACGACGGAATTAGGCAAGACAATGTTTAGTAATTCATGCTTGAAGAAATATGCCGTTACTTCTAAGTTATCCTTTAAGTAATTAATGTTATCACCCAGTTGTGCTTTGGTTAAAACGCTCTCTTCATATGCTTCTTGGTCCATAAAATGATAACTATCCTGCGAGGCGTATTGATACTGGAGTTTTTTTTCTTCAATATAGGCGGGTTCAATATCTTCATTGCTTTTAAAAGTGCGCTCAAGTACTGTGCCTAATCTTACATTTTTAATCCGCGTGCGGATAAAGCCGGCGCCCTTACCAGGCTTAACATGATGCACTTCTAAGACTAAAAAAACCTGGTTATCGAGCAAGATTGTCAATCCGGATTTAATTTCAGTTATTGAGAGTGCCATTTAAAACCCTTGCTCCTTTCTGAGTAATTAAAACCATATCTTCCAGCCTTACGCCGAATTTTTGGGGGAAATAGACCGCAGGTTCAATGGTAAATACCATACCTGCTTTTAGGCAAGAGTTATTTTTGCGGCTAATATGCGGGCCTTCATGAACTTCCAAGCCGACACCATGCCCTACGCTGTGCCTGAAGTTCTTTGACCAGCCGAAGCTTGCTATATATTCTCGGGCAGCCTTATCTATCTCCTTAATGGGCACACCCGGTTTAAGCCGTTTTATAGCCTTTCTTTTTGCCGCAAAGACAACATCCATTGCCTGTTTTATATTCTTAGCTATTTTACCCAGAAAGAACATTCGTGTCAAGTCGGATTTATAGCCGGAAATTTCAACTCCCATGTCCACTAATACCGGCTCATTATTCTGGATAATTTTTGTGCTGGTTTTGGCATGCGGCATAGAGCTGCGGCTTCCTGAAGCGACAATCAGGTCAAAAGATGCCTTTTCGGCCCCTTTTAGCCTGATGAAACGGTTTACTTCCGCTGAAATGTCTAATTCTTTTACACCTGGCCTAATAATATCTTTCAAAAATACAAAAGTTTCTTCGGTAAGCTTTACCGCGGCCTCAATCTTGGCTATTTCGCCTTCGTCTTTTATTATGCGCAGCTTCTCAACTAAATCATAAATCGGCACCAGCTCAACTTCTTCGCCTAATGCGCCGGTTATTCTGCCGTATTCATAAAAAGACAAATGCCTTGACTCAAACCCGAGGCGTTTAATCTTTAGTTTTTTTACTATTTTAAGGATGTCCTCCGATAGCGAACCGGTTAGTTCGCGTACGGAAAATTTTATATTCTCCTGTGCTTCTTCGATGTAGCGAAAATCCGTAATGAGAAAGGTTTCTTTGGGAGAGGCTAGTAGATACGAATCGTCTATCGGATAACGGCAAAAGTATGAAACATTAGCCGGGTAAGTCACCAGGAATGCATCTATATCAGAACGCAAGATCTCCTTATAAAGATTGCTTGTCCGCAAATCATTCTGCATATTTAGCGCCTTCCTTGTGGTTTGGCCCTACTGTTTTATGAGTGCTACAGCAGCCCTTAGGCCCAAAAGATAGCTTTCAATACCAAAGCCGCAGATTTGACCTCTGGCCACGCCAGAGATTAAAGAGGTATGACGGAATTCCTCGCGGGAATAGATATTAGATAAATGAACCTCTACGGTGGGGATACTGACCGCCGCAACCGCGTCCCTTATGGCGACACTTGTATGGGTATAAGCCGCGGGGTTAATCAAGATTGCGCTGTATTTTTTGAAAGAGGCGCCGATTAAATCAACAATCTGGCCTTCGTGGTTTGACTGTCTTATCTCTAAAGCAACGCCTAACTCGGCGGCCAGTTTTTTAAGCTGCTTATTTATCGCTTCCAGATTTACTTTGCCATAAACCGATACTTCGCGCCTGCCTAGAAGATTAAGGTTCGGGCCATGGATAACTAATATTTTTTTATTTGCCTTTGGCATCTGGCCCCCCTTCTGCCTCATCAATAAGCATTACTGGTATTCCGTCGCGGATAGGATAACGCCTGCCGCAGGAAGTGCAGACAATTTTATCATTTTCCAGCCTTATATCCGCCTTACATGCCGGGCAAGCCAAGATAGCCAAAAGTTCTTTATCAATCATTTAAATATTCCTCCTTTACGCCTGACTAGGCTTACGGTTTACTTTATTTATATATTTTGTCCTTAAATCATACAAGATATTATCCAGCATACTATCTTCTTCCGCTGAAAGGTTTCCCGCGGTTTTTTCCTTTAACATACTCAAAGTATCAATAATAAACTTTGCCTGCGCTAAGTTTTCTTCCTTCTGGTTATTCGAAGGATTGGTGATTTCCCCTAAAAATATTCCTGCCTGAAGCGCAAGAGTAGTAAGAAAAAAAGGGAAATCCGGCTCGGGCACTGCAAGCTCATCATCTTTCTGAGAAGAGCTTCTCTCTTTCTCTACGGCATCTTTCCAAGATTCGTCTATCTTCTTATCTTCCGGCATTGCAAGTTCTCCTTAGTTAATAGTAACACCGGCATAACCTACCACTGAACTATAATCGCCGGTAGTATCGCCGCTATTTTCGTATTTTACCAATTCTGCTTTTTTCGCCCCTAAGGCACGCGCGGCAGAAAGCATTATTACTGCCGGGGCATAACCACACATGGTAATTTCCTCTTTTTTTACAGTTTCAAACAATAAATCCGCATCCAGTTTCAATATAGCTGCTATAGCCAAGTTGTCTTTATTTTTCGCAGCCTCTGCCGTTTCATAATGAGTCATATCGCTGGAAGCAATAATCTGTATCCTATCCGTAAGTTTTAATTCTTTAATCGCCTCAGCAATAGCCTTACCTATCTGTTTATAGACATCCAGATCGCCTCCTCCTATAACAATCGGGACAAAGCTAAAACTTGTATCGCATTTTAAGTATTGCAAAAAAGGCAGCTCTACCTCTATAGAATGTTCGTAGCTATGCGCGCGTAAATCATTTTTTAGATATGGTGATTTTTTTAGCAGTTCCGCTGCCAGCACAAGATTGATTTCTACTTTACCTAAGGGCGTCTGCCATATCTCTTCCGTATCCATACTGAAAGGGAGGCCTATGCCGGTATGGTTGGGCCCAATAATTATAAATGTATCTTTAAGGTTAACGCTGGATATGGTTGCCGCCGCCACCCTTCCTGAATACATATATCCCGCATGCGGCAACAATAAAGCAATTGCTTCTTTTTTGCTTTTTACCTTAGGGCAAAGCTCTGCCAGCTTTTTCTTTAAGATGCTTGCGCTTGCCGGATAGAACTGCCCTGCCACTGCCGGATCTCTTAACATATTTAACCTAAAATTTTTCCCAGGTATTGCCTTGCTTGCATAATTTCTTCTAAAGTAGCCGGCGCATGCGCCTCTATTACTTTTATGGTTTTATCTGTTATATACGGCGCTAACAAACTAAAGTCCAAGTCGCCTTTTAGCGGGGCAAGATGATCACGGCAAAACTTTACATCGTGAATGTGCATGCCAATTAATTTTGCACCATAGGCTTTCAGGAAATCGCAGGCATGGTTTACAAACCCCAAGCTTTCCATTACCTGCGCGTGGCCCGTATCGTGCCAATAGAAAATATTTTTATTTTTAAAATAAGAAAGGATTATACCAACTTCTTCATAGCTGGGAATCTCGTGGGCATAAAACCGATTTTCAATGCCTAAAAAAACTCCGGACTTTTCCGCATGCCCGTTTAATTCTTCCAGGCTTTTAATCGCCTGCATAAGATATTCTTTGGCTTGGGCTTGTCTATTCTGCCGCAGCGTGTTTTTTATAAGCGTAAATTCAGCAGTATCTTTATTTAGATAAAGCTCTATTAACCTGCGCGTATGGTCTACAATTTCAACATAACCGCAATGTAGGACTAAAACCCTCGCCTTAAACTTGACACAAGAATCAATACTTTTTTTACTAAAATAAACTGCGGTTTTTCGCTCTTCCTCATTAATAGAAGATAACGAATAAACGTCAGGCAAAGCGAACTCTCTGGATAAACCTTTAGGGATGGGGCAGTAATTGTGCAGGCTGACTACTTTTATTTCTTTTTTCTGCGCAAGGCGCAAAATACCTTTGATTATCTTTGGCGTAAGGTTAAAGCTAAGCTCTACCTCATTAAAACCCGCCTTTTTGATTTCTTCTATTACTTTTGCCCCTTCAGAAAACCGCGCGGCATTCCAAGAAGTAGAAAGAGCATAACTCACTTTTATACCCTGCTTGTCCTGCCCTTTTTTCTCTTGCGTTCGCTCGGCTTTTCGTAATGTTTACGCTCCCTGACTTCGCGTAAGATGCCGTCTTTTTCAATCTGGCGTTTAAACCTTCTTAAAGCCGCTTCGAATGATTCGTCTTTTCGTACCTCAATCTGTGACATTCTTTATCGTTCTCCTTAATGAGCACATAATTCCGAGGCTTCGGGATTATGTGTGCGAATTAATCCCGCTGAATGCATCAAGCTTATCGAACCTCATGGGATCCCATGAGGGATAATTTTAAAGCTGTTACAAAACGGGATAAGTTATAGTGGTATTAGCTAGTTATATAAATACTTTGTCCAGCGCCATCATTTATACCATGCAAAAACCAAGCTGTCAATGCTTATCCTTATTCTAAATCAAAGGAAATTATAATAGTAAAGGATAGCTCCGGGTAATCGAGCTCCTTTGGAATTACCGGAAATGGCGCGGCATCTTTAATGCTGCGCATCGCTATTTCTTTAAGATAATTATCCTGAGTGGATTTATCGTCTATTACCCTTAGCTCTTTTAAACTTCCATCAGAGACGATTGTAAAATAGAGGCACACTTCTCCGGAATAAGCGCGGCTGTAATTGGGAACGAGGTGCTCTACAACATTATAATAAGCATAGCGGCGGATTTCCCCCCTAGTAGCCTCATAATATTTTAAATAAAGGGGGTTTTTCGGTAAATTATCATTCCCGGAAACAGCCTTTTCTAATAATAATTCCACTCTCCTTGGTTTAATCGCCACGAGCTTATCATTGTAAGCCTGCGGCTTATTTATCGCGCCTGCCTGCAATTTTGGTTTCGGGAAGTAATCGCTGAAGTCCGGAGGCGGATTTTTGGCAATACTTAACGCCTCCGCCCTCTTTACGGGCTCAACCCGGCGCGCCTCGCTAACTTTAATTCCTTCTTTTTTAACGGACGTATCCTTCTGATAAACCACTTCTATTTTCCGCGATACATTTTTATTTGGATTAATAGCCGAAGGCGGCAGGCTTATAAGAAAAGCGGTATGCACGGCTACCGAAAAAACTAAAAATATCGCGAACACTTTATCTCTTAGCATAGCGGACATATTATTGAATTATCCCATGAAAACGCTTTCTCAAAACGAGGATTTATGTCTTGTTTTTAGATATTCTTGTGGCATACTTATCTTAGAGATTAAAAGCTGGAGGGTAAGATAGCGAAAGCAACTTGAGGTCTATCACCTCTCCTTAGGCCCGTGAAACCGGGCCTTTTTTATTTATTAAATACATTATATCTATATTAACATTTATGGCAAGCATAATTTAGCCCATTTCTTGCCTATATTTGACCTTTCTCCCATATAGGATTATAATATACCCGTGAAAAGCGATGTATATTTTATAGAGGTAAGCGAAGCTAATTTGGAAAAACGCTGCTTGGCTCTCTCAAAGCTTCTGGAAAAAATTTCACATTTTTTACCTTACGAAAAAGATGAACTTGTTCCGATAAAATTTACCATCGGCGACAGCACCTGCGTTTACAACCTAAGCCCGGAATTAGTAAAAATCATGGTTACGAAAATAAAGGCAAAAAAAGCCAAGCCTTTTGTTTTTGATACTAACGTAATTTATAGCGGAGAGCGCCAAAATGCCGTAGACCACCTTACCCTTGCTCAAAATAAAGGTTTTGCGCAGGTAAAAATCGGAGCCCCCTACATCGTTGCCGACGGGCTCATCGGCCAAGACGGAAAAGAATTTGAAATAAGCTCAGAGGTAATCAAAAAAATAAAGGTTCCCTCGTTTATCGGAACCTTAGACAGCCTACTTGTTTTATCGCATGCCACCGGCCACATTATCTCCGGTTATGCCGGCTCAATTAAAAACGTGGCAATGGGTATGGTATGCAGGCCGACAAAGCTTACGCAGCATTCATCTATTAAACCGCATACAATAAAAGATAAATGCACACTTTGCCGCTCCTGCATTGCTGCTTGCCCGGCCGGCGCAATAGAAGTTAAGTCTAACCGGGTAATAATCAATCCGGACTTATGCGTCGGCTGCGGAGAATGCCTCTGCGCCTGCCGGTTTGACGCCATTTTCATCAACTGGCACGAAAACAGCGATATCTTTGCCGAAAGGCTGGTTGATGTTGCCCAATTCATCCTTTCTAAATTTAAAAATAAGTTCTTCATTAACTTTCTTTTTGATATTACCAAAGAATGCGACTGTATTTCCAATAAAAACGACGAAATGGTTGCCGGCGACATCGGTATCCTCGCCTCAGGCGATATCTTGTCTTTAGATAAGGCGACAATGGATTTAATTGATAAACATCACGGTACCTTGCGAGAAGCCCGCCCGCAGGGTGTATTTAATAAAATGTTTAGTTACGCGCAGGAAAAGAAGTTAGGAAATTTGGAATATAACTTGATTAAGGTATGAACCCCGCCCTTCCTAAAAGGCTGGGGTAGGGTTATGAAAGGAAGGGCGGGGTGAATAAATTCGAAATTCTTTTCGGCGCCAAAGTTTCTGAAATGAAAAAAACCTGTATCTTAATGCCTTATTTGCATAAGGGGCTTTTGGCCGATTTTGGGATAAAGAAAATTTCGCGGGGAAAATTATACGGCATAGGCCAATCCAGATTTTTCACTTTAATTCATGCCGGTATCGGCCCCACCCTTACCGGAGACGCAGTTTTATACCTAAAAGAAACCGGGGTTAAAAACCTGATTCTTTTTGGTTCCTGCGGGCTGATTAAAGAAACTGCGGGTTTAAATATCGGCAGTTTAGTCAGCCCATCCAAAGCTTACAACCTTGAAAGTTTTTCCCGTATGCTGGAGAATAAAATTAACTTTGAAACGCATCCCGCAGACAGGAACTTACTGAAAGATTTTTTAGAAAATAACAAAACAATGGTAAAGAAAGTTACTTGCGCAACAATTGGCTCATTAAAATTAGAAGAAGAGCTTGAGAGTATTAAAGGCTTTGCCGAAGTGATAGATATGGAGTGTTCGGCTTTCTTTGCCGCGGCGGGTTTCATCAAGAGGCCTGCCATTGCCCTCTTTTATGTCGCAGACATTGTAAACAATAAACCGTTTTACGCTTCTCTAAACCAGAAAGAAAAAAATACAATTTTTTCATCTACAAAAAAATCAGCATCCATCCTTTCTAAATTTATAGAGAACGGCCTGCGTTATTCCTGATTTCATCCTGATAGATGCGTATTTCAGATTCCTTTCGCGCGTTATTCCAGCCGAGAAGCCCAGCCATAATCCCGGCATATTCTTCAATGCGTTCAAGCCCATGCGACGGCGTCATAAAAAGCTCGAGCCTACGCACTAAAAGATCGTTCAATGTATTAGCCATTTCTTCTTTTACGGCATGCCTGGTGATAATGGCTAAGTCTGTTTTGTTTTCGGCTAACGCTGCCTCGTATGGGCCTATTTCACCGGTAACGCATTTTTTAAAACCTCTCTCTTTTAATTTAGAAAGAGCAACATCTACTGTTTGCTCAGCAAGATGCCTATAGGTCGTATATTTTCCTCCTGCCACAGAAATTAATCCGGAGCTGGATTCTCTAATTAAATGCTCCCGCGAGACCTGGCTTGCCGGCATCCCTTGAGTATTTACTAAAGGGCGCAGCCCCGCGTAAGTAGTAATTATGCCGCCTCCGTCAATATTTTCATTAGGGAAAATCCGGCGCGTCTCCTTAAGTAGGTATTCCACTTCGTCTTTGGCCGCGTAAACCTCATCGCATGAGCCGCTATAGTCCGTATCTGTAGTCCCGATAAGAGAAAAATCACGCCAAGGTATAATAAAAAATATCCTTTTGTCTTTATGTGCCGACAAAAGAATCGCTCGCGTATGCGGCAGCCGCCTATAGACAAGGTGTATCCCTTTGGTAGGACGCACAATTTCAGGCGCGGCAGGCTCATCAATTTTCAGAAGTCCGTTTGACCATGCGCCCGTAACGTTTACCACAACACTTGCGTGGATTGTAAATTTTTCGCCGCTTAATTTATCCTGCGCGTAGACACCGCAAAGTGCCCCTTTTTCTTTAACAAATCCCACCACCTCCAGCTTGTTTGCCACAGAGCATCCTGCGCGATAAGCAGAAATGGCGTTCTCAAGGCATAAGCGCACGTCGTCTACCTGCGCGTCAAAATAAGCAACGCCGCCTCTTAGATTATGCTGCGCGATATTAGGCTCAAGTACTGCCAAATCATCTTTTCCAAAATCGCGATGACGACAAATAACGTGCTTACCCGCTAATTTATCGTAAAGAAAAATGCCTGCTTTTATCTTTAAAAGCGGCCGCGGGTCATCTTTATATACGGGGATAAGAAATTCAAACGGCTTGACTAAATGCGGGACGGTTTTTAAAAGTGTGGCGCGCTCATGAAGCGCCTCATAGACAAGTTTAAAATTAAACTGTTCTAAATAGCGTATGCCGCCGTGGATAAGTTTTGTGGTTTTCCCGCTGGCGCCCGAGGCAAAATCATCCTTCTCAATGAGGGCGGTTTTTGCGCCTCGCAGTTGGGCATCGCGGGCAATAGCACAGCCGTTAATCCCGCCGCCGATAACTAAAAGGTCAAACCGGCTGTTCCTTAGCCCTTCTATATCTCGTCTCACTATAGCCTTGCCTTATGCACTGCTTTTAACCATCCGCCATAAAGCCCAATCCTTTGCGCGTTTTTCATCTTAGGCAGGAATATTTTTTCCGCTGTAATGGTTTTTTTTAGCTCCGAGGTATCTTTCCAGAACCCAATACCTAAGCCGGCAAGCATCGCCGCTCCTTTTGCCGTAGTTTCGGAAACTTTAGGCCGGATTATCCTAGCCCTTAAAATATCCGCCTGAAACTGCATCAGAAAATTATTGCTAGCGCCCCCTCCGTCAACACGCAGGGAATTTAGGCTCTGGTTTGTTTCAAGGCGCATAATATCCGCGATATCTTTTACCTGATAAGCGATTGCCTCTAATACCGCGCGGATAATATGCGCGCGGTTTGTACCACGGGTGATACCGGTTATGGTTCCGCGCGCCGCAGAATCCCAATACGGGGCTCCCAACCCCACAAAAGCCGGGACAAAATATACCCCGCCTGTATCCGAAACAGTTTTCGCCAACTTTTCAGTATCAGATGCCTTTTTTATAATCTTTAATTCATCCCTAAGCCACTGCACGGCCGCGCCCGTAATAAATACAGCCCCTTCCAGCGCGTAAGAGGGTTGCCCGCGGCTATCACAGGCAAGCGTAGTTAAGAGGCCTTTTTTTGAAAATACGCATTTCGCTCCGGTATTTACGAGAAGAAAACACCCTGTGCCATATGTATTCTTCATTTGCCCGGCGGCAAAACACCCCTGCCCAAAAAGAGCGGCCTGTTGGTCACCCGCGACCCCAGCGATAGGAATACCCGAAGGAAACAAGTAGGAATTTTTTGCGGTTTTAGCGAATAGAGAACTTGATGGGCACACCCTTGGCAAAATGCTTTCGGGTATATCTATAATCTTAAGCAGATCCTCATCCCATTTCTTTTCTCTAATGTTAAATATTAACGTGCGTGAGGCATTAGTATAATCTGTTACGTGTGCCTTCTGGCCGCTTAGCTTCCAGATTAACCAGCTATCAATTGTGCCAAAGCAAATTTGCCCGGATTTAGCGCGCGCCCTTAAACCTTTTATGTTATCTAAGAGCCATTTAATTTTTGTTCCTGAAAAATACGCGTCAATTACTAAGCCGGTTTTTTTATGGAATACTTTGGAGTACCCGTTTTCTTTTAGTTTATCACATATGGTGGATGTACGACGGCACTGCCAGACAATCGCATTGTGCACCGGCCTGCCTGTTTTCCTATCCCAAAGGATAGTTGTCTCACGCTGGTTAGTTATTCCTATCGCGGCAACTTCTGTAGGCTTGATATTCTTCTTAAGCAACGCCGCCTTAACGACCAATTCTACTGTTTGCCATATCTCATCCGGATTATGCTCCACCCATCCGGCGCAAGGATAAATCTGGCGGAACTCCCGATAGCTGCTTGAGACAAGAAAACCCCGCCTATCAAATATAAACGCGCGGCTTCCGGTTGTCCCTTGGTCTATAGCTAGGATATATTTCATACCCTTATATATTAGTCTCTGGTCGCCTGATAAATACCGTAAGCGGCAGCCGCGCTCAGCGCCGTGCTAATTATGGCACACCCGGAACTAAATACTGTCACTAACGCCAACATCGTCCAAATAACCGTTAATTTAAGCCTATTCATATCTGCCTTTCTCTTGGAGAACCGTTCATCGGCTGCCTCAACACATATATACGCTAAGCAATATACACATACGCCTATTTGCAAACATTATTACATATCGAAAGATAAAATCAAGCTTTATCATTAATCCTTGCGCATTTTGCGGGCTTTTGATATGCTCGTTCTATGCAAACCCGGGAAAAAGAATTTCAAAGGTTAAAAACAATAAAATTACTAACCAAGGTAGAGTTTAAGCGCTTTGGTGTAAATAAAAAACAGGAGATCATAAGGCTTTTATACGAGATATCCAAGCGGGAAGGCGTTGCCCCGAAAGAAATTATAAAGGGCTTAAGCTTTGGCGGCTTTCATCGCTTAAAAGATACCCTGCTTAAACGGAGGTTTCCCTGTGCCTCAATCGGCCGCGAAAAACTTATTCCGTATCTATCGCAATTAAAATTAAGCAATAAAAATACCTTTAAACCTAACGACGGGAAATTTTACCCCGAGAATATCTTTATTGAACAAACGGTAAAAAATTCTTTTCTCGCAAAAACAGCCGTAAATAAATTTCCTTGCTCTTGCGTCCGGGAAATTGTGTCATTAAAAAATTACCTTAGCGAAACTAAGCGCGCGGAAAAAATTTCCGGATATAACCAGAGGCGCAAAAACCTGTTTATTATACAAGAGCAGTTTGACTTCTTTAAAAAATGCCCTTGCACAAAAAACGCCGTTAACTGCGGCTACCACATATTCAATCTCGGCTTTGGATGCATCTTTGACTGCACTTATTGCTATCTTCAGGAATATATAAACATACCCGGTATAATTTTACCGGCAAACTTGGATAGTTTTTTTAATGATTTTCTTGCCTATAAACATAAAAATATGCGCTTAGGAACAGGCGAATTTTCCGACTCTCTTATGCTGGACGGCATAACCGGGTATTCGTCAAGTCTAATAGACTTTTTCAAGAGGTATCCCGAGGTAACTTTTGAGTTTAAAACTAAAAGCGACAATATCGGCAATATCCTTAAGGCAAGGCATTCGGGAAATATTGTTGTCGCTTGGTCGCTTAATCCCCAAAAAATCATTGACGAAAATGAATTTTTCACTGCCTCTTTAAACGAGCGGCTTTCCGCGGCCCAAAAATGCGTTCAGGCAGGCCATAAGGTTAGTTTTCACTTTGACCCGCTATTTTATTTTGACGGCTGGCAGCCCGAATATCAAAAAGTAATCTGTGCTCTTTTTGAGAAAATAAAACCCAGGGATATTTCATGGATAAGCCTTGGGACATTTCGCTTTAAGCCGGAACTTAAAACAATAATTGAAGAAAGGTTTAGGCAAAATACGATTCTTGACGGAGAACTGCTTATCGGATACGACGGTAAATTGCGGTATCCATACATGTTTAGGCGCAAGATGTATGAGTTTTTAATTCGGGAAATGGCAAAGCAGGCTAAAAACTTACCAATATATCTCTGCATGGAAGAACACTCGCTATGGAAGGATTTAAAGCTTATTCTACCGTTTTAGGCGTGGATTGATTCATAATTTCGTTTTTTATTTTATTAAACCGCTGGGTATTGCCCCAACAGTCAGAAATCCAGTTATCCCCGCCCCATTTTGGCATCAGGCATGTGAGTTTTTTGTAATAAGCCTCGAATTCGGCATCAGCGGCCTTTATTACCCGGCTAATAGGATGAGCTTTCTACCGGCCAGAGGGCTTAAGAAGGCCGATGCTTATAACCCGGCCGCGCTCCATATCTTCTGTTTTTATCCCGGAAGCTGTAATGAGGGGTGCGCCGCTGGTGGCGCGCCGGAATAGAAGCCTTAGGCGTAAAAGAAAATTTTTCTGCGGGGATACTAGGATGCACGGATAAAGGAATGGATGTCCGGATAATCTTTTCTATGTTGCGCACATCTCTCTCTTGGTCTGGAGTTGCCAAGGCAATAGCATGACCTTCTACCCCTGCCCTTCCTGTGCGCCCTATCCTGTGGACATAATTTTCCGGATCTTCCGGCAGGTCGTAATTTATCACCAGCTCTATTCCGGTAACGTCGATACCCCTTGCGGCGATGTCAGTAGCCACAAGAATACGGTATCTTCCTGACTTAAAGCCCTGCAGGGCTTCTTTGCGTTGCGCTAAAGTTCTGTCAGCGTGAATCTCTGAAACAGGATGCCCCATTGTTCTTAGGGAACGTGTTATTCTCTGCGCCCCTCTTTTCGTACGCATAAAAAGAAGCACCGATCCTCTATATTGTTTAAGCAGTTCCCCCAGAAGCTTATTTTTTGCGTCTCTGCCTACGATGAACATCTCCTGCGAAACAAGTTCGGCAGCAGTCCCTGTAGGGGCAATCTCGGTGCGTACCGGCAGATGCATATATGCGGCTGCAATCTTGATTATACTCGCCGGTATTGTCGCGGAAAAAAGCATGGTCTGACGCTCTCTGGGTATGGTCTTTAGGATGCTCTCAATCTGCGGGGCAAAGCCCATATCCAGCATACGGTCAGCTTCATCAAGAACAAGGATGATAACGTCGTCAAGCCGTATGTGGTGCTGTTTCATATGGTCAAGCAGGCGGCCTGGGGTTGCGATAATAATCCGCGGATTTTGCCTTAAAGATTGGGTCTGTATGTTTATAGCTTCACCGCCGATGAGCACCGTTGTTTTCATTTTAAATGCCGGGGTAAATTTTATAAGGGCTTCGTTAACCTGAATCGCCAGCTCGCGCGTGGGAACTAAGATTAACCCTCTACCGTTTTTCTGGGCAAGGCGTTGGATCATGGGAATACCAAAAGCAATAGTCTTGCCCGTTCCGGTCTGGGCAATGCCGATAATATCTTTGCCCTCAATGGCGATGGGTATGGCCTTACGTTGAATTGGGGTCGGCACGCTAAATTTCATTCGGTTAAGCGCATCCAAGAGGCCCGGCGCTATACTCAATCCGTAGAAACTGCTATTTTGATTTAAAGTCATTAATCCTCCTTGGTTATACTAAATTTTATTTTACCACAGGTTAGCATATAAGAAAACATTATTTTAGTCCGTTACAGTCTATTCTACACTGCCTCATTAAAACAAAAAAGGATGGCTATATCCAACCATCCCCATTCTCTCTAAAAAATATTCAGCGCTATTTAGGTTTTGGTTTTTTACGGCATCCACAGGTAGAACACATACACACCTCTTTAATCCCTACTGAAGCAGGATTACCTATCTGAGTCCTTCTGTTAACCTATTATAACAAAATTTTAAGTTTAGTCAATAAACTTAGTTATAGATTCTTTTGCCGGCCCAAATTTTAACTCGGCGTCATCCAGTATTGCGCGGATACAAGGTATGACTATTAGGGTAAGGCTGGTGGCAAATAAAAGGCCCCAGGCAAAGGTCAATGCCATAGGCTGTAAAAAGGGGTCTTTCCCGCCGATTCCGTAAGCAACGGTGCTCACACCTAAAATCGTAGTAACGCTTGTAAGCATAATCGGCCTAAGGCGCAGTTTAGCCGCCTCAATGATGGATTCACGCCTGTCCTTGCCTTCACTTCTTAGACGGTTGATAAAATCCATAAGCACAATAGAGTCATTGACTATCACTCCGGTTAAGCCGATAAGCCCGAGGATGACCAGAAAACCCATCGGTTCGTTATGCAATTTTAATGCAAAGACAACCCCGATTATAGAAAATGGTATTGAAAGCATAACTACAAACGGCTGGAGCAGAGAGTTGAATTGTGATGCCAAGATAATATAAATCATTACTGTCGCCAATAAAAAGGCGATCAAAAGGCTGCGCATAGATTTGGCGGCTTCTTCTGCTTCGCCTCCCCAGGCTAAGGTGTAACCGGGGTATCTTTGCGGAATATCTTTGAATTTCTGATATATCAGCCGGTTTGCCTTGGCAGAGGTGATATTTTTATTATCTACTTCCGCTGACACATAGACAAAACGCCTGCCGTCAACATGACGCACGGTTTTAATCCCTTGAAGCTCTTCAATACGGGCGATTTCTTTTAAGGGGATTAGGTTGCCAAGACGGTTTGCGACAATAAGCTTATCTAAAATTTCAGGTGTACTGCGCTGTGCTTCGTTTAGGCGTAGCCTTACTTTTATTTCTTCTTCGGCCTTGACCGGTTTAATAGTCGTAGCTACCCAGCCTTCTAATGCCGCCCGTACTGTGCGGGCAACATCGTCTATACTAACGTATGCGCTGGCCGCCCTTTCTTCGTCTACGACGATGTGTAATTCGCGATTGCCCAAAATATAGCCGTCGGTTATATCTTGGACGCCTTTTAAAGTATTAAGATAATCTTTGATTTCGGAGACGATTTTATTTATTGTTGTATAGTCATCGCCTTTTATTCTTAATTCAATAGGCTTTCCCGTGGGCGGCCCCTGTTTAAGCTCCCGGAAATACATCTTTTCAAACCCTTCTATTTGGGAAAGCTTTGGGCGTAATCCTTCAATAATTTCTTTGGCGCTTTTTTTACGTTGTTGTTCGGGAGTTAAGTATACGGTTACCTGGGCAAGATGCGTACCTTGGCTGGACTCGGGATCATGCGCCCTTTCTTCTTTTAAAATACCTATCTGGGTATGATATGTGTCCATATATTCTCTGGGGATGGTTTCTACGAGTTTCTCCAGAGGCTTTATCAGCGCTTCTGTTTTTTCTAATGGGGTGCCGATTTTTCCCTCGGCCCTTATCATAAATTGCTCTACGCCGCGTGAGGAAAACAACACAAACGGCATAAACTTAACCGCGGTAACAATCGCGGCGATAAACAGCGCAAGCACGGCAAGAGATACTTTATACCTACTATTAATAGCTTTTTCCAGTAAACGCGAATATCTAAGCTGGGCTTTCTTAAACCAGCGGTCGGCTCTTTTCTCTTTTTCTTCTTGTTTTGGATGGGCAAAATCCGCCATATGCGAAGGAAGCACTATAAACGACTCAATTATAGACCCGGTAAGAGCAAGGCATATTATTATCGGAACATCACGCATAAACCTGCCTAATAATCCGCTCATAAATACAAGGGGCAAGAATGCCACAATGGTTGTAGCAACGGTGCTTAGAACCGGGACCATCACTTCTGCCGCCCCCTTTATTGCCGCCTCTTTAGGAGCCATACCTCTTTCTATATAGCGGTAGATATTTTCGCAGATGATGATGCCGTCGTCAACCAACATACCCAAAACAATGATTAAACCGAACATGGTAATCAGGTTAATGCTTAGCCCTAAAAGGTTCATGAGGGCGAAGGTTGTCAGGAGTGCGACGGGTATGCCCCAGGCAGTAAAAAATGCCGGCACGGCGTGCAAAAATACGAATAAACAAACGCTGACCAATACAAAACCCAAAACACCGTTGGAATTTAAAACATTTAGCCGCCGCCTGATATAATAAGACATATCGTAAAAGGTTTTAACCTTAACGGGAGAATTCTTAAACTCGGCGGTTATCTTCTTAACCTGATCTACTATCTTTATGGTGTCGGCTTTCTCTCTCTTCACTACAACTAAAGATATGGAGCGGTAGCCTTCTGTCCTGTCAATGATATCCTGTTCTTCAAAAGTATCAGTTACTATTCCCGCATCTTTGATTTTAAGCTGAATACCCGCGTCATTAGAACGGATTACGACGTTTTCCACCTCAACTTTCGCATGAAATTCGCCTTTTGTTTTGACGCTAAAGATGCTTTCGGGATCCTGAATTTTTCCGGCGGGAAGACCGATATTTCGCCTATAAAGCGCGCCCGCCACTTCATCGAAAGAAACATGCAGGCTTTTCATTTTATCTAAATCCAGCTCTACCCAGAATTCCCTGTCGCGGAACCCGCCCTTTTTTACCGAAGCAACGCCGTCAATATCTAAAAACCTGTCTTCCAGGCTTAGCGCAAATTCCTGAAGTTTAGATTCAGAAATATCTCCGGTTACGGAAACAATGATTACAGGGAATTGCTTAGAAGTTATTTCCGTAACCAGCGTCTTTTCGCTATCTACGGGTAAATCAATCATCCGGTCAACCGCGGTCTGGATATCATCTATAATTTTACGTTTATTTTTAGCGTCAGGGTCTATTTCCATTACAATAGTGGATAACCCTTCAATAGATATTGAACTCATTTCTTCTATATCGTCAACGGTTTTAAGCTCTTTCTCGAGAGGCGTGGTAACAAGGCGCTCCACTTCTTCAGGCATAGCGCCCCGGTAAGGAGTATTTACGGTTACTACGTCAAAAGATACTTCGGGGAATGCCTCTCTTTTTAATTGAGTAAGCGAGATAAGCCCGGCAATTACAATAAAGGCCGTAAGCAGATTTACCAGCAAGGGGTGGTTTACGGAAAATTCAGCAAGTTTTTTCATGCTTTTAAAGTTTTTCTTTCCAGTATTTATTTAACAGCGTATTTTCTTTTAATTCCAAATCTATCTCTGCGGATTTAAGATTATAATCGGCATTGGCAAGGGCAAGCTGTGATGTAAGCAAGTCTTCCTGATACCGGATAAGCGTATCAGTATCCGAGCGGCCGCTATTAAACCTTGCCTCTTCGGCTGCAAGCTTTTTCTCATGCAGGCCTGCAATTTCTTGGCTATTTTTTTGCGCGTTAATACGGCTTAGAAATGTATCAACACTGTCTTTTATATCCACGACAATTTTGCGCTCCACACTTTTTAATTTAAGGATCTGCCGCGCTTTCTCTAGTTTTGCCTTATTGAATTCGCTTTTAGCAAGGCTATTTTCTAAAGGCAGAGAAAAGCTCAATCCCGCGTAATATTCCGGATTATCTTCTTCGCTGATACCTTCTATTGCCTTTTTGTAATTCTGGTCCAGCCCATTGCGGGTAAAAGTAACTTCCAGGTTTAGCTCCGGCCAAAGGTTATTTTTCTTCATTACAAGCTCTATCTTTTTAGCTTCGGTTTCGTTTTTTTCTTTGAGGTAATCGCGGCGGGACATAAGCGCTTTTTTAAGCGCATCAACATAAACCGGCGCTAGGTTTGCCTGTTGCCCGAATTTATCCGAAGGGATAATTTTTACCTCTTCGGGATCTAAATTAAGCTTATATAATAAATCATTCATTGCCGTCTTAAACACGTTTTCCGCTAGGAGAACGTCATTTTGGCGCTCTTTAACGTTTGCCTCAGACGCAAACACCTCAGGCGCTTCTATCAGCCCGATAGATTGCTTATTTTTATGCAAATTATACAGCTCCTCTGCTTTTTTGAGCATAGCCTTCTGGATATCTAATTCCTTTTTCTTAAGTGCTAATTTCCAATACGCCTTTTGGGCTTCACTAAGGTATTGCTCTATTTTTTCCAAAGAAGTAAAGTCGGAATTTTCAATGTCTATTTTAGTAATTTTAACATTAGCGCGGTCAATTAAGCCGAAAAAGTTCTTGGCTATTTCCTGCTTTATACCTACTTTTGCCTTGGCATTATGCGCAGGATTAGCCGTGGTAAAGATAGAGTTAGTCCAGTTTCTTTCATCAGAAACCGTAGTGCTTAGAGTAGTTCCCGTGGGAAGCTTTTTGGACAAACCCAATTCATATTTATTGTTTAAGGATTTTGTGCCGGATAATGTAGAGGCCGGCTTCATCTGGTTATCGGTAACTTTAAGCGAACCCGAAATAACAGTATCGTATATTGATTCTTCCTCAAGCAAATCATTTCTTTTTATATAGGCATCATACTTTACCAGCTGGATATCAAAATTATTTTTAAGGGCGAGCTCGGTCATTTCGTCTATAGACAAAGATACATCTTTTATGAGGTCTTGAGCGTAAGCGAGAGCGTAAATAGAAACAAGGATAACCAAATTTAATATTACGAAATTAGGCTTTTTCATTTCTTAGCGCATCTCCTACTTTTTTAAGTATATTAAGGTACTGCTCTCTTTCCTCGGCGCTTATCTTACCGAATGCTTTGATAATCATGTTCTTACGCTGGCGGCTTATTTTTTTGACTATTTTTTTGCCTTTAGGCGTTATCTTAACGCGGATTATCCTTCGGTCTTTAGGGTCGCCGCGCCTTATAGAGTAGCCGTCGCGTATAAGCCGATCAACCACGCCTGTTGCCGCCGGGAGGCTAACGCACAGGCATTTGGCAATTGCACCCATAGTCGCATCGTTTTGGCAAGACAAAAAATTTAAAGTTATGTACTGTTGCAGAGTTATTTCGCCCTTATATAGTTCGTTAGGCTGCCTGCGATGAAACTCTTTTAACAGGTTAGGTAGGATATTGTTTAACTCATCGGCGAATTTAGAAAGCACTGTTTTGGCAGGCATTTTACTTACCTCCATAAATACTTAACTATATTAACTATTTTCTATGTTAAGTATATCACAAATTAACTTATAGAGCAAGATTTTTTAAACTATTTCTTGAATGGCACTGTTTGCTTTTTTAGGTCGATTGGGATATTCTGTAGCCGCGCGGAGTAATCATGTGCTTACTTTTTACATAAGTCTGGGAATTGCCGATGATAATTGTGGCAAGCATATCAATAAACTTAGAGGAAAGCATGTTTTTTAGTTTAATTATCTGGACTTTTTGGTTATCCCTATAGGCGTTTCTGACTATGCCTACCGGAGTATTAGGCGAGCGGTATTTCATCAGGATACGCCAAGCATCCCTAAGTAGAGATATGCGCTTCTTGCTTTTTGGGTTATAAAGAGCAATTACAAAATCGCCTTTAGCGGCTAATTCTACCCTTTTCTTGATTAACTCTTTTTTGGTGAGCAGATCGCTTAAAGAAATGCTCGCGCAGTCATGCATAAGTGGCGCACCAAGGAGGCTTGCAACGCTTACTGCGGCAGGAATGCCGGGGATAACTTCTATTTTTAGGGTGCCTGCGTCTTTTTCATCTAAAAGCTCCAATACCAATCCTGCCATGCCATAGACGCCGGAGTCGCCGCTTGAAATAACGCAAACCTTCTTGCCTTTTTTTGCCTCTTCTATAGCGTGTTTAGCCCGCTTTACTTCTTCCGTCATTCCCGAAGAAATAATTTCTTTATTGTTTAATAAACCGTTAAGAAGCGCTATGTAGGTTTTATAGCCGGCAACGACACCAGATTCTTTTATTGCCTCTTTTGCCTTTTGAGTTAGCTGGTTTAAATTACCCGGGCCTATTCCAATTATACTTAATTTTCCTTGGCGAGCGCTACAGTAACGCCGTCTATTATCTGTTTTTGACATATTAACCTTGCTTTTCTCCCTGCTAGTATTGCAACCGGCTCACACACGCCGTCTAAGCCGATATTGCGCTTCACTACCTCTGATGAGGAAATGCTTTTAAAATTGACTATGTCTTCTTTTGGGATAAAAACTAGCGGCAGGCCTAGCTCAGCGCAGGCCTTTATTAGGCCGGTTTCATTCTTTTTTAAATCAACGGTCGCCGCTACGCGGATTTTATTTGAATCAATCGCGTTTTTTCTTAGAATAAAACGTATGGCGCTTTTAACTTTTTCCGCGCTTATGCCGCGACGGCAGCCGATACCTAAGATAATATTTTTACGCGCTTCTGTCCCGGTTGTAATCACCGGTTGTGCCCCTAAGTAACCGGCTGTTAGATACGCGAGGTTGTTCGCTCCTCCCTCATGGCCAGAAAGAACACTTATTACCGAGCGCCCGGCTGTATCTACGCAAATAACTGCCGGATCGCCAATCTTATTTTTAACAAACGGGCTAACTAAGCGTACCACGATACCTAACGCCGCGATAAAAATCAACCCGTCATATTCATCAAATATTTTTTTTATTTTTTGCGTTTCTCCCCCTTGCAGCCTAATAACCACGCAATTC
The DNA here is from genome assembly GCA_030681595.1 of Candidatus Omnitrophota bacterium. Taxonomy (GTDB): domain Bacteria; phylum Omnitrophota; class Gorgyraeia; order Ghiorseimicrobiales; family Ghiorseimicrobiaceae; genus CAKKQO01. Next base: position 229,779 of record JAUXSB010000037.1, read on the forward strand.
TTAAAGTTTACCTTTAATTTATCTGCCATCCTTTCCCCCGCCTTATTTATAGTCAAAACCGCTATCTTCATCTTATTCGCCTTATCTTAACCTTTCGCACCCCCGGGGTGCGAAGATGGTTAGTTGCCTTTCGAAAGCTATGGGAAAAGGTTTTGTCGTATAAAACGCTTTTTTTAAAACCCTCTTTACTTAAAACTTCTCCTACGAAAATCAATGCTTGTTTTTTAATCCCTGCTTTTTTAACTTTCGATGCTATGTCTGAAAGTGTGCCGCTGATTATTTTTTCATCAGGCCAGGAAGTCCGATAGATAATTGCCGCGGGAGTATTTTTGCTATAGCCGGAAAGTAATTTATTTACGATTTCTTCTATCCTGTCGATGCTTAAAAATATGATTAATGTCGCCCGAATTTTAGCCAATCTCTCCAAATCTTCTTTTTTTGGCACTTTGGTTCGGCCGGAAATTCGGGTTAATATAACTGTCTGACTGACGTCTGGTAATGTAAGTTCTTGCTTTAAAGATGCCGCGGCGGCGCAAAAAGAACTGACCCCGGGGATAACTTCATAGCCAATGCCGTATTTTTGGCAGAAATCCATTTGTTCTTGTATAGCGCCATAGATTGAAGGGTCTCCTGTATGCAGGCGGGCTACAGTTTTATTGGCAACATACGCATCCTTTATAATCTTTGTAATTTGCTCAAGGTTCATTCTAGCGGAATTATAAATTTTTGCGCCGGATTTGACGAAGTTAAGCACTTTTTTATTTACCAACGAGCCCGCGTAGATAATGATGTCGGACTTTTCAATAATCTTTTTTGCTTTGATAGTCAATAATTCCGGATCGCCGGGCCCCGCGCCAATGAAATATACTTTTGCTTTTTTCATTTATTTAATAAGTCTCATGCTTTCGAAAGTACCATAACTAATGTACACCTCCGAGGTGTACATTAGGTTTTCGTAATATTTTGGCGCCTAATAATCATTACTGAAAGATAACCCAATTTATCGTCTTTAAGCGACGAAACATCCTTTATAATCCGTTCATCCGGATGGCCGACGCGGCTGACTAATACGGAATTATCTATCAGGTTAAGTTTTTTGAGCAACTTAATTACTTTGCCTAGCTTTGCGCCGACCTTCATTAGAACAACCGTATCAAATTCCTTAAGAGTTTTCTCTATCACTGCCATATCCCTGCCGACCGGCAGAACCGCTAATTTTTCGTTCTGTTTTACCAGCGGTATCCCGGAAGCACAGCTTGCGGCGCAAAATGAGGTTATGCCGGGGATAGTTTCTGACTCTATGTTTGGATATTGCGCCTGCATGGCGTTAAGTAAATAAATATATGTGCTATAAACAAAAGGGTCGCCAATGGTTACAAAGGCGGCATCTCTTTCTTTTGCTATTGTTTGGGCAACTTTTTTTGCGGCTGCCTGCCATGATAAGTTTAGTTTTTGTTTGTCCTTAGTCATGGGAAAAACAAGCTCAATATATTTTTTCGGCTTTTTGATAACCCTATTTAATATCGACCGTGCGCAAGATGCCTCTCCGTCTCTTGCCTTAGGGACAAAGATGGTTTTAACGCTATCTAATATCTCTTTTGCCCTTAGAGTAAGCAGCTTTGGATCTCCCGGGCCGATACCAATGCCATACAATTTACCAATTGCGGATTGCAGATTGCGGATTGCGGAGTTACTACTTTTTTTCATTGTTATTTTTCTTTGCTGTATTTATAGAAGCTACTACAATAGCAGTAATTTCAGTTCCTTCGTTTAGTAAATGTTGGATTTGATTTTTTACTGTTATCCCGGATTCTATCAACAACTCCAGCCAGTATAAAGTTTCATCCGCTTCTTCTTCAACGATACCCATCTTGGATATGAAATCAGCCTTTGACCTAGCTCTGCATGCCGCGCGATAATTAGCCCCAATAGATGTCCCTGAGCGCAATAGCTGTGCTGAGATTATATCTGCTATGCGATTTCTCGGAATAATTTTTACTAATTTAATTATTTCAATCGCAAATTGCTGTGTTCGTGTTTTTAAATCTTCTTTATTCTGCATTTTGGTATTATTATTTTACGTTCCGCACTCTGCATTTGAATATTATCATTACGCATAATCCAAAATCTTTCATATTTGCTAATTTTACTAAATTTGTTTTAATAATCCGTTCATTTGGATAGCTTAAGTTTTCAAAAACAATCGCTGTTCTATTTTTTATTCCTTTATCAAGCAGGTATCGCGCGACTTTTTGGGGAGGAAATTTATCGTCAAGAAATAAAAACAATTTCCGCGCAATTTTTGCCTCTTTTACCAAATTCTGCGGTTTTCTGCCATGAAAAGATATAATCTTTGCATCTTCCCAACTCTCACCCATTCTCGCAAAGGCAAGCTGCAAGGCGCTTATGCCCGGAATAACGCAATATTCATCTTTTTTAAACGCCCGACTTATCCTGCCTAAAAAACTATATAATCCCGTATCGCCTGCAACCAAAACACTAATACGTTTTTTATCCCGGTTTTCTTTTATGTAAGAAATAACCTGTCCGTAATTGCCATCCAAATATACCTTTTCTTTATCCAGATTTTTAAATAAAAACAATAGCCGCCTTGAACCAACCAGGCAGTCGGAATTTTTTATTATTTTTTTCGAAATAGGCAGCAAATATTCCTCTGCCCCCGGCCCTATTCCGATAACATAAATTTTATTTTTATTCATAGCGAAACTATTTATCTACCGCCTAAATATGCCGATTTTACCGCTTCATTTTTAATAAGGTTAGCGCAGGAATCGCAAAGGACGATCTTTCCGGTTTCTAAGACATAGCCGCGTTTTGCGATCTGGAGTGCCAGGTGCGCGTTCTGCTCGACCAGCAATATACTTACACCTTCTTTATTAATCTCGGCTATAGTTTCAAACAATATCTTCTCTACCAATTTCGGAGCAAGGCCAAGAGATGGTTCATCAAGAAGTAATATCTTGGGTTTTGACATGAGCGCACGGGCTATTGCCAGCATCTGCTGTTCTCCGCCGGATAATGTTCCACCTTTTTGTTTTAGCCGCTGTTTTAAAACCGGAAAAAGGCGAAAAACATCCTCCAATTCGGCATTTATCTCCTCTTTATTATCTCGGCTAAAGGCGCCTAACCTTAAATTCTCATCTACGGAAAGCGCATGAAAAATCTTCCTGCCTTCAGGGCAGTGTGAAATCCCCATTCTGACTATTCTTTCCGCCGGATATGCCTCAATAGATTCCCCTTTAAAATTTATCGTCCCGGCTCGAGCCCGCAAAATTCCTGATATTGTCTTTAAAAGAGTGGTTTTGCCGGCGCCATTTGCGCCGATTATTGTCACTATCTCGCCCTCATCCAAAAACAAATCCACGCCTTTTAATGCTTCAATCTTACCGTAAAAAGTAGAAACGCCCCTTAATTCAAGCCTCATGTTCTTTTTCCCAAATATGCCTCGATTACCTTTTCATTATTCCTTATCTCTTCGGGTCGCCCTTCGGCAATCGTTTCGCCGTAGTCTAAAACTATTATCCGGTCGGAAATATTCATCACTACCTTCATATCATGCTCTATCAATATAACCGCGATCCCGCCTTCTCTAATTTTGCGAATTAAATCAATCATATTTTCGGTTTCTTTGTGATTCATACCCGCGGTCGGCTCATCAAGAAGCAATAAAGACGGATCAAGTGCTAATGCCCTGGCTATTTCTAACTTCTTTTGTTCGCCATAGGAGAGGTTTCTGGCAAGTTCGTTTTCCTTATTTTTTAAACCGATAAATCCGGATATTTCGCATGCCTCCCGCACGTCTTTTTCTTCCTCTTGTTTAAATCTTTTTGTTTTAAACAGCGCATCAGCTAATCCATAACGGGTTTTAAAGAAAAACCCGGATAAGATATTTTCCAATACCGTCATTTGCGGAAATAAACGCAGATTCTGGAATGTGCGGGCAATTCCGCGCTCGGCAATTTGATAGGATGCCAGCCCAGCGATACTTTTGCCTTTAAAGCGTATTTTGCCTTCTGTGGGCGTATAAATCCCGGAAAGAATATTAAAAAAGGTGGTTTTACCGGCGCCGTTGGGGCCAATTAACGCCAAGATCTCTTTTTCTCCCACCTCAAGAGAAACATGATCTAAAACCTTAAGCCCTTCAAAATTTTTTGAGATATTTTCCGCGGCAAAAAACATAGCTTAATCTTTTAATTCTAACGCCCTTCTTTTCTCCGGGATTATCCCCTGCGGCCTTAATATCGTCATTATCACCATTAATAATCCGAATAGCAACATACGATAAAGCACAAATTCCCCGCCAAGGGTTATGCGCAAGAATTCAGGTAGGCCGACAAGCAAGATTACCCCAAAAATAATCCCTAAAATGTTACCCATGCCGCCCAACACAACCATGCAGACCAAAAATACTGATTCCCAGAAAGAAAATGATTCGGGGCTAACAAAACCTATCCAGTGCGCGTATATAACTCCGGCGAGTGCTGCAAAAACGGCACTTATCGTAAAAGAAAGTAATTTTATGTAAGAAGTATTTATCCCCATGGCTTCGGCGGCAATTTCGTCTTCCCTTATGGCAACAAATGCCCTGCCTATTTTTGAGCGCTCTATTCGCCTAATCGCAAAAATAGATGCCGCCACAAAAAAGAGGATTAAATAAAAATAGGATATCTCGGAATTTAAATGAAAACTAAATAATGTAATCGGCCGTATCGTTTCCCCTACCCGTGGAAGCCCCTTGGGGCCATTGGTTAAGGCATCCCAATTATTTAAAATAAGCCGGGTAATCTCGCCAAAACCTAAAGTTACAATCGCCAAATAATCCCCTCTTAGCCGCATCAAAGGCTTTCCTAAAAGAAAACGAAAGGCACAGGTAATTAAAATTGAGATAGGCAAAATAGCCCAAAAAGAAAAACCCTTGCTTGAAAGGAGTGCCGCGGAATAGGCACCAATGGCATAGAACGCGATAAAACCCAAATCCAACAGGCCGGTATAACCAATAACCATATTTAAACCAAGTGCTAAAAGGACATAAATACCGGCAAGCGATAAGATATGCACGAGATAAAACTCTTGCTTTAGATGCAGTAAATATGCGGCAAGCGCGATAATAACAATAAAAAAGATTTCTAACAATTTTGCCTTTTTTAGCATTTATCCTGCGCCCTCTCTCCCAACAGGCCTGTCGGCTTAAAAATCAATACTAAAATCAGGATAATAAAGGCGAATACGTCCTTATAAGCAGAAGAAATATACGCAGCCCCCAGGCTTTCTAAGATACCAAGCATGAATCCACCCAGCATCGCCCCCGGAATATTACCTATACCGCCTAATACTGCGGCGGTAAATGCCTTAATCCCGTAAGTAAACCCCATATTGTATTTTATGCTTCCATAATACATCCCTACTAATATCCCGGCGACGCCTCCTAAGGCGGCACCAATAAAAAATACCAGCGATATGATTGAGTTGGTATTTATGCCCATAAGCTTTGCGGTTTCGATATCAGAGGAGGTTGCCTTTATAGCAACGCCTAATTTGGTCCTGTTTACAAAATACTCAAGTGCTACCATAAACAGGATAGAAATAATAATGATAAAAATCTGTATGGAGTTTATCGTAACGGCCCCTAATTGAAAATTTACTGCCGGAAAAACCGAAGGATATGGCTTTGCTTCCGGGCTCAGCGTTAACATAAACAAATTTTGTAAAAACAAAGAAACTCCTATGGCAGAAATAAGCGGCATCAGCCGGTTTGTTTTGCGTAATGGCCTATACGCCAGCCGCTCTATTGCCGCGCCTAAAATACCTGAAACACACATGGAAAGCAAAAAGACAGACGTAAGCAACAGCAATAAATTGTTTTGAAAAAATGTAAACTTTAGGAAAAAGCTAAGCAGAAAAAGCCCGAAGAAGGCGCCTGCCATCACAATCTCTGAGTGGGCAAAATTAATCATCAAGAGTACGCCGTAAACCATGGTATAACCCAAGGAAATAAGCGCGTAAATCGCGCCTAAGGTTATACCGTTTACAAGCTCAGGAAAAATTATTGCGCTGTTAGCCATTTCCCGTCCTTAACAAAATAACAGCTGATTTCCTTATTTAAGGTATCGCCTTTTTCATCAAACTGTGTCGTGCCGATTACTCCATCATAGCTAATCGCTCTAATCTGTTCAATAATCTTTGCGCGATCCATGCCAGCAGCTTTTATTGCCTCAATAATAATATTGACCGTATCATAGGTGTATGGATCATACGGTTGCATCTCTCGATTGGGAAATCTCGCCTTATATTTTTCAATAAAATCATTTGCCTTGGGTAATTTTTCATGGGGTGTTCCAATCATCGTGGCCATATCGCCTTCTGAGGCATTAGCTGCAATCTTTATATATTCTTGGGTATATATCCCGTCTCCGCCGATTAAGGGGACGCCTAAACCGAGCTCTTTGGCTTGTCTTGAAATAAGCCCGCCTTCCTGATACATTCCGCCAAAATAAATCGCGCCAGGATTCAAGCTCTTAATCTTAATCAACAGGGCTTTAAAATCCCTGTCTCCAAGGTTTATTCCCTCAAAAGACAGTATCTTCCCACCTAACCCTTGAAAGGTTTTTTTAAACTCCTCGGCCAACCCTTGTCCGTAAGGCGTTTTATCATGAATTATTGCCACTTGTACGATAGCACTGTTTTTACAGATAAATTTGGCGGCAAAACTTCCCTGCACATCATCGGTAGCGCAAATACGAAAAACATTCTTAAATCCCTGCAGGGTAAGCTTAGGGTTTGTGGATGCAGGAGAAATCATCATGATATTATAGCGATTATATACCAGAGAAGCAGGTATGGAACAGCCGGAATTAAGATGTCCCACCACGCCATATACCGCCTTATCGGATGCAATCTGGTAAGCAGCATTTACCGCTTCCTTTGGGTCGCCGCGGTCATCAAGCGCTAGTAATTCAAACCGTACATCATTTAATACCTTATTTTCATTTGCTTCTTCAATGGCTAAGGTGGCCGCGTTTTTCATTCCCTGCCCCATCGCCGCAATATCTCCGGTTAAAGGGCATACCAATGCGATCCTAACCAGCTTTCCTTCCCCGGCTTCCTTTTTCATTCCGCAGCCATTTAAATAAATTCCCGTAAAAATTAATAACAGAAAACATAGGAATTTATTCATCTTTTTAACCTCCTAAAATTGATAATTTATACGCGCATCTCGGCTAATACTTCTCCATCCAAGGAAAGAAGCATGCAATTAACTTTAAGCTTATTGTGCGTTAAGTGCTTTATGGCTATTATTATATCACTTGCTATTTTTTTAAAAACTTTATTAATCCGATTTTTCTGCAAGATATCAATCGTAGCTTCGGCAGTAGCCTGACGCAATATTTCATCAATAACTGCTTTTTTTGCTCCGCAACGTTTGGCGTATTTAGCGATTGTAGAAATGCGCTTATCGCCTTGGTCAATATGGGTGTTAAATTGGTTATTGGTAAGCTTAACCAGTTTGCCGATGTATCCTGCTAAAGTAACTTCTTTTATGTCTTTTTTTACGCATTCTTTTAGCATAAAGCCGACATGGTCGCCGATTTTAATAATAGAATCAGGCGTAAGATTTAGCTTTTCCTTACAGAATTTCTCGCCGACATAACCTAAAACCAATGCCGGCTTTTTATACCCCTGCGCTTTTAATACGTCTAATTGAAGTGATAAAGAGGTTTTATAGCCTTGAGTAGATTTTGGCTCAACTATGCCGGTAGTGCCGATAATAGATATGCCGCCTAATATTCCAATTTGCGGGTTAAAAGTTCTTTTTGCGATTTTTTCCCCTTCTGGAGCGCTGATAATTACCTCTATCCCGTTTTTGAATACGGTATTTTTTATTTTTTCATTCCGCATTCCGCATTCCGCATTCCGCACTTCATCTATGATCATTTTCCGTGGTGTAGGGTTAATCGCGTATTCACCGATACCGATAGGCAGACCAGGTTTAGTAACCCTACCAATGCCTTTTCCGCCGGTTATCGCTATCCCTGGCTTTCGCGTAAAAGCTACCTTTGCATAAATTTTTATTCTATTGGTTACATCATAGGGGTCTGAACCGGAGTCTTTAATTACGCCGCATTGGGCAAAATTTCTGCCGATCTTTTGTCCGACAAGTTTTAAATTTAATCTTTTACCCGAAGGAGTCACAATATCAACACTTTTTAGCAGTTTTTGGCTGACGAGCATATACGTCGCACCTTTAGCCGCCGCTTGCGCACAGCTTCCAGTTGTATATCCTGTTTTGAGTGCGGAGTGCGGAGTGCGGAGTGCGGAGTTAAATTTTTTATCTTCTATTGGGCATTCTGCGTTTGTAATGCTTCTTTTATTTTTCATTCCGCAATCTGCATTCCGAATTCCGCATTTGTAATATTTCCTGCCTTGCTTCTCCAATTGTAAGCGGGATTTTTCCAAAACGGAGATTGTCTTCGTGTTTTAATCGGTAAATAAGTTCAGCTATCTGCGGCAGGCGTAATCGGACATCTGCCATATCATCAGGCGCGGTAAATACCTCTTCGGGAGTTCCGCCCCTTGCGATACGTCCTTTACTTAAAATATAAAGCTTATCCAGAAATAGCGGCACAAGGTCAACGCTGTGTGTTGCCATAAGAATAGTTACGTTGTTTTCTTTATTTAATTTTGTCAAAAGGCGCATCATTTTGTACTCACCCATCGGATCTAATCCGGCGGTTGGTTCGTCTAAAAGTAATATTTCATGCCCCATTGCCAAAAGCCCGGCAATGCATGCTCTTTTTTTCTGGCCAAAGCTTAAGTTATGGTTAGATTTATGCTCAAGTCCTGATAATTCGACTTGATGAAGGGCGTCTAATACTTTATTGTTTACTTCTTCTGCGTTAAAACCCATATTTAGCGGGCCGAAGGCAATATCTTCAAAAAGAGTAGGCGCAAAGAGCTGCTCATCCGGGTTCTGAAAAACAAGCCCGACTTTTTTATAAATCTGCCGTGGAGAAAGCTTGGCAATATTCTCGCCATCAAGGCATACACTGCCGTCAAAACTCTTTATCAGGCCGTCCATTATTTTTAAAAGTGTGGTCTTGCCGGAGCCGTTTGCACCGAGTATACCGGCAAATTCACCTTTTTTAACTTTAAGCGCTATGCTGGAAAGCGCGGCTGTTCCATCGGGATATTTAAACGAATTTATCTTTGCGGATAATCTGATTATATCTTCCATATAAATGCCAATATAGCTATAACTAAAGCTGATAAAATAACTTCAGGTGGTTTAAACGGCTTGTGCCTTAGCATTGGGATATTGCCGTCGTAGCCTCTTTGAATCATCGAGATAGTCAAATTTTGGTTATGTTCAAACGCTTTTAACACCAAAGACCCTGAGAGTGTTCCGAAAGACGATAACCCTCGTCTGATATTTGAATAGCCAAGACGGTTTTTTTGGGCATTATAGATAACAAGTGCCTCTTCAAATAAGACAAAGATATAGCGATAGGCAAATATAAGTATTTCCGTGAAGCTTTTTGGAACCCTTAACCAAGATAGCGCGGCTATGAGTTCTGTAAAAATAGTAGAAAATCCTAAGAGCGCAACGATGGATGTCGCGGCCAAGATGCGGCAGGCGATCATTAATCCTTCTTTAAGTCCGTCAGAATAGCCGGTTATCGTAAAGCTTGCGAAATTTATCATAAACATTGCGTTTTTACCCGTAAAGAAAAACTTAAGCAGAATAAGTATGCTTGCGATAAATAAAGGCTCGGAAAATCGTAACAAAAAAACCTTTAGCGGCAGGCGCAGGCGTATACAGGTTAATATGCTGATAAGGATAACAAACGCCGGAAAAAGAATGCCCTTATAACTTAAAATCAGCCCCAGAAGAAGAATGGCAAAAACAAGTTTTACCCTTGCGTCTACCATATAAATTCTACTTTTACCTTTTTTAAAATGTTCGGTGAATGGGTGCATTATTATTTTTGGGCTTCTGCTCTATTAGCTTGCGCCAACAATAGCCTGCGGCGAATCCGCCGATGGCACCGGCAAGCAGAAAAACAAAAAGCAGTAGGTCTCCTTGGTCTGTGTTTATAAACGGCTTTCTCGCAACCCTGCCGTGTTCTTCGGCATATTTTTCCACCACAGTTTCGTCAACGCCGCTCCATTCGGCGGCATTAACAAATGAAAAATTTCCTCCGAAGGCGGATCCGCCTCTGGCGGAAAAAATTAAAAATAAAAAAATAGCTAAGAAAAATAATTTATAGTTTTGTATTTTCATAGCGCCTCTCCTGATTTTATGACACCCATTTTTACCAGTAGGTCGGGCCGCTTCTTATAGAGCAGCATGATCATTCCACTAGTCATTGCGCCTTCGACTATTCCTAGTGGCAGCTGCGTCGGTATGAAAGCAACGAGTATTTTTATAAATAAAGGCATAAACGCAGAATCTCCCCTTATGCCTGTAGTTAGTTCAAGTGAAGTTGTTGCGTATGTCGCCCAATCTGCAAATAGCCCTGCGAAAAAAGCCGCGACTGCCATGTTTATCTTTAGCAAACGTAATACCTTAAATGTGAAGAAACCCGCAAATGAACCTACGACACCCATTGATACTACATCTGCCCCCCATGTACTCAAACCCCCATGCGCCAGAAATAACGCCTGAATCAAAAGCGCTACTGCTGCAATCAATACGCTGATAGCCGGCCCCAGGAGTATCCCCGAAATTCCGGTTCCGCAAGGATGGCTGCAGGTTCCGGCAGTCGGCACGGGTATAGGCATACAGGAGATAATGAATACAACCGCGGACATTAACCCAACAAGAGGTTTAAAGGATATGTCTATGGCTGACACTTTCTTTAGCCGGTATAAACCGTAAGCGACAAACGGAACAGCGACAATAAACCATAATGCCGCCCAGTTAAAAGGCAATATGCCTTCAGAGATGTGCATGGCATAGGCATCGCCAGAAAACAGAAACCAGAAAACAGAAACCAGAAAAAAACAATAAATAGTTTTCATAAAATTATATTTTTTCTTCAGCGATTTTTAACAGCGCGTTGATAATTGCAGCAGCTACCGGGCTTCCACCCTTCCTGCCTAAGGCAGTAATAAACGGATACTTCATCCGAGATAATTCCTCTTTGGACTCAACCGCCCGGACAAATCCAACAGGCACGCCAATAACGAGGGGTACGGGGTACGGGTTACGGGATACGGGATACATAGCTAAAAGCTTAAGTACTTTAAAAAGTGCGGTGGGAGCGTTGCCGATGGCGATGATTCCAATGTTTTTATTTTTTTTTAAGGCGGCTTCTATTCCTCTCTCGGTCTTTGTTTGCGTTTTGTGCTCTGTCTTTGCGATATTACAAATTACTTTTCCTCCCCACTTACCAAGCAGTTGCTTATTTATCCCCGCCTCTACCATGCGCACATCAACAAGGATATCCATGCCATTTTTTATTGCCGACACCCCTGCCTCCACTGCCTTAGGATGAAAGCGCAGGTTTTTGGCGAAATCAAAATCTGCTGTCGTATGGATGACCCGTTTTACAATCGGGAGTTCAATATCGCGAAATGTGGTTTTACCGAGTTCCCCGCTGATTATCTCAAAACTTCTTTTCTCTATTTCTTTTGGGTACATTTTATCGCCTCGCTTATCCGGTTTATGACAATTTCAGATAGCCTTGTGTCTGGGCCTAAATTATGGGTGTAGATAAAATTAACTTGCGGGTGCTTGGCCTTTTCTTCTTTAATTGCTTTTGGCACATCAAGGCTTACATGATTCCCCTTAAAGAGGAAAAATGGCACAATAATTATTTTTTTACATCCCTTGGCCGCAAGGCGCCTTACAGTCTTGGCTAAATCCGGCTGATGAAACTGTAAATAAGCAGAAAGAATATTTTTTAATCCCAATTCTTTTTTAACCGTGTTAACAATAGTAAACATTGTATTGTTCGCGTTCTTTAATTTACTTCCATGACTAAGGATAATAACTCCGGTTTTACTGTTTTCTGCTTTTGGTTTTATGGTTTGTGGCTTGTATCTATCGCGGATGAGCGTAAAAATTTCATCCACCACGCTTTTTTGATGTATCCAGTTACAATTTTGACAAGACCAAACCTTGCGTTTATCTCTTGTGTAAATGGAGCCCACGGGCGGAATACTCAAGCGGCCACACTGCATCCCCGCCAGAACGAAGTCGGGCTGGCGTGCCCTAAAGGCCGCGGATTTAGGCCGCGGATGTATAAAATTCCCCCGTTTACTATCGCCGCAGGGATAAAATGGGCAATAACAAAATATACAGTCTTCTAGTTTAATGTGACAAGGGAAATACCTACATGCTTTATTTACTCGTGATGTATTTTGTTTCATTATCTATCCCATCTTTAACCGTGTCAACCGCGGAGGTTGACACGGTTTTTTAGAGCTAAATTTTTCGCAAGCAGCGATAAAATTTTTGGGCCGCAAAAGTATTTGCGGCATCACGCAAAATCCAAACGCCAGCTGGCGAATTTTGCGCGACAAATTTTATAATTACGGCACGCTGATATAAAATTTGCGCAAAATTTTATATCAGCGGCAAAATGCAGGTGCGCGTAGCCAGCTAAGATATTCTTTTTAACTAAGCCGTCATAGGAAACATTGCTGCCTTTTTTATATACATTATACGCCCAATTATTACGTGGAGTTTGAATGAAGTGTGACCAGTGGAATACATGTGCCCTAATCTTGTCACCTTTTTTGCTTAAAATATTATCTCGCAATGTGGTAAGCGTTACGTAGCCTAAAGCAGCGCGTTTTTTACCCATAGCTATTTTAACATCTAGAATTCCTGCCATGGGGAATTTTCTCCCTTTTAAATCGGTGATCTCTTGGGAAAGATACATCAATCCTCCGCATTCAGCATAAATCGGCAGGCCTGAATTTACTTTTAAGCGGATGTCATTCTTTAATTTTACATTTTTGGCTAATCGCGCGGCAAAAACTTCCGGGAATCCGCCACCGATATAAAGCCCATTAACGCCTTTAGGCAGTTTTTTATCAGTAAGCGGGCTAAAATCTACTAGGTGCGCCCCGTTTTGACGTAAAATATCCAAGTTATCCTGATAATAAAAGTTAAATGCCGCATCATTTGCTACGGCGATAGTTACCTTTTGCGGTATTGCCGCGTCTTTAAATATCCTTTGCCTAAAAGGCGGGATCTTTTTGGCTGAACGCGCGATCGCGATAATTTTCTCTATTTCAATATTTTCGTCTACTTTTTTACACAAAAGGCGGCTAAATTCCAAAAAAGCCTTTTTTTCATATACCGGAACGAGGCCTAAGTGGCGCTCATTCAGCTTTAGCTTTTCATCTCGTGGTAAAAATCCTAGAACAGGGATTTTAACTCTTTTTTCAATGCTCTTTTTAGCGCTTTGATAATGGGTAGAGCTTGCGATATTGTTTAAAATTACGCCCTTAAGGTTAATTTCATGGTCAAATTCCTTATAACCTAAAGCTAATGCAGCCAGGCTTCTTGAAGACGCATGGGCATTAACAATTAAAATTACCGGCGCGCCAAGTATCTTGGCTAGCTCTGCGGTTGAACCGGCCTCGCTATCATTTAGGCCATCATATAAGCCCATTACGCCTTCAATCAAAGAGATGTCAGCCTCTTTTGCCCGATGCGCGAATAATTCTCTTATTGTTTCTTTAGGTATCATCCAGCTATCAAGGTTTGCGCAAGGTGATTTGCTTACGTAGCTATGGTAGGCGCAGTCAATATAATCAGGGCCGGCCTTAAACGGCTGGATATTGAACCCTCTTTTTGTTAGCGCTAAAATCAGGCCTAGAGTTAGCGTAGTTTTCCCTGAACCGCTGTTTGCGCCTGCTAACACGACCCTAGGATAATTTAGCGCCCCACCAACCATAATATTATCACTCCGATGATTAATCCAATAAACGAAACAAGATACATAATTCTATTTGCGTTTTTTATAGCTTCAACGGTTAAAAGATTTTTATCTCTTCCCATAAAAGGCACAGATACAGATATGCCTTGATAATAATTTACCCCTCCAAGCTGAACTCCTAGCAATTCTGCCATAGCTGTTTCGGGAATACGGGAGCTTTGGCCGATAATAAAATCTTTTTTTAGGATTACATTCTTTAATGCTAAGGAAGTATTTTTTCTTAAAATTAGGCCTGCGATAAAAAATACAACCGCACTTATCCTTGCTGGTATATAATTAAACAGTTCATCAATTTTTGCCGATGCCCAGCCAAAGTTTTTGTATTTCTCATTTTGATGGCCCAACATTGAATCCAGTGTATTTATCGCCTTATAGGCGATACAAAGCGGCGCACCGCCTAAGAATGCAAAAAATAACGGCGAGATAATCCCGTCAACACTGCTTTCGGCAATAGTCTCTACTGTCGCGCGCGTAATTTCTCTTTCGCCTAAATTTTGTGTGTCCCTACCGACAATCAGAGAAAGATTCTTGCGCGCGAGAATAATTTCGTTTTTTTTCAGCGCGCTATAAACAAGACTACTTTCATCTTTTAAATCTTTAACCGAAACACAGGCATAAATTAAAAATGTTGATATAAACGCGCCGGCGATATAGTTCATCCTATTAAAAGTATTTATCAGGATATATGCACAAGAATAGCTAAGACCTACGGTAAGCAGGACAACTAATAAACCTGCCTCTTTCTTATCTTCAAACCCATGGAATATCTTTTCAAAGAAACTAACGATCTTACCGATTATTCTTATCGGATGCCAGCGCCACTTTGGGTCGCCAAATAATAAATCCATTATGTAGGCAGTAATGATTATAACTATTAAGTTCATTTGTTTACTATTTAATTCTCATTTCTATATTTTATACTCATACTTTAGGTTATTCATTATTTCTCTGCGCAAAATATATTCTTCCTTGCCTTCTGCTATCAGTTTAAAGGCATGGCGGGTTATCGCTTTGTAGAAGTCGCAGAAAACAGATTTTTGCCTAAACTTGTCCAAAGAATGAAGTTCAGCCGGGCAGGGTGAGCCGCAGATATTGCGAAAATCACAAATATTACATTCCTTAACATTTTCCACAAATCTGTCTCTTATTTTGTTAAACGGTTTGGAATTAAGCGCTTGCGTAATAATATTATCTGCGCGTTTTGCGGAAAAGATGTTTCCTCCGGAAAAACCTTTTAATCCAATAAACTCCCCGCAGGGGATCATCTCTCCTTTGGCAGTAATGGTAAAAAAACATCTTCCGCCACCGCAGGGTGAAATATCGCACATAAGCCTTCTGGCAAAAGGTGAAACAATAGCTAATATTATATTGGCAAAATTTGCCACAATAATTTGCCGTCCGGAGTTCCGGCTAAGCTCAATAGCCGTATCTACTGCTTTTAAAAATTGCTGAGCCATTATTTTTTCATCCGGTTTTAGTTTTAAGGCATATTTTTGCGTAAAACGCATTGGGTTTAACAAAACACAGCTTACTTTTTTGGCGTGTAAGAACTTTACTATTTTTTCCAGATGAGTAACATTGTATTTGGTTATCGTGGTGATAACGTTTAAGCCGGAATAACCATCAAACCAATCAAGGGCATTAACTATCTGGTTAAAATTTCCGCTTCGTAAGCGGTTATTTACTTTAGGATCATGCGAATCCAAAGATATGCCTACGCCCACCCGATGTTTAATCAGAAAATCCACATCTTTTTGTTTTAGGAGAAGCGCGTTGGTCTGAAGCCCAAAGAAAAATTTATCTTTGAATTTTTCTATCGCGTAAAATACGATATCTTTAACTAATAATGGCTCGCTGGCATGGAAAATAATAACTAATTTCTTATGGCTGCCCTTTCTATGGCTTTGGCTATGGGTTTGGCCAAAGGAGACCAAACCATTGCCCTCTGGCCTATCGGAAGCCAAACCATTGTCCCCCGACCTATAAGCATAAATCTTATTTAATATAAATTCCAATTCATCCTTTGTCATTGAGCGGCCGTATTTTCTTATCTTCGGCGGCACGTAACAATAAGGGCAATTGGCGTTACATTTGTCCGTAGGGTCAATATATATCGCGGATAAATCTAGGCCAAAACGGAAATCATACATTTCTTTATCTAAATTATCCTTAAATTTATCGTATAAGGATAAAAGATTACGAGATAAATTAACCGAACCATTGTCTGGTTTTGGAAGTATCGACCAAAAAAGATTATCGGAATCCAAAATAACCTTGCGGTTATCTACGTCTAAAATATTCAAACCCAAATTTTTCATTAGAAAAGTTTGCCCGTTAAGGGTAAGCCATTTATCATATCTGTTTCTTTCCAAGAGTAAAAAGCAGAGAAATGTAGCCGCGGGCTACAGGCTAAAAAGCTTAAAGCTTGACGCTTGTAGCCTGCGGCTAAAGATTATCCACTTTTACACCGGTGCTTGATCTTTCGGCGCATCGCCATACATAACAAAATGCGACAACCCATTTGAGGTTTTGGCGCATTTTAGACGGTAAGCAATTGTGCCATCGTTATTCTTCTGATTATTCTGCTTTTTATTTTTCTCCACCTTCTTTGCCATTTTTTTACCTCCAATCCGCCACGCCTCTTGGCGTGGCGGATTACCCTGATAGATACTGCGTATCTATCAGGGTATGTTTACACATACGGCTCTTTTCCTGGATTATTCAGAATCTTATATAGATACTTAATATCAATATTTTTCCTTACTAAGTCCGCCAACTTATTAAATTCTTTATCACGGTTAAAGCTAGCGCAGTCTAACTTCGTATTAGTTAATCCTTTTGCCTGCATTATTTCTAAGATGAATTTTTTTCTAAACTCTTTACTGTCAAATATACCGTGAATATACGTGCCCCAGAAGCGCTTATCGCTGCTTATGGCTCCGTCAAGAATACGAACTGCCTTACCCGTTCTGTTTGTAATTAGAAAACGCGGCTTAATACTATCACTTATTTTAGTGTTTCCGTGGTGAATCTCGTAGCCATAAATATTTGTTTTGGATAATAAATCTTTGCCTTTTATCTGGTAAGTTTGTTTATTTTTAGCTAAAGTTGTTGTCATGTCTAGCAGTCCCAAGCCTTTTATTTTTCCTGCTGATGATTCAATTGAATAAGGATCATCTATTGATTCTCCAAGCATTTGAAAACCGCCGCAGATACCTACTACGATGGACAAGGGACGATGGATGATCGATGATGTTATTTTTTTGTCCAATTCGGTTTGTTTAAACCAAGTTAAATCTCCAATGGTATTTTTGGTACCGGGGATAATTATTACGTCTGCGCCTTCTAGCTCTTGAGGCGTTTTTATATAGCGCAATTTTATGCTATGCTCTTTTTCTAAAGCGTCAAAATCAGTAAAATTTGATATGTGAGGCAAATGTACTACGCTTATATTTAATTTTGTTAGTTTTTTATTTTTTCTCATTCCGCATTCCGCATTCTGCATTCTGCATTCCAGGGAAACCGAATCTTCTTCCCCTATTTTTATGTCATTATAATAGGGAATAACGCCTAAAACTTTCTTGCCGGTTCTTTTTTCTAAAAACCGCAATCCGCCTTGCAGTAACCTTTTATCCCCGCGGAATTTATTGATGATAAAACCCTTTATTCTGTCACGTTCATTTTTATCCAGCAGTTCTAGCGTTCCGACTAAACTGGCGAATACCCCTCCTTTATCGATATCGCCGACTAAAATTACTCCGGCATCAGCATATTCGGCCATCTTCATATTTACAATATCATGAGCCTTTAAATTTATTTCTGCCGGACTTCCCGCGCCTTCAATAACAATAAACTTATATTTTTGCGCTATGGTTTCATACGACTGATGGACTTTTTTAAGTAGTGATTTTTTGCGTCGCGCGTACTCAACCGCGCTCATATTGCCTATTGATGTACCTTGCACGATTACCTGCGCGCGCCTATCCGCGGTAGGTTTAAGCAGTATGGGGTTCATGTGCACGCTTGAGGCAATGTTTGCGGCATATGCCTGCTCTGCCTGAGCCCTGCCGATTTCACCGCCGTCAGAAGCGACATACGAATTAAGCGCCATATTCTGGGCCTTAAACGGTGCAACCTTATAGCCGTCTTGGTAAAATATACGGCAGAGCGCGGCAGTAATTATGCTTTTACCGACTCCTGAACCCGTGCCGCAAATCTGTATCGCCTTTGTCATTATTTTTCTTTTACTTAAACCATGTGCACTACCGCAGTGCACATGGTTATAAAATTTCTTTCAGGGCGGAAATTAACTTGAGATTATCTTTTCGTAATTTAACCGCTACTCTAAAATATTGGTTATCTAATCCGCGGAAATTACTGCAGTCGCGGATAAAAATACCCTGCCGTGCTAATTTTTTAAATAAAACTTTCGAATTAATCCTTTTGCTATTTATACGACAGAGGATAAAATTTACCGAAGGGTAGTATGGCGAAATTGCCAAAATCTTGCTTAGTTTCCCGAATAAAAAATCATTTTCTTTCTTGATAAACGCGCGCGTTCTATGGATATAGCTATAATCGAAAATGGCAGAAACGGCCGCTACCTGCGCAAAAGAATTAACCGCCCAAGGAAAACGAAATTTAGCTATGCGGTTAATTAGCTTTTTATGCGCGGTGATATGGCCGATCCTTAATCCGGGAAGGGCAAAAAATTTAGTCAACGACCCCAAAATGATAACATTATTACATTTTAAGCAACTCCTAACCAAAGAAACCTTATCCGGCTCAGGCAGGAAATCAATAAATGCCTCATCAACAACTAAAATAATTCCGTTTTGGCCGCATTTTTTGGCTAAAAACAATAAATCCTCCCGCGAGAGAACTCGCCCGGTAGGATTATCCGGATTACAAATAAAAAGAGCACTCATACCGGATAAGCTACTTGTAAGTTTATTAAAATCTATTTTAAAATTATTACTGTCCCGGGTTTGAAAATAAAGGCTTCTGCCCCCACTTGATTTAATTGCCCGTTCATACTCGCTGAACGTCGGGACAATGATAAGCGAGGTTTCTCTCGCCATAAGCCGCGCGGTAAGATATATCGCCTCAATCGAACCATTGGTAACAAGCAAATTATCTTTGCTTATGCCGGCGTATTCCGCGATTTTTGCTCCTGAACTTTGCGAATAATCTTGAGGGTAGCGCAAGAAAAGATGAAAATTATCGCGTAATAATTTTCTCGTTCGTTTGGGTGGGCCAAGCGGATTTATGCTGGCGCTAAAATCAAGGATATTTTTCCCTGATAAGCCGAATTGCCTCTTCCATGATTCTATATTTGCGCCGTGACTATACATTACATTAGATAAAACGATTTAACACAATTAGAATAAATAAGACAAGAACTTCAGATATTTCATTTATTGCTCCGATTATATCTCCGGTAAGGCCTCCGAATCGCGATGAAAATAATTTACCTAATAAAAATGCAAAAATAGTTACAAAAACAAATAGGTATATTCCATTAAGCCGCAATAACATAACAACCGCTAATAAAGCGATAAATCCTGCCAAGAGAAATATTCTCTTAGTCATTCCCGAGAAAAATACTTTTGCCTTTCCGCTATGCCTGGCGTAAATGAACCTGCGCATACAGAAAACCTGTGCCCATCGGCTCAAAATGCACATGCTCAATAATGCGGAAAATTTATTAAAAGTATCTATCTCGGATAGAAGCAATATCTTAAGGGCTATAACGCTTGTAAGAGACAATACTCCCATTGTGCCTATACGGCTATCCCGCATAACTTCGAGCTTACCAGCCTTATCTCGATTCGCGGATAAGGCGTCAAAAGTATCTGCTAGCCCATCTAAATGCAGCCCACCGGTGATTACTGCCAGGAAAATAACTACGATTGCGCTGCTTAACAATGGGCTCACATATAAAAATGATGCTAACGGTTTATACACAATAAACAAAATTAATCCAATAAAGAGTCCGGCTAAAGGAAAAAAAATGCAAGAATTAACGATATCTTTTTCTCTGATACCTTTCGTATTTATAGGAATAATAGTTAGAAATTGAAGCGCGGCTAAAAAACCTGGCATTATTTACCCCTCTCTGACACTCCGGCATTTTTAAAGGTGGCCATCTCACGCAAAATTTTTATGCTGGCTTCGGCAATGCCTATGCCTAATGCCGCGCCCGTGCCTTCCCCAAGCCTTAAATTTAAATCAAGGATAGGCTTAAGCCCCAAAAATTTTAAAATTGTTTTATGGCCTATTTCAACCGAGCAATGAGCAGCAAACATATAGTCTTTTACCTTTGGCTCAATTCCATAGGCGATTAATGCCGCCGCCCCCGAGATAAATCCGTCTATTACCACCGGCACTTTATAGGAAGCAGCCGCTAAAATTGTACCGGCCAAACCCCCGATTTCAAAACCCCCGACTTTAGCCAAAACATCAATAGCATCACCGGGATTTGGTTTATTGATTTTAATTGCTTCCTTTAATATCGTAATTTTATTTTTTAACCCTGCGTCATTTATACCCGTCCCTCTTCCGGTGATATCTTCAATCTTCTCTTGGGTAAAAACTGCGGTGATGGCACTGGCGGCGGTAGTATTGGCTATGCCCATCTCTCCAGTTCCGATAATGTCAATACCTCTGGCAAACTCATCTTCAAATATTTCTATCCCTGCACAAATAGATTTTATCGCCTCTTCCTTAGTCATTGCAGGACCCTTAGCCATATTTTTTGTGCCGTAACCTATTTTCTTAATCACTAGGCCCGGGCTTATTTTTAAGTCTTCCGCTACGCCTAAATCTGCCACTACCACCCTTGCGCCGGCATGCTTTGCTAGGACATTTATGCCTGCCCCACCGCGTAAAAAATTATAGACCATCTGCGCGGTTACTGCCGCAGGATACGCACTTACGCCTTCTGCCGCTACGCCGTGATCAGAGGCAAAAGTAAAAATTACCTTATTTTTTAATTCCGGGGTTTCTTTTCCGGATATACCTACGATAAGCCTTGCGATTTCTTCTAACCTACCTAAGCTTCCTTGCGGTTTAGTAAGGCTGTCAAGGCGCTCCTGCGCCTTATCCATCAATTTAACGTCAATATTAGTTATTTTTTTAACCGTTTGTTCGATTTTATTCATCTTGTCCTCTCTTTATTTTATTTTCATTGCGATGCCTGATACTATAAAAAATACCTCATCAGCATTTTTCGCTATTATTTGATTTACTTTTCCGGCGATATCCCGGAAACCACGCGCTAATTTATTCTCCGGCACAATTCCTAAGCCGACTTCATTAGAAATAATTATCGCATTTGCTTTAAAGCCTTTAATAGCGGCGACTATTTCTTTAGCTATTTTTTCAATCGCTTTTTGGTCTAAGCCGGCCAGAACAAGGTTAGAAACTAAAAGTGTTAGGCAATCTATCAATAAGCAGTCAAATTTTTTGGCGATTCTTTTAATTAGCGGGGTTAAATCCCGCGGCTCTTCAAATGTTTTCCAATATGCCGGCCTTATTTTTTTATGAAGCGTAATACGTGCCTTCATTTCACTGTCTAACGGTTCTCCGGTGGCGATAAAGGCAACATTTTTTTTATATCTTTTAGCTAATTGCAAGGCAAAGGCGCTTTTGCCGCTTCTTGCGCCGCCTAAAATGAAAATAATTTTACCCATCATAAAAACTTAAAATGTAAGATGTAAAACAAAACTAAAAACTAAAAACTTTAAAGCATTGGTTTTTGCTTCATGCTAAATGTGCCGTGTCATTCAATAGCTTAATCTTTGGCTTATTTCTTTCGTATTCAATTATAGTTAAGCTGGCAGAATGCGGAATATGTTTCCAGAAATCCCGTTTCCTCAAAATATGAGTAATAAATGCGCTTATCGCGCCGCCGTGGCATACGACCGCCACGGTTTCACTGGGATTTCCGCAAACTATCTTTTTAATAGACGAAATTATCCTTTTCTTAAAATCAGTTAATTTTTCACCTTCCGGCACATGATTATTATATGGGTCTTTAAGCCATTTTTTGTAAATCTCCGGATATTTTTTAAGGATCTGTCTGTGGGTTAGTCCTTCAAAGCAGCCAAAGTTGATTTCGGCTAAATCCGGTATTTGCTTTAATTGTTTTGAACCGTTAAAGATAATTTTTGCGGTTTGTATCGCGCGCCTGCGGTCACTCGTATAAACTTTATGGATTATTTCTTCTTTTATCCGGTTACGGAGTTTCTTCGCCTGAGCCATGCCTTTTTTGCTTAACCCTATATCATTGTGCCCGCAATAACGCTTCTTATAATTCCAAACTGTTTCGCCATGACGAATTAATATTAATTTATTAGCCATAAAATAGAAAAGCCCAACCTTGTGAGTTGGGGTGCACCCTGCTTTAACTATAGCCCTTCCTCGAGGTATTTGAGTTTATTGATTTATAGGTAGGTCTTCTGGCTCGGGCTTTATCTCCTATTCCTTGCGCCTTCCCGGTTTTTAGCCAGTGGCTCTTGCAAGTTTCGTATGCCCTTACAGCGGCGGGACCGCATCCGTTTTTAACGGATTTCCCTTCACCTATAGTCTGACTCTATTTGTTCCTTTATACTATTTTTAAGCAGATTTGTCAACCAAAATCTGCCAATGCCGCCCTTGGCGGCACCCCGCCATTCGGCGGTGGCTGGCTTTTACTTTTTGGTTGAT
This sequence comes from Candidatus Omnitrophota bacterium, assembly GCA_030681595.1. Classification (GTDB taxonomy): domain Bacteria; phylum Omnitrophota; class Gorgyraeia; order Ghiorseimicrobiales; family Ghiorseimicrobiaceae; genus CAKKQO01. The sequence goes on from JAUXSB010000037.1 coordinate 252,461, forward strand.
GCCCGCCAGAACGAAGTCGGGCTGGCCGCAAATACTTTTGCGGCGCAAAAAGAAAAATCTGTTTAATCTCTGTTTTTAAGTTACTATACGCTTATAGCGCGTAAGATAGAGCTCCTTCCGAATTTCTCTCTGATTTTATCTATTGCCCTATGGACATCCTCTTTCTTTTCCTTGTTTTCATCTTTAAAAAGCGACTCTTCATCTCGAATCGATAGGTTTGAGGCGCGCACGCCCACAAGCCTGACTCTTTTATTGTTAGTTTTAAAATTTTCAAAAAGGCGCTTTATTTCCCTGATCAAATCTTCTGAAAAATTAGTCGGTTCAGGTAATGTTACTGCGCGCGTATATGTCTGAAATCCTTCAAGCCTGATTTTTAACGTAATTGTCCTGGACTTAAAGCCCTCTTTCCTTAACCGATCAGAAACCAGCTCGCAAAGCAAGGCAAGCTCTTTTTCGATTATTATTTTATCCCGGATATCCTTTTCGAAGGTAGCCTCATTACTGATAGATTTTACTGTATGCTCGCTGATAACCTCGCTTTGATCTATGCCGCGGCTTAAATCCCAAAACCATGCTCCATTTTTGCCAAACAGGCTGATAAGCTCTTCCTTGCTTCTTACGGAAAGGTCTCTTATCGTATAAATTCCCATCTGATTCAAGATTGTTTTTGTCTTTTGGCCAATGCCCCACAATACCTCAACATCTAGCGGCAAAAGAAAATCAATGAGTTTTTCCGCTTTCACTTCAACCAACCCATCGGGTTTTCTTAGGCCGGAGGCTATTTTTGCGGACATTTTTGTGGGGGCCAATCCTATAGAGCAAGCTAGGCCGGTTTCTTTTTTAATCCGGTTTTTTATAGCAACACAAACTTCATAAGGAGTGCCAAACAACTTGTATGTAGCGCTAATATCAAGAAATGCCTCATCGATGCTTACTTGCTCAACAAGGGGCGAGAAATTTTTAAGGATACTGATAATTTCTCCGGAAACCCGCGTATATTTTTCATAATTACCTTGGAGGAATATTGCCTGCGGGCATTTTCGATAAGCAATTGAGATCGGCATCGCAGAATGTATTCCAAATTTTCTTGCTTCATATGAACAGGTTGATACAACGCCTCGGCCCTTGCCTTTTTTTGGGTCAGCGCCTACTACAACCGGCTTCCCCTGATACGCCGGATTATCCCTCTCTTCAACGCTTGCAAAAAACGCGTCCATGTCAACATGGACTATAAGCCTTTCTTTTTTCATTGAGCCAGTTTTAACCGTGTATCGAAAAATTAATTAAGGCCATTACACAATTTTTCTATTGATTTAACCGCCAACTCAATAACCGCATTAACATCGTCTAAGCTAAAAACACCAGTGGGGGAATGCACATAGCGCGCAGGTATACTTAATACTCCCGCTGGTATCCCCTCGCGATTCATGCTGATAATTGCCGCATCGGTCATCCCGCCCTCAAGGATGTCCAACTGGTATTTTATATTATTTGCTTTCGCAACCTCAATAAAAAGGTCTTTAAGGTGTTTATTTACTATAACTCCCCTTCCGCCGGCCTCCATAATGGTAATGGCGGCACCCTCGCCCAACCTTAAAGTCGATTCGGCTTCTTTTATGCTAGGCGTATCTCCCGCGCTGGTTGTATCTATCGCGATAGCAAAATCCGGGTTTATCTTAAATGATGATGTACGCGCTCCTTTTAAACCAACCTCTTCTTGCGCCGTTGCCACCGCAAACACTTCGGCATTAGCGTTTATACGTTCCATAATCTTTACCAAGCAGTAACAGCCTACGCGGTCATCTACTGCTTTTGCGAAATATAAATTATTATTCATCCTGCCGAAACTTGCCTCAAATAAAACCGGATCCCCTACTGAAACCAATGACTCGGCATCTTTTTTGTCTTTGCAGCCAACATCGATAAACATATCTTCGCATTTTGTTACTTGTTTTTTTTCTTCCTCTTTCTGCACATGAGGCGGCCTACTTCCAATTATCCCGGGAATTAATCCTTTCTTTGTTTTTACCATCACCCTCTGCGCTAAAAGTATCCGGTCGTCAATCCCGCCTATCTTTATAAAACGAAGATACCCATCCTTGGTAATATGCTTAACAACCAAACCTACCTCATCCATATGGGCCGCCAGCATAATTTTTCTCTCTCCCTTGCCTTTCCTGGCAATGATATTGCCAAAATTGTCAATTGTAACCGCATCACAGCATCTCTCAAACTCTTTTTTTAATATAGCGGCTACCTCACTTTCATCGCCCGATATTCCGCCGGCAGTTAAAACTTCCCTTAACAAATTTTCCATAGTTAGCCTCCAGTAAATTTACTTAATCAGCCAGCGACGCTACAGAGGCGCACAACTGGCTGCGAGCCTTTTTGGCTTTCAACCCTATATTTTCTGCCATAAAATAGGCGGCTGAGTTTTTCGCTTAATACTTATGCCCATATTTACCTACTAACGGCACAAAGGTACAGCCGCAGATTTCAACTCGCGAAACCTTCCCTTTGTTTTTTTCCAATAACGTTAAAATTTGGCCAAAAAATGCGCCTACGGGAATTATCAACCTCGCGCTTTCATTTAGCTCATTTATCAATGGTTCGGGTATATTGTCCGCAGCGGCAGTAACGATGATGGCATCATAAGGAGAAAATTCTTCCCATCCTAATGTTCCGTCACCAACCTTTGTGGAGATATTTAAAATTCCTAAACCCCTAAATGTTTCTTCCGCCTTTTTTTGCAGCGCTTCCATGCGTTCTATAGTATAAACATGGGAGCATAATTTAGACAATATCGCCGCTTGATACCCTGAGCCTGTGCCAATTTCTAAAACCCTATCGGTAGGCTTCAAGCGTAAGCTTTCTGTCATTAATGCCACAATGTATGGTTGAGATATTGTTTGGCCGTTTCCTATCGGTAAAGGGCAATCTTCGTATGAGTCCTGCCTGATATTTTCCGGGACGAATTTATGGCGGGGGGTTTCGTAAAACGCGGAAATTACGCGCTCATCTCGTATGCCGCGGGCGATAATCTGGTTATCCACCATCAGCTGGCGCAGTTTATCAAAATTTATTTCTTCCATAGGAGCCGAAAATAAGTCCTGACGAAACGCATGGTATCCAAAACAGGATGGATCTGGCTTTTGCTGCCATGATATATTGTTTCAATGGGAAGAGATTCGATCTTATGGCCTTTTTTTGCCGCAATAATCAGGATTTCTGATTCCATATCATACCGAGAAGATAAAAGCGTGATATTCTTTAGCAGGCTTGCCCGTATAAGCCGAAACCCGCACTGTGTATCAGGAATATGCTGCCCGGTTTTCCAAGATATAAGCCACGACATAAATCTGTTTGTCGCGATACGTAAAAGCGGCATATTTTCTGTATTACGCATCCTGTTGCCGACAATAATATCTGCATCAACCTTGTTTTCTAATTCAAGGAATTGTGCTACTGTTTCAGGATTATGCTGCCCGTCACCATCCATGGTAATAACCACGTCGTATCCCGCTTTTAAAACGTAATCAAAACCGCGCCGTAAGGCAGCGCCTTTACCGAGGTTCTTAAGATTCCTTAAAACAATCGCTCCTTCATTCTGCGCGATATCGGCGGTAGAATCTATAGAACCATCGTCAATCACCACTGCATCAAGGCCCAATAGCCTTATTTTCTTGACTACGCTGGATATCCCCTTATTTTCGTTATATGCCGGTATAATAACACAAGTTCTATTCATCTTTTTACTCGCACGAATTTTTACCAACGGGCTCCCAAAATCTTCTAAACATCAGCCATTGCCCGGGATAGTCTTTTATATATCTTTCCAATATGCGCGCATACTTTTCCGTAAGTATTTTCATGTCTTTTTCTAAATCGTTACTGCGTTCGATCTCTACGGGGCCTTCATATATAAACTGGAACTTATCATCTTTACCTCGTATCATAATTCCCACAAGGATAGGCGCCCCTGTTTTAAAGGAAAAGGCAACCGGGCCTTTAGGAATTAAGGTAGGAACACCGAAAAAGTCTATTGTTATACCTGCCTGCGTGAAATCCCTGTCCCCCACCAAGGCTAAAAGTTTATTTTTCTTTAAAGTCTGTAAACAACCGAATGCCGCCCGGCCCAGCGGTATAACTTCAAGGCCCTTTAATTGCCTTTGCTTGATAAAAAAATCGTTAATAGCTTTATTGCGATGGCTTAAGGCAACACAAGCTATGGGGTACCCCAGGATAGCCATTGCTATTCCGGCTAATTCCCAGTTGGCGATATGCGCGCTGACAATAATTACGCCTTTGCTGCCTGATAATGCCTGATCCACTATATCAAAATTAATAGTAGAAATATTCTTATTAATGTAATTTTTATCGATTAGCTCAAAACGCAAAAAATCTATCAGGTATTTGGCGAAATTGCGAAAAGTATCACGGAGATAAACTTCAATTGTCCTATCGTTAGCTTCAGGAAAAATTATTTTTAAATTATCCTTTACCGCGGCCCTGTCTCCTGGTGAAAACAAGCGGTGTAAATCCGCTAAAAAAACCGCTATTTTGTACGATATTTTTAACGGTAGGATTATTGATAATTTTTGCCCGAGCTTGTAAAGAAAGTAGTTAAGCATTTTTTAAAATAAGGCTAGCGACGTCTAAGGCGGCTCTCGGCTTAGCGATAGATTTTATATTCTCCATAACCTCAGTAAATTGCTTGCTATCCGAAAGCAGGCGTTTTATTATTCCCGGCACCTCTTCGCTATTCTCTATCTTAAAGGCCGCGTTATTTCTTAAAAGAAACTTGGTATTATTTTCTTCCTGGCCCGGTATCGGCCTGACAATAACCGGTATAACCGACTTAGCCAAAGCCTCCGAAATAGTAAGCCCGCCAGGCTTTGTTACTATTACAGAAGAAACCTCCATTAATTCATTAATGTTATTTACGTATCCCAAAATGAGGTGCTTTTTACTAAAATGCATCTTTCTTAATTCACCGTAAAGTTTTATATTTGAACCTGTTGCTATAATTATTTGCAAATCTAGCTTCAGGCTGTCTAGCGATCTGACAATAGTTTTTATCGGGCCTAAACCTTGGCCACCGCCCATTACTAAAATTATAGGCACGGATAGATCAAACCCGATTTTTTTCGCTATGCGCGCTTTATCCGAAGCAAAAGAGAACTTAGGGTCAATCGGTATACCCAACAACATAATTCTTTTAGGATCTATCCCCTGCTCTATCAGCCTTCTCTTTGATTCTTCGTTAGCTACCGTATAATAATCTACGTTCGGATATGCCCAATAAGAATGCGGGAAAAAATCAGTAACCACCCCCACCAGTGGCGTCTCATACCGGTAAATCTTCTTAAAATCAGCAAACATTCCGCAGGGAAAAGCCTGCGTACAGACAATTATATCCGGATTAAATTCATCAAAGAGCTTTTTTAATTTTTTGGAATTAAATTTATGGATTATATTTTTTACGTATTCCGTACTTTTGACTACCTTGGGGTTGTCATAAAGATACTCCCAGATTTGCGGCATTTTTTTGATAACTAAAGTATATAAATGATTAATAAATTTCTCGGAATAAGGATTGGTATAACTAAAAAGGTTTACGCTTAATATCTGCGCTTCCGGCTCAATAAGCTTAAGCGCTTTTTCTATCGCCGCCGCTGCGCTGCGATGCCCTGAGACATCTGAAATATACGCAAGTAATATGTTTTTACGCATAATACAATATAATAACATATTTATTTTTAGAGAGCAATATTTTTACTTTTACGTGTAGTAAACGAGTTATGCGGCTGGATTGGTTGTTGCTGAGGCTGGCGCCAGATTAATGGTAAGCGAATGAGAAAATATCACATAAAATAACTTACTGTTATTTACAAGATATAACCCACCTTTAACGCGGCAGAAGAATTTTTCATGATTAGTACGCGAATCTTTAATTTTTAAGATATAGAGCCGTGGCACAGGCAATTCTTTCTTATTCTCGTCTATACCCTTGATGATATAGACAAAATTCCTCCTAATCCTCGTCAGCAGACCCTTGTTTTCTATTACTTCAGAGGTAGAAAGAATCCTCCGTTTCTTATGCGGAGAGGTTAAATTTTTAAACACTAAGTTGCGCATTTTTGCCTCTTTTCAATTTTTAAGGCCGGGCTTCTATTTCCCCTTTCTGTTTCTATATGTATATCAGCCCGGCCATTATAACTCCCATGGCTGGTGGGATAAACTTTTCAGGTCTCTACTTAAGTATAACATTTATAACACGGCATTCAATTAGCCGGAGGCCATTTCATGAAAACGTTTTCTTCGCTACCATTAACTTAATTTATTGCTTGGCTGTTTTAAAAAATGCGGAGGCTATTACTTAGGAGAAAATAATTTCCAGAGGGATTTCAAGGGGTAAAAGCGATGTTCTTCTTTATGTAACAGTCTGTAAATATTAGGCTTATGACGAAAAACAATGAACGAGGAAAGGACGAGGCCCATAATCAATAATTCTTTCGGCAGGTTAAAAATAACCATAAATACAGGAACTAAAATCGCAGAGAAAACCGAAGACAGAGATACAAAACCGGTAGCTAAAAATACGGCCAGCCAGGTTAATATTAAAAGTACTAAAACAATAACTAAAGAATTCGACACTGTAGCCAGGCCTATAACTACGCCCAAACTTGTGGCTACCCCTTTGCCGCCGCGAAAATTAAGGAATATCGTCCAATTATGGCCGATCACCGCAGTTAACCCCAAAAAAATTCTCAAGGCTAGGCCCCAAGAAAGGTTATCTGCCATGGCTAAATAACCGGCGATCAGCGTGGGGCAAACTAATCCCTTGGCAACATCAAAGATAAGAGCGATTGTGCCAAATAGGGGCCCTAAGACCCTAAAAGCATTAGTGGCACCGACGTTTCCCGAGCCGTGTTTTCTTATATCGATACCCTTAAATATTTTTCCTAGAAAGTAGGCGCAGGGAATTGAACCAAGAAGGTAACTAACGAAGAGGCTTAGAATTATTTTTTCCATCTATCACGCTCAAGGTCAACACGCCTTTCCGGATATAATCAACACCCGAAAGAATAGTAAAAAATACGGCGATACCCCAAATGATATTTATAAAACTAAACCTTAACAAGAAGCAGGCGATTGTCATCATCTGAAAAAAAGTGGTAAATTTTCCCAAATATGAAGGGACTACATTTAAATCCTGCCGCATAATGTAAATGATAATTGCGCCTAATAAAATTATCACGTCCCTACTTATTATAGCTAAGACTACCCACAGAGGTATAACAGCCGATGGATGAAGATTGCTTTTTGTATAAATCGCTATAAATGAAGCAACAAGCAAAAGCTTATCCGCTAAAGGGTCTACAATTGAACCGAATTTTGTTTTTTGTTTCTTAACCCGGGCGATATAGCCGTCAACAAAGTCGGAAACTACAGCCAATAAAAATATCCCCAGAGCGACAAAACGTAAAATGTCCCTCTGGGGATCGTAATACAAAATTGCCGCCAAAAAGAATGGAATACTGATAACCCTAAAGATTGAAACTTTATTGGCGAAATTCATTATTTCTCGATTGCTTTAAGTTCCGTTCCGTCCGCCGGGCAATAGGTAGTGCCAGCGGTAAAACGCTTTCCGCAGAGAGGGCAGAATTTAGCATCCATCTTCTCACCGATTAAAGCACCGGCTGCTGCGCCGCCTAAACCACCTATCAAGGCACCTTCACCGCCGCGCCCGGACTGATGACCGATAATCGCCCCCAATCCCGCACCAGCGGCCGTTCCGATAGCAGCACCCTTCTGTACTGTAGAGCAACCGGACATTGCGAATAAACCCAAGATTAAAATCACCGCAAATATCTTTTTCATTAGTTCACCTCCTTAATTATTCTTATGACTAATTATTTAACCACTTGTTGAAGCTTTTGTCAATAATATAAAACTACTTAATCAACCTGATCCTATTCAGCGGCCAATAGATAACAAAAGCCCTGCCGATCAGGTATTTCTTTGGAACAAAGCCCCAATAGCGGCTATCGTGGCTTGATTTACTATTATCCCCTAAGACAAAATAACTGTCTTGCGGAACGTAAATTTTCTTATCCTCTCCGCCATAGCCGCCGTAATTATAATAAAACCTGCCACTTATTTTAGAGTCATCTATCACTTTATCATTTACGTAAATTCTCCCGTTCTTAATCTCTACTGTATCCCCGCCTAAACCGATGAGGCGCTTGATAAAATCACGTTTTTTATCTACAGGGTAGAGAAACACTACCACGTCCCCCCTTTGCGGATGACTTATGCCGGAAAGCCGTATATCGGTAAAGGGGATTTTAGCGCCATACCAAAACTTACTTACCAAAAGCATATCGCCTTCTTTTAAAGTAGGGCGCATTGAACCGGTTGGAATTTTAAAAGCCTGCACTACAAAAGTACGGATGATTAAAAATAAAATAAATGCATAAACCGCTGAATCTATCCATTCACGTAATGCCGACTTTTGAATAAAGCCTTTTTTATTTTTCTGGTTATCATGTTTCATAATTTTAATACCGCCAGGAACGCTTCTTGCGGGATCTCTACGCTTCCAAACTGTTTCATCCGCTTCTTGCCTTCTTTTTGCTTTTCCCAAAGTTTGCGCTTGCGGGTAATATCCCCTCCATAACACTTTGCCGTCACGTTTTTCCCTACGGGGCGTACACTTTCGGCGGCGATAATCTGGCTACCGATCGCAGCCTGTATAGAAACCTCAAATAACTGACGCGGGATAAGCTCTTTTAGCTTATCTACTAAAGCGCGCCCTTTAAGATATGCCTTTTCTTTATGCACCAGGCAAGAGAAAGCATCGCAGATTTTTTTATTAATAAGTATCTCGAGACGCACAATATCGCTAGGAAAATAACCCTCAAACTCATAGTCAAGCGAACCGTAACCGCGCGTCACCGACTTTATCTTGTCATAAAAATCGACGATTATCTCGGCTAAAGGCATATCAAAAGTAACCCTTACCCTATTTTCCCCCATGTATTCGGTCGCCGCGTAAAGACCTCTCTTGTCCTTTGCCATCTCACATATTGAGCTAAGTGAATCTGTAGGAATTAAAATCGCGGCTTTAACATACGGCTCTTCAATTTCCTCTATCTCTGACGGTTGAGGAAACTTTGCTGGATTATCTACTTCAATAAATTCACCGTTTCGTTTTTTCAGCTTATAAGCAACATTGGGGGTGGTGATGACTAAATTTAAGTTGTATTCCCGCTCAAGCCGCTCCTGAACTATTTCCATGTGTAAAAGCCCAAGGAAGCCGCAGCGAAAGCCGTATCCGAAAGAAGTGGAACTTTCCGGCTCATGCACAAAAGAAGCATCGGAAAGCTTTAATTTTTCCAAAGATTCTCTTAAATTTGTAAAATCACCGGAATTCACCGGATATATCCCGCAAAACACAAGTGGTTTTAGTCTTTTATAACCGGTTAACACGGCACTAGCCGGATTGTTTGCTGTAGTAACCGTATCCCCCACCGCCACATCGACCGCAGCTCGGATATTCGCGATAAAATAACCTACTTCGCCTGAAGCAAGCTCATCAACGGACGAAAGCTTCAAATCTTTTATTACGCCTAACTCTTCAATCTTATAATCGGTTTTTGTCTGCATCATCCTTACAGTGACGCCTTTGGTAATTTTGCCATTAACAACCCTAACATAAACAATTACCCCTCGGTAGTTATCAAAGACTGAATCAAAAACTAACGCCTGTAAGGGAAGGCAAGGATCACCAGACGGGGCAGGCACAACCTCAATCACGCGTTCTAAAATTTCTTCTATACCCCTGCCCTCTTTTGCTGATGCCAGGATAATTTCTTCATCCTTAAACTTTAATATCTCTACAAGCTGTTTCCTGACCTTAGGTAAATCAATACTGGCTAAATCTATTTTATTGATTATAGGTATAACCACCAGCTTATGCTCGCAGGCAAGATAAAAGTTCGCTACTGTCTGCGCTTCAATCCCTTGCGAAGCATCTACTAATAAAAGGGCACCCTCGCAAGCGGCTATAGATTTCGATACCTCATAGGTAAAATCTACATGGCCGGGCGTATCAATGAGATTAAACACATAGTTCTTTGCATCTTTTGCTTTGTACTCTATGCGCACCGCTGAAGCTTTAATGGTAATTCCGCGCTCACGCTCTAAATCCATATCGTCCAACATCTGCTCCCTGATATTACGCCGGTCAATGACCGAAGTTTTTTCTAATATTCTGTCGGCAAGCGTGGATTTACCATGATCAATGTGGGCAATAATACAAAAATTACGAATTAGAGATTTATCCATTTATGCTCTGCGTACCAAGTATCACGTATCATGTCAAACTTGTTACTTGCTACGTGCAACGTGTAACATTTATCTTTTTCAAAATTGTATCCACCACTTCTTCAATCGTCATATCCGTCGTATCTACATAAACCGCGTCTTGGGCCTTTTTAAGCGGGCCGATTTCCCTCGAAGAATCAATTTTATCGCGTAGCAAAACATTCGCTTTTACATCATTAGGTTTTGCGCCCGGCATCTCTTTAACCCTGCGCTTTGCCCGCTCATTGACGCTGGCATCTAAATAGAACTTATAGCGCGCGTCTGGAAAAACAACCGTGCCTATATCCCTGCCTTCAAGCACGACACCTTTACCAGACGCAAGCCTTCTCTGCTCTTTGACCATAATCTCTCTAACTTCCTTAATCTTGGCAACATCCGAAACGTGCGAATTAACTTTTGGGCTGCGTATTTCGCAAGTTACATCAATGCTATTAAGGCTCACCCTTAGGCCTGCGGGAGTATCTTCTAATTCAATGCGGCATTTTTTAGCAAGCTTGGTAACAGATGAATTATCTAGGGGGTTAACATTATTGGATAAGGCGGCAAAGGTGAGCGCCCGGTACATCGCCCCGGTATCAATATATAACAACTTTAATTTTTTCGCGATAAGCTTGGCAACAGTACTCTTCCCTGAACCTGCCGGGCCATCAATGGCAACAACAAAATTTTTATCTTCCGTCATCTATATACGTATCAAACTAATTTATCACGTTTTGATTTTATGTTTCTAATCCTGGTAAAAAGCCTCCTGCCGTCCTTTTTCCTGATTAGAATAGAAAATTCGCAAATCTGTTTCTGAAACGCCTTGATTGATTTCAGGATAGCCTGCCGGTTAGTAAGGAATATTTCTGTCCAAAGTAAAGGGTCGCTTGACGCAATCCGCGTAGTATCCCTTAATCCGCTTCCCGCATAACCCAAATAACTTTCCGGCAGCGAACCGATTAAACCAAAAGCAGCCAAATGCGGCAGATGGCTCGTAGCCGCAATAATTCTATCATGCGTTTTCGGCTCTAAGATTTTTACCTTTGCCCCTACTTTTTTCCAGAATAGTTTAAGCTTTCGGGTATTCGCCTGAATGTTTACCTTTGCCGGAGTCAATATGCAGAGCGAATCATTAAATAGTTCTGCCGTGGCGTTATCAATACCTCGTTTTTCGGAACCGGCCAACGGATGCGACCCGATAAAATCTATACCTTTCGGCAAGGTTCTTTGTGCCGCTTTTACAATTTCAAATTTAGTACTGCCCACATCGCTAATTACAGCGCCACGTTTTATATACGGCTTTATTTGGCCTAAAAGCTCAATTATGGTTTTTACCGGCGTAGCGAGAATTATCAAGTCGCAATTGCTTAATATTTTAAAGTCTAGTGACCCGCAATCAATAGCGCCTAATTTTAAGGCGGCATCCAAGGTTCTTTTCTTGCGTGTCACACCTACGATTTCACTGCCTACGGCGTTTTTCCTTATCGCCATGCCTAAGGAGCCGCCGATCAAACCTAACCCTACAATTCCTATCCTATTAAATAATTTCATACTAGAGTTCTCTTCCCACGGCTTTAGCCAATATCCTTAATTCCTGCATCAACTCGGAAAACTTTTCCGGGAGAAGCGACTGCGCGCCATCAGAAAGCGCCTCCTCCGGGTGTGAATGTACCTCAATAATCAATCCGTCGCATCCGGCAGCAACACCAGCTTTAGCTAATGGAGAAACTAAATTCCACTTTCCGGCGGCATGTGAAGGGTCAATAATCACGGGCAAATGAGACAACTGCTTTATTACCGGTACTGCGCTTATATCCAGAGTATTGCGTGTCGAGTCTTCAAAAGTCCTGATACCGCGCTCACAAAGCATCAGGTTAAGGTTTCCACCGGATAATACATACTCCGCGCTCATCAATAAATCTTTTATGGTTGAAGAAAGGCCACGCTTAAGCAAAATAGGCTTCTTAGTAAGCCCGACTTCTTTTAACAGGTTAAAATTCTGCATGTTACGCGCGCCGATTTGGAGTATATCCGCGTATCTCTCTACCAAAGCAATATCACGCGTATCCATTACTTCCGTCACCGTAGCCAAGCCCAATTCTTTACCAACCTGGCTCAAATACTTTAGGCCTTCCTCGCCTAAACCTTGAAAGCTATATGGCGATGTACGCGGTTTAAACGCGCCCCCCCGCAATACTGTCGCCCCGGCCTTCTTAACCGCTTTGGCAATTTCATAAAGGTTATCAAGATTTTCTATCGCGCATGGGCCGGCCATAACTATAACCTTCCTTGCCCCGATAACCAGATTCCCGCCTAATTTTATTGTCGTGCCTTCGGTCTTAAAATCGCGCGCCGCAAGTTTATACGGAGTTAGTACCGGCATTACGTTTTCCACTCCGGGGAAAACTTCCAGAGGTGTTACCCTTAAAATATCTTCCGGCCCGATTACTCCGATAATCGTGCGCTCCACCCCCTTTGAAACAAGCGGCTTAAGCCCCAGCTTGGTTATCCGCTCAACAATATGGTCTATCTGAGCTTGGGTTGCATCCGATTTTAAAACTATAATCATTTTGTCAGTTAGACAACACTTGCGCAATTCCGATTAGCGCAAGGTGTCAATCCTTTCTTTAATAATACTCTCTTTAGCGCCTCGATAAATCTCTTATTTTCAGCTGGTTTCCCGATAGTCACGCGTATAAAAGTATCCAATCCATACTGCTTCATATCGCGTACAATTACGCCGTATTTTAGCATCTCCTTAAACACGCTGATCGTATTTTTCCCGGCATCAAAAAGGATAAAATTTGCCTGGCTGGGGATATAATTAATCCCCATTTCGTCAAAAAATTTGTAAATATATTTCTTTTCGTTTAAGACCAGCTTACGCGATTTTAAAACAAATTCCTTATCCGAGATAGCGGCAAAAGCCGCGGCTTGCGCTAAGCTGTTCACGTTAAAAGGCGGCCGCGCCTTTTCCATGAAAGATATAAATCCTTCCTTCGCTATAGCGTAACCTATCCGCAATCCTGCTAAACCATAGATTTTAGAAAAAGTACGCAGGATAATTACGTTTTTTTTATTTAAATACCCCCGCGTATTAGGAAAGTCATTTGCGTCCACAAACTCATTATAAGCCTCGTCAAAAATAACAACCACGTTTGGCGGCAGGCCATCAAGGAAATCCATTACCTCTCTATCATTGACATACGTCCCTGTGGGGTTATTGGGATTTGCCACAAAAACTACTTTTGTTTTTCTATTTATTTTGTTTTTTATTCCCTTGAGGTCATATTTAAAATTATGCTGCGGGACAGTTACAACTTTACGCCCGTTAACTTTGCTGATAATCTCATATTCTAAAAATGTAAGCTGGGAAGTAAGCACCTCTTCGTCTTTTTCTACGAATGTTTTCACAATAACATCGATTAACTCATCGGAGCCGTTACCGAAGATAATGTTGGCGGGCTTAAGCCTTAATTCTTTAGCGAGCTTCTCCTTTAGATAAAAGCAACTTCCTTCGGGGTAGCGGTTAATCCGGCCTAAAGCAGACTTTAGCGCGTTTTTTACCCTGACCGAGACCAGCGGGTTCTCGTTAGAGGCTAATTTTATTACCTCTTTTAGGCCCAGCTCTCTTTTTACTTCCTCGATAGGTTTTCCCGCCTGATAAGGCGTGAGATCAAAAATATTCTTTGTAATCTTTGTTTTCATTGTTGATTATTACAGGTAACTGCGGCTCCCGGGCATTGAGCTGCGCGCAAAACGCTTCCTCCTACAATGGGGAAATTACCGGTAGTCATCTCCATATGCATCCAGCGGTTTAGATTTGGCCCCCTTAGCCTTTGGGCAAAAGGCACACATCTTAAATTTTGGGGATCACTTCCATATCCTGCCGTGCCGGGGTTGCATCCGCACGGAGGCCTAACTTCCACGCCGTATCGCCAGTCGTTCGTATCCTGAACCTGCTCAATCCTTAACGTAGCCCAGAAAGGACTTTTAGCGGCTGCCGCTAAAGTTATATCTACCCCCACATAATTACCTCTTTCAGCCCGAAATATTTTTTCAGCGCCCTTGATGCTGCGCAATACACTCTGCGCCTCTTTAATTTTGGCGTCTTCCACTGCCAGTTCAAAACGCGGCACAGCCAAAGCCACCAATATGCCTATAATCACCAGCACTACCACTAGTTCTACTAAGGTGAAGCTCTTTCTATTCTTAAGGGCGGCATTTATCATCTTTAATCTATATCCGGGTATGAACCTAAAATCCTTAGGTATGTTGCGTCCTGCCTTAATTCATCAAATGCCCTCTTTACTTTTTTATCCTGAATATGCCCTTGGAGGTCAATAAAAAAATAATAATCCCAAGCCTTCTTCTTGGAAGGGCGCGATTCTATCTTTGTTAAATTAATTTTATATTTTTTAAAAGGCAGTAGCATAGCATGCAATGCTCCGACCCTGTCTTTCACCGAGAATACTGCCGAAGTTTTATCTTTCCCTGTGAGGGAGACTTCATTTTTACCTACCACCAAAAATCTGGTCACGTTATATTTCGAATCCTCTATCGCTTTGGCTAGAATATTCAGTTTATATATTTCCGCGGCTAAGATCGAAGCGATACATGCCGAATTTTTTTCTTTTGTGCAGATTTCTGCGGCACGGCTAGTAGAAGAAACCTCTATCTGTTCGGCATACGGCAGGTTCATCCTCAACCAAAGCCGGCACTGTCCGAATACCTGCGGATTAGAATAAATTCTTTTAATCTGTTCTTTTTTGCAACGGGAAAGCAGGTTATGCGATACGGGCAGCTTGATCTGTGCGCAGATATTTAACGGCGAATCCGCCAGCATATCCAAAGTATGGGTTATTGCTCCTTCTGTAGAATTTTCTACCGGTATCACTCCATAATCCGCCATATCCTGCTCCACGCTGATAAACACATCGCTTATGCTGTTTGCGGGAACATATTCTACGGATGAGCCGAATTTCTTCAATGCCGCTAAATGCGTAAAAGTCGCCCGTGGCCCTAGATAAGAGATTTTCAAGTTTTTCTCTAAAGACAGGCTTGAAGACATAATCTCCCTATAAATTGCGGCCAAAGAAGCCGGGCTAAGCGGCCCTTTATTTATCTTAGAAAGCCTGGATAAGATCCTGCTTTCTCTATCCGGAGAATAAACCGGATGTTTCATCTTGACTTTTAGCCTGCCTATAGCCAGGCTAATCTGGGCCCTCTGGTTGATAACCCCCAAAATCTTAGAATCCAAACTATCTATTTTTTTACGCAATGCTTCTAAACTTACCTCACTGGTCGCCACTTTATACTTCCTTTCTCTCAGACACAGGAACCAAAGAACTGAATTCCTGCATATTTGGTAATTCTTCAGTGGAATTTAATCCAAAATATTCAAGAAATTGTTTAGTTGTGCCATAGACAAACGGCCTGCCGATTATTTCTTTTCTGCCTACGATGCGAATTAACCCCTTCTCCAATAAATGCTTAATTACACCGTCGGCATTGACCCCACGGATAGACTCGATATCCAAACGCGTTACCGGCTGCTTATAAGCAACTATGGCTAAAGTCTCAAGTGAAGGCCCGCTGAGGCGTTCGGCGTGCTTATGCTTATAATATTTTTTCAGCTGCGGGGCAAAATCGGGATTGGTCACCATCTGAAAACCGCCCGCAACTTCAACAATGCGCATACCGCGGCAGTTATCTTGATATTCCTTGACAAGCCCTAAGAGAAGTTCCCTGATAACGCTGGCCTCTATCCCCTCTAAGACATTCGCGATCTGCTCAATCAAAAGCGGCCCATCAGAAACAAACAAAAGCGATTCAATGATATTCTTTTCCTGTTTATCCATTACGCCTTTCTTTGTTTGTAAACTTCATTGAGCAACGCTTCTGTTGTCTCTATATGCGGCGACCGCAGAAGCGCTTTTTCTATCATATTCTCTGCTTCGCTTCGCTTATATTCCAATTGTAACAATATTTCCAAGGCTTCCTCTTTAAATAACTCGCCTTTTTTCTTCTGGCTTAACTTGGAGCCGGTGTCTTGAATAAGGCCGTATTTTGCGACTTTTCCCTGAAGCTTAGCAATAATCTCCTTTGCGCGCTGTTCCCCTATGCCGGGCAGGCCGCAAAGCATCTTCATATCCCCGTCATCTATTGCTTTTGCGATTACTGGAATCGGCTTGCTTAGTGCGCGCAATGCCGCTTTTGGGCCTATGCCGGATACGGTGATAAATTTCTCAAAAAAATCCTTTTCAATTTCATTTAAGAAACCAATTAAAACCGGGATGCTTTTGGAAGGATCCTGCTGCATATAATGATAGGTAACCAGCTTAACTTTACCGTCTTTATCTACTATACCATGAAGTTTTTCTAAAATTATCGGAGCAACCAAAATCTGGTAACTTATCCCCTGAATATCCACCACCACATAATCGTCGCCCTTTCGGGCTAATTTTCCTTCAATTTCAATAATCATTTTCGGTGAGCCCCTAAGCTTCGGGGCGAATTAGGCTTTTATTTATCTGCGCATACGCTACAGCCAAAGCTAGGGCGTCACTAACATCAAAAGCATAAGCAGTATTTTTTATTTTAAGGAGCCCTTCAATCATTTTCTTTACCTGAAGTTTTCCGGCATGGCCCCTGCCCACGATTGCTTTCTTTATCCGCGTGGGAAGATATTCGCGCAAAATAATATTATTTTGCGCACATAAGAGGCAAATTACTCCCCGCGCCTGCCCCAACAAAAATGCCGTTGCCGGATGGCGCCAGTGGGCATAAATTTTTTCAAGGACTAAGACTTCAGGTTTAATCTCTTTAATTAATTCAAGAAAGGAAGTATAAATTTCGTTCAACCGTTCTGAAATATTTTGAGTTGAGTTTGTAGTGACGATTCCTGCTTCAATAAGCGTAAGGGAAGAGGCGTTTTTTTCTATTGCTCCGTATCCGCAGGCTCTTAAGCCCGGGTCAACACCCAAAATACGCATATATCTAAATTTTCATGCTTCGCTAGAAAATTTACCTCCCGAGGAATTTAAAAAATTCCCGGGATTAAATCCCTTGGAATTACTTCGCAATTCCTAGGGACGTAGGGCCGACCGAAAAAATATTGACAAGATTTTTTCGTGCCCGTCGGGGTACCCCGAATTTACAAATGTAAATTTGGGAGTTACGCAGTCTTCTCTAATTCCTCGTCGGGAATATCAAAATTGGCATGCACTTTCTGTACGTCTTCGTGTTCCTCAAGTGCCTCAATTAAGGCTAAAACATTTTTTGCATCCTGCCCCGTAACCTTAACTAAAGAACTGGGGACCATCGTAACCTCGACCTCCTGCATAGGTATCTTGTTATCAGTTAGCGCCTGCTTAACCTTCTCAAAATCCTGTATACTGGTCGTAATCTCATAAGCATCGCCTTCGCTTTTCATGTCTTCTGCTCCGGCATTAAGTGCCACATCCATCAATTTTTCTTCGTTCGCTTTATCTTTCTCGACTAAAATATAGCCTTTTTTGGCAAACATCCAACTGACTGAACCGGCACCGGCTAAATTCCCGTTCTTCTTGGAAAAAAGATTACGCACCTCCGCAGATGCCCGGTTTTTATTATCTGTTAAAGCTTCAACTAATATCGCCACTCCCCCGGGGCCATATCCTTCGTAGAATATCGACTCATAAATTACACCGGGGAGCTCACCCGTACCCTTTTTAATTGCGCGGTCAATATTATCCCAAGGCATATTGCCGCCCTTAGCTTTTTGCACCGCGGTGCGTAACGACACATTAGTTTCCATATTTCCGCCGCCGTTTCTCGCCGCAACTGTGATTTCTTTAATCAATTTAGTAAATAAAGCGCCGCGTTTTGCATCAGTAGCCGCTTTTTTATGCTTAATACTCGCCCATTTTGAATGACCTGACATACTTATTTTCCTCCTTAATATTTACCGCTAAATGCGACAATTATTATACTACGGTTTATTTACCTATGCAATATATAAGTCATTTTATGGGAATTTACCTTATTTTGGATAAAAGCGAAGAATAATATGGCGCTAGAAACACGAGCCAACACCTTAAGGCAATCTATAGAGGTACGTAAAACTAATGGGATTTCTGAAAGCACACAATAAGAAATTTTTTGGCAAACGCCAGCCCGACTTCAGTCTGGCGGGTCTATGAGGAATTACGGCGAAGGTGTAGCGACAATCTTCTATGGAGCGTAACACCTAAAGACGTAAACCGAAATAGACGGTAAAAAATTTCGTGTGCGAAGAAGTTCCGTTAGTTTTGCGTTTCTCAATATATAAGAAGATTTAAATTATGCGCAGTTTTATCGCGGGGGCAGAATTGTAAGCCGGGTTCTGTTTTGATGGCCATTTATCTCAAGGCTGATATTACTACCAGCCCATTAGCAGTCTACCCGAGACTAAAAGCGAGCCAAGACCTACTCTCGTCTCCTATTCGACCTTGCTCCGCGTAGAGATTGCCGCGTTTCACCCGCCCCGTTTATGCTGGGGCGCTCGTCTCTGTGGCTCTCCCGTAAAAAAACACTAACGGGTCTGTTCTAAATATAGCCCCCGAACAGAAATCCTCCTCAGGATTTAACCTGAAGGATGGGAATTATCCCATTACGCTGTCTTGCCGGAGCCCGGACTTTCCTCCCCGACGATATGCCGGGGCAGCCATCTTTCCTTATCCGCCCCCTCAACGAATACATAAATTAAGAAACAAATACAGTTACGATGCTTTATTCTTTACTGCCATTGTCGCCAGCTTGTCTGCGCCTTTATTGTAAATGCGGCTAATATGATTTATCTCTAAGTAACGAAAACCCTTCATTAAATGCATCGCTTCTTCGTGATACGGTTTAAGGCCTTCGCTTTTTACGCGGTATACCCCCTTAAGCTGGCGATAGAGTAACTCACTATCGGTATTTATTTTTATCTTATCCAACCGCAGGATGAGCGCTTCCTTAAGAGCAAAAACAAAGGCAGAATATTCTGCCACATTATTTGTCGCGTTACCGATATACTTCGAAATGTTTTTTATTACTTCTTCGCCCCTGGAAATTATAATACCTATACCGCTTGGCCCGGGATTCCCACGAGATGCCCCATCAATAAAAATTTCATACTGATTACCCATTTTCTTCATAGAGAATTCTTGAGCAGGCTTCACAAGTCACCAGCCTATCGAGCATCCTTATTTCATTAACTGTTTGATGCGTCACATTCATAAAACAGCCATGACAGGAATTATCAACCACTTTAACCACAGCAAGGCCATCCTTATTCTTTAGAATGCGTTCGTAAGTAGACAGGGCATGACGGTCAATTTTCGGGACAACCTGGCTTCTTTTGGCGTTAAAAATAACCAACTCCTGCTCCATGGTTTTAAGCGCAGAATCAAACTCAGACTTATCTTTATCCAGATTTTTTTTCTCTCGGGCTAAGTCATCTTTTTCTTTATTAACCTCGGCGCTAACGCTATCCAGCTCATCAAAAATGCCCAATATTTGGTCCTCAATTAAAGATTTGTCGGCCTTTCCACCCTCTATCTCTTTTAGCAACGCGGTGTATTCTTTATTCGTCTTAATCGCAAAAAGTTGTGACTGGAGTTTCTTTATGCCTTCTTCTTTAACCGCAAGCTCTAACTCTCTATCCTTTTTTTTAACTAAAAACACCTTATTTTTTTCTTCTAAAGCATTTAACCCGGACTTTTTTGCTTCAAATTCTTTGTTCTTTTTCTCTAATTCAACCGGTATAGCTTGCATTTTTTTATTCAAAGCATATATCTTAGCATCAATTGCCTGCAGCTCAATTAAGTTAGCAATTTGTTCTCTTATGGAAATGACAGCCATTATTTACTTTATCTCCGGGCTCTTTTCGCCGATCACGCCTGCGACGGATTCCGCCAGAGGCGGAAAGGCTAATCTGCCCACGGCCGAAACTCTTAGTTCTTGATTCTAGCTCTATTTAATGGGCGCAGAAGAACTCGAACCGCTCGCCCGTCGCTCCTCGTATTACTCGTCGCTCCCCATAGGGCTTTGCCCTCTGGCGTTCCTCACTTCGTTCGTCGCTGTCACCCTAAAAACATGGGGAAAGACTTTCCCCATACCCCTTTCGGGTCGATGGTTCTCGACAAATCTATTTATAGTTTTTAAAACTTACCCTTGCTTCATGTAAATGGGCGCAGAAGGACTCGAACCCTCGACCCTTTGCGTGTGATGCAAATGCTCTAACCAACTGAGCTATGCGCCCAAAATATACCATTATCGCTTAATTACGCCAAGATTTTCATTTTAGCATAAAAACAATAATAATCAATAAAAAAATATCGCAACTTATTTAATAATTGTGGGTTGAAGCTTTTTGCGGCTTTGGCTATTATGAAGCCAAACCACTGCCTCTGGCTTGCGGAGTTTAAATTTTGTTGAATTGATAGGAATAAAAGATTTTATCGGGGCTCTGCCCCTATGGCGCTCGCTTCGTTCGCTGTTACCCCAAAAACACGGGGAAAGGTTTTCTCCATCCCCCTTTTTGGTCGTCGGTTCGCATCACTCACTTCCTTGCAACTCTTAGTTCTTTAATCTTAGCTCTGTATTATTGGGCCCAGAAGGTTTCGAACCTCCGACCAAGTGATTATGAGTCACCTGCTCTACCACTGAGCTATGGGCCCAAATTTTTAATCACGCCATCTCGAGCACTCTTCTCAATAAAATCTCTTCGCTTGGATATAAATAATATCAGAATTGACGGGTTATGTAAAGTATGAATTTAAAATTTTAATATTATTTTTCTTTTAAAACCGGGTTTTTTGTATTATACTTATTTATGGCAATGCCTAATAAATTTTATTGCATAAATATGAATAAAGATATTATTATCCTCGCCTTATCCTTCTGTTTAGTTATAAGCTTGCTGCGCGCCGCCCAGCTAAAACGCTCACTTTTAAAAGAAATACGCAAAAGGCTCTACCCCCTTTTATCACTCGAGCTCGTCAAAGACGTTACAAACAATAATTATGGGCTTGATATAAAAAACGAAGGTTATTTTCCGGTGAAAAATATCAAAGTTAACGATTTAAAGATAGCGATTAACGACTGCGGGTTTAGGCAGAACGTAGTTTTAAGGTTTGATGAAATCGATGAGCTTCGAGAAAAACAAAAAATAAGACTAACCATCCGGACGTTTGATGCGGAAAATAACGCCATAGCAAACGTCGAAACCAACTTAATACCGCATATTGTGAATATAAATTTTGAAGTTTCTATATCCTACCGAACCATCTGGAATACTAAGCTATTGGCGAAGTTTATCAAGAAGCAAGATAAGTTCTACCTTGAAAAAATTACCTACCTTAAAGCCTAAAAGCCTTTTCGCTACCTTCGTATAATATAAACCGGGGATAACGCCGAAATGATTACTAAAAACATTCCCATGAATTTAGTATTACGGATTTCTTTCGGCATAGATACAGGCGTGATCGTCCAATTTATTTTCGCATAGAACCTTCTCTGGATTTCAATTGCCAAAACAGGGTTAAAATATATAAACAACCCCGTAGATATCCCAACAAGGCAAAATAGTAGCAAAAAAAAATTCATTTATTGACTATTCTTAAGCGGAATGGGGATACTGACAGAACCGCTGCCATGGACTCCCCCTGCTCCGCCGCTGCCTCCCACAACTATACTCCTACAGCCACAGCATAACACTAATAAAATTAATCCCGCATAACGCAATAAAGTATTTCGCATTATTAAAACTTTAAAGTCCCTCCGAAGCTTATTTCATTTCCTCCGATAAATCTGCCTTCAATATTAAAGGTAACATTCTTGGAGAAATTAATATCCACGCCTAAACCGGCACCAAATTGATCTTCGGCGCTAGAATCAAAATTAAGAATATTGGTATTGCCGTAGCGTACGCCATCGGTTTTAATATGATAACTATTCCAGAAGCTACTGACATAAGGTGCTACAGAAAAATTATCATCAATAAAAAGCTCTATGCCGGTAAATATGCCGGCCTGAAATTCCTGATTCTTGATTTTTCCGGAAACATTGATGGCGTTTGAACCGGAAACATACATTTCATCGGCATCAGCTTCTGAAAAGGCAAAGCCGCCGTTAAACCCCAAGAAACACACAAAATGAGTATCTAGATCCAAATTTAAAGAATATAACTCGTCGCTGCCAACTTGGTATACAGCATTGAAGCCCGCTCCATAAGAAAGGCCGCTATCGGTTTCGATAGTAACATCTTCATTAGTGGAAAATTTTATGTCTATACCGTTAAATTTACTTGAGCCGATTTTAGCAAACAGGTTAAGATAATCCGTAACGCCTAAGGTTAATTTCGCATATCCTTGAGTCTGCGAAGAAATTGTAAAGGTGTTAATTTTACTGCCGTTTGTACTCTCCCCCTCGGCTTTTATATCCCGGTCATGCATAAAATTAGGCTCAACCGTTACAGCCAACTTTTTATCACCCAGAGGTTTAATCGGATTACCTATGGTCGAGGCGTATCCCGTTGAAGCTGCCAACAATAACAAAATTAAAACCAATTTTTTTTTCATTATTAACCTCCTCCTTCTGCTTCAAAAATTATAGCATAAAGTGTATACCGCGCAAGCAAAAATTATTTACCCCCGTACAAAGAATTCAGTGCGGGGGTAAATATGAAAACCTATCAAAATAGTTTATTTTTTTATCGGTCCCGCGGTTACTGGCTCCGGGTTTAAGTGTTTACTTAGTAGCGCCCAAGTCTTAGGGCCTACTTTACCATCTGCGGATAAACCGTTTGCTGCCTGGAAATCCTCAATCGCTTTTTTTGTCTTTGGCCCAATATTACCATCGACTGTGCCTGTATAATAACCGGCATTTTTTAAAGCAGACTGTATTTCTTTTTCGGTTGGCTTGATGAATTCAGATGAGAGAGCCGCCGCTACAACTGCTTCAGGCGCTGGGGCCTCTTCGAGAGAAATAGTTTGTTGGGTCTGCGCTGTAATTACACTTACCGGCTCATCCAGTAAAGTTTCCATGCCGCCCGGAACCTCTTCCTTCTTAGAGCAGCCGCATAACACCAAAAACGGTACTAAAACAATCAATACAATTTTCCTCATTTATTCTCGTTCACCTCCTCCATCTTGTTTCGTTTTTCTTCGTAAATATCTTCAAAACGGTTAAATTCAAACAAACAAAAGCATTATATCTGCTTTACATAATTTTGCAAGCACTTATTCCTAAACGCAAGCCAGAGGGCAGTGGTTTGGCGCGCAATTTGCCAAAACCGCTAACCACAGACACGGCTCCGCCGGCATTCTCCATTAAAACTAAAGTAGAGATGCCTAGCTTTTTTCTTAATTCTGAATCTATTTTCTTGGCTTGGGCCGCGGTCAGTAAACGGCAGGGATTAACAGACATTTATTTTCAAAACACGAGGGACATTTACTTTAATTTTAATGACTTGGCAGAATGCTTAAAAGCTTTAATAAATTTATCGTAAACCGCTTCGCTGCTTTGATACCTTAGCGTATAGAAGCGGCCGCTTCTCTTGAAAATAATTATTTTTTCCTTAAAGGGTACGGATTTAGCATCTACGGCATAAAGTTTATCAAGCATTTTATAACTTAATTCTATCTCCAAGGCATCCAAATTATTTAAAAAGCTCTTTTTTGTTTTTGACAATACCATGGCATCTTTTAATTTTAATCTCTTCGATAATAAATCGTCCGCCTTAGCTTCTACCGTGAGCGGGCTAAAACTAACACTGGATTCTTTTTCTATGGTTAATACTATGCCCGCCCGATTAATATCATTGGCTTTGGTCGGCTCATAGAAAACAACCTGCGCAAAGCTATCGTTTGCGCCTCTAGATTCGCTATAGGACCAACCCGAGATATAATCCATTAC
The DNA here is from genome assembly GCA_030681595.1 of Candidatus Omnitrophota bacterium. Lineage (GTDB taxonomy): Bacteria > Omnitrophota > Gorgyraeia > Ghiorseimicrobiales > Ghiorseimicrobiaceae > CAKKQO01. The sequence goes on from JAUXSB010000037.1 coordinate 276,755, forward strand.
CGCATTTATTTCAGGATCCTTACTGGAATACGTATCGTATTTAAAATTGCCCGCGCAACCAAATAAACTAAACATATACACTGCTCCTGCGAAAAGTAAAAAAAACATTTTTTTTAGGCCGAATTTCATATCTCATCTCCTTACCCTTAATACTCAGGCAGATTTTGGTCGCTGTAGGCAAACCTAATCTGGGTTTTCATAAACGACTCTCCTTGGTCATAAATCTGCTCCCACCCATCATTGTTCGAATCGGTATCAGCGCCTTTTATTTCTTTCCATACCTGCATCTGGCTGCTAAAAGCATTATATTCCTGGTCTATTGAATTTCCAGGAATACTCAAATCATCAAGTGTCAGCTGCGGATATTTCGCTAACGTGGAATCAATCCACTTCTGCGAATTATAATCATAATCCGCGTGTGTTGCCTCATGGGCGAGAAGAGCAGCTATTGCCGAATCAGGAGCCGTACTTTTTAAACTCTCGTTAATGTATATAGTATTGCGCTCGGTACCCCACCAAAATGCGGCGGCGTTTCCTGCTCCCGGATACAACGAAAAATCATCAAAAATGATAGAGATTTCTTTTAATTCTATTAAATCGCCATAGTACCGACCAGATGTTGAGTCTTTTAAAAGAGTTAAAGCAGCCTGCAAATCAACATCGCGTCTTAAAACGGAGCCACTCGTTCCGCCATCACCGCCTCCAGTACCTCCGCCATCACCGCCTCCAGTACCTCCGCCGGAGCCACCTCCTGAACCTCCGCCGGAGCTGCCACCGCTTCCACCGCCGGAGCTGCCACCAGAACCTCCGCCGGAGCTGCCACCGCCTCCACCGCTACCTGAGCCTCCGCCGGAGCTGCCACCGCCTCCACCGCCGCTTGTACCAAAATATTGCTCAGCGCCACCACGAATAATACCGGTCTTATCCATTACAATCAAGACATGTTCCGGTGGAGCTTTTCCAGAAGTAATATACGCATCAATATTTACGCCTATACGCTTGGCTATCGCTAAAAAATTATCCTCACTGACATCTATTACCTTATACTCGTAATACTTCGGGGCAATATCCATGCTTAAGCGTTCGTTTACCGCTTGCGTATCATCGGCCGCGACGTAGGTGCCCTTATCTAATTTATACATCTCCTCGGCCGCTCTAATGCTCCCCACATTGATAATCGCCTCGGCACTTTTAGCCTTCTCTATATATAAAAAATAAGAAGCAATAGCAACGCAGGATAAAACTCCGATTACAATCAGAGCAATGACAATTTCCAGCAAAGTAAAGCTTCTTTTTGATCTCATTTTTGGCTCTCTTTAACTTTCCCCTTTATTAATTCCTGTTCAATATATCCTAAATTATTTTTTGCCTCTCTGTCATTCGGGTTAAAAACGAAAATTTTTTCCCAGTATTTTTTTGCCGAAATATAATCTGATATTTCCAAAAAAAGTTTTGCAAGATTACGATACGGTTCGGTTGAGCGCGGATCTTTCTCTATCGCGCTGTTAAACAATTTCTCTGCTTCATGGTATTCTTTCCTGCCGGCATAAATTACCCCAAGATTGTTCAGTATTTGGGCATCCGCGCTGTCATGGCTAATTAAAAAAAGATAATCGCTAGCCGCTTCTTCAATATTGCCGAGTTTATGGTTTAAAAAACCTCTCAGGTAATGCAATTCCTTATTATCGGAAAACGTTTCAAGCAGCATATCATACAGCTCTACCGCTTTTATGTATTTCCCTTCCTGCACATAACGCAAGGCGCCGTTATACAGGCCCCTGAAATCATATTTAGAAACCGAGCCGTCATCGTTGTCAATCTTATCGATATCCTGCATCGCGATCCCGAATAAACCGGATTCGCGGTCAAACCAAATTGTCCCCGCCTTAGAATATGCTATCTCCCCTTTTATCTTCTCTCCATTTTTAAAATATATGGTTTCTGCGTATGAATAAAAAACACAAGGGCATATTAAAAAAATCCCGGCTGCAGCCAATGTTAACACGATAATTAATTTCTGCATAAGAAATATGCATAATAAAAAATCCGTAACCAAAATTAAAGTTACGGATTTTTCCGGCAATAATAAAAGGCCAAGCTGATAGGCACTCTCAACCTACTCCTTTTCTTGGGCTAACGTCATATCTAAGAAACTACGCAGACGCCTTGAACGCGTAGGATGCCTGAGTTTCTTTAGCGCCTTTGCTTCTATTTGCCTGACCCGCTCGCGGGTTACCCGAAAAACCTTTCCCACTTCTTCCAAGGTATGCGCGCAACCATCTTTTAAACCGAACCGAAGTATCAGGATTTTTTTCTCACGCTCAGTCAATCCTCCTAACGCAGAATCCATTTCTTCTCTCAGCATTGCCTTTAAAGTTGCGTTTGCAGGAGAAACCGCCTTTTTATCTTCTATAAAATCTCCAAAACGCGTATCGCCGTCATCGCCTATAGGTGTTTGCAAAGATATCGGCTCCTGAGCAATCTTCAAGATGCCTTTTACTTTTCCTATCGGCAGGCGGACTTGCCTGGCGATTTCTTCCGGTTGCGGCTCGCGCCCATTTTCCTGCACGAACATTCGCGAAACACGGATAATCTTATTTATAGTCTCCGTCATATGCACGGGAATCCTGATTGTGCGCGCCTGGTCTGCGATAGAACGGGTAATCGCCTGCCTTATCCACCAAGTAGCATAGGTAGAAAACTTATATCCGCGCCTGTATTCAAATTTCTCGACTGCGCGCATCAAACCTATATTACCCTCCTGAATTAAATCCAAAAACGACAGCCCTCTGTTCGTGTATTTTTTGGCAATACTTACCACCAGCCTCAAGTTCGCCTCTACCAGCTTCTTTTTTGCGCGGGTAAACTTTGCCTGCCGTAATTTAATATCCCTTAAAACATCTTTCATCTTTTGCGAAGGCATACCGAACTTGTTAACAATTCTTTCTTCCTTTTGTTTAAAACCGCTAATAGAACCGCGTATTCCCAGCCGCCGGGCACGATTGATTTCTTTGTTAATAACATCCAGTTCTTTAAAGTAAGCGACTAACGACTTTACGATCTTTTCAGTAACCGAAGTAATAAAATTAATCTTAGAAAACAACTGGATTATTTTTTCGGAGCTGCGCGCATGTTTTATCTTTCTGGCAAGATGGCAAATTCTCCTATACGCCAATTCCTTCTTAATGCCTACCTCTTCTTTCAGCATTTCTTCAAGGTTTAGCTCCTTATCTAAAATTTTATTAATTATATTGAGTAATTCATGGCGGGCAAATTTAGTGGATAAAACTATTTGTTTAAACTTATTTTCCGCCTCCTCTATTTTCTGCGCAATCGCCAGCTCATCTTCCCGGGAAAGAAGGGAAATGGACCCCATCTGTTTTAGATACATTTTAACCGGATCATCAAGAGGCATAAATTTTTCTGATAGCGGACGGGGCTCCACTTTAGCCTCAACCTCTTCTGCTTCTTCCTCAGCCGGGACCTCTTCTTTTGAAGGCTCGGGATCTTCGTCCTTAAGCGCCTCTTGCGAATTAACCACCTGAATATCTTCATTTCCCAAGGTATCAAATATTAAGTCAATATCCCGCGCGGAAACGATATCATCAGACAATAGTTCATTTACCTCGTCGTAAGTTAAAAAACCTTTTTGCTTACCTAAGGCAATAATTTTTCCTAAGTCATGTTTTATAGCCATTTTTTCCATGTCAGAATACCTTTCCTTTTACTAAATCATTAAATTCATGCAATAGATGCGTAAGGCGGGCTTGATCATTTAACCTCTGCGCGTCTTTTATCGCCTCACAAAGCTTGTCACGCGTGTTTCTTGTGCCCTGTTTTTTAAGGCGTGCCACGCATTCTTTTACCGCCTTTTCCCTATCAATCATTTCTTCTTCTTTTGTGCTTAATTCGCACACCAAAGACGAAATTTCCGCATCATCTGAAAAATGATGCAGCAGTTTATGAGGATCTATGGTTTTGCCTAACCGCACCAACTCAAATACAGTCGCCATTATTTTACCTAATTGCCTGTCTTGAAAATCACCGGGGGATATGTCAGCACTTATTTTATGAATAAGTTCCTCTTCCTGCAATATAAGCCCGACTAAAAGCTTCTCAAAAGCAATGGGATTATTTTGAAATTTGGCCAGCCTATTTTTATCCCTGTCCGCGGACATCGCAAAATCAGTATACTTACTTTTTATTTTTGCCGCTTCCTGCATAATGGCAGATTCAGGTACCGACAACTCCTCGGATAATCTGCGCAAATAATCCATTTTGACTACCGCGTTGGCAAGCTTATTAATAGTAACCAGCATTTCATCTATAATCTTTGCTTTTTTTTGGATATCGCCTGAGCCATAGTGAGATTTTAGGAATTCCAACTTATAATCAAATAAGTCACGCGCATTATCAACCCTATCTTTAAAAGCGCCTACGCCAAATTTTCTCATAAACAAATCCGGGTCATAACCCTTATCCAGGCTAACAATCCTAACACCCATACCCTCCTCAATAAATAAATCCAGGCTCCGCAAAGTTGCCAACTCGCCGGCCGGATCACTATCATACATTAATACTACGTTATGGGTATAGCGCTTTATCAGGCGGATTTGCTGCTTGGTTAAAGCCGTGCCTAATGAAGCAACAATATTATCTATTCCGTGAGCATAGGGAATAAAAAAATCCATATAGCCTTCAACGATAAGGCAAGAATCCTTTTCTCTTATAGCGTCCTTAGAAAAATTCAGCCCGTATAAATGGCTGCCCTTGACGTAAATGGGGCTTTCCGGTGAATTTATATATTTGGGCAAGCTATTATCCAATACCCGAGCACCGAAACCTAAAACAATACCCCGAATATCAAAAATCGGAAAAATTATCCTTTTTCGGAACCGGTCATAAAACCCGCCTTTGTCATTATTGATTATCAAGCCGAGTTGATTAGCCGGCGCGGGATTTATGCCTTTAGTTTTTAAATATTCAAGCAGGCTATCCCATTTATCTACGGCAAAGCCAAGGCGCATATTCTTAACCGCCGCTTCGTTTACACCCCTTTGCTTTAGATAATCCCGGGCTAAAGCCGCATCAGATAAACTTAGCAAATTCTTATGGTAAAAGAATGACGACAACTCATTGATTTTAGCAAGTTTTGTTTTTACGCTTACATCTTCCCTTTTAAACCCGGACGCAGAATGTTCAATCTCCACGCCGGCTTTTTTTGCCAGCATATCTATGGCTTCTAAAAAATCGACCTTTTCATACTGCATGACGAAACTTAAAGCGTTTCCGCCGGCATTACAGCCGAAACAATGATAAATCTGCTTATCGGGGCTGATCATAAAGGATGGTGTTTTTTCGTGATGAAACGGGCATAGCGCGCGTAAATTACGCCCCGCCCGTTTTAAAGGGATATAAGAAGAAACTACTTCAACAATGTCTACTCTATCCAGAATGCTTTCGATGGTTTCGGCAGGTATAATGCCAGGCATATATATTTTGTGCGCGCTGAACTTAATTTATGGGGCGCGATTTATTTGGTTATCTTTTTATTCTACGGAATCCGGAAATTTCAAGGATGCTGAGTTTTTCTTTTTTCTCTATCTGGTCTAAAAGAAGATTGAGGCCCAAATTATCCGAACTGATGTGCCCGGCAACAATCACATTTATATTTTCATTTTTAGCTTTCGCAAAATGCTCTTCGCTTAAATGCATACAGACAAGCGTGCTTACGCCGGCTGACGACAATCTCGGGAAAATCTCCTTTGAGCCTTCTGTGCCGCCGGTCATATCTACAAAAATTTTTCCGCAGCTGCGCTTTGCATCCCCTAAAATAACCTTCGGGCCGTATTTATTTAACTCGGCAAATTTATACTCCGGAACGCTCTTTAAAATCTTTAGTGCATCGCCTACTGTTTCCGGAATTCTCTCATCCATAAGGTGCTGCAAATAGCTCGCCACGCAATTGTCTGCCGGCGTATGTATGCACATAAAATTAACTCCCAAGAGCCTTGCGGTATCGCTTGCGCGCAAATGGTTCGCCGGCATAACCCGCCTCTCTACTTCACGCATCCTTTCCATTGTTAAACCCTCGGATACCCCGACAGGGACGCCAATCTTACTTAGAATATCGGACTGCATCTTCATCACTTCATAAAAACCGGCATAAGCGAAGCCTTCCGGATGATGAGCAATAACCAAATCAATTTTTGTTTTTTGGCTCAAGCGATCGGCTACTAAAAGTTCAGGCGCTTCAATATCAATCCCCAATAAAACAGTTTTAACCTGTTTGTCTTGGCTGCCATTTAAAATACGCGTGTCGGCATAAGGGTTAGAAAGCGACTCCAAATCAAAGCTTTTTCTATCCTCATCTTTTAACTGAGCATATTCCTTCTTTGCCTTCTCAAATTCTTTCTCAACCTTGGCGTGGCCGCGGGGATCGTTATCTATCCCTACTTTCACTGCCAATTCGTATAATTTCCCTAACTTCATTCTTCCTCCACAAGCTTAAACAATCTCCGGTTTAGCCTTTCGTCAGGAGAAAATTTAGCAATGATATTCTCAAAAACAAATTTGTAAACATTAGGTGACGCGCAAGTAAGCCTATTCCCAAAATACGACTGGCGGATACTACCGGTTAAGTAACTGCCGTTCCACATAAGTAAAAATATAAAAATAATACTTGAAAGTAAAATACCGCGTAAAAAACCCAATATTGCGCCACCCCAGGTCTTTAATAAACCCGCTGTCTCGACCTTAACAATAGTTAATATGCTCTGCCTGCCAAGAGTAAAACCTACCCATATCAAAAAAGATATAAATATGTATGAAAATATATAACAGCCCTCGGGCAGGGCAGGAGTATTATTAGCCAAGAAATCACCCAGCGGCGAATAATAATGTAAGGTAAAATAAGAGATGAGAACAAGCCCCAATGTTTTAAAAAGCTCTATTACAACACCTTCCTTTATACCTATATAAACTCCGCGGAACATAACGGGCATAAAGAGCAGCACATCTATCCAATTAAACTGTGTCAAAGTAGCACTTGGTATCACAATTTCCTCCTTCGGCTTTGAGGTATAATTGCTAAGTATAACATATATTTAGAGTTTTTTCAAGAGGAGGGCCAAATTATTCTATTTCCGCCAATGCCTCGCCAACGCGCACATTTTCGCCTTCGCGAAAAAGGATTTTTTTGATTACACCGGAGTAATTTGCAGGCACATTGAAGGTAGCCTTATCAGTAACCATTTCCACAACGTCTTCTCCCTCTTTGACTTGCGCTCCTTCATCCAAAAGCCAATAAGAAACAGTGGCCTTTTCAATACCTTCACCCAATTCCGGCAAAACTAATTTGTTCATAATTCATCTCTCCCTTCGTTTATGGCTTTGGCTAAGCGGAAAGCCAAACCATTGCCTTACCGGCTTATGGCTTTGGCTAAGCGGAAAGCCAAACCATTGCCTTACCGACTTACCCGCAATCCTTATAAAATAATTTAATAAACTCATCCTTCAACTTTATTTTCACATCAGACATATCAATAAAACCGCCTAAAAGTTGACTTAATGAGGTCGTTTTTCCCCCTTTTAAACCGCAGGGGTTTATAAGCAGGAAACGGCTTAAATCGGGGTCAACATTAAGGCTTAACCCATGATAGCTTACCCAATGGCTAAACGCGATGCCGATAGAAGAGATCTTTTCATCATCAACCCATACGCCGGTTTTTCCTGACTTTAGTGAGCCGGAAATACCGTAACGTTTAAGTAAATTTATTACGGCACACTCAAGCCTCCTTAAAAAAAGGTGCACATCCCTTATGCTTTTGCGTAAATCAAATATCGGGTAAGCGATTAACTGCCCTTTCCCATGATAAGTTACATCACCGCCCCTGTCGCTAAAAACTACTTTTATATTTTTTTTAAGCAGCTCTTCCCGGCCGGCAATGACATTAGAAATGCTACCCCGCCTTCCAATGGTAATAATATCGTAATGCTGGCAAAAAATAAGGGTATCCGGATATAAACCGTTTATTACGCCGGAAACAATTTCTTTCTGTTTCGCTAAAGCTTCCTGATAATCAATTAAGCCAAGGTCTAAAAGATTAAGCCCCGTTAGAGATAACTTATGTAACATTTATATCTTATAGTCGTTTTTTTGGAGACACTTAAGCACTTAAAACCCTTTTCCCTTATAGACGTCCCGAAGTTTCGGGACTATCTCTAACGGGGTAAGTTGCGCAGAAACCATCGATCGCCTCGTATATAGACTCAGACAAGGTAGGATGCGCAAAAATTGTCTGCCGTATATTGGAAACCGTAAGCTTGTTTTTTACGGCTAAGCCTAAAGAAGAAATTAATTCAGTGGCCCCTAAACCGAAAATAACTGCCCCGAGAATCTCTTCGTTTTGGCTATTTACGGTGATTTTCACAAAGCCGTCGCTCTGGCCTTTTACGTGTGCCATGCCCAGGCCCAGATAACTAAATTTTGCCGTTTTTACGCCATACCCTGCCTGCCTGGCCTTTTCCTCAGTCAAACCAACGCTGGCTATCTCTGGATTGGTAAATATGCAGCCGGGCACAACGCTCAAATCGCACTTGATATCTTTACCTAGGATATTTTCTATTGCAAGCCTTCCCTGATATGCGGCTACATGCGCCAACTGCAGAGAACCATTGCAATCACCCACCGCATATATATTAGCGATATTAGTACGCAGGTATTCATCAACGGATATCCTGCCTTTATCGCATTTAACCTGCGCCTCATCTAAGCCTAAACCTTCTACGTTTGCAGCACGCCCCACACACAATAAGACTTTTTCAAACTGTTTTAGGTCTAATGTGTTAAAATCTTTACCGGTAAAAACATCTACCCCCTTCTTCTTAAAGACCATCTGCATTTTTACCGAAACTTCCTTATCTTCGGTTATAAGGATGCGTTCTAAGATTTCCGTAATCGTAACCTTAGCACCTAATTCAGCATAAATATTGGCAAACTCGCAGCCGATTACGCCGCCGCCTATAATCAAAAGGCTCTTGGGAATACTTTTTAGATTTAATAAATCCGTGCTTGATAAAATATGCACACCGTCGAATTTTAAATTAGGCAGGCTCCTCGGCCGGGAACCCGAGGCAATAACAATATTTTTTGCCTCCAATATTTCTCCTTTTACGCTAACATGCGCGGAATCGACTAACTTTGCATCACCGTATATGAGGTTTATTTTTTTTGCCCGGATGATACTGCCTATCCCCTGGCGCAGCCTTGCGATTATTGCCTCTTTACGGATATTAATTTTTTCAAAGTTTATCTTGGCGGAATCGATATCAATGCCAAACTCGGAGGAATGTTTAATATCATAAAAATGTCCCGCGCTTGTTACCAATATTTTAGTAGGAATGCACCCATAATTAAGGCAGGTGCCGCCTAAAATATCCTTCTCTATCAGCGCGGCCGATAAACCATGCCGTGCTGCGTGAAATGCGGCGTTGAACCCGCCCCATCCTGAACCGATTACAATGACATCATATTTCATGGCAGGTCTTTCATGCTGTTTTTTATTGCCGCCGCGCTTTTTTGTAAACTTAATAATTCTTCTTTAGTTAAATCTAACTTTGGAATTTCGGATATTCCGTTTTTACCGATTTTAGCGGGAACGCCGACGGATACACCGGTAATTCCGTATTCACCCTCGAGGCATACCGATACATAAATAGCTTCATTTGTGTCGTTAATAATCGCCTTGACAATCTGTAAAATTGCCGCCGAAGGCGCAAAATATGCGCTGCCTGAACCATAAAGGCCAACAATTTCCGCTCCCCGCCCAACAGTCTCCTTTTCCAGCTCCTTTGAAGCCTCGCTTGAAATAAGAGATGTAAGAGGCTTCCCTTTAACCATAGTCAACCGGGATAAAGCAAGCATATCCTCTCCGTGGGCACCAATAACTACGGGTTTTATATCACTGACAGCTAAATTTAATTTTTTAGCAATAAGGTTGGCAAAACGCGAGCTGTCTAACCCGCCGCCCATGCCAAAAATGCGGCGCCTGTCCGTTTTAACCTTATTCAAAAAAAGATACGTCATTACGTCGACGGGGTTTGTTACAATTATGCAAATAGCATCTCTTGCTGACTGCTTTACGCTTAGAGCTATATCATTGATAATTTGGGCGTTCTTAGCTAAAAGCTCCTCGCGTTTCATGCCCGGACGGCGCGCAAATCCGGCTGTAACGACGACAATATCAGAACCGCTTAAGGCGCCAAAATCATCTGTGGCGGATATGGAATAATCATTCCCCGCGGCATATCTAGCATCTTCCATATCCGATGCTTTTGCCAATGCCAAGTTCTTAGCGATATCGATAAGTAAAACCTGCCCCAAGTTATTTTCAGAAAGGCGCATAGCTGTCAAACCTCCGACATTGCCCGCGCCAATTACAGTTATCTTTTTCACCTTATGGCCCTTTCTTGCGGATTACTCCGCGTTCATAAGAAGAATAAAAAAACGCAATCACTTATTCTAAGTACATTTTTTCGATTTTTTTCAAGAATTCGGCAGGCGGATGAATAAACCTGATACCCATACCGGAGTTATTCTTTTCCTCGCAAACCCAAGCTACTTCTCCTAAAACCTTTATCTTCTCTTTCTCTACATGAAACACAAAATTCATCTCTATCAATGTACCCGGACTTTCCAATAAATGCGTCTCAATAAAAATTCCGCCTAAACTAAGATTGCGCAATTTCTTAAACTGCAAGAATTTTCTTCCGCTGGCGTCAACAAAGATCGGCACGGGGAATCTTTTATGCTTTCTGCGTTCTTCAAAACCAGCCATTAGTCAAATTACGGTTTATTAACAGACGGAAACTCTATGGTTAAACTCAAGTCTTTTCCTAAGTCTACGCTTAAAATTATCCTGCCTTCTTTCTTATTAACCATGCCTCCGGTAAAAGCAAAGTTTCTTTTACCTGTCGCATCTTCGGATTCTATCGCTCCGATGATAAAATCTATCAACCGCAATATGCTTTCCGCGGGGATAATTTTCGATGAGTCCTTTAGCTTTATATGGAGGTTCTTTTTATCTTCGGAAACATAGATCTCTAAATCCTTGCTTATATTTATAATCCTTCTGGCGCGGAAAACGGCTTCACTGATAATGCGTGAGATATCCCGTTGGCCGACAGCGCCTTTAACCAGATTCTTCAATTCCTCATTATTCCATGGTTTCTTTACAAACCTGTAAATATCGCCTTCGTTAATTGCGGAAATAATTGCCTCAACATCAGCATAGCCGCTCAAAAGAAAACGTATGGAATCAGGATAGCGGTTCCTTATTTCCTGCAATAACTCTGCCCCGCCCATTCCGGGCATCCGCTGGTCGGAAATCACTATATCAACAGGAATGCTGGATATTTTTTGCAAAGCATCCTGCGCGCTATGGGCAATAGTTATTTCATAGGACGGGTCATCCCTGAATATACGGTATAGAGCATTAAGTATATTCTCTTCGTCGTCAACTAAAAGCAATTGGATTTTTTTTCCCGGCATCTTTTCCTCCTTCATTGTTTCCTTTAGGCTATCGCGATATAACATGCGGCCTTCTTTATTGATTTTGATTCGGTAAACTTTTTTCGGTTTTTACCGGCAGGATGATGATAAACGTAGAACCCTGGCCTGCCTTACTTTTAACTTCAACATTCCCTTTATGTTTCTGTATAATACCATAAACAATCGCAAGCCCCAAGCCCGTTCCCTCCCCAACCTTTTTAGTAGTGAAAAATGGCTCAAATATCATTTTTATCACCTCTTCACTCATTCCCAGGCCGGTATCGCTTATCTCAATATAAACCTTATCTGCCTTCAGATAAGTCTTTATGGTAATTGTGCCGCTCTTCTCTATCGCCTGTGCCGCGTTTACTATTACGTTCATAAATGCCTGTGTTAACTGCTGCGGATGGCAAAGCACAAGAGGAAGCTCTCCGTATTCTTTAACCACATCGGCTTTATATTTTACTTCATTCCAGACAATATTCAATGCGCTTTCTATCAGCTCATTTATATTGGCATCTGTAAACTCTATTTCATCCTTGCGGGAGAAACTCTTTAAATCGCGGATAATCCTAACTACTCTTTGTGACCCTTCAAAAGTTTCATTGATTAATTTAGGCATATCGGCTACCAGATAATCGAAATCTATTGTTTTCTTTAAATCCTTTATCTTCTGGGTTAACCCCGCCGCCTCTTCGCCGGGCCACTTAAATACGGCAACCTCTACTTCAGAATAAATGCTTAACAAAGTAAGCAAATTGGAAATGTATTTTTCCAATGTGTTCAAGTTACTGACCACAAACCCGATAGGATTGTTAATCTCATGGGCAATCCCTGCGGATAGTTTACCCAGAGAAGCCATTTTTTCCGCGGCCAATAATTTTTCCTGTATCGCTTTTAATTCTACGTACGCCTCTTCTAATTCCCGTTGCTCTTTAATCCTTTCGGTTACATCCCTGCTTGTATGCACGTAATCACCTGTGGGCATGCCTGTTGCATCAAGCATCGGATAAACAGATACTTCGGCATAAACAGACTTGCCGGAGGCATCAAAATGCGTATGGATAATGGTCGCCGGTTTATTAGTCTTTATTGTTTCATCTATCGGGCAGGTATCATTAGGAGGATGGCATGGCTCATTTATACGGTGAGTAACCTTATAACAAAAATTCTCTAATATATCCCTGCCATATACGGATTTTAATTTGGCATTAGCCCATTTAATACGAAAATTCTTATCAATAACCATAATCATTTCTTCAGCGCTGGACGTAACCCTATCAGTAAACCGTTCTGTTTCCAGCTTACATAAATCTTTGATTGCTTCCCAATTAAACATTGCAAGGATCCTTACGGTGTATACGGCTATAATAACCGCACATACCGCACGCACCACCTGAACCGCAATACCGCCGGTTGCCTCAAAAAATGCCTGCGTATTAATTACGGATGCCGGAAAAAAAGGCGCTGGCGGAACAACGAGCCCTCCCAGGAGGCCATAACATAAAAAAGCGCCGCCCATAAAATAAAAATTCCACCTTAACCCCGGAAGAGACGGCCTTATTTCATTCCTGAAATAAATAAATATGCTCAAGGCAGTTAAAATTGAAGCGGGAAACCCAAGAAAATACCTCGACAAAATACTTGCCATCTGCCAATCTTTGCTGTAGTAACCCAATAATAAAATTAAAACTACGGCACTTACACCAAGCCAAGGCTTAAATAACGATGCTATCCTAGTATTCTTTATGGATATTTTAAGCAACCGCCTGCCGAATTCAAACAGGAAATAGTAGGAAACGATTAATATGGAAAAACGCAATATTTCTAACCAAAAAATGTCTTTTAAACCCTGTTTTACAATTACCCACATATCCAGCCATTCATTAACACCGTGAATCAGGCCAAATCCGCCTAAAAATTTTAATACCTTGGCTATCTTAAACGACGAACCGCGGCGCGGCTGGATAAAAATAGCCAACCCCATAAATACAAAAGCCAGTCCATAGACAAAAAATACAACATCCAAGTTGTTCTGAAAAAAAGCTTTCATCATTTAAGTTTTTCTATTATCGCTGCTGCCATTTCCCTTGTGCCGACACTTGGTTCGTCTTTTCTTAACCTAAAATCATAGGTTACGAATTTACCTTCTTTGATTACATCCCTAACCGCATTCTCGAGGCGTTCTGCCGTTTTTTCTTCGCCTAAGTATTTAAGCATCAAAACCCCAGACAAAATTGTAGCAGTCGGATTAACCTTATTTAGGCCCGCATATTTCGGAGCTGAACCATGCACTGGCTCAAATATCGCCATGCCTTCGCCGATATTGGCGCCGGGCGCAATCCCCAAGCCGCCGATTAAACCCGCACAAAGATCAGAGATAATGTCGCCGTAAAGGTTTGGAAGGACTAAAACGTCAAAATTATGCGGGGCTTTTACCAGCTGCATAGAAAGATTATCCACTATCGCGTCATTAAATTCTATCTTACCGGCGTATTCGCTGGCCACTTCGCGAGCGCACGAGAGAAATAAACCATCAGTAAATTTCATTATATTGGCTTTATGCACACAAGTAACTTTCTTGCGCTTATTTTTTAAAGCGTACTCAAAAGCAAAACGGACTATGCGCTTTGAAGCAAATTTGGAAATCGGCTTAATACTTACCCCGGAATCGCCCCTTATTTTTTTTACGCTTTTCTCGTTTATCGCGGTGATTATCGCTTTAGTATCGGCTGCTCCTTCGGCAAATTCAATTCCGGCGTATAAGTCCTCGCTGTTTTCCCTGACTATAACCAGATCTACATCGCGATAGCGTGTTTGCGCCCCCTCATAATATTTTGCCGGGCGAAGACAAGCGTATAAATCCAATGCCTGCCTTAGGCCCACATTTACTGAACGGAAACCGCTGCCCACCGGAGTAGTAATCGGGCCCTTAAGCGCTACCTTATTTTTTCTGATAGAATCAAGTACCGCTTCGGGTAGGGGTGTACCAAAATCTTTTATCGCCGCTTCACCGCAAACCACTTCTTCCCAATCAATATTTACACCGGTCGCATCAACGCAATCTTTCGCCGCGTAAGCTACTTCCGGCCCTATCCCATCTCCGGGAATAAGTGTAACTTTATATTTCTTCATAGTCTTATAATATTACATTATATAAATAAAAAATCAAGGAAAATTACAGTTGCATGTTCGCGTATTTTCTCTTACAATATCCCCATGCTTTCCATTGGAGATGTTAAAGTAAACACCAAACTTATCCTTGCGCCTTTATCCGGCGTATCTGACCTCGCCTTCCGCATGATTTCCCGTGAATTCGGCGCTAAATTCGCCTTTACCGAGATGCTCAATGCCTGCTCTATTAAATACAAGAGCAAAAAGACGCAAAGTATGCTTCTATCTAATAGCAAAGACAAACCCTTAGGCGCGCAAATATTAGGCAGGGACATTCCTATTATTTTAAACGCCTTGGACGTTATCCAAAAAAGCGGCGTGGATTTAATTGATTTTAATGCGGCATGCCCGGTGCGTAAAGTGGTACGGCGCGGTGAAGGCGCGGCACTTTTAAAAGAACCCAAGACACTAAAAAAAATCGTAAGAGAATTAGTAAAACACACTACTTTACCGATAACGGTAAAAATCAGGAGCGGCTGGTCACATAATGAAATAAATGCGCCGGATATGGCAAAATTATTAGAAGACGCGGGTGCCTCGGCGATATTTATCCACGCCCGCCCGCAAACACAGCTTTACAGCGGAAGAGCAGACTACGAATTAATTAGAAAGGTTAAATCTTCGCTGAATATCCCGCTTATCGGAAGCGGCGACATATTTACTCCGGCCGACGTAAAAAGAATGCTTGATGAAACCGGCTGCGACGCAGCCCTTGCCGCGCGGGGAGCAATAGGAAACCCCTGGATTTTCAAACAAACCGATTATTTCTTAAAAACAGGCCGGCTTCTTAAGCCACCAACAATTAAACAAAAGATTAAGGTAATGCTTCAGCATTTGGATATGATGATAGAGCTCTATGGGGAAAAGCGCGCTACGGCAAGATTCCGCCTATTCATCCCTTCTTATCTAAAAGGCATAAGCGGTGCGCGCAAAGTAAAAGCTAGGATGGCACAGATGAAAATACGCCGACAGCTAAAAGATGCCCTCGCAACGCTTAATCAACCCTCGTACAGTTAAAAACTTCGCGCCATACTTCTTAAACAAAGCCAGATCTTTTTTTTCGTTTTTCTTAAATACAGGTTTTATCGCGTCCTTTATTACATAAGTCTTAATCCCCATCCGGCATAAATTCAACACCACCGCTTTTACACAATAGTCTGTCGCTACCCCATAGACGTATGCAGCCTTTAAACCACGAAGAAGTAATTTTAGGTTAGGATTAGAAAAGGCGTCGTATTCCTGTTTTTCAATCATCAAGCGGCCTATTCTTTTCAACTTTTTGATCCGTTCCGGGGTTAATCTTTTCGTCGAAACACTCACTGCGCCGTTCAGCCGCGTTTCAATAATCTTTTTCTGCCCCCTCGTACCTCGTATGCAATGCGCGCCAAATGCGCCCGAAGCTATTTCCTTGTCTTTTAACGTATGTTTATCTGTTGAAGCAATAACATTTATCTTTTTCTTTTTTGCGAATTCCGTTATCTTTTTAAGCTTAGGAATGATTTTCTCTGCCCCGGGAACATAGAGCATTCCATCCTTATGCATAAAGTCATACTGCGTGTCAATATCAAAAAAAATAGAATCCTTCATTTTCTTTTACTTTTTTTGTGGCCAGTCCTTGATTTTTGATTTTTTTCCAGTTCATACATTAACCTTTCGGTTAATACATTTAATTGCGGGCTTATCTCTACCGAATAACGCGCGGAATTAGTAAGCTGCTGGTATTTTAAAGGCAGTTTTGCCAAATTCGCCGCGGCATTTTTTCTTATTTCTTCTAACGAAGGCGGGCGGTAGGCGAGGTTTCCCTTCTCCATTACTTTAACTAACAGCTTTTTTCCTCTTAACTTTTCATTCTCTAGCCCCAAAACATCCTTTAAAAAATTTCCCTTTTTATCAAAAATCCGCCAAACCTGTTTTCTTCCCGGATAAGTCGCTTTCTTCTTGCTTAATTTCATTGCCGGAAATATATCCTGATTATCCCGCAGCTCGCTTAATTTATAAATCACATCGCAATAAGGGGCGTCACGCGAGACCCCCATTGCCGTCCCTACGCCAAAGGCGTCAATTTGAGCGCCTTTTTTAATTAAGGCGCTTATCTTGTATTCATCAAGGTTGCCGCTGGCAAAAATTTTGACATACGCTAACCCATCACGGTTTAAAATCTTGCGCGCCGCCCTGCTCAGAGAAACTAAATTGCCGCTATCAAGGCGTATAGCTTTTAATTTATGCCCGTTTTGCTCTAATTCTTTGGCGATTTTTACCGCGTTTTTTACGCCACTTAGCGTATCATATGTATCTACCAATAAAGTCGCGCTATCGGGAAAACTTCTCGCGTAGGCGCGAAAACTTTCCTCCTCGCTCTTAAAAGACATGACAAAGCTATGTGCCATCGTGCCAAATAATGGTATATTATATTTCATCCCGGCTAAAACATTAGATGTACCGAGGCATCCGGCAATATATGACGCGCGCGAACCCTTGATTCCGGCATCTTTTCCTTGCGTCCGGCGCAGGGAAAAATCAATCACCGCGCGGCCTTCCGCGGCAAGGACTACGCGGCTTGCCTTTGTGGCAATAGTGGTATTTAGGTTGATTGTATTTAAAAGACAGGTTTCCACTAATTGCGCTTCAATTATCGGCGCACTCACCCGTAAAACCGGCTCATTAGGAAAAAACACTGCCCCCTCGGGTATTGCCCAGACATCGCCGGTAAACCTAAGGTTTTTTAAATAACTCAGAAAATCACGCTTAAAAATCTTTTTTGAACGTAAAAACTCAATCTGTTCGCGTGAAAACCTTAAATTAGCTAAATAGGAGAGTGCCTCTGACAATCCCGCGGCGATAAAATATGAGCGGTTTTTGGGAAAATCGCGGATAAATAGATCAAAGGTAGCTATGCGCGAAAGCCCCTCTTGAAAATAACTCGCGCACATCGTCAGCTCATAGAGATCGGTCAATAAAACATGATCCTTTTCGTACGGCATGATCGTAAACCACGTGCACTGCGGGAGTGCACATGCGGTTTATTATTCTTTCCGGCTGTAGAGGCCGATTACTTCTGTTTTTGAAATGGTATGTTCTTTAACCTTTGCTAAAAAATTACTCTTGGTTACACCTTCTAAATGCTCAACATCCAACGCATAGAGAGTAAAAAAATAACGATGCGTGCCACTGGGCGGACAAGGGCCGCCGTAAGCGGGCCTACCGAAACCATTATCTACTTCTTTTGCGGCCTTTGGCAATGGGCCACCCTTAGGAATACCCGCTGCCTCTTTTGGAATATCGTAAATTAACCAATGCACAAAATCGCCTATCGGCGCGTCCGGGTCAATTACGGTTAAGGCTAAACTCTTTGCCGCAGGCGGCAAATTGCTCCATTTAATTTCTGGCGATAAACCTTCCCCATCGCAGGTATATTGAGAAGGAATATTTTGGTTATGCGCAAATTCATCTATTTCTAATTTCATCTCTACCACCCCCGTATCGCTCTGCCAAAAATGCGCCTTACTCTCGTCTTGAGCCAAAGCAGGCAAAAAATTTCCGCCGAAGGCAGATCCGCTTCTGGTGGAAAAAAATAAAAATAAAATAGCGATTACGTATCTCATTTATCCCTTCGTTATTTCATTGATTATTTTTCGCCTATCGCCTAAAGCATCCAGCCAGATAATATCTTTATTGCGCCTAAACCACGTTAACTGGCGCTTGGCAAAGTGACGGGTATTAAGCTTAAGCAGGTATTTTACCTTCCCTAAATCATACGCCCCTTTTAAAAATCCTTCAACTTCTTTTATGCCTAAAGCCTGCCGGGCTGTTTTACTTAGTTTCCTTTTTAATAAATCCTTTACCTCTTTAAGTAACCCTTCATCAAACATCTTATCCACCCGCGCATCTATCCGCTGATAAAGTTTATCCCGCTCTAAATTTAGGCCGAATAGTTTTACATCATACTTATCCATTAATCCGCTTCTTTTTTGCTTAAGTTCAGAAAACTTACCCATAGTCAAAAAGCAAACTTCCAAAGCGCGAATTACCCGCCGTAAATTATTAGGATGAATTCTTTCTGCCGCTTCGGGATCGACAGATTTAAGCTTGTTATAAACATATTCGCTGCCGAAAAGTCCCGCCTCGCGCATAAGCCCATCCCTTATAACCGCGCTCTTTTTAACCTGTTTAAATATCCCATAAAGCATGCTATCCACATACAACCCGCTTCCGCCGGCAACAATCGGAATCTTCTTTCTTTTAATAATTTCTTTTATCTTCCTATTCGACTCTTTTATAAATTTGGCAACATTATATTCCTCCTCAGGGGTGATTATATCTATTAGATGATGGGGAATTTGTTTTCGCAGGTGTTTAGCGGGCTTTGAGCTGATAATATCCATCCTGCGGTAAAAGCTCATGGAATCAGCCGAAACTATTTCACCGTTTATTTTTTTAGCAAGTTTTACCGCAAGCTCGCTTTTGCCCACCGCCGTCGGCCCGATAATAAAAATGATTTTATTTTTCTTTTGAAGTTTGGTATTTCGGATTTGTTTGGGATTTGGGATTTGGGATTTGGGATTTCTTGTTACGGCCATATCTTGGTAGGATACCCTTGCTCAGATAAACTTTGTGTAGCGCTCTCTGCTTCTTTCTTGGTTTTAAATTTACCTACTCTGACACGGTAAAGCGCGTTATCAGTAGTATTCGGAGCGTCAATATAGGCATCAAAACCTTTCTCGTTTAAATCAGAAGCAAGTTTAGAAGCATTCTTTTGGCTAGAGAATGCCCCCACCTGCACCGTAAAAAATATATCTGACGCATTAAGTGTGACAGACTTTTGAGCCTCAAAACTTAAAGGATAGTCTTTTTTAAGAAGCGTTGAATATTCTTTTGCCTTTTCAATATCGCCGAGTTTTAAATTTACCTGGGCCAGCCGGTAATATACCTGCGCGCCTAATTCCCTGCTTGACTCTTTTACCTGTAGATAAATTTCCCGCGCTTTATTATAATCATCTTTTAAAAAATAAACATCGCCCAAACCTAAAAGCGCTTTATTACATACCGGCAAAGTCTTGCATTCGGTTATAACTTTCGTGAAATTGTCCTCTGCCTGCGTAAGCTCGCCTTTCTTTATATAGGCTAAAGCCAATAAATAATTCACTTCCGGCTTTGAGCGCCTGCTTGAAGCCAGCTCTTGCTTACACTCTTTTATTACCCCGTCGTAATCAGAGCGCAGAAATAACTCTTGGGCAGTAGAAAGGCTGGCAGCCCAAGAGAAATTATAAGTTATAAGTGATAAATTACAAATTAAAAACAAAGCAATAATAGTTTTTTTAAAAGTTCGCGAGATTTTTCTTTGCATATCCAAAAGTATTTTGTGGCGCTTTTCTTTTACATCCTTAGGCACATCATCAGGCATCGCTGCAGCCTTGGTTTTAGGCCGAGGTGAATATTTAAAAATATAAGCCGAATTAAATTTTATATCCTTTACTAAATTCAGAGTATCCTCAAAATCTTTTTCTGTTTCATTAGGAAACCCCACGATTACATCAGTAGCAATCTCTCCTTGCGGCACTATGCGCCGGTAATCCGCTGCTAATTCTTTGTAATGCCCGGATGTATAGCCCCTGTTCATCAACCTTAATATTCTATCAGACCCGGATTGCACTGGCAAATGTAAATATTTCTTAAGCCTCGGCAAATCACGCATCGCCTCAAACAATTTAATTAACGCATCCTTAGGATGGCTGCTTAAAAACGTAAAACTCTCTAGCCCTTCTATATCATTCACCATCCTCAGTAACTCCACAAAATCAATCTTTTTCTGGTTTCTGGCCTGTGCCCGAACGGGTATTACTGGTTTCTGGTTACTATAGCGGTAGCTATTCACATTCTGTCCCAACAGCGTCACATCCGTTATCCCTAAGCCAACCAGTTTTCGTATCTCTTTTATGATATTTCCCGCTTTTCTATGCCTTAAACTCCCCCGCACATATGGCACCACGCAATATGCGCAATAATTATCGCACCCCTCGCTGATATTTACATAGGCATGCTTTTTGTCTTCTGTATACCCGGATGAATAAAGCTTTTCCGGCCGAGTCATTTCTAAATCAACAGCCGAAACCTTCTGCCGTTCTTTTTTAATCGTTTCAATAATCTTCGGTATGCGCGATATTTCACTGGGGCCGGCGATAAAGTCCAGATTCGGCAAGCGTTTAAATAATTCTTGTTTCAACGATTGAGCGCTGCATCCGATGATTCCGTAAATCTTCTTTTCTTGGTTTTTTGTCTTAAGTAACAATCCCATATTGCTTATCGCCCTCTCCTCCGCATGCTGGCGCACCGAACAAGTATTCATAAGTACGACATCGGCCTCTTTTGGATTATCAGTAACGGAATACCCGCAATCCACCATCATTCCCGTAATTGCCTCAGAATCGCGAACATTCATTTGACAACCAAAAGTTCTGATATACAGGACTGGCTTCTTTTTCTCGGAACTATCTGAATTTCCTCGAGTTGGCACTTATCCCACCCTTTCTTCATTTCTTCTAAATAGCCTTTAAACGGCTCATAAAGTTCGTAATCCACGATCTTAGAATCATCAATCTTTATCCATTTGAATATCAATCTTACCAAATCTTTTTTATCTTGAGTATCCAAACTGCATTTTGTTTCTTTAAAGTTGCTTATCACATCTTGAAGAGATACAAGATAATCCCGGGAACGCTCTTTTTCTATCAATTTTCTTTCTAGCAAATTTAACTGTTTTTTTAAATTCTGCTCCTCTTCTTTTAATACCGTATTTTTGCTCTTATATATCTGTATCCCTATTTCGTTATCTAAATAAACATCCGTAAGCCTACTCTGTTTTATCAGTAACCTTTCTAATTCTTTTTTGACTAACTCTATCTGCTGCTTGATTGCCTCATTTGGTTCAACCTGGGACTTGATGACGTTATCGATACGCCTTGTAAGGTTCCCTCCTTTTTCTGTAACTTTCTCAATAATATCCAAAACCTGAGCCTCGATTATTTCAGCTCTGACTGCCGGATTACCGCATTTATCCCTAAATTTATACCTGCCTGAACAACAGTACCACGGCTTCCTTTCCTTCGTTCTATGATTAGTCGTATAAGACGAACCTGTATAGCCCAAGCCACATTTTGCGCAAATCAACACGCCGGTCAAGCTATACGGACTAGGGCTTACTCGATGGTTAAAATTTTTTCTTCTTTCTTTTAACATTACCTGAACTTTTTCGAAATCATCGGAAAAAATCATTGCTTCATGCCTGCCTTGGCCAAGAACTCTTTTTTCGGGAGGGTTAAAAGTATATCTCCACCCTTTCGGCGTTCTGTAATAATGGCGCACATTCCATAATAATTTACCAGTGTAAACAGGATTCTTTAAGATACAAAGAATATGATGCCCCGTAAAGGGATTGCCGCATCTGCTTCTATAACCATTTTGAAAAAGATATCTTCCTATTTGTATTGAACTTTTATTACAAAGGTACATCGTATAGATGAGCTTAACTGTCTTAGCTTCCTCCGGAACCACTTCTAATAATTTCTTTTCTTTCTTATAACTATACCCGTAGGGTGGCTGCGACGCTCCCTGCCAGTTCCCTTTTAGAACCCCTTTTACCATCCCGGGGAATACTCTCTCAATAATCCTATTTCTTTCGAACTCAGCAAAACTACCCAGCTGTTGGCACATAAGTTTACCTGCTGAAGTCATTGTATCAAAAGGCTCGGTTGCTGATTTAAATGCTATGCTTAAACTTTCCAGTTCATCAATCACGTTTAACATGTCTTTTAGCTTACGGCTAAACCTATCAGTCTTGTAAACAAGAACCAACTCAAACTCTTTACGCTTAGCATCAATCATCAACTTTTTAAATGCCGGCCTGTCTAAGGTGTATCCGCTGGAACAGCCATTTATCCCATCATCCTGGTAAATATTATAAACTTCGTAGCTATTTTGTTTGGCATAGTTTAATAAATATTCTCTTTGCACCTCCAGAGAATACCCTTCTCTTGCCTGCTCTTCTGTGCTCACCCTTACATAAATTGCGGCTTTCATTTAATTAACCCTTTAGGGTAGATCTCCATTTTTTAATCTTATGAATATCCAGCGGGGTAAATACAGGAAAATTCCTGTAATCCCTCTTTACTTTAATCCAGCCTTTTCTAATCCAATAGCGAACTGTCCTCTCGTGAACTCCAAAGAGGCTGGCAGCTTCCATGACATTATAAGACTTTACAGGATGCCCTTTTTTCAATACATTTGTCATAGTTCATATTTTAGGCCATTATCAGGCATTGTCAAGCAATTTGTTCTCATCGTTTCTTTTTGATTGTAATCGTTCAAGGGTGCGAAGATCAGCTCTAAGAAGTATTTCAAAAAAATTATCTAAGCGCTCCTGCGCTTCATCTATAGTTAATTTATCTATCCGTTTACTATTCTCTTGAATCATCTGCTCTCCGCCATTACTTATCCACAGAATTCACAGCCTCATTTATTTACTACTATTTCTTTCTTTATTTTCTTTAATTACTAGCAGAGGGTAAACTCACCCTCTTTCTAGGGGTGACCTTACCCCTTATGTAGGGGTATTTTCACCCTGTTACTA
>JAUXSB010000047.1 GCA_030681595.1 Candidatus Omnitrophota bacterium
GTGTGCACGCTGCCGAGGCTCGCGGTCCGCTCCGGGATCGTCAGGGCGTCGAAGAAGGCGCGGCCGGCCTCCCGGCCTCCGGCGAGGTCCACCGAGAGCATCGCGCCACCCGAATCGAGGATGCGGGAGGCCACCCCGGCCTGGGGATGGCTGGGGAGCCCCGGGTAGACAACGCGTGCCACCCCATCCCGACGCTCGAGGAACGTCGCCAGTGCCATGGCCGTCCGCGCCTGCCGCTCCATCCGCACCACGAGCGTCGCGATCCCCCGCAGGACGAGGAAGGCGGCGAAGGGCCCGAGCGTGGCGCCGGTATCGATCTGCGCGGACCGCACGGCCGCGACCCGCTCCTTCGACCCGACGACGGCGCCCGCCATCACGTCCGAGTGCCCGGAGATGTACTTGGTGGCCGACTCCATCACGAGGTCCGCGCCATGCTCCAGCGGCCGGCAGACGGCGGGCGAGGCGAACGTGTTGTCCACGGTGAGCAGCGCCCCGTGGCGGTGGGCGATCTCGGCCAGGGCCGGCAGGTCCGCCAGCACGCAGGTCGGGTTGGCGATCGTCTCCACGTGCAGGATCCGCGTCGGGCGCGAGGCGAGCGCGGCCTCGACCGCCTCTGGGTTCGTCGTGTCCACGTAGCCGATGTCCACGCCCAGCCGCCCGAACGCGTTGAGGGCCTGGGTTCGGGTCGTCCCGTAGCCGACCTGGCCGATGACCAGCCGTTCCCCTGCCCGCAGGATCGACAGGAACGCTGCGTGGATGGCGGCCATGCCGGTCGCCAGCGCCAGCCCGGCCTCGGCCCCGTGCAGGTCGGCGATCGCATCGCCCAGCGCGGTGGTGGTGGGGTTGTCGATGCGGCTGTAGGCATATCCGGGCTGGTCGCCCGCGAGGACGGAGGCCAGCTCGTCCGCATCGTGGGACGCGAACGTGGCCGTCTGGTAGATCGGGACGGACGTGGGCGCCTGGCGGACGTCGGGGATGCGGGACGCGGCGCGGATCGCGCGGGTGGAGAAGCCGGGGCGCGCGCGCTCGTGGGTCATGGCCCGATGCTACACCGGCGGCCGGACCGGACCCGTCAGCGGGTCCCCCACTGGTAGCTCTGCTTCATCAGCCGCAGGTAGACGAAGGTTTCCGTCTCGCGCACGCCCTTGATCTTGCGCAGGCGCTCCGAGAGGAACTGGAGGAGCGCCTCGTTGTCCTCCGCCACGCACTCCACGAGGATGTCGTAGGTGCCCGCGGTGACGACCACGTAGTCCGTCTCCGGGAAGGCGGCGATCTCCTCGGCCACGTCCAGCAGCCGGGCGGCCTCGCACTTGACGCCGATCATGGCCCACTGCTGGAACCCCAGCTTGAGCGGGT
>JAUXSB010000059.1 GCA_030681595.1 Candidatus Omnitrophota bacterium
AGGCCCGTCGTCTGCCTATGACGTTAATTTCGGACAGAGGGCAGGGGCAGCGTCAGTCCTCCTTTTGCTTGAAGGCAAGACAGGCAATACAGTGGTTGATGTGGAAGGCAATAAGATATGTTATATCCCTACATCAGAGGCTATAAAGAGAAGGGAAGTGGATATCAGCGAGGTAGCGCTGTTTGAACGCCTCGGCACCTGTTTTGGAAGAAAGCCCCAGAAATTTGGATACGAGCTTGTGGAAACTAAAGGAGCGCCCAGAAGGTATCTGTAGTTGATCAATCTAGATTCTTGACCACGTTAGAAAGAAGACTTTCTAACGTGGTTGACAAATGATTCTGTCAGGTGGTTTAATTAATTGTGTCAACTTATCCTGAATGTTTGCCTGAATCTTTGATACAAGAGGAAAGAGCCTCTATCCTTATTGTGGATGACCTTGAAGCTCACTTAGAACTGATGGAGGCTATCTTTGAGAAAGAGGGGTGCCATGTTGTGACTGCTCATAATGCCGATGAGGCGCTCCAGTTTCTTGAAAAGTTCTCACCTGACATGGCTATCCTTGATGTAATGATGCCAGGCATGAATGGTTATGAACTTTGCAAAAGGCTGAAAGAGAAGAGCGGGGCAAGATTCTTTCCTGTAATCCTTGTAACTTCACTGTCAGAGTTGGAAGACAAGATAGCAGGCATTGAAGCAGGCGCTGATGGCTTTATAACTAAACCCTTTAAATCTATTGAACTTACTGCGAAAGTCCGTTCACTTCTAAAATTTAAAAAGCTTCAGGAAGAGCTTGACCATTCAGAGAGTGTAATCCTTACTCTGGCAGTTGCATTAGAGTCTAAAGACCCTTATACAAAAGGTCATTCAGAAAGAGTAGGAAATCTTTCAGCAGAATTTGCATCCCTCATAGGCCTTTCAGAAAAAGAACAGAATCTTATCAAAAGGGCAGGCATCCTTCATGATATCGGCAAGATAGGCGTAGGAGATTCTATCCTCCATAAAAACGGCGCTCTGACAA
>JAUXSB010000063.1 GCA_030681595.1 Candidatus Omnitrophota bacterium
AAAGGACATTGGGAAGTTTTTTTATCTGGGACAGAATATCCTTTGATACCGGAGCATCAACGCTGACTATTGATACTGCCTTGCCTCCGGCTTTTTCCCTTCCGAACTGCATGCGCGCAATGTTGATTTTATTCTGCCCGAGCAATGTGCCGATGCTGCCGATAACACCCGGCTTGTCATTATTTGAAACCACAAGCATCTCCCCTGCCGGAACAGCCTCAATTGCAAATTCGTCCATCCTTATTATGCGCGGGTCTTTTTTGCCATGCAGGATTCCGGCAACCGTGCTCTCCTTGGTGCCTGCTTTTATCTTAACAACCAGCATGCTCTGGTAATCTCCTGCTTCAGAAGTGGTTATCTCCTTTACTTCCACTCCCCTTTCCTTTGCAATAAACGGCGCATTAATAAAATTCACCGTCTCCTCAAGTATGGGGGTTAGTATCCCTTTTAATACAGCTATTGTTATCGGCTCCAGCGTGAGCACGGTAACTGCTCCCCTGTATTCCACAACAACCTGATTAATGCCTCCTTCAAAATTCTGGGAAATAAAACTGCCGAGCCTTTCCGCAAGGTTTATGTACGGCTCTAACTGGGGAAGGATATCCGCTGACACGGACGGGAAATTAACAGCATTTTATATAGTGCCGTTTATCAGATAGTCAGCTATCTGTTCTGCAACTGCAATAGCCACGTTTTCCTGTGCCTCTTCAGTTGCAGCTCCAAGATGGGGAGTTACTATAACATTATCAAGCCCGATAAGTTTGCAACCCACCGGCGGCTCTTTTTCAAAGACATCCAGCGCCGCTGCCGCGACATGCCCTGACTTCAGTGCATCGCAAAGCGCATTTTCGTCAACAATCCCTCCTCTTGCCGAGTTTATCAGCCTGACGCCTTTTTTCATCATTGCGATGCGTTTTGCATTTATCAGCCCTTTTGTTTCCTTTGTAAGCGGCGTATGAACCGTGATAAAATCCGCCGTCTTTATCAACTCATCCAGCCCCACAGTCTTCACCCCTAAAGTCTTTGCCTTTCCCTCGCTCAGAAACGGATCATATGTGATTACAATCATGCCCATGCCCTGTGCCATTCTCGCAACCTGCGCCCCGATATTGCCGAGCCCGATAATCCCCAGGGTTTTATTGTAAACCTCTACGCCTATGAACTTCTTTTTTTCCCATTTACCCTGCTTCATGGATGCTGTTGCCTGCGGCACTTGTCTTGCCATG
>JAUXSB010000068.1 GCA_030681595.1 Candidatus Omnitrophota bacterium
GCCCGCGCCGCGGGCGCGGTGCTAAAACTCAATGCCGAGGTCATCGGGCTCGAGCGCAAGGACGGACGCTGGACCATCAACCTGCGCGGCGACGAGAGCGTGAACGCGGCCAACATCATCAACGCCGCGGGCGCCTGGGCCGACGTGATGGGCGCACTCGCCGGCTGCACGCCCGTCGGCCTGGTGCCGAAACGGCGCACCGCTTTCACTTTCGACGGCCCTCAAGGGCTCGATCTCACGCATCTGCCGATGGTCATCGATTTCGACGAGACCTGGTACTTCAAACCCGAGGTCGGGCAGTTCATGGGCTCACTCGCCGACGAGACGCCGTCGCCGCCCTGCGATGCCCAGCCCGAGGAGATCGATGTCGCCACCGCCGTCGAGCGCATCGAGACGGCGAGCACCCTCACCATCCGCCGCATCAAGAACAAGTGGGCCGGGCTGCGGAGCTTCGTCGCCGACAAGAATCTGGTGGTGGGCTACGACCCCAAGATCGAGGGATTCTTCTGGCTGGCCGGCCAGGGCGGCTACGGCATCCAAACCGCGGCGGCGGCTGGACGACTGGCGACAAGCCTGGCGCTGGGCAAGGGAGTGCCTGCCGACATCCTCGAACTGGGCGTCGGCGAGGCGGCCCTGTCGCCCGGCCGCTTCACGCAGCAGTGATTGAATGATCACAACACATCGCCAAGCCCTGACTTCCCGGTGAGGCCTCCGTGGGGGCATGGTTACGCCGTGGAGACGCCCCCGCGCCCTCCGCGACAGATCTTATCAAGGGAGTGATACATGACCAGGAAGACCCTTATCGCCACCGCGACCGCGATCTTTGCCGCCGGCGCCTTCGCCACCTCAGCGCAAGCCGCCGGCGTCAAGTGCAGCGGCATCAATTCGTGCAAAGGCACCAGCGCCTGCAAGACCGGTTCGTCGGCCTGCAAGGGCATGAACGCCTGCAAGGGCCAGGGCTGGACCGAGACCTCGGACGGCGTGAGCTGCACCTCCAAGGGCGGCAAGGTGATCTAGCTTCCTGGCTCCCCCCAGGAGGCTCGGGCGTCGCGGGAAACCGCGGCGCCCTTTCTTCACCAAAGCGTGAGAAGGTCGTACCAATCGATGATGGGCCGGCCGCCGTATCAGAGGCGCAAGGGCCAGAACGCCTGCAAGGGCCAGGGCTTCGTCAACGCCGGCATGCCGTTCGAGTGCACGGTGATCAAGTCGAAGTAGTTTCGGGCACGCGGAGCCGCGAGCGTCCCGGGAAACCGCGGACGCCGGTCCAACTTGCGGAGTAGAATTAGTTCCATGTCTACCGCCGCCGCCGACTTCGGCCTGGGGCTCCGGCCCGAGCACTACCAGGAGATCGCCGCCAGCCCCGGCCGGGTGAGCTGGTTCGAGGCGCTGTCGGAAAACTACATGGTACCGGGCGGCAGCCCGCTGCATTGGCTCGATCGCATCCGCCGCGACTATCCGATGGCGCTGCACGGCGTGTCGCTGTCCATCGGCTCGATCGATCCGCTCGATTCCCGCTACCTTGACGACCTCAAGGCGCTCGCCGACCGCGTGCAGCCGATGTGGGTCTCCGACCATCTCTGTTTCACAGGCCTCCGCGGCCTCAACATGCACGACCTGCTGCCGCTGCCCTATACAGAGGAAGCGCTGAACCACGTCTCTGAACGGGTGATGCGCGTGCAGGACCGGCTCGGCCGCCGCCTCGTGCTGGAGAACGTGTCGAGCTACGTCACCTACGCCGCCTCGGAACTCAGCGAGTGGGACTTCATCGCCGAACTCAGCCGCCGGGCCGACTGCGAGATCCTGCTCGACGTCAACAACGTCTACGTCAGCGCCTTCAATCACGAATTCGACGCGCTGCAGTTCCTATGTGCCATGCCCCGGGAACGCGTGCGGCAGTTCCATCTCGCCGGCCACACCCACAAGGGCAGCCACATCATCGACACCCACGACCATCCGATCGTGCCCGACGTCTGGGCGCTCTATGCCGAGGCGGTGAAACTCTTCCCGGGCGTACCGACCATGATCGAGCGTGACGCCGAGATCCCGCCCTACGAGGAACTGCTGGCCGAACTCGACACCGCACGCGTCATCGCCGCCGGCGTCCGCCGCGAGGCCGCCGAATGAGCACCAATACGGGCTCCAATACGGGTTCCTTGGGCAACTTGCAGCGCGCCTTCCAGGACTATCTGCTCGTCAGCAGCGACGCCTTGCATGCCGCCGTGCGCGACACCAGGAAGGCCGACCGCGTCACATTACTCGATGTCTATCGCGACGGCTATGCGCTGCGCCTAATCGAGGTGCTGGCCAACGACTATCCTGGGCTGATGGCGATGGCCGGTCCGGCTGATTTCGACCACGTGGCGCGGGCCTACATCACCGCCCATCCCTCTCGCCTTCCCTCTGTGCGCTGGTTCGGAAAGGACCTAGCGGATTTCATGGACAAGACCGCGCCCTACAACAAGGCGCCGGCCGCCGTCGAGATGGTGCGCTTCGAATGGGCGTTGGGCGAGGCCTTCGACTCGGCCGACGTGACGCCGATCAGCGCCGACGCGCTGATGGCCTTGCCGCCCGAGGCCTGGGAAACGCTAGCCTTCACGCCCCTGCCGTCGCTGCGCCGCTGCATCTTCGCCTTCGAGGTGGCGCAGGCCTGGCAGCGCCGCGACGAGATCGAGCCCGGCAATCTCGAGGTCGCGCGCGCCGCCGAGCCGGTGACCTGGGCGATCTGGCGGCCCGAACGCGTGTCCAGCTTCCGCTCGCTCGAGACCGACGAGACTGCGATGCTCGACGCGCTGATCGCGGGGCGTGCCTTCCCCGAGCTCTGCGAGGCCGTGGCGCCCTTCAGTGGTGACGATCAGGCCCCTGCCCGTGCCGCCGGTCTGCTCCGCGCCTGGGTCGAGGGCGGCATGATCGCGTCGTTCCGGTACTGACGCTTTCAATTCCGCCAAGCCACCCCTAAGGTCGCCCGCGACCTGCCCGCTTGATGGAACTGGTAGACATACGAGACTTAAAAACAGCTTTCTTTGGACTGTGCCATCCTGCCGCATTCAGTAGAATTGCATGTGCGAACAGGGGATTAGACGGAGAGTTGCTATGCTGCTTGGTTCCAGCGTGACCGCCCAGGGGCCAATTAGGAGCCGGGAGCATTTAGGCACCGGCGCCGTCGTGGTCGCACGATAGGAGGTGCTGTAGCACGACGAAGGAGAACGAGACCGAAATGCGGACGTGGCGAAATCGGTAGACGCAGCAGACTTCAATTGGAGTGTCCACGGGGAAACCCGTGGAACAGAACCGCTCAAAGTCGGGGAACGCTAAAGGTTCGACCCAAGCCAATCCCGAGCCAAGCCCCCCTGGGGAAGGTGTAGAGACTAGACGGGCGGCGCCTACGGTCCGAAAGGCTATGGCGAAGGGATAGTCCAGACCACGAACGCCAACTAGGCGGCGGCGAAAGCCGAAGTGGTAAGAAAATCTGCTTCTCGAAAGGGAATGCGGGTTCGAGTCCCGCCGTCCGCACCATCTTTCAGGCTCCCGAGCTGGCCAGCTCCCCCAGGGCATCACCCAAGTGGGCCGGCGCACCCGCTGGGGTTCTAGGTCCTGGAACAAGGAATACAGCGAGCGACAAGCTCTGCCCTCCGAAGGCAGAGGTCGTGAGTTCGAATCTCGCCGGGTCCGCCATTTATCAATGACTTAGCAGCGCACCCTCAGACGGCTGCCTCGCGACGGAAGCACCACGGAAGCAAGTGGCGACTCAATATCGGAAAGTACGCGCCGATTCGTCGCGCGGTTGGTCGACCATAGATCTGGACGCGGTGAGTCCGACCACCATGGTCAGGTGGTCGCCTGTTGTGTTCACCGGCAGGCGGCCGTAAAAAGGGCAATTTCAGAGTGTGAGAAACGACCCGGCGTTGCTACCCGAGCAATTAGGTGTGTTTCAGCGCCCAATCGGAATCCCTGGAGAAGCGCCGCTAAGTTATTGATAGATGCGACAAACTTCATTTTGGGAGGGGTTCCGATCAGCGCCGATCGGGATCCCACCCCGTGGCTAAATTACCAAGGTCAATCAAAGACCTACGACGATATAGGTCGGGGTCCCAGTTCGGCGCTGATTCACATTCCCGATCTTCTCGCCCTGGCTCAGCTGTACGTCGGCTTCGCGCAGCATCTCGATCGCCGGCTCCGGCGCATGATCCTTCCGTGCCATCCCCCGTGCTCCTTTCAAAGCCCAAAATAGCCGGAAATCTAATTCTCACTGAGGTACCGCTTCTGGGGAGCAGGTCAAGCAGGGACACGTTCATCTGGGGAATGTCGGTTGGAAAAATAATTGTCTCGCACGCGAGACTGCTGGAGTTCGCGCGCCTACCGCTCCGCCAACGCATCATAACTCGTGATCGTACGGCTACGCGTCGAGCGTCGCCCGGACGAATTCGTCCAGGTGATCCAGGCGGGCGGCATTGGCCCGCATCGCCGCGGCTTCGTCGCTCGCCACAATCGCGTCGATTACTCGGGCGACCAGCTCAGCAAACGCCACCTTGTTCTCACGCGTGCGATGGACCCACAGGAAGCGGCGCGTCGCCGACCACAGCGGCCCGACCACGCCTTCGGCATACTTGTGTTTGGCGCACTGCAGCAGCAGCCCCTTGAACTCGCGGTCGAACTCGTGGAAACGCATTGGATCGGTAATGCGCGAGGCGCTCTTGAGGCGCTTAGCCGAGCGTCGCCGCCACGAAGTATCCCGACATGTACACACATTCGAAACCGGCCTGCTCGACCAGCCTCGCGCCCAAGGCGTCGCCGACGCCGGGTGCCGTGATGAATTCGCCGGCCCTTACTCGCTACGAATTACTCGCCGCCAAACGCGGAAACTGGCACAAGAGCGCTTTGTAATGTGTTTGCCGTTCAATCTTGAGGGGCAGAGTGGCGAAAAAGAAACTTCAGACACGCCCGAGGGAGAAGAAGGCTCGCGCTCGAAGGAGCGACGAGAGACCGAGCACCCCTCAGCGAATCCTCGACGTCGCGGAAGAGATGTTCGGGCGCTTCGGCTATGGCGGAGCGACGACCCGGGCCATCGCCCGCCGCGCCCGCGTGAATGTCGGCCAACTGCACTATTACTTCGATTCAAAGCGGGCGATTTTCGAAGCAGTGGTGGCCCGCCACGGCCACGAAGTCACCGACCGCCGCCGCAGGCTGCTGCGCGACGCCGAAGCTCGTAGTCCGCGCGGGGTCGTGCCGCTCGGGGTACTGGTCGACGCGCTGGTACGCTCGCTGCTGCTGCCCGAGGCGCGACAAGGCGGGCGCCGGATATCAATGCAGATGCATGCCCGGCTGTTCACCGATCCCGACGAGACCGCAAGCGTCGTGCGCGCCGATATCTACGACGAAACCAACGCGCTCTACGTGACCGCGATCCAGCGCGCCTTGCCGAAGCTGCCGGCGGAGGTTCTCTACTGGCGCTACTACTTCATGATGGGCGCATACGTGTGGACGCTGCTCCAGCCCGGCCGCCTCGAGGCGATCTCGCAAGGCCGCTGCGATCCCGCTGACATGGAAGCCGCCATCCGCGAGATCGTGCCGTTCCTGTGCGCGGGTCTTGCCGCGCCGACCGGACGCTGAAGGCTACTTCACGCGGCTCTTCAGCCGGCAGCGGCATTTGTCGAACTGGTGCAACTCGATCATGTTGCCGCACGGATCGGTGAGGAAGAGTTGCTCGGCATCGGGGCCGGTGGCACCCTTCAGCGACCAGTAGGAGGCGCCGAGCCGATCGAGTTCGGCCTTGGTCTCGATGATATTCTCGACCGCGAGCGCCACGTGCGGCGCGGTCGGATCCTGGCCCGGCCCCTGCGCGAAGGGCGACGGCAGGTCGCCGCCGATCAAGTGGATCTGGCCCACCTCACCCACGTTGATCCACGCGCCGGGAATGCCCGGCAGGGTGGGCCGACCTTCGTCTGCCTTAAGGCCTAGCACGTCACCGTAGAATGTCTTGAGAGCGCCCAGCGTCTTGTCGTCGCCGCCAATGCGCACGGCATGATGATGAATCTCCAGGACCTTGACCGCCATCTTGTCCTCCTCCGCGAGCCGGTTCGTTGCCCGTGAGTATCGTGAGCGACATTGCCATGGTCAATTGACCAAATAATTAGGTCGCTTGACCTGCCGACACGCTCCGCGCATCGTTGCGGCAACGACAAACAGCACTGCCGGGAGGAAAGGCAATGCAGACGACTGCGGCCGTGGCATGGAAGCCATCGGCGACGCTGCCGAAATC
Source organism: Candidatus Omnitrophota bacterium (assembly GCA_030681595.1). Taxonomy (GTDB): domain Bacteria; phylum Omnitrophota; class Gorgyraeia; order Ghiorseimicrobiales; family Ghiorseimicrobiaceae; genus CAKKQO01. Next base: position 6,257 of record JAUXSB010000068.1, read on the forward strand.
GCGGACCTCGTTCGCCGGCATCGCCTATGCGGAAATGGTGGAGCGCGCGCGGGCTCTCGCGCCGCGAATCGCCGCCCGGGCCGAGGAATGCGAGCGGCTGCGCCGGCTTCCCGACACGACCGAGCGCGACCTGCACGACAGCGGCCTGTTCCGCATGGTGCAACCGGCCCGCGTCGGGGGTGCCGATCTCGACATCGGCATCCTGGTCGACACCTGCGCCGAGGTGGCGAGCGTCTGCCCATCGACGGCGTGGAATCTTGGCAACCTGGCGAGCCATCACTGGATGCTCGGCTATTTCGCGCCCGAAGCGCAGGACGAGCTATGGGACGCCTCACCCGACGTATTGATCGCCACGTCGCTCGTGTTCCCGGCGGGACGCGGGCGCAAGGTCGACGGTGGCTACGAGATCTCTGGCCGCTGGCCGTTGTCCTCGGGCGTCGACAATTCCGACTGGAACATGCTGGCCTTCATGGTGCGCGACCGCGACGACGGCCCGCCTGTCGATCAGCGCTTCGCCCTCGTCCATCGCTCGCAGTACGAAATCATCGACACCTGGCACGCCGTCGGCCTGTCGGGTACCGGTTCGAAGGACGTTGCTATCAAGGATTTGTTCGTACCCGAGTACCGCACCCTCACGGCTTGGGCGCTGAACGGCAAGCCGCATCCCGGCTCGGCCGTCAATTCCTCGCCGCTCTTCCGCCTGCCTATGCTGGCGCTCGGCCCCTACGTGCTGTCGGGCGTGATGCTGGGCTGCGCTCGGGGCGCCTACGAGACGACGGTGGGTGCGGCGCGCAAGCGCAATGCCACCACGACCGGACAGCCCGTGGGCAGCAGCCAGCCCGTCCAAATCAAGGTCGCTGAGGCGAGCGCGCGCATCGACACGGCCGAACTGATGATGCGCCGCGCCTGCGAGCACGCCATGACGGTCGCTCGTAGCGGACACGAGCCCGCGTACGAGGACAAGCTGCGCTATCGGCGCGACGCCTTCTTCTCCGTACGGCTCTGTCTCGAGGCCGTCGACATCCTGATGGGTGTGGCTGGCTCCAGCGGACTTTATCTGGGCGGCAATATGCAGCGCCTGTTCCGCGATGCGCATGCCGCCAACGCGCACGTCATGTTCTCGCCCGACGTTCAGGGTGCATTGTTCGGGCAACACGCACTCGGCATGGCCGGGCCGCCACCGCTCCTTTAGCCGAGCGTCGGCGATAAGACGGGTTCAACATCGGGAGGAAATCAAGAATGTCTTTGTCATTGATCGCAAGACTGGCTGGCGCCGCGGCACTGGTCGGCATGTCGGCCTTTACCGTCCAGGCGCAGACCTCGGGTGACCCCATCAAGATCGGCGCCATCGTTTCGGCGACCGGCGCCGGCGCCGGCCTCGGAATCCCCGAGCGCAACGGCATGCTGCTAGCCGAGAAGACCATCAATGCCAAGGGCGGCATCAACGGACGGCCGATCAAGCTCATCGTCGAGGACGACGCCTCCAACCCCGACACCGCACTCAGCAAGGCCAATGACCTGCTCTTCAGCCAGAAGGTAGTTGCCCTGATCGGGCCGTCGCTCACAGCGAGCACGGTGGCGATCGGCGGAGTCACACATGCCAACAAATTCCCGCAAATCGCTTTCACCGGCATCGGCCCCGCGGTCGAGAAGGAGCGAAAGTGCCTGGCCCACATTCTGCCGCCGCAGAAGCTGAACGCTCAGGCACTGCTGGAGTACGCCAAGAGCATCAAAGCGACCAAGGTCGGTGTGCTGCATGACGCGGGCTATGGCAATGTCGTGATGGCGGAGATCCGCCCGCTGGCCGAAAGCTACGGAGTCAAGCTGGTTGCGGTCGAGAAGTTCGAGGTTGGCGCCACTGACACGACCACGCAGGCGGCCAAGGTGAAGGCGGCACAGCCCGACACAGTGTTCATCATCGCCACGTCCGCAACGCCATTTCGCAACGTCAAGCAGTTGCAGATGACCCAGCCGGTGGTCGCGGCCATCGGTTCCTCGTCCTACGAATACGTCAACGCCATGGGACCGGGCGCTGACAACGTGGTGATCCCCGAGTTCGTGGTCGGCGAGGATCCGCTGCCGCACCAGAAGGCCTTCGTCGATCTCTACAAACAGACCTACAACAGCACACCGAAGAACTTCGAGGCGGCCGGCTGGGATGCAGTCCACGTCATGGCCCAGGCCATCGGCAAAGCCGGGCCCAACGCCACCCCACAGGCGATCTGCGACGCGATGCGTGGTCCCTATTCCGGCGTGCTCGCGAACTTCAACTTCTCGGCTGATGATATGACGGGTATCCCGCTGTCGAGCTTCGTGTTCTCAAAGCTGGTGAACGGCAAGTACACGCGCACGCCGTTCCGCATCACGCAGTAGCCCACGGTCCGGGGCGGCGTCTCCCTACGGGAGGTGCCGCCCACCGTTGCCCGAGAGCATCCAGACATGACGCTCAGCTTGGTCCTGCAGGCCGTCTTCGCCGGCGTGACGAACGGCATGGTCTATGCGCTGGTCGGGATGGGCCTGGCCGCCATCTTCAAGGGCAGCCGCGTGATAAACGCCATGCAGGGCGAGTTCAGCGTCATCGGCGCCATGACCACGGTCCTGCTGCTGACCAAGGCGGGCTGGCCCTACCCGGCGGCGATAGCGGGCGGCGCGCTCGCCGGGGCGCTGGTCGGCGCCTTCATCGAGGTCGCTTTCGTGCGCTACATGGCGAAGAAGAACGCCAGCGAGGACAGCTTCCTCCTGCTCACCATCGGTCTCGCACTCACCCTGTCGGCCAGCATCCTGTTTTTCGTCGGTCGCGATGGCCACCTGTTGCCGCCACTCGGCGGCGAAGGCGTGCTGATCGTGCTCGATGCCGTGATCCAGTTCCACGCCCTGTGGCTGATCGCCATCGGCATCGGTGCCACCCTTCTGCTGCGCGCCTTCTTCCATCGCACCACGGTCGGCCTGTCGATGATGGCGGCCTCGATCGACGCCGATGGCGCCGCGACCACCGGCATCAACGTCGCGCGCATGCGGACCTTCACCTTTGTGCTGGGAGGGGTGTTGGGCGCAGTAGGTGGCATCCTGGTGACTCCGCTGATCGGCGTCGACTATCAGCTCGGCCTCAACCTGACCCTCAAGGGCTTCGCCGCCGCCGTGCTGGGCGGCCTCACCAATCCGCTGGGCGCCGCCGTCGGCGGCCTCACGCTCGGCCTCGTCGAGTCGCTGGCCATCATCGGCATCTCGTCGAGCTACAAAGACGTCGTGGCCTTCTCCGTACTGATCGTGATCATGATCCTGATGCCACAGGGCATTCTCGGTCGCGCCGGGCGCCGGGGCGGGTGAGGCCATGACCTCGCGCCTCTTCTGGATCGCCGTCGCGCTCGCCGTCTGGGCCGTGCTGCCCTTCGTCGTGCCGCGCAACATCGCCGACCTGCTGGTCTTCACCGGAATCTATTCCATCGCCGGCCTGGGCATCGGCCTGCTGCTCGGCCATTGCGGCATCGTCAACCTGGCCCAGGCAACCTTCTACGGCCTCGGCGCCTACGCCAGCGCCTATTGCACCGTCATGATGGGCTTGCCCAGCGCCGTGGGCTTCGTTGCGGGCGCGGTGATCAGTATGGCGCTGGCCTATGTCATCGGCCGACCCATCTTGCGCCTCACCGGCTACTTCCTGGCGCTGGGCACGCTGGCGCTGAGCGCCATCGCCAGCGCGCTGTTCTTCGAATGGGACTGGCTGACCGGTGGCACACTCGGCATCGGCGGCATTCCAAAGCTCGACCTCTTCGGTTTTGCTCTCGACCGGCCATCCCGCTACTACTTCTTCGTATGGATCGTGGCCTTCGCCTGCATGGCGGTAGCGCGCAACCTGGTCGACAGCCGCACCGGCCTCATGCTGCGCGCAATGCGCGACTCCAGTACTGCCGCTGCGTCACTGTCAATCGACCTCCAAGGACTGCGGACACGCGTCTTCGTGGTATGCGCCCTGTTTGGCAGTCTGGCCGGCAGCCTGTTCGCACACCACGCCTCCTTCGTCAGCACCCAGAGCTTCACCGTCGACCGGTCCATCAGCTTCCTGCTGATCCCGGTCATCGGTGGCGCCACCTCGATCCCCGGCATCGTGGCGGGGGCGGTATTCGTGACCTTCCTCCCCGAGTTCCTGAGCAAACTGGGTGACATCCACCAGATCCTGTTCGGCCTCGCCCTGGTGGCCGTGGTGGTTATGCTGCCGGATGGGCTAATGGGTGCCGTGGCACGGCTCAGGGCATGGCACGCGGCACGACGGGGCGGCGATGCCGGCTGAACCTATCCTGTCACTCAACGAGATTGGCCACCGGTTTGGCGGTCTCAACGTCCTGCGCTCGGTCACCTTCGATGTGCCGGAGGGCGGCATCGTGGGTCTGATCGGCCCCAACGGCTCGGGCAAGACGACGCTGTTCAATATCGTGAGTGGCTACATCCGGCCGCTGATGGGAACAGTCACCTACGGGGGTGTGCCGTTGCTCCGCGACTCGATCCAGAAGCGCGGCCTCGCCGGCCTCGTGCGGACCTTCCAGACGCCGCAGGTCTTCGAGCAGATGACAGTGTTCGAGAACGTCATGGTCGGCTGCGCCAAGCTCACCCGCACCACCATGCTGCAGGACCTGCTACGCACACCAGCCGCACGGGGCCAGATGCGCGACATCCGCGAGTTGGCCGAGGCGGCCTGCGAGCGCTTCCACCTCAAGGGACTGCGCGACCTGCCGGCGGCCAGCCTGACAGCCGGTCAGCGCCGCATTCTTGAGATCGCCCGCGCCGTGGTCGGCAAGCCCCGTCTTCTGCTGCTCGACGAACCGTCGTCCGGCCTCAACGCCCAGGAGATCGAAAACCTGCGCGAATGGATCATGCGGCTGAATGCCGAGGGCATCACCATCCTGCTGGTGTCGCATGACATGGGGCTGATGACCGTGGCTCACACCATCCATACGCTCTATTTCGGCGAGATCGTCGCCAGCGGCGACATGGCCGCCATTCAGCGCGACCCCCGGGTCCGCGAAGTCTATCTCGGGCTCTGAGTCGTGCTCGAAGTAGCTTCCGTCACCGCCGGCTACGGCGCCCTCACTATCCTGCGTGACGTCTCGCTCAAGGTCGGCGACGGCGAAGCCGTGGCCCTGGTCGGCGCCAATGGCGCAGGCAAAACTACCTTGGTCCGTACCGTGTGCGGCCTGCTGCGCGCCCGCGGCGGCCACATCGTCAAGAACAGCACCGATATCACCGCAACCCCGGCTCACGACCTCGCCCGCCACGGCCTCGCGGTCGTGCTCGAAAATCGTCGCCTGTTCGGCGAACTCTCGGTTCGCGAGAACCTCGTGCTGGCCGAGACTGTCGGCCGGCGCGCGCGCGGCGGTCAGATGCGCTTCACCTGGGACGAAGTGACGGCGCTATTCCCGGTCGTGAAGGAACGCCTCGACTCAGCGGTCGAGCTATTGAGCGGTGGCCAACAGCAGATGGTGGCGATTGCCCGTGCGCTCCTGCTGCAGCCCGACCTGCTGATCATGGATGAACCTTCGACGGGACTCGCGCCCAAAGTCGTGAAGGACATCCTGCTGGTGATCAAGGCGTTACGCGAGCGCGGCATGGGACTGCTGCTGATCGAGCAGAATGTCGGCATCGCCTCGGAGATCACCAACCGCGCCTACGTCATGGCTCTGGGCAGCATCGTCCATGAGATCGGCGTCGGCGAATGGCAGTCCTTCCTTAAGGACGAACGTTTGGTGAAGGCCTATCTCGGATGAGTACAGAGGCCCCGGCCCGTGTTGGAATCCTGGGCCTCGGCCGCATCGGTCGTGTTGTCGCCGCCAACCTGCAAGCCGGCGGCTTCTCCGTCGCCACGGTCGAGCGGCCGAGTTCCCGCGACTTCCCCGCAACCGGCGGCAGACTTGAGGCTGACGCCGCCCACTTGGCCGCCGCGAGCGATGTCGTCGTGTCCTGCCTCGCCAGTGAAATGCAGATGGAACAGGCCTTCCTGGGCCCCGATGGCATGGTAACAGGCGCCCATGACAGCCTCGTCGTAATCGAGATGGGCACCTTCCCGATCACCCTCAAGCGACGACTGGCCGAGGCGCTGGCCGCCCGGGGGGCGGCCATGCTCGATTGCCCGATCAGCGGCACGCCGCCGGTCGTCGCCCGACGCGAGGCAATGTTATTCGTAAGTGGCGACGAGGCGATCGTACACCGCATGTCGCCTGTCCTCGACGCGATATCGCAAAAGCAGACCTTCGTCGGCGCGTTCGGTGCCGGCATGGCAACCAAGCTCGTCGCCAACTTCCTGGTGATCGCCAACACGCTGGCAGTTGCCGAGGCCTTTGTGCTTGGGACCGAGTCCGGCCTTGATCCGAGGCAGATGATCGCCGCAATCGGCGGCAGCTTCGCAGGCTCCCGGGTCTTCGACTTCCGCGCGCCGATGATGGCGTCTCGTACCTATCAGCCAGCCCCGGGACCGGCGCGAATCGTGTGGAAGGATCTCCAGTACATTCACGACCAGAGCACCGCTCTCGGCCTGGCCGGGCCGCTGCTGGAAACAGCAATGGAATGGTACAGACGGATGATTGAGGCGGGCCGTGGCGAAGACGAATGTGCAGGGGTGTTCGAGATAGTTGCTGCGGCAACAAACGCAAAAAGAGACCCGTATGGCCAATAACTCAAGGCGATTGATCTCTTGCGCGAGAATGTCATTCCGCCATGAGTGGACAGTCATTGGCTGGAATAATTCGAACATTCTTATATTTTTCGTTTAAATCAGGAGGCATGACTCGATCGCCGCCCTTTGAGAGCGCCTACGGGCTATTAGGCGCTCTTCTTCGGATAGCTACATCGACCCCTCTGAACTTGTCAGATTGATCTTCCTCTTTGAAGCTCGGTTTAAGAAAGCAGGAACTTGTGCTTTTGCCTTCAGGCCCTCGATCACCCGCACTCTGCAGGTAGCCGCTCTCTCAACAGCCTGCCCAATTGCGCGACGCTCGATGGCACGGCGACCGCGTCGGCCGCGCCGAAATGGGAGCGATGGCTCTCTCAGCCCAGCAATAGTCCCATTCGTACTCAATAACCTGTCGTGGGTGGCGCTGATTTGGCCTACCCCATGTTGAATCAAGCCTTTCACCATGAGTTGCATTAGACCTTCCCTCGCCTCATATGGCCAGAGTACCGCAACGCCTTTGCATTGCTATAAACGTAGCGCACAGGCTTTCGTGCCAGCTGATATTCAATGCCGCCAGCCGAGGACAGAACTGCAGTCTGTTGTAGGGAAGATGGTCAGGGATTCAGTAGGCCAATGATCGCCTATCGGCTCTTTGAGCGTGGCGCAAGGCAAACAAGGGAACCGCGACTCAGGCTACCGCTCCGTCTATCCCGATACGCTCAAGTTCGAGGAATAAACCATACCGGACGCTGCTAAGGGCCGCGACCAGAATGGGTGGTGTCGTAGGTCTTTTGTTGGGCGTGTTTGGGCGCGCTCTATGACAAGTCGAACCCTTCATATTGCCGCGCCGCCGCCTCTTGGCAAATCTCCCGATAACGGACCATTCCTCCGGCATAGGGCATGAACACCCTGGGTTTGCCGGGAATGTTCGCGCCCAAGTACCAGGAATGCTTCGCGTGCGGCAGTAGTGTCCTGTTGGCCACCTCGTTGACCTCCGCCACCCATTTTTCACATGAGCCGAGCTTAGCCTCGATGCACTCCAGGCCCTTCGTTCGCATGTAGTCGATGCAGTTCGTGATCCAATCTGCGTGCTGCTCGATCGCCACTGGCATATTGCACAGCACGGACGGGCTCCCTGGGCCGGTGATTGTGAAGAGATTCGGGAAACCGGCAATCTGCAGACCAAGGTAATTGCTCGGCCCTGCTTCCCAAACATCCTTCAATGCCAAGCCGTCACGCCCACGGATATCCATCCGCAGCAGGGGGCCGGTCATGGCATCGAAGCCGGTCGCGAAGACGACAATGTCCAGTGGATACTCGATCTCGGCAGTGCGGACACCTGCCGCCGTAATGGCTTGGATCGGCGTCGTTTTCACGTCTACAAGCGTGACGTTGGATCGATTATAGGTCTCAAAGTAATCGGTATCGATCGGCGGACGCTTCGCCGCGTAGGGGTGATCGATGTCTGACAGCAGCGCCGCAGTTCGTGGGTCTTTCACGACGGCGCGAATCTTGCGCTTGAGAAAATCGGCTGCCGTATCGTTCGCTGCCTTATCGATCAACATGTCTTGGAATGTCGCCCGGAACTGCAAACCGCCCCGTTCCCAGGCTGCTTCGTAGATCTTCTCTCGCTCCTCAACCGAGGTTTCGACAGCCTTGCGGTCCTCGATCTTGAAACCCATCCCGTTTAGCGTTTCGTGAGTTGTGGCTCTGATGTCTTCCGCATGTTGCTTTACGTATTGCTTGAACTCCGGCGTCAGTGGCCCGTTCCGCGCGGGGACCGAATAGTTGGCCGTGCGTTGAAACACCGTCAGGTGTTCGGCCTGCGCAGCGATTACGGGCGCGGCCTGAATGCCGGTCGAGCCGGTGCCAATCATACCCACGCGCTTGCCGGTGAAATCCACCCCCTCATGTGGCCACTCGCCAGTATGATACCAATCTCCCTTGAACTCTTTCAGGCCGGGAAAGTTCGGCACGTTCGCCGTGGACAGACAACCCACTGCGGTTACAAGGAACTTGACGACGTACGTTTCGCCTTGTTCTGTTTGAACTCGCCAGCGGTTCGCGGCTTCATCGTAGTGGGCCGACGCGACTCTGGTATTGAAACGAATGTCCCGCTTCAGGTCGAACCTGTCCGCGGCGAAATTCAAATAGCGCAAGATCTCCGCCTGGCCTGGATAGCGTTCGGACCACTCCCACTCGCGCATTAGTTCAGGAGAGAAGGTATACCAATACACATGGCTTTCGGAATCGCACCGCGCGCCGGGATAGCGGTTCCAGTACCACGTGCCACCCACGCCGCCCCCAGCCTCCAACGCCCTCACCGCCAGGCCAAGCCGATCTCGGAGACAAAGTAGCTGGTAGAGGCCGGCAAAACCCGCTCCGATCACTAGAGCGTCAAGTTCGGTAACTTCGCCAATTGAGGCGTTCGAGCGATCTTGCAGCTCATTCGTCATGACTATTCATCTTCCTTTCGAAACCCGCTCCGCCCCATCCATTCAAGAGCAAACGATCACCCCGCGCAAACTTTTGAATCGCCTACATCCAATCACCCGCATCGTTCCAGCCCGCACTCTCCTGCATTTTTCCCTGGTCGCCCGATTTTGGCGCCGCGCTGCTCTCGCAGGTCGCTGGCGCAGCCCAGCCAGCAGAGGTAACGCTTCCGAGGCCAAGCGCTCGATCTTACGGTCGCGCTGCTCGTCCGGACCGACGAAATCGAGAACGATGTGGTCGCTTTGCCTGGCGGTATAATAGTCGATTGGCGGCGAACGTTGGCTATGTTCATGGTCTTTGCCGGCCAGATTTCCATAGGCGGTGGGGGTAGCTGGCCCTTCGAAGTACAGGGAGGAATGCGATGAAAGAATTCTCCGGCAGAATTGCTGTCGTCACCGGTGGCGGCTCGGGAATGGGACGCGAGCTGGTACGCCTGCTGGTGGCCGAGGGCTGCCATGTCGCCATGTGCGACGTCTCGATGCGGAGCATGGCCGAGACCCGCCGACTATGCGAGGCGACAGGGCTGCCGCAAGGCCTGCGCGTCAGCGCGCATCTCGCCGACGTCTCCAAGGAAGAAGACGTGATGCGCTTTCGCGACGAAGCCGCACAGCAGCATGCGACCGACCGCATCCATCTGCTGTTCAACAATGCCGGGATCGGCGGCGGCGGCAGCATGATCGCGAACGGCCGTGACGAGTGGGAGCGCACGTTCAATATCTGCTGGGGCGGCGTCTACCTTACCACCCGCGCTTTCCTTCCCCTGCTGCAAGTGGCCGACGAAGGGCATATCGTCAACACCAGCAGCATGAACGGTTTCTGGGCCTCGATCGGCCCCAGCGCGCCGCACACGGCCTATTCGGCGGCGAAGTTCGCAGTGAAAGGTTTCAGCGAGGCCCTGATGACCGATCTTCGGCTAAATGCACCGCACATTAAGGTCTCGGTTGTCATGCCCGGACATATCGGCACCGGCTTTCGCACCAACTCGCTCAAGGTCCAGACCAGCACCGAATCGGATGAGCTCAATAGTCGGCAAATCGCTCAAGCACGAGCGCGGCTCAGCTCGATGGGCAAGGACGCCTCGGCACTGTCGGACGAGGAGATCAAGGCCATGCTCGCCGAACGCGCCCAGCGTTTCCTGGCAGATGCACCGACCAGCGCGTCCGAAGCGGCGACGGCAATCTTGGAAGGCGTCAAAGCGGAAAGGTGGCGCATTCTGGTCGGATCGGACGCTGAGCTGATGGACCGGATGGTGCGCGACGACCCCGAGCAGGCTTACGACGACCAGTTTTTCGCCCGCTTTGCTGCCGCGGCAGGCTGGCATCCGGGACGCTGAAGTCTAATTGGACCACTCAGTACGAAAAGTGCATTTTGTACTGAGTTGGCTCAGAAGAGGCCCCATTGGCGTGGTGTGCGCATCTACGTCGGTAAGGTCGAGCTCCTTCTTTGCCATGCCAGCCTCCGGTAGCGGTTGCACAAGCGTTCACGGCCGGGTGCAACTTATTGCCCATCTAAGGCAAGACTTTGCCCATCAGGACGCTTGCAATCCCCAAAGAAGAAGCCCGCGCAGTGCGGGGGCTTCGAGCATTCAGGTATTCACCTCCGATGGCCGTATGGTCAAAGTATTGGCCCGACCGACGAACCATCACGCCGCCTCACGATGATAGTAGCGTAGAAGCCCGCCCAACCGCTCGCGACACTGCACCGGCCCCTCGCGGTGCCGATCCGTGGTGCGAGGAAACAGCAGGATGTTGCCCTTGCCCTGGTGATTTCGCTCGGCATGGAAATGTTCGACATACTCGCTCAGCGCCCGCCGCAAGGAGCGCTCGCCGAACAGGATCACCTTCGACAGGCACTCCTCCTTGACCGATCTGACTCAGCGCTCTGCGTAGGCATTCAGGTTCGGGCTGCGTGCAGGTAGCGCGAGCGGCTTAACCCGACCTGACACAAGGATGGCCCGAAACGACCGCGTGAACTTGGTGTCGCGGTCGTGCAGGAGGTATCTGCAATCCCGCAGCGCGCCGCAGTCCTCCATGGTCGCGGTCCGGGCGATTTGCTTCATCCACGCCTCATTCGGATGAACGGTGATCCCGGCGATATTCACCTGCCGGCTCTCGAGATGTATGAAAAACAGCACGTAGTAGGTCACCAGCCCGCGCAGCGTCAGCACCTCGGCGGTGAAGAAGTCGGTTCCCGCCAACAGCGCCAGGTGAGTCCGAACGAAAGCCGCCCACGTGGTCGTGCGCTTGCGCTCCGGCGCCGGCGGCAGGCCGTGGCGCCGCAACACATTGCCAACCGTTTGATCTGATATCTCGTGTCCCAAATTGCCCAACGCCCCCGCGATCCGGTCATAACCCCAATCCCGGTTCTCACTGGCCATGCTGATGATCAGCTCCTCGACCTCCCGCTTGATCCGGGGCCTGCCCGGATATCGCCGGGCCTTCGAGCCATCGAATTTGCCGGCGACGAGCTTGCGATACCAGCCAAGGATCGTGTCCGCGAATGGCGAGAAAAAGAGCCGAATCGATGGATCAGGCGCTGTCTTGGACGGTGAACGCGGCAGGAGCGCCGGGAAAACGGTGCCGGCTGACCATGGCTTCCCCGCAACCCGGCAGAATGATAGGTTTTGCGCCGTTCCACGGGTTCATCCGGGGAATGTCGGATAAAGCTCAGACGCGCGGTCCGGAAGACTCCGAGTCGATTTCATCGAACGTGCTCTAGCCGGCGGCCACTATCGAGGTGCGAACGCCTCGGCTCCCGCTCGATTGACCGCGCCGACCTATTGTCCATAGACTTGGGCGAACCGGTCGCAAATCTGGAAGCCATGGGTGGAAACGTCGTTACCGGATCGGGGCGGCATCAAAGCGGGAGAGAATCATGACAGCGATCACTTCTCGATCGGTCGGTCGTCGCCGCCTGCTGAAAGCCGCGGGTGCCACGGCGGCCGCCGGCGTCATCGGCATGCCGGCAATCGTCAAGGGCCAGAGCGGCACGATCAAGATCGGCGTGCCGACCATCCAATCGGGCCGCGTCGCGCTCGTCGGCCAGACCAGCGTCGCCGGTCTCCGTTCCGTGTTCGACAAGGTCAACGAGGCCGGCGGCATCAACGGCCGCAAGATCGAGCTGGTCGTGCGCGATTCAAAGGGTGCGCCGCAGGAGGCCGCCAAGGTCACGCGCGACCTGATCAACAACGATCGCTGCCAGATCATCATCGATGCCGAAGCGTCGAGCGGCGCCTTCGCGGTTCATGAAGTGATCCGCGAGATCGGCGTGCTGTGCCTGCACACGAACTCCGAGACCTCCTCGCTGACGGCCGACCCGAAGCTTCACGTTCCGACGGCGTTCCGTACCGCCCGGCAAGGCATCCATGACGCCATCGGTGGCGGCGACTATGCCGCGAAGATCGCCAAGGCCAAGGGCCTGAAGAAATGGGTCACCTGCTCGCCGGATTACGCCTACGGCCGCTCCAACACCGCCGAATTCATGGAATACGCCAAGCATTTCGAGGGCTCGATCCAGGTGGTCGAGGAGGCGTGGCCCAAGCTGTTCCAGCCCGACTATACCGAGGTCGTGACCAAGGTTCTCAACTCCAAGGCGGACGCCATGTACTCGGCGCTGTGGGGCGGCGACCTGTCGGCCTTCATCGACCAGGGCAACCTCTACGGCCTGTTCGACAAGCAGGCCTCCTTCATGGTCAATCTCGGCGACTACGGCGTGGTCGACGAGGTCAAGCAGTTCCCCAGCGGTGTCTATTCCGGCGGCCGCTACAATCGCACGGTGCCGCCGACCAAGGAGAACGAGGACTGGTATCAGGCCTATGTGAAAAACTACAAGCACAAGCCGACCAACTGGTCGTGGGAGAATGCCACGGCGGCCACTTTCCTGGTCGAGGCACTCAAGGCGACCAATGGCGACACGGACGGCAAGAAGCTGGCGGCAGCGATCAAGGGTATGAAGATCAAGTCGCCCTGGGGCATGGACGGCACGATCACCATGCGCGCCGAGGACAACACGGTAATCAACTACATCATCGGCTATGGCCTGTCGCAGTCGAAGGATCCCTACATCAGCGACTTCAAGAGTTCACCGTGGGAACCGATCCTCGAGCTCGAGAAGCAGTGGAAGAAGAAGCAGGGCTACGCCTGATCCTGAAAGTGCGCTGGAATTCGCCACCCGCGGTCGGGCTTGGCTGGAGAAAGATAGCCCGTGGATCTTGAAGCGTTGGTGCGTTGCCTGGGAACCGGGTCCTGCGTCGTGACCCAGCTCACCAGCGGCATGATTATCGGCATGCTGCTGTTCCTGATCGCATCGGGCGTGACGTTGATCTTCGGCGTGTTGAACATCACCAACTTCGCGCACGGCTCGCTCTACAT
>JAUXSB010000050.1 GCA_030681595.1 Candidatus Omnitrophota bacterium
GTCAGGGGCTCGCATGCTCGACGCATGGGACAAGCTTGAACGCTGGCTGATCGGGTTGCTTGGTGCGCTCGGACTCGTCGTCTATCTGACCCAGATCGTCGGCCGCTACCTCACCTCCGCCATCGACTTCTCGATGGCCGAGGAGCTCACGGTTTACATCATCATCTGGTCAGCCTTCCTGACCGCAAGCCTGCTCGTCAGGGAGGACGGGCACGTGCGCGCCGACCTTCTGCTGCGCATGATGCGCCCTGAACGCCAGCGCTGGGTCGAGATCGCCAATTGCGGGATCGCGCTCGGGTTCTGCATTGCCTTGACCTGGTATGGCTGGCTGGTCACCGCGGACTCCTTCGATCTCGGAGAGCGCAGCAACACCGCGCTCGGCTTCCCGCTGTGGGTCTACTACGCGTCACTGCCGTTCGCTGCCGCACTCATGTCGATGCGCTACGCACGACGCCTTTGGCAATTCTGCTTCGCGTTCGATCCGGCGACCATGGAAGTACATTCGGGACACGAGTAGCCGATGACCAAGCTCTTTGCCGCCATCTTCTTCATCCTGCTCGGCATGGGCCTGCCGATCTGGCTGGTGCTGGGCGCCTCCGCTGGCACGATGTTCGCGATCGAAGGCAAGCCCTTGGTTGGCATCGCCCAGAAGATGCTGGACGAGCTCAACTCGACCACGCTGCTGGCTGTCCCATTCTTCGTCATGGCCGCATCGTTCATGCAGCGCGGCGGAATTGCCAAGGCGCTTGTCGATGTAGCCGCGGCCTGGGTCGGCAATGTTCGTGGCGGCCTGGGTGTCGTCTGCGTGATGGCCTGCGCCATGTTCGCCGCGATCTGCGGGTCGAGCGTGGCGACTGCCCTCGCCATGGGAACGATCCTGATCCCGGCAATGATCGAGCGCAAATACGACCGGCCCTTTTCCCTGGGCGTCACCGCCGCCTCCGGCACACTCGGCATCCTGATCCCTCCCAGCCTGCCGCTGATCCTCTACGCCATCATTGCCGACGAGTCGGTGCCGCGCCTCTTCCTGGCTGGTGTGATCCCCGGCCTGATGCAGGCCTCGCTCTTCGTCCTCTACGTGCTTTGGTACGGGCGACGAAAGAACCT
>JAUXSB010000051.1 GCA_030681595.1 Candidatus Omnitrophota bacterium
CGTCGGGTTGGAGATCTCCCTCGCGAACCTGGGAAAGATGCGTCTCCGCATCCTGCAAGGCGGGGGGGTCCAGCTCTCGGCGACGATCCTGCTCACCATGGCCGTTCTTTCGATCGCGGGGTTCGACCTTCCGCAGGCGACCTTCGTCGGGTTCGTCCTGTCCCTTTCGAGCACGGCGATCGTCCTGAAGGTGTACGCCGACAGGATGCAGCTCGACAGCGGACACGGGAAGATTTCGATCGGAATCCTCCTGTTCCAGGACATGGCCGTGATCCCGATGATGCTGCTCATCCCCTCGTTCCGGCAATGGGAGACGGCGCAGATCTCCACCGTGGCGTTCACGCTGGCCAAGGCGGGCGTGGGCGTCGGCGTCATCCTGCTGGCGTCGCGTTTCGTGATCCCGCTCCTCCTCAAGGAAGTCATCCGGCTGAACAGCCGGGAAATCCTGGCGACGACGGTGATGTGCCTCATCCTCGGGACGGCGTGGGTCGCCCGGTGGTGGGGGCTCTCCCTGGCGATGGGGGCGTTCCTCGCGGGAATGGTGATCTCCGAGTCGGAGTACGTCCACGAGATCGCCGCCCAGATCTTCCCCTTCCGGGACGTCTTCAACGGCGTGTTCTTCATCTCCATCGGCATGCTGCTCGACCTTCCGTTCCTCGCGCGGCACCTCCCGATGATCCTTTTCGTATCCCTCGCGGTCGTGGTGTTGAAGGCGGTCTGCGCGGGCGCGGCGATCCGGATGCTGAAATATCCGTGGCGCGTTTCGGTGATCGGCGCGCTCGGCCTGGCGCAGATCGGGGAGTTCTCGTTCCTCCTCATGTCCGAGGGATTCCGCGACGGACTGGTGGGCACCGAGGCCTACCAGTATCTTCTCGCCACCGCGATCCTGACGATGGTGGCGGCCCCGTTCCTGATGCGTTCGGCTCCATGGGCCGGGAGGTTCTTCGTTCGCCGCCTGGTCCGGGGTCCCGAGCCGGAGGAGCCCGCGGAGGAGTCCGCCGGCGCGGCGCGGATCGAGAACCACGTGATCATCTCCGGGTACGGGATGAACGGAAAGAACCT
>JAUXSB010000052.1 GCA_030681595.1 Candidatus Omnitrophota bacterium
CTGGTGCGTTTGAAGCCTGCCATCGATGCGTTCTTTGCGGCAGTCATGGTCAATGCCGAGGATCAGGCTGTCCGGAGTAATCGGTTGTCGTTGCTCCAAGAAGTGGATGACTTCTTTAACTCATTCGCGGACTTTTCGCAGATTGTGGTACAAGGGAGTTAGGCAGGATATGTAATCATGGCGCAACATCCCCCTATGGATGTCGAGACCACAGCGGCCGACGATACCGAGTCGCGGCAAGCGCTGGTCCAGCGGTTCGCCAGGGTGGTGTCTCTCGCCATGATCGTCCTCTGCAACGCCATTGTGCTGGTTGGGCTGTGGACCAGTGGGATTAATCTCGATGAGCTGGCAGCAACCCCCGATGTTTTCAACTCCAAACAGGATATTTGTCTTCGGCTTGGCTGGCAATCTGTTACGGGAGCGGCGGACCCGGTGCCGTTCTGCTCGGAGTGGATCCAGCTGTCCGATCCGTCCGGCAAGACACATCAGATTCAACAAGAAATTATACTGCGGCATGGGCCGGACGGGCAGTATTATGTGGATCGGGGGGGGCACGCCGACTATCGGCTACTCATATTGATGCTGTTTGTCGTGGTTGTTATTGCCTGTGGGTTGGTGGCGAAATGGTATCTAGTTAGCCGGTATCGGCAGCGTCTTGAATCCATTGTCGGGCATGGGGCAGCACTCGTCCATTGAACTGAGCGTGAAGGAGAGGGCAGCGTGGCAAAGAAATACGTGTACTATTTTGGTGACGGCAAAGCCGAAGGCACCTCCAATATGAAAGAACTCCTCGGCGGGAAGGGGGCCGGGCTTGCTGAAATGACGAATCTCGGCATCTCCGTTCCACCAGGCTTCACGATTTCCACGGAAGCGTGCGTTGAATATTACAAGAACGGGAAACAATATCCTCCCGACATGTGGGAGGCCGCACTGAAATCGCTCAAGCGGGTCGAACGGTCGATGGGCATGGGGTTCGGCGATCCTGAGCGACCCTTGCTAGTCTCGGTTCGATCCGGTGCCAGGGCCTCAATGCCAGGCATGATGGACACGGTGCTGAATGTGGGTCTGACGACCAAGACGGTCGAGGGACTGGCGGCAAAAACACGCAACGATCGTTTCGCCCAGGACAGCTATCGGCGATTTGTGTCTATGTACGGCAGTATCGTCATGGGCGTACCACGCGAACATTTCGAAGCGATCCTCAAGCAGAAGAAGGCTGAGGTGGGTGTGACGCATGAGACCCATCTCGATGCACGGCATCTCAGAGAATTAGTCGCCAGCTTCAAGGCGCTCATCAAGGAAGAAACCAAGAAAGAGTTCCCCGATGAGCCGCTTGAGCAGCTTGGCTTAGCTGTTAACGCGGTCTTTTCGTCCTGGTTCGGCGCACGGGCCGTTACCTATCGTCGCCTCTATGGTATTCCAGACTCGTGGGGCACGGCCATTAATGTGGTGGCCATGGTGTTCGGCAACATGGGGGAGACGAGCGGAACCGGTGTGGCCTTCACCCGCAATCCGGCAACCGGTGACAAGCATTTTTTCGGCGAGTGTTTGATGAATGCTCAAGGTGAGGATGTCGTAGCCGGCATCAGGACTCCGCTTCCAGTGATTGCGCTCGCGAAGAATGTGCCTGC
>JAUXSB010000019.1 GCA_030681595.1 Candidatus Omnitrophota bacterium
GGGCAAGATCCTCTACACCGGCTGCTCGAACTTCGAGGCTTGGCGCCTGATGGAGTCGCTGTGGCTGAGCGAGACCAGGGGCTGGGCGAGCTTCTCGGCCTACCAGCCGCAATACAGTCTGGTCGTGCGCGATATCGACGAGGAGATCGTGCCGGTGTGCCAGCTCAAGGGGTTGGGCGTCGTGGCCTGGTCGCCGATGGCGTCAGGCTACCTCGCCGGCAAGTACACGCCGGGCAGCCTGAAGGTTCAGGGCACGCGCTCGGCCGAGGGCTGGGGCTTCCAGAACAGGTTCTTTGCGCCCAACCACGCCGAGATCCTTCAGACGTTGCTCGATACGGCCAAGGAAGTCGGCAAGTCGCCGGCACAGACCGCGCTGCGCTGGGTGATGGACCAGCCTTTCATGACCAGCGCCATCGTGGGCGCGCGAAACGCCGAGCAGCTCAGGGAGACCCTTGGGGCAGGGGGCTGGAGGCTACCGGATGCGGTCCTCGAAAAACTCGACAAGGTTTCCAAGCAGCCGCACCGCTATCCGCGGTCGTTCGAGGACCCGATGCCGGAGCGGCGGAATTCCGCCATCAAAATGCCGGGGATGAAGTAGCTCTATCGGGCCATTGCATGGGCCAATGAGCGACTCCCGCACCATCCCCAATCCACGCACCTTCCGCGAGCGCTTCGGCGCCCTGAAGACGCTGCGGCCCTTCATGGCCATGGTCTGGCAGACCAGCCCGTCGCTGACGATGGGATTGCTGGTGCTGCGCGTCCTGCGCGCGCTGCTGCCGGTGGTCAGCCTCTACATCGGCAAGCTCATCATCGACGACGTGGTCATGTTGCTGCAGTTGCCCGACCGACCGGTGACCTGGCAGGGCTGGATGGAGAGCGGCCATCTCAGGTGGCTTGGCATCCTGCTGCTGGCGGAGTTCGCGCTGGCCGTGCTGTCGGACGGCCTGGCGCGCGTCGTCGCCCTGCTCGATGGCCTGCTGGCGGAGAAGGTGACCAACCGCTCGAGCGTGCGCCTCATGGAGCACGCCGCGACGCTCGATCTCGAGGATTTCGAGGACGCCGAGTTCCAGGACCAGCTCGAACGGGCGCGGCGGCAGACCAGCGGGCGGATGACGTTGCTGGGACAGCTTTTCACGCAGGCGCAGAACATCGTGACAGTCACCAGCTTCGCGGCGGGCCTGATGTTCTACTCGCCGTGGCTGATCCTGCTGCTGGCGGTGGCCCTCGTGCCGGGCTTCATGGGCGAGGCGCATTTCAATGCGCGGACCTATACGCTCGATTTTGGCCGGACGCCGGAGCGCCGCGAGCTCGACTATGTGCGGCAGACGGCGGCCAGCGTCGAGACCGCCAAGGAAGTAAAAATCTTCGGCCTGCATTCCTTCCTGATCGACCGCTACCGCCGCCTCGCCGCCGACTTCTACGAGGCCAACCGCCGATTGGCCCTGCGGCGGGCCGGCTGGGGCGGGCTGTTCACCGCCATCGGCACGGCCGGCTACTATGCGGCCTATGCCTATATTGTCTGGCGCACGCTCGCGGGCGAATTCTCGATCGGCGACCTCACGTTCCTGGCGGGCTCCTTCCTGCGCCTGCGCAGCCTGCTCGAATCGCTGCTGACGGGTATATCCTCGACGGCAGCGCAGGCGCTCTATTTCAACGATCTCTTCTCCTTCTTCGACATGAAGCCGGAAATCCTCTCGCCGGCGAATGCCCTGCCGTTCCCGTCGCCGATCCGCGACGGTTTCGCTTTCGACAATGTCGGTTTCATCTATCCCGGCGCCGATCGCTGGGCGGTTCGCAACCTCAGCTTCACTTTGAAGGTGGGCGAAGTGGTGGCCCTGGTGGGCGAGAACGGCGCCGGCAAGACGACGCTGGTGAAGCTGCTGACGCGGCTCTACGACCCGGACGAAGGCCGCATCCTGCTCGATGGCCGCGACCTGCGCGACTACGACCTGGAGGCGCTGCGCGGCAGCATGGGCGTCATCTTCCAGGATTTCGTGCGCTACAATTTCAGCGCCGGCGACAACGTTGCCGTGGGCCGTATCGACGCGCGCGACGACCAGGTCCGGGTCGCGCGGGCGGCGTCGCGCAGCCAGGCCGACGAGGTGATCGAGCGCCTGCCCGGCGGCTACGACCAGCGCATCGGTAAGCGCTTCAAGAATGGCGTCGAACTGTCT
>JAUXSB010000022.1 GCA_030681595.1 Candidatus Omnitrophota bacterium
GCCGAGAAAATTCTGATTACTGCAGATGCATTGTGGGAAAACGGTTTCGGGGTCGTATTTCCGGAACTTGAGGGTAGTAATGCTTTTGCAGAAGTGGCCGCAACGCTAGACATGATCGCCACATTGAATCCGGATATCGTAATTCCGGGGCACGGGGCGGTATTCATGTATTCCGCTGAAGTTCTAGCCCGAGCGCGCGGCCGCCTGGATTATTTTGTTCGAAGCCCGATCAAGCACGCGCGTCATGCCGCCAAGGTTTTGATTAAATTTAAGCTTCTGGAAAAACAGAACCTGTCGGTTGAAGAACTACTTCGATGGGCAGCGGAGACGCCATATGTAATGCAGATTCATATGAGGTTTTTTGAATCGGTTCCTTCTAACGTCTGGCTGAATGAGCTGCTGACTGAGCTTACTTCGTCAGGGGGAGTAAAAAGGATCGGTGATAGAGTCTTTAGTGACTGAGACGAGATGGCGGCACTGCCAATTCATCCACCAGCATGAAGCGGGGCCATCCAACTAAAAGCATGGCGTACGTCGCTAAGGTATCGAGTTAAAGTATCGACCTGAGTAATAGCCCGGCGAATACCGTTCTTGCTGGAATCTGAAGTGGCGCACAAGATCGCGGCAGTTGCACTCCATTGGTGGTGTGCACTCAGCCCGGTTAAGTGGACACCATGCAAGAGTCGAATTCATCCCCCGTCATCACCACAAAGCGCAGGCATAGCGCCGCCTTTAAACGCAAGCTCCTGGAACTGATTGAGCAACCCGGCGCATCCGTGGCCGGCGTTGCTCTGGAGCACGGCGTCAATGCCAACTTGGTATTCAAGTGGAGACGCGCCAAGCGCGAGCACAAACGTCCTGCAGGGACTGTCCGCCAAACTGTGCTCCTGCCGGTAACCGTTGATCCTCAAGAATCGCGTCTAGCCGCTGCGCCTGGCGGGCACGCTACGGTTGTCAAGGAGGGCGTCATCGAGATCGAGATTGGCGGTGCTCGCGTGGTGCTGCGAGGCCGCATCGATCCTGCCAGTGTGCGCAGCGTCCTGATGGCACTTCGGGAGACGGCATGATTGGTTTGCCCTCGGGCACGCGGATATGGCTTGCCGCCGGACGGACGGACATGCGCAGGGGATTTGATGGCCTGGCAACCCTTGCACAAAGCGCGTTGGAGCAGGAACCATTTAGCGGCCACGTTTTTGTGTTTCGGGGCAGGCGCGGCGACATCATCAAGCTGCTGTGGTGGGATGGACAGGGCATGTGCCTGTTTGCCAAACGACTGGAGAAGGGCCGCTTCATCTGGCCGCAGGCCGAATCCGGTTCGGTCTCGTTGACCCCGGCGCAGCTGTCGATGTTGCTCGAAGGAATTGACTGGAGAATGCCCGTTCGCACCTGGCAACCAACGCTTGCGGCGTAGGTCTTTTACTCGGCAGGAATGGGCATTCGGTTGACAGTGAAAGTCCTCTTTTCCATTGGTAAATTCACTGGCAAAGTAGCGTCCTATGAGTTCCCAGGCGCTGCCAAAAACCGTCGAGATGCTGACAGACGATGTCACGCAGCGCGACGCCACGATCAGGGCGCTGCGCCTGACCATCGAGAAGCTCAAGATCGAACTCACGCACTTGAAACGCATGCGCTACGGCCGCTCCAGCGAGAAGATGGACGCCGCCCAAACTCAACTGGAACTGCTGAGTGCGGCACTGGCGCCGCTGATGCCCCTGGGTACACCGCTTGACGCGGTGGGTGATGCCAAAGGCAGCAATGTTTCTGACCTTGAAGGCGAACGCAAGAAGCGCCGCAACAAATCTGCGAATCCACAGCAAAGCGGATTGCCTGAGCACCTCCCCCGCGAAGATGTGGTTCACAGCGCCTGCGCCGCCGATTGCAAATGCGGCGCATGCGGCACGGGTCTGCAGCAAATTGGGCAAGACGTATCCGAGGTACTGGACTACGAGCCGGGCAGCTTCAAGGTCATTCGCCACCTGCGCCCGAAGTTTGCCTGCACCCAATGCCACACGGTGACACAGGCGCTGGCGCCGAGTCGCCCGATTGATCGCTGCATGGCTGGTGCCGGCTTGATTGCCCACGTGATGGTGAGCAAATACGCCGACCACTGCCCCTTGTATCGGCAAAGCCAGATTTGCGCGCGCGAAGACGTCGTCATCGCAGCCTCCACCATGGGTGGCTGGATGGGCAGCGGGGCCGCGCTGCTGACGCCCTTGGCCCAAGCGATTGGCCGCTATGCGCTGCAGGCATACAAGGTCCACAGCGATGACACGCCCACACGTGCGCTGGGCGCTGGCAAAGGCAAGGCCCACCTTGGGCGGATCTGGGCGTATGTGCGCGATGACCGCAGCTGGGGCGACAGCGCACACCCAGCGGTATGGTTCCAGTATTCTGAAGACCGCCGGGGCGAACATCCCAGGCAGCACTTGGGCAAGTTCAGTGGTGTCTTGCAGGTTGATGCCTTCGCAGGCTACAACGCGATCTTTAATGACGGCAGCGTCTTGGAAGCTGCATGCTGGGCGCACGCGCGACGAAAATACTTCGAAATCCACAAGCAGCAGGACCTTTTGCCTGGAACCTTGGCGCATCAGGCCTTGCAAAGGATTGCCAAAATTTATGCGGTGGAATCCGAGGTCCGAGGGCACAGTGCAGAGTTGCGACGAAGTCAGCGGCAATTGCGAACGCGCCCGGTGCTGGAGGAAATGCACGTGTGGTTGCACGCCGCGCTGGGCCAGATATCGGCCAAATCGCCCATGGCGCTAGCCATTGGGTACAGCCTGAGCAACTGGCGGGCGCTGACGCGTTTCCTGGATGACGGGCGCATTGAGGCGGACAACAATATTGCCGAGCGCGCCCTCAGAGGCGTTGCCATTGGCAGAAAGAACTATCTGCACTTTGGCTCTGATGGCGGGGGGCACACGGCGGCGGTGGTCTACACGCTTATTGGCACCGCCAAGTTGTGCGGCATCAACCCGCAAGCCTATTTGCGTTATGTGCTGGAGCGCATTGCAGAGCATCCCATCAACCGAATCGATGAACTGTTGCCATGGGCTGTGGCACCGCATCTGGCGCGAGGCGTCGCCGAGCCGGCGCCATGGCCGCTGGCCGCCTGAAAGCCTTCGGCGATTGCCATGGTGATGGCGCCGATGCGAGAATTGCTCGCATGACCGCGCAACTCTTTAAGCTCCCAGCAAAAGCTCGTTCGAAGTCAACGCAGTCGTATCAACTGCGAGTCGAACTCAAGGGCGTAAAGCCGGCCGTGTGGCGTCGCATTGCTGTGCCGGGCACCATCAAACTCTCCAAGCTCCATCAAATATTGCTGGCGGCCATGGGCTGGCAAGGTGGGCATTTGCACGAATTCATCTTTGCGGACGCGATGTATGGGGAGGCGCAAGTCGAAATGGAGCCCGGCGTAGAAGATGAGTCCCGCGTATCCCTGATCAAGGCCATGGGCGGTTCCAATTCGTTCACCTGGGTCTACGACTATGGGGACTACTGGGAGCACAAGATCAAGTTCGAACGCATCGTCGACCTGGGCGTGCCGCTGGACACAGCGATGTGTATCACCGGAAGAAACGCATGCCCGCCGGAAGACGTTGGTGGAACACCAGGTTATTCAGAGTTCCTCGATGCCATTCGGGACTCCGCAAACCCAGACCATCAGACCATGCTTCAGTGGTGTGGGGGTGCGTTCGACCCCAGCGCGTTTGATCCGTTTGACGCTCAGCTGCGGCTCGACCAAATCAAACTCTGATCGCCAACTTCGTCAAGTACGGTATTCACCGGGCTATTACAAATGAGTTGCTACAAAATAAATAGCTGCTTGCGCCCGAATGGCAAGGGCGGGATGAATCGCCCCGGGTATCGTGGAGGCCGCAGGCTGTGCCGGTCCATGGCAATGGCCGCCGTTTGATGGCTCACTATTTCAACTTTTTGGCTGCGGGGCTGGCCAGCAAAGACCGCATCTGGTGGATGGCGGTGGCATTCAATGCCTTGAGACGATCCACTTGCCCCATGCCTTGACGGATGAGTTCGGCGTTGATGCTTTCGAGGTTAGAGAGCACCACCAGTTGCTCAACCGTGGCGTGGTCGCGTATGTTGCCTTGAGCAATTGGGTTTTGTTCGCGCCACTGTTTGGC
>JAUXSB010000058.1 GCA_030681595.1 Candidatus Omnitrophota bacterium
GAATTTCACCGGAGGCATTCCACTGCGCCTTGTGAAACGTCCCGGTGATGCTCAGTTCATCCCGCCCGCTGAGATTCGTCGTCAGCTTCCCGAAGAGGTTGGCACGGAAATAGCGGTTGTCGCTCTGGAACGGGCCGTTGGTGTAATAGCCTTCCGCAGCAATGAGCGTGCGAACCTTCTCTGTCGTCGGCGAGAACATCAGGAGATTGCGAGTGGTACCGAACTGTCCGCCTGCCGACTGCACCACTCCTTCCTTGACCACATCGCGGGTGCGAAAGTTCACGGCCCCCGCCGTCGCAAAGTCGCCATATTCGGGAAGATAGGCCCCCTTGTTGACGTCCAGGCCTTCAATGGTTTCAGGAATGATGAAATTGAGGTCGGTGTACCCCTGGCCATGGCCATGCGAGCGCAGATTGATCGGCATCCCGTCGGCAAAGAATGCGACATCGGTCCCATGATCGGCATCGAACCCGCGCAGAAAGTATTGATCCGCCTTCCCCGCTCCGCCGGAATGTTCGACCGCGAGAAATCCTGGAATCAACCGCAACACCTGAGCCGGGCGGCCCTGCGGCTGAAGAAGATATTCTTTGTCGGGAATAAATTGCTGAGAGGAGGCCGCCACCGGCCGCTCGCCGATCACCGAGACTTCCGGGATTTCGAGCTCCGGGGAATCGGGATCATGCGCATGCACCGGAGGGAGGGCAAGCGCTGTCCAACAGCATACCGCGACGAGAACATTCCTGGAAATCACGCGACGCTCAACCCAGGCTCTTTCCCGTTGTGGTCATGGTCAACTTGCCGTGCTTCACGCCTTTCACGCTCACCAACGCGTCGGCGATCTTCCTGATTTCCGAGCCTTTCCCCTTCACGACCAGCACTTCCAGGCAATGGTCGTGATCCAGATGCACATGCATCCCGGATAAAATCTTTCCGTGATAGTCGTGCTGAATATCGGTGAGCTTGCTTGTGAGATCGCGCACGTGATGATCGTAGACGAACGTGATCGTGCCGACCGTTTCCTTATTCT
>JAUXSB010000060.1 GCA_030681595.1 Candidatus Omnitrophota bacterium
TCCCGGAAGTCTCGGAAGGCTTGAGGAGTTTGCAAGAATGTTTGTAGCCATGACAGAAAATAAAAAACCGATACTTGGTAAAAAAGTTATCTTTACCTTTGCCGGCGACCACGGCGTAACCGAAGAAGGGGTCTCGGCATATCCAAAAGAAGTAACACAGCAGATGGTGTTTAATTTTCTAAGAGGCGGCGCAGGGATAAATGTGCTTGCGCGGCACGCAGGCGCTGATGTTGTCGTTGTGGATATAGGCGTGGACCATGATTTCAGAGAACTTGATGGGCTTATAAATTTAAAGGTTATAAACGGCACAAAAAACTTCACAAAAGGGCCTGCCATGACAAGGGATAACGCTGTCAGATGCATTGAGACAGGGATTGAGCTTGCTAATGGATATGCAAAGAAAGGCTACAAGATATTGGGCACAGGCGATATGGGCATTGGCAATACAACGCCGTCAAGCGCCATTGCCGCAGTGCTTACAGGCAGGCCTGTCTCAGAGGTCACAGGCAAAGGCACAGGGATAACTGATGAATCATTACAAAGGAAAATTAAAGTCATTGAAAAAGGCATTAATTTAAACAAGCCGAATTCTGAGGATGCGATAGATGTGCTTTCAAAGGTCGGCGGCGCAGAGATTGGCGGCATTGCAGGGTTGATACTCGGCGCAGCATCAAACAGGATTCCGGTTGTGATTGACGGATTCATATCAACTGCAGGCGCATTAATCGCCTATTGCATTGAACCCAAAGTTAAGGATTACATGTTCGCAGCGCATAATTCAGTTGAGATAGGGCATAAGGCAATGCTCGATAAAATCGGTTTACGGCCAATTCTTGACCTTGATTTAAGGCTTGGCGAGGGAACAGGCGCCGCGCTGGCAATGATGATTATTGAGGCAGGGCTTAAGATTTATAAGGAAATGGCGACATTTGGAGAAGCAGGGGTGGCAGAGAAAAGTTGAAATAGGAACCCCATGATAAAAGATAACAGGGAATTAACTTTTCACTCATTCTCGGTCGAATCGACCTCCGAGGCTTTTGCTTTCAGCAAAAAAAACCGTTCAAAGTCAATTCCCTGTATCT
>JAUXSB010000065.1 GCA_030681595.1 Candidatus Omnitrophota bacterium
GAATAAAACAGCCGGAAGACTTGACCGGTGTTAGGTTAGAGGCAAAAGTTTTGTTGCTTTGTGTTTTTTCTCCTTATTTTATAAAACTTACTCAAGCTGTTTTAAGCGCAAAGTTGCAAATAAACGATGTAATTCCTTCTCCTTTGGCGGCAGCCAATGCCGTTTTAACTCCGCAACAAAAAGAATTAGGAGTTGCTTTAATTGATATTGGAGCTGCCACAACATCATTGGCAGTTTTTGAAGAGGGAGAGTTGATGCATTTGGCTGTTTTTCCAATTGGGTCCGCTAACATTACAAACGATATTGCCATAGGTTTAAAAACAGAAGTGGCAATTGCAGAGTCAATTAAAAAACAGCACGGCACTTGTATGTTTGCAAAAACAGATAAATCAGATCAATCAAAAAAGAAAATAGAAGTTTTTGATAAATCAGATTCGCTTAGTTTCACAAAGAAAAATTTAATAGATATTATTGAGCCGAGAGTTTCTGAAATTTTAGACTTAGTTCAAAAAGAATTAAAAAAAATTGGTAGGCAGGAGTTGTTGCCCGGCGGGATTGTTTTGACAGGAGGCGGAGCTAAAATTCCAAAAATAAGAGAGCTTACAAAAGATACATTAAAACTTTCTTGCGAAATAGGAACGCCAAAAGGCATTATAGGTTTGCAAGACGATCCTTCTTTGGCTACGGTAGCGGGTTTAGCATTAGAGGGGGTTGATTCTGGCGGCAAAGATGGTATATTAGGACTTACCAAGGGGTGGGGTTCTGGATTTAGAAGATGGTTTAAGAACTTCATTCCATAAAAGGGTTGAAGTTTCTATGCAACCAAAAATTAAAGTTATAGGAGTGGGCGGCTCAGGATCTAATACAGTTTCGAGAATGGCCTGCCTGCGCAGGCAGGCAAAATTAGAAATGCAAGAAGTCGAATTGTTGGCAGTAAATACAGACGCGCAGGCTTTGTATTTCTCAAAAGCAGACAAAAAGCTCTTAATAGGAAAAGACATTACAAAGGGCCTTGGGACTGGTATGAACGTAGATTTGGGCAGAAAGTCAGCAGAAGAATCTAAACAAGAAATTTTAGAAAATTTAAAAGGGCCCGCCAGCAACGCTTCGCTCGCCCGTAACGCTTCGCGTAACGATGCGAGCGGGCGTAGCGATGCGGGTTGGGCAGATATGGTTTTTGTGACTTGTGGACTTGGCGGAGGCACGGGATCTGGAGCCGCGCCGATTATTGCCGAGATTTCAAAAGGTCTTGGCATTTTAACTATAGCAGTGGTCACAACTCCTTTTTTCTTTGAGGGTGAGGAAAGAAAAAAAGTGGCAGAAGAGGCCCTGAAAAACTTAAAAGGGAAAGTTGATTCTTTATTGGTTATTTCCAACGATAAACTTTTAAAAATTATTGATGAAAAAACCACGGTCTCAAATGCGTTTTCAATTTGCGACGATGTTTTAAGGGAAGCTGTGCTGGCAATTACTGATTTGATTTTAGTGCCCGGAATTATAAATATTGATTTTGCATCGGTTCTATCTATTATGAAAAATTCTGGTCAGGCTTTATTCGGCGTAGGCAAAAGAGCAGGAGAAAATCGCGCAGTTCTGGCGGCAGAAAGCGCAATTAATTCTCCTTTGTTAG
>JAUXSB010000069.1 GCA_030681595.1 Candidatus Omnitrophota bacterium
CCGGCCGCCATCGCGATCGGCATGAGGTCGTCGAGCGTGGTGCCGAACCCGGTCACGAAGACCTTGGCGACCATGGGACCGACGCGGAACAGCATGTTCTGGACGTCGACGGTGAGGGCACCCTGCGTGAGTGACCCGGCATAGTGGCGGGACGACTCGCCGATCGTGGGCGTGTCAGCCTGGAGCTGGATGCCCGTGACCGTCTCGGACAGGATCGGTTCGGCGGCGTCCAGGTAGGACTGGGCAGCCTCCACGGTCGGGAACAGCATCCGGAAGTCGAACACGACGACGATCCGGCTGGTCCGCAGAACCTCCGCCGCCTGCCACACCTGCTGGACCCGGTCCACGCCACCCGCCGCGACGAAGCTCGCCTCATCGATGTCGAAGGTGGGATCGTGCGTGACACCGCTGGGTTGCAGATCGGCCGGCAGATCCGTGGCGGCGAGGAGCGCGATCACAAGGTCGTCCGCCGGCTCCGAGCCACGGGTCGCGGCGCCTCCCCCGCTCGTGAGGACGAGAAGCGCGGACGCGGCCACGGCCATCAAGAAGTGAGACGGGGACATGGCCCACCCTCCTGCGACGAGAGCGTGAGTATGCGTCCGGATGGAGCGGATGGGAACCCGTCTACCGCAGCTCCCGGATCCGGGGCACGAACAGCATCGCGAGGCTGAACGCGACGAGCAGGCCGCCGAAGACGAGCTGCGTCGCCACCGCGCCGAACGCCCCGGCCAGGGCGCCGATCGCCAGGTGCCCGATCGGACCGCAGCCGATGGCGAACGTCCAGAGGCCCATCGCGGCGCCGCGCTCGGCATCGGGGGTGGCACGCTGCATCAGCGACTGGGACAGGGAATCCATGCACGCGGCCGCCGCGCCGAACATCGCCAGCGGCACGAGCGCCAGGAAGAACCACGGCGAGACCGCGAACACGATGAGCGCCACCCCCATCAGCGCGGAGAAGATCATCAGGGTCGGCCCATTGGTGAATCGGGCGCCCAGTCGGATGAGCACGACCAGGCCCAGCACCGAGCCCACCGATCGGACCGCGCTCATGAGCCCGTAGGCATCGGGGCCGGATTCGAACACGTCCTTCGCGAACACGGGCAGCAGCGTCATCGACGAGAAGCCCAGCACCTCCACCATGATCACG
>JAUXSB010000003.1 GCA_030681595.1 Candidatus Omnitrophota bacterium
TTAAGACACCCCATACCTTCTAAATCTTCAATAGGGGAAAGATTTTTAATCCTGAATAATTCTTTTCCATCGCTTGAAACCTTTACCACTTCACCAGTCATGCGTTCTGCGGCATAATAAGAACCGTCGCGAGGATCAATAGCAGCATCGCCCAAAACTACAAAACCTTTTAACCTAAACAACTCTTCTCCGTCTTTAGAAAGCTTTACCAGCTGATTATTAAACGGCTCAGTCATATCATTAACCCAAACAGAACCGTCGCGCTGATCAACTTCCACGATTATCGGACTAGCAAAATCTTTTAAGTCGATTATTTTCTTCCCGCCTTGCGAATCAACCCGTATCAGTTGTTTAGCGCCCCGATCCGTCACCCAGATAGTTTCAGCAGACGCGCTTTTTGAAACTAATAAACAAAAGGGAAGTATTATAGCGAAAAAGGCAAACTTAATTTTTTCCGCCAGAGGCGGATCCGCCTTCGGCGGAAATTTTTCATTTTTCATTTTTGATTTTTTTCTACTACCACCAGCCGCGGCCACTTAAAACCGCCGATGCGCGCCAGTATCTCGCCGTCCGTATTGAGCTTTATTATTTCACCTTTACCCCAATTGCCCAACCAAAATGTGCCATCTGTATCAACAGGCGAAAACCCCCGGCAACGGTCAAAACCGCCAACTTTTTTGATAATTTTACCCTCAGCCGAAATTTTAGTAATTTCCCCTTTTTCTAAATCGCTAACCCACACGCTTCCGTCTTTAGGACCTATCGTTACCATATAGGTTGTGCCAAAACCGTCTAACTTTGCCAGAACTTCTTTTAAATCAAAAGAAAGCTTAACTAGATAGTGATTGTCTCCATTCGTAATCCAGCAGGAGCCGTCGTTAGGATTAATTGCCAGATGTTTTGGTTGGAGAAAATTGCGCCTTATCCGGCCTAAAATTTTACCCGCGTGGTCCATTCGTGCTATTGCCTGGCCCTTTTCATCGCTAACCCAGATTGAATTATCATAAGAGCTAATAATTATATCATGGGGATTAATAAAACCCTTTACCCGTAATAATTCTTTTTTCGAATCCAGCGAAAATTTTATAATTTCACCGTTGTCGGAATCAACTACCCAGAGCCCACGGTGTTTTTGGCAAATTACCAAATGATACGGCCTACCTGCCAATTTTATCTCATATAACTTTTCTCCGCTTTCTGAATACTGCACAACCCTATTATTAGCCGTATCCGTAATCCAGAGAGTTTTATTGGCGGCATCTATATCAAGAAATGTGGGGACATTAAACCCGGATATTCTCAATAATTCTTTACTGCCGTCTTGCGATAATTTTATAACCGCGTTTGCTTCGGCGTGCTGGTCAACCACCCAGAGGCAATCCTGCGCAAAAGATTTTTTTGCGCAAATGACAAATGACA
This sequence comes from Candidatus Omnitrophota bacterium, assembly GCA_030681595.1. Taxonomy (GTDB): domain Bacteria; phylum Omnitrophota; class Gorgyraeia; order Ghiorseimicrobiales; family Ghiorseimicrobiaceae; genus CAKKQO01. Next base: position 1,420 of record JAUXSB010000003.1, read on the forward strand.
GAAGACATACGACAAATAAAATCCAAATGACAAATGACAAATGACAAAATGGGTATTGGGATTTGGGATTTGGGATTTGGGATTTAATTTTATTTCTCCGCTGCTATCATAAACGGCTCGCGAAATCCGCCTATGCGGGCCAATATTTTTCCTTCGCTGCTCACTCTTATTATCTCGCCGCTTCCAGCATCAGCTGTCCAGAACGCCTTATCCTTAAGATTTATCTCGCTCAGGCCGAAACAATGGTTAAAAGAATCAACGATTTTAATAATTTTTCCTTCGGGAGAAACTTTTATTAATTCGCCTTTTTCCGGGTCTGAAACCCAAGAGGAACCATCCTCGCGGTCTGTAATTATCATAAAGGGCAGGCCGAAACCGCTTAACTTGCTTAAAACCTTTTTTCCGTCCGAGGATATTCTGGCGATAAGTTTACTATGCGTAGTCACCCAACAGGTGCCGTCATTAGGATTTATAGTCAGGTGATCCGGTTTAAAGCCTTTGAATTTAGCCCTGCTTAAAATACTGCCGTCATAAAACAGCCTCACAATCTCTCCTGTATCGCTGTCGCTAACCCAGACTGAATCGTCGTAAGGGCTGATTACTATATCATGAGGATTACTGAAGCCTCCAATCCGGCCTATTTCCTTCATTTCGTTAAGAGAAAACTTGGTTACTTCTCCGGTTGAAGAATTAGCAATCCAAAGGACTCGGTGTGTGCTAGAAATAGCTATATGAAACGGTTTTCCTATTTCATCATCTATTATATATAATTTTGTCTTACCGTCGCTAGAAATCTGCATAACCCTATTATTAAAAGTATCCGCAATCCAGACAGAGGCGTCATTTTTGTTAATAATTAATGATTTTGCGGCATTAAAACCGGCTGTCGTCGCGCGCTCTGAAGGATTGTCTTCTGAAAGCCTGATTAATTCATTAGAGGCCCTATCGATAACCCAAAGGGTATTATCCGCTAAAGAAAATCGAGCTAAACAGGTTAAAAAAATACTACAAAACATTAAAATCACTTTAACTTTATTCATTCTTCCTCCCTAATATTTGGACATGCAAGGCCATTTCATCTTTGCCGTTTAAATCCAATAAGTTATTTAATTCGTCATCATAGAAAGCGCTCATCGCGGTCGTAGATAAGCCTAATGACGTTGCCTCTAAATATATATTTTCGCTGACATAACCCACCTCCATATATACATAGCGCCAGCCGCGTAAATCATATTTGCTAGTAGTCCTGCCGGGGATTGCGCTAAATATAAAAACCACCGCTGATTCTTTTACACCCGGTTGATTCATCACGGCATGCGCAATTCTATCGCGGAAATCCCCCGCCTTAAGCAACTCTAAATTATGGCCGCTGACAGAATAGTGATAAACCCCTTCATCCAAGCCTAAAACATTATTGGCCATTAAGTAAATTTCTATCGGGTATAGCGCACCGGCAGAAGGCGAAGCGCGTAATTCTAAGCCGCGATTGCTTCCGGTAATACCGCTTGCAGAAAACAAAAGCTGTGAAAGCTCCTTTAAACTAACAGGTTTATCAGAAAATACATCATCCTGCCGCTTAGAGCGCCTTTTTTTAATTGTTTCTTCTAAACTTATGCCATTAAAATCAGCAGGCGGCAGGCTTATTTTTTTGGCCTGCGGATAGAGTTTATATAGTTCGGGTTTACGGTAAGTGGCAAGGGGGGAAGATCTTTCCTGGTCCGGTATAAGCTTAGTTGACTCATAAAACCTTTGGCCTAAATATGGATCAAGGGTAACTTTTCTAACTTGTTTCTCTTCCGCGCATATCCCTAAAGCAGCTAACGCGGACAACACAAGAAATATCAGAGTTAATCCGAAGGGAATTATAATCTTTCTTTTAACCAATTTATTTCCTAGAAGGCTATAAACGATCTATTGAGCGGGAGATATCAATTTCTTAATTTTATCTACAAGCACTTCTTGCCCTAATGTTTTCGGAATAAAAGCATCAGCGCCGCATTCATCCGCCAAGCGCCTGTCGGATTCTTGGCTGCGGGCAGTATAAATGATAATGGGGATATTTTTATACTTATCATCAAACTTAAGCATGCGGCAAACTTTATAACCGTCAAGCTTTGGAAGCATAAGGTCTAAGATTATCAAATCCGGGTTATGTTTTTGAGCCAAGCTCAATCCTTCCTGGCCGTCATAAGCGGAAAAAATATCATAGCCTATACTTGTAAGCCTTATCTTCAATACGCTAACCATATCTTTTTCGTCTTCAACAATAAGAACGCGTTTTTTTTCTGGCATCTTTCCCCCTGACTTAAAATTTTACAGATAGCTGCGAAAAACCTCTCTAAAATATCCCTACACTATTTTATTGATAAAGTCCTTTTCCGATAAAACGTCATCCGGATAATTTATAACCATGGCATTAAAATTATTTTTTTTCTTAGGATCGATCCCGGAATAACTAAAATGGGAACACGCTTCCATTACCCTTCTTTTGACCGCCTGAGCATTTTCTTTGCTTGTATCGCCAAGAAAAATGAGCAGATGATCTTTATATACTAAAGTGCTGTCTATGGGACGGCGCATAATTCCATTTACACAAGCCTGCAATCCTTCAAGAAACTCGCTATTTACGCCGGGGGATATCTCTATGTCTATAACCGTAAACTTAGACAGCTTCCCTTTCGCATCCTCTATGCCCTCCTTGATATGCTCCTTAAGCATATCTTCCTGAGAGTATTTAGGCAGGCTAAAGCTGAATTCCGAGCCTTCGCCCAACTTTGAATAAAACCAAATTCTTCCTTTGTGTATTTCTACTATTTTCTTGGCGATAGAAAGCCCTAGCCCTGTACCCTTTTGCCCCATGCCCTGGGCATCGGAAAACTGCTGGAATTTATCAAATATCTTCCCCATATCAGACTCTGCAATCCCAATACCGGTATCCTCTACGCTAAAAACCAATTCTCTTTCGTCTTCCGTTAATTTAACCTTAATGCTCCCTCCTTCTTTGGTAAATTTAATGGCATTTGAGATTAAATTTACCAAAACCTGAATAATCCTCTCGCGGTCTAAATAGATAGGAATCCTATGCAACGGCGCTTCCAGATTAAACTTTACGCCCTTCTGTTCAGCGGTATCCTTATGAAAAACAAACAAATCATGCAGTATCTGGCTTGCATCCACGATACTCTTATGTAACGGTAATTTTCCTGCTTCAATCTTAGATATATCCAAAATATCGCCGATAATCCTGCCTAAACGCTCAATATTATTTTTAGCTACCTCAAGTAATTCTTTCTGTTGCTGATTCAGTTTTCCTGTTACCTCATCCAAAATAAGATTCAAGCCCTCCTTGGTAATAGATAGGGGAGTACGTAATTCATGCGATACCACAGCAATAAATTCCGATTTAAGCGCATCCAATTTACGCAGGTCGGTATTTGCATGTTCGCACAAGATACTTTTTTCATACAATTCTCTCTGCAATCTTCCTAGGCGCAGCATTGCCTCAACCCGGGCAACGATTATGCTTGGGTTAGAAATCTTAACTACGTAATCATCGGCTCCCGCGTTTAAACCGGCGATGATAGCGTCTTCTGTATCTACAGCAGTCAACATAATCACGGGGATAATTTTTAATTCGGGATCACTTTTAATAATGCGTATCACCTCTAAGCCGCTCATCTCGGGCATAAGATGATCAAGCAGTATGCAGTCTATCTTCCTCTGCTTTAAAATATATAGCGCCTCCCGCCCGGAACCAGACAAGGCCACTTCGTAACCGGCCTTTACTAAAACACGCTCTATGCTCGCGCGCGCCTCCGGAGTATCATCAACTACTAAAATTTTTCTTTTTATCATTTTAATGAGCCCCTAACTTACATAAGCAAAGCCGATGCAAGTTGTTTTGGGTAAATTATCTATAAATAGTATAAATCATTATGTTGTTTTTTCAAAGAAAATCTTTTTAATGCCCCTTGCCTGCCAGTATATCAAAAGCGTGCGGAAGGATATCTAATATTGCCTCCAGGGATTCGCTAGCACCTTTTAAGCTACCGGGTAAATTAACAATTAAAGTCTCACCGCGCAAACCAGCTATTGAACGAGAAAGTAACGCCCGCTTGGTTTTCTTTAACCCGTCTGCCCGGATGAATTCGGCTATCCCCGGGACTTCCCTTTCCACAACTTCCCTTGTGGCCTCCGGTGTTACATCCCGCAAAGACAAACCCGTGCCTCCCGTAGTCAAAACTAAATTCACTCTTAATTTATCGGCGTAATAAACTAATTTATTCTTAATCCGCGATTTTTCATCGGCAACGATATCGTAGCCTGCAATATCGGCTTGAAGAGCTTCTTCAATTATTTTTTTTATTGCCGGCCCGGACTGGTCTTTACGCAACCCCTTAAAACAGCTGTCGCTAATTGTCAATATTGCAACCCTAAGAATAGCTAACCTCCCACTTCTGACATCGCGCAATAAGGTAATTTATCTTCTTCTCTCAGGGAATGTTCCATAGGTTTAAACCTTACCGCCTTAGTAATTAAACCGGCAATTTCTTTATCGCCTGCGCCTTTGCGCAAAGCCGCCTTTAAATCAACCCTAAAGCTACTTCCCAAACAAGGTAAAATTGCGCCGTCACCGGATAAACGCAAACGGTTACAATTATAACAAAACTTCTCGCTCATCGCGCTGATAAAACCTATTAGATGAGAAAAACCTGCTATCCTATAATAGGCTGCCGGGCCAGAAGCAAAGCCGTAACACGGCGTAACTTTACCTAAATATTCCAACCGCTTCCTGACTTCAAAATTAGGCACATATTTAAGGTTATCAAAAAATAAATTCCTGTCCGGCTCACCCGCCATGCCGAAACCTGCCCTGCCTAAAGGCATAAGCTCAATAAAACGGAGAATTATCTTTTTCGCCTGAGCAAACCGTACAAAATTAAAAATCTCGTTATCGTTTATCCCTTTCATTACCACCACATTCAATTTAACTAAAAGCCCGGCCGCTAAAGATGCCTCTATGCCGCTTATTACATCATTGAAATAATCAGTACGGGTAATATATTTGAATTTATCACTACTTAAGGTATCTAAACTAACATTTATCCTTTTTAAACCCTTGGACTTCAGTTTAGGCACGTAATCTTTAAGCAATACGCCGTTGGTGGTCAGGGAAAAATCTCTCACCTGCGGGATTTCTAAAATAGAAGAAATCAGAAAAAAAAGATTCTCGCGGGCTAAAGGCTCTCCCCCGGTAAGGCGTACCTTGGTTATTCCCAATGAACAGGCGGCGTTAATAACCCTTAGTATTTCTTCAAAACTCAGCAACTCACTACTTCCCTTATGAATAAAGTTATCTTCGGGTTTACAATAAAGGCAACTTAAATTACAGGCCTCAGTTACTGAAATACGCAGGTAATCAATCTTTCGTCCGAAATTATCAATTAAATAACGCATTCTATCCCCTTCGCGCTACGGGGGTGTGAAAATGGTAATCCTCCGGAGTATTTATATTAACAAAAGCTAACCCTTGCGGGTCAAATTCCAACACCTTTTTTTGATTAACTATCTTTGCTTTAACTAAAGAAAAAAAATTCTGGATTCTTAAATCGTTTTTACGGAACTGATTTTCTATTGCTGGAATGCACTCCTTGGAATAGAAGGCGTAAAGAGGCTCAAGATGCCCGGATAACTCAGGCACTACCACGTCATAATTTCTTAAAAAGCCCTCCATGTATTTTATGAGCGCGGCATTCGGGTACGGCATATCTGAGCCCGTTATAAAATTATAGCGGGTTTTTGAATACTTCAACGCCGAATAAATCCCTCCTAACGCCCCTTTATTTAAAATTACATCTGAAAATACCTTGAGCTTAAACCCTTTATAATATTCGGGATGATTGGCAATAATAATTATTTCGGAAAATATAGTGCCTAATACATCTATCTCTCTTTCAATTATCGTTTTATCACCCAGTTTTAAGAATCCTTTATGGGGAATTAACCTTCTGCCTCTTCCACCGGCAAGGATGGCCGCGCCTGCCTTCTCTTTCATGAAATCCCTACTTTTATTATAACAAGACAAAGTATAAAAAAATTTAACCGTAAACCTATTTATTCATAAGAAAGGCTGACCCTGAATTTCTCCTGATCTTTTTTAAAAAATACCGGGAACTCCGGAAATGGCGAAGCGTCTTTTACCGCTTTGATCGCAAAAGAAGCTAAACTCTCATTAGCCGCATTAATAACCTCCGGCTCCCCCACGAGAAAACCTCCGGAAGAAATAACAAAAACCAAATCTACTTTACCTTTTTTACTCTGAGGAAAATTCAGGCGGCTAAGCTGCTTAATTTTTTTATTGATTACGGCGTAATAATCAAGGATTTCTTCCTGGGGAGAAGCTATTTCTTCTTTTTCTTCCAGAGTAGACATTTTTTCTGCTACAATCTCCCCCCTTTCCATTTTGAATCGGGCGCCATCTAAGGGCTTAATTTCAGAGAATTCCGTATAAGCAGAAGCCCCGGAAATAATATGCGGCGTCAATAATATAACTAACTCTGTCTTTTTTAATTCATCGCTTTTACTTTGAAAGAAAAACTTCAATAAAGGGATATCGCCTAAGACAGGCACTTTTTTTATTATTTTAGATTTTTCTTCTTTCATTAAACCGCCGATAATTATGGTAATACCGTCTTTAACCATAACTGATGTTTCCGCTTCAGAAGTAGAAACAATGGGTATCCTCTCGCCTTTAGAAGTCGTATATTTTTCTGCCGCGGAACTTACTTCCGGCTTTATCTTCATGGTCACAAAATTATCCTGATTAATAGTAGGCGTTACAAAAAGTTTTATGCCTACCTCTACAAAATTTATCGTCTCAGCAGTAGTAACTGTACCGCCTTCGCCAGTTACTGTGGTCTGCGTAGCATATGGCTCTTTTGTCCCTACCAATATTCTCGCTTCCTGATTGTTTATCGCGATAATCCGCGGGCTGGATAATATTTTTGTATCGCCGATAGTGCGCAATAAATCTATGATGCCCTTATACTCGCCCTCTTCAGTGGGGACGGTTCCGCCGCTAGCCGTACCTATGCTAAGCTTATTAGCTACACCCGCCACGGGAGCTGAAACGGCGAGCCTAAAATTCTTCTTAATCCAGTAGTCCCAATCTACGCCTGATTCAAACTTATCAGAAGGCCTGATTTCGATAATCTGCGCGTCAATTAATACCTGCGGCGTTTTCTCGTCAAACTCGCGGATTATACCGGCAATCTCGCTTAATTTTTCCGGATAATCCGTAACCACAATCTTATTGGTGCGCTCATCTATTTTTACGGAGCCGACTCCCTTGGTAACCGCCTCCTGAATTTTGGCGCTTAGTTTATCTGCCTGCGCGTACTGTAGGCTGAATACCCGTGTCTGTATAGCCAAATCTGTTTCTTTGATAAAATCCTCCAATTCCTTTATTTTCACAGGAGTATCTATCAGGACAACGGTATTAGAGGCCTCATCAACTACAATTTTTCCGATATTAGTTTTTATCTGAGTCAATGCGCGGGATAAATCTGCTGCCCTGGCATATCTTAAAGCGATAACTTTTACTTGTTTTTTATCCTCCTGGCGCTCACCGTACTGCAACTCATAATCTCTCTGGGTCATCACGTTGATTATTCCGCCTTTTTTTTCATAAGCCAAGTCATTGGCCGAAAGCGCTATCTCAAAAGCATCCCATACATTCACATCCTTTAGAAACAAGGTAACCCTGCCGGTGACGTTTTTACCTACGACGATATTTAATCCCGAACGCTGGGCCAGCATTTTCAAAACATCAACGATATCCATTCCTTTTATATCCAGAGAGATTTTTTGCCCGGCTGTTTTAATTATACTAGGGCTGCCAGGTTCAATAGGTTGAATTGGTTCTGGCATGAGCTTCTCTGTCTTGGCTTCAATATTTTCCGCAGGTTGAAGATTTTCCTGCGCTTCGGGAGGCAAAACCTCTGTTAACTCTGCCGGAATATTTTCATCAGAGAAAAATTCCGGCTCCTCCTGCGCTAAGAGATTTAAAGCGGAAAACGAGAAAAATATAAATATAAATATAGAATAACAAGACCTTTGTTTTGAATTTTTAATTTGTAATTTCGAGTTTCTAATTTTAGATTTATTTTTCATTTTACCTCCGGAGACCCCAATGTAACCGCCGGGGCGATTAAAGATGCAGCTCAAAGTTCTCGCCTCTGTATTTTATAATAATTTTGCCTTCCTGGATATCCTCTATCTGCATTTCACCGATAAACTGCCCCTTGCTTAGATAGTATGTCTTCTGTGACTTTTTGTCCTCAATCACTGCCTGCGGATCATCGCCTGATATGATACCAACAAGGCTTATATCTTTAGTCAAATCCATATTTACGCCGCTTTGCGGCTTAGAAGCAGCCTGCCCGCCCATATTAACGAATATGTTGCGCTCTTTAATACCGCCTAAGTAAAACTCAAAAGGCTTCGGCTCTTCTATCGGCTCAGATGGCTCAGGCGTTGGCTCGATATTTTTCCCCTCTGTTATTTGCGGTATATTATTTTTCCTAAAACCCGTGACGGGATAGATTAAATTAGCGGTTAAATAAAGACATGCAGCCAAAAATGCCGCTAAAATTATTTTTTTCGGCGCCAGAAAAAAAGGGAGCTTGCGGATTAAAGAGGTAGCGGAAAAACTAATTACGGTTTTACGCCCGGGATTATTCTTGGGGATATTTTTACTTGCTGCGTCAATCTCTTTTTTATCTTTCCGGATTAACCGAAGCAGCTTTTCTTCGGGCGTAACATTATCCTTCACAATATAATTCCTTTCTCGTTTAGGCTACTAATACTGCTTTAATTTGTATCATAATATTCGAGGTTCACCGAATTCCTGATTGTAAGAATTAGGCTCATATAACTGCCGCTGTGAAATTAAACTACCGATAATATCTTTATCAACCACTAAAGCATCCCGCATCACTAATGCCTCCAAGGCATCATGGCAAAGCATAGAGATTTTACGAGGATAACCTTGCGTATGCTGATAAATCAACCTTATTGCCTCATTTGTAAATAAGATGCGCTGATTATGATAACCCGCCTGTATTAGCCTGAATTCTATCATCTCTTTGGTTTCCATCTCATCAAGAGGATTTATAGTGTATTTTAAAGCAACCCGGTCCATAAAATTTCGGATACGTTTTATGCGCGGCAAGACTTCCACCTGTGACAGGATTACCAACTGCAGCAGTTTATATTCATTAGTTTCGTAATTTAGCAGCATCCTCAGGACTTCTAAATTCTCCTGCGTTATTTTCTGGCCTTCATCAATTAATAAAATAATAGTTTTGTTCTCCTCTGCGCCCTTCTGGAATAAATATTTTTCCAGCGCTTCCTTAAAATCCAGAGTTGAGCGAAACGGCGGCTCTATCCCAAACATCTTTACCAGATACAAAAGAAACTGGAATTCAGATTTAAAGCTGGGGTCTAAAATCATATGAAAAATAAAGTCGCTCTCGTCCTTAAAAACCTGTAGAAGAGTACGCGAAAGCGTAGTCTTTCCGGTGCCTACATCGCCTAAGATAAGGCATAAGCCGCGCCTCAGCCTCACGGCAATCTCTAAACGTTTAAGCGCAGTATTATGGCTATTAGAATGATAGAAGAATTCCGGGTCAGGGCTGGTAGAAAACGGCTCTTTTTCTAAACCTAATGCTTTATAATAACTCATGGATACTGATTGCACTGATTTCCGCCAAAGGCGGATCCGCCTCCGGAGGAAAAATCACAGATTACACTGATAAATTCTCTTTTATATTTTTTATAGACACGCCTTGTTTGCGTAAGGCGCGGATCTTTTTTAACTGTTCGACATTAACATCATTAAAATAACGAAAGCGAGTCTCGGGACTGCGACTCGCTTCTCTAAATAAGCCAATTTTAAGATAATATTTAAGCGTATGAATTGAATAACCGGATATTCGTGCTAAGTCTTTGATTAAGTATATGTTAGAAATACCCCTCCCCCTTCTCCCATCTTCTATACATCATCTATAAATAACTTTACATTTTAAGCATTGCTCAAAGTGTAAAGTTATGTCGTTTACCCAATACACTCTCTACTTAGAGAGCATATCACTTTTAACATTTTTGTCAAGTAAATTTCTCAAAACATAACAAAAATTATCAGAGAAAATCTAATCTGGTTTAATTATTATTTTAGAAAGGTATTTTAAGGGATAGTCTTGGCAGGATTTTGCTGAGAGGAATTTTCATATATAAACATATACTCCATATAAAGATTATTTCCGCCGACGATATTTCACTCTGCACTTACTACGGCATTTTCCCTTTTTCAATATAGAAAAACCGAACTTCTCTTTAGCGGCACGGAGCAGGAAAGATAACTCTCATCTCTTCTTGCTCCATACCGTTTTGTTAGCCAAATAGAATTTACTCTACAATAAAGTGTAAGTCGGCTACTGAATTGTTGCTTGGATACGGAGATCTCTTATCCCGTGCGGATAAAACAATCTTTAGTTCTCCGGGTTTTGCCATCTGCAAAACAAGCACACCGCCTATCCTTCCTGCTATATCTTCGGTCTTAGTAAACTTAGCATAACCTAATCCGTTGGCTGCGGCACCAGTAACGTTTAAAACTAACGGCTCCCCGTCTTCATCAACAGCTCCTATGGCAAGGCTATACCAGACACCCACCCTAAGTTTCTTTACCTGCTCAATGGGATCAAAAATAACCGGTTTATTGGTGGGACCGCCTCCCATTACCCTTATTCTGATAGTGCCTTGAGCTCTTGCGCCACTGCCAAGATCTAACGCAACAACAGTGAGATAATTATCGCCTGGCGGTAACTGCCGAGTATCAATAAACCCAGCTATTCTATAAGCCGCTTTTTCTGTTATATTTACCTGACCGGGAAATCCAGATACAGAAAGTTCGTACGGCCCAAAAGGGTACAGAAAATTCGCGCCTACAGAAATGAAAGACACGTCCCCTGCTCCAATCTCATAAGAATAAAGCGGATCAAGCGCAACAATCTGTTGTGGAGATTGAGCGTACAAACTTGTTACGTACAATAACATAAACATTGCTCCTAACAAAACCTTTAACCCTGTCTTCATTTTGCCCTCCTCCCTATTAACAACGTTTTACGTGGCCTATTACAGTTATTAATCTACTACTCGCCCCCTTTCTTTTTAATTTGACCCTCCTACATTCTTATTCACCCATTACGCCGGGTAAAACGTACTCTATGCTTGGATTATTGCGTAATTTTGCCATTGCTTGGCCTGCGGTTAAACCTTCCTTAAGAGTAACTTTATGGTAAAGACTAAATAATTCTTTCTTATCTTCGTTTTGTTCCTCTTTCTTAACCTCTTTATAAGTTTTGCCTAAAAACCAATACCAGCCATCCGAATCTTTTTCTAAAGAAGATTGACTTTTTGTTTGACTAGATCCCTTATCGTCTAATCCTGATTTGGGTAAAGACAAATCAGTTGGCTCAGGGCCCAACGCTTTCATATTGGCTATTGCTTCTTTAAATTTTCCCTCATCCAAAACAGGCAAGGAAATCTTAATTTCTTCTATATTTACCGCCTCTATTTCAGCTTTTTTAAGCACTTCATTCAGGTCAGCTCCTTGGACAAACTTAATTATTACGCTGTTAGTCTCTTCTTCTTCAATTACAGGCGCGGGCTCTGCCTGAGGCAATTCAGAAAAAACCATCTCTGCCTCTTTTTTATCTTCCGGAGCAACAAAGGCATCACCTTCCTGAACCTTATTCTTTGCCCATACCGGAACAACAATAACCCATAATCCCAGTAAAACCATACTAGCTATTAACCTGTAATTCATTTGTACTCCCCTTATTTGTTAACATCTTCTCTACTCAAAATAAAAACCAAATCCCTATGCCTGAACAGGCATAAAGATTTGGCGTAAAATACAGTATAAAAATTTCCCTTTTGCTTTCATCCGCACTCCGTGGCTTGAGCGCTTTGCTCAGTGCTTTTGAAAACTGCTTAAGAATTAGATAAAAAAATACCTAACTTATTATCTTCGGCAGCTTGGCTGTCATAATAAGCTAGGCTTACTTTAGACTCAAAGCTTTGCGTCCCAGGATTTCCCCTAGTTTGCCTTTTCGAATATTTAAAATACTTCTCTATATTATAGAAGTATACCTCATAAAACACTGTTTTAAAGGCTAAAACAGCGTATCTTTGAAAACGGTTTCATTTACTTAAGCAGGGATTTTAAGAATAGCGGCTTATTCTAAAATAAGAAATTGTGAAATAGAGAAGCTGCCATCCAAGGCTTGAATATTTGGCTTGGCTGTCAGCTGAAGCTTTTTAATCTGTAAAAGATAAGGAGAATGTTCAACAGCATATATAAATTTTAAATAATTTTCTACAGTTCCTTCCGCGCGTAAATCAATCAGGACTTCTTTATAAAAACCGGTCTTCTTAGACGCCTCAGGCCTTGTTTCTATAATGCGGATATCGGCGCCATTTGCCAAATGCGCTAATTCCGACAAGACACCTACTGATGTATCCCAAGTCCTGCCGGAAATATTATCAACGGTAGAAAACTTAGCATACCTGTTTTTAATATAGTCCTTATCTTTTAGGAGCAATAAAGACTTCTTTAGCCTTGCCCGGGCAACCCTGATTTCCCCACCCAACTCTTCATTCCTGGACAAAATAGGCGCAATAAAAAAATTGAAAATAACGCTAAAGACAATGACGCCTCCGGTTAAGCCTAAAATTACCTTTTCTCGCTTGTTTAATATCTTTAGCATATCATTTACGCCTTTTCTATTTCTTTGAACCGATTATCTCAAAATCTATTATTTCACCTGCCTGCACTTTTCTACTCGTATCATATCTTAATTTTATATTGAAATTTTTAAATACGGCTGATTTCTCCATCTCCGCTAAAAAACCATATACGGCATCACGCTCTAAAGCCTGCCCCCTTACAACCATCTGGCTATCCTCTTCATAGCTTAGATTAACCAAAGATACCTTACGGGGTATAACCCGGTGTACTTCATAAAACATGTCTAAAATTGACAGCTTACCCTGCATGCGGTCCGCCATAAAGTTAATTCTTTTTTCTAATTCTTCCAGCGGCTTTGTCTCTTTTTCAAGCTTTTCTAATTCTTTTTTCAATTGCCCTATATACAGCTCTTTATTTTCTAAGCTTCTGTCTATGCCAAAGCCGAATATCAATAGCACAACAGACGCAAATAAAGCCATCCGCCAACGCTCATTCTGCCGGGCGCTTTTTTTATTAGCTTCTTTCAAATCCAGCGGGAGAAGATTCAAAGATTCCGGAATCTCTTTTAAGGCCAGCCCAATAAGCGAAGCACAGGAATTATTTGGCTGTAATATATCCTTTAAGACTGTCCCTTTTTTTGTGGCGATCCTTTCCCAATAAGCCAGCATTTCAACAGGCAGGCCTATTTGGCTCTCTAAAACCTCCGCAACAGGCCCTGCTTCGCTTAGCGCGTTGAGAATAACAACTTTTTCTATTTCCCTGTTTAATATTTCTTTTGAATAAGCGCTTTTGGTCCTCTTAATCTCTTCAATAAATAAATCCTGCCAATTTTCCGAATGCGGCGCGATTTTAAAAGAACGGCTAAAGAAAAGCTTATCGCCGCAGATAACTGCAGCCTCAATTTTTAGCGGACTGAACTCAACAACCATTACGCTTTTATGTTCCTGGGGTAAAATATAGCTGTGTAGGTTAGAGATACCATAGGAACTTAAAAATATTCTAAAATCCCTTATTTTCAACTCACGCAAGATACTAAGGTAACGCTCAATGATATCTTTATGCGCGATAACTAAATTTATTTCCGAGCATCCTTCTTTGTCGGATGAAATAACCTGATAAGCTGTAACCAGTTCATTAGAGTGATATGGCAGGTAGCGTGCTGCCTGTAAAGTAACGATTTTATCTATTTCGTCAGGCGCCTGTGTAGGTATTTTCAGGTAACGGGAAGTCACCTTAGCGCGCGCCAAAGAAACAATTAAGCGGTTATTATTAAACCCATGTTTTTTTAACGCTTCTTTTAGTTTTTGGGCTAATTGCTTATTATCTAAATCGGGGCTAATCGGCTCAAAAGATAACCCCGCAACCACCCGCGTTTTGCCTGTGAATACTTTTACTATCCCCAAAGAAGCATCTGTAAATTCACAGGCGAATAATATATTTTTCTTCTTATCCTTCATGTTATCCTTCATGCCAATATAGTAATGTGCCGTTTCTCTTATAAACAACGGTAATCTTATTTTTTATTTTACCAGCATTGCCTGTGGCTTCAATCAAAAAATTATTTGACCTAACAATAAGCTTGTTTTTTAAATTGGTGTATAGGGCATCATCCGCGGATGAGCTGGCTTCCACATCCCTTATGTCAATTTCGCTTATGCTTTTAAAGTATTCTTTTTCTTCCCTCTGCGCGACTATATCGTCAACTATCAAACCGGCGTAACTTTTTTGTTCCTCGTTTTCTGCCAAAGACTCTGCGAACACAGCCAATACCTCCTTAGGAGAAGTATTGGCATTTAATTTATCGTCATCGCTATAGATAGTAACATATTCCTTAAGCTTAACAAAGTCATCTTCGCTGATATCTTTTACTAATTTAATTTCTTCTATATTGCTAAAAGGGCTGCCTTTACAGGGATAACCCAAAGCATCGTAAATCTTATCATCATCCGGCTTATCGCCGCGCCAAATAAGCATGTTATTTGCTTTATCTGCCGACCCTTCAATTCCGCATTTTTCTAAAAGTATAACGAGCAGCTCGTATGAAGCTTTGTTTATATTTATTTTTCTTTCTTCATCACGCGCGCCATAGACAGGCCTTTCTTCTTTGTTCTCATCAACGATAGTATAGCCCACTGCGGCAAATTCAGCTTGATTATCGGACAACGCAATCTGTTTAAATACCTCTTCATTATCCGCCCATGGCTCGTCAGGCGTATCATAAAGATTGACATCTTTCTCTATCTCTTTTATCGCACGGTTTAAGCCGGCTTTAGCCAGATAAAGAGTTTTTAGGCGACCTTTCTGATAAGAACACAGCCTTAAGGAAAAAGAAACCCTGTGGGCGATGCTGACGGTAATTACCGTCAGCATTAAAAGGATCCAGAGGATGATTATTAACGCCTGCGCCCGCCTCTCCATTAACCCGCCAAAGGTTTATATATTGCCAAAGGAATATACACTGTGCGCTCAAATTCCTGTTTTATTTTATTCTTTAAAATTAATTTTATTTTTACCGCCGCAGGTAACACCTTCGGATCACCCCCCCATGAATCCTTCCACTCCAATGGTTGCCCGATAGCAAGAATATTTCCGTAAACAAAAGATATTTCCTCTACTCCGGAAGCTATTTCTTCAGCCTCTGTCTCGGAAGTTTCCTTAAGCGCCTCCTGATTCCGCCGACACAGCCGCATAAGCCTATCGCCTTCTAATCTATACGAAATCATGGCATAATCTTGGGTAATCCCATTATTATAAAATTTATCCACCAGGCTTAAAAAACTTATATCCGACTTAGTCCCGCTGAACTTAGCTTCTGCGCCAGAATAACTAAAAGCATTCCTTAAGTCTAAATTCATTCTTTCTAAAACCTGCCTTGCGGCCTGTGAAATTTCAATATTCTCTTCAATGTCTTTATAGCCAGACATACCCGCGCCGAAAGAAGTATAGATACTTAACATTACCACCGCGAACAAAGAAACAGCAACAAGCAGCTCAACAAGGCTAAACCCCTTCTTTGATTTTATCATCTTATGTAACTTGCCAGATTAATTTTTTCTTCCCTGTCTCTTCTTTGCCAAGTGACGTTAAAATCCAGCTTGTACAAGTTTAAGTTTGTGTCCAGGCTAAGGCCATATTCCCAGTTAAATTTGCCGTTTTTATCCTTAACTTGCAAAGAATCCCCGCTTATGGTTCCTTGGCTTTCCTTAAAATCTAATTCCTGCATTTTATCTGCAGCAAGCAATGCGGCGAATGTCGTATCTATGGATAATCCTGCCATGCGCGCGGAATATGAAAGCGCCTGCAAAACTACGACTATCCCTGCCGCCAGTATAGTAACCGCGATGATTAATTCTAACAATGAAAAAGCCTTACTCGGCCTCTTGGGCTTTAACGCCGCCATATACGCCTTTACCGGTTAAAATAATCCGCTGGTTATCCGTATTGGATAATTCCAGCGTTACATTGCTGTTTTCCCCTTCGGGATAAATGCTTCCGTCAGGATAAAAAAAAATCCCCATAGTATCGGCTGTGCCGATTTTTATTTCATCGGGTATGCGGTAAGTCTCTAGCCTTTGTTCAGAACTGTATTTTTCCACTACCTGGTATTCAGCCCGACATTCTTTATTCGTATTATCTATGGTTAAGCGGATAACTTTAGCATCTACGATGGATCGCTGATGCAGATATTTTATAACTGCCTGAAGCTGCCGAGAGAAACTATTTAATTGCAAGCTGTTAGAGTTTTTTCGTAAATTCGGCAGTGAAACCGTGGCAAGGATGCCGACAATGATTACAATAAAGAGAAGCTCGATAAAGGTAAAAGCGTTGTGCGTCTTGCGCCGTGCGCCGTGCGCCAAAAGCGCATAGCGCATAGCGCCCAACCCATAATACATAACGCAATTACCAGTTCCCGACGTCATCTTTATCCCCCTCGGTTCCGTTTGAGCCGGCAGAGTATAAATCATAATCGCTGTTATGTGTACCGGGAGATCTATAGAAGTATTGTTTACCCCAGGGATCCTTAGGTTCTTTTTTTAAATAAGGACCTTTCCAGTTAGAGAGCGAACCGGGGTTTGTGCGCAGTGCCGATAATCCTTCTTCGGTTGACGGGAAGCGGCCGTTATCCATTTCAAACAAATCTAGCGCTAAAGGAATATTCGCGCTAACATCCGCTTTTGCCGCAGAAACCCTTGCCTGTTCAGAACGGCCGACTAAACGCGGCATCACCATGGCTGCCAAGACACCGATGATAATTACTACCAACATTAGTTCGATTAACGTAAAAGCCTTCTTCCATCCCTCTATGTCTTCGAATTTTTTTATTTCCATCGTATTCCTCCATAAACTGGCCAACCGGCCAACAGGTTAACCGGCCAACTATCTTACTATAAGGTTTATCTGAAATATCGGCAATAACATCGCCAAAACAATAAAGCTTACGATTAAACCCATCACCAAAATAATTACCGGCTCCAAGAGGCGTGTCAACGCCTTCAAGGTGCGGTCAACTTCCTTTTCGTAATCATTTGCTATGCGCGATAAAGATTTCTCAAGCGTACCTGTCTCTTCTCCGATAGTTACGATATCCGTAACGAATACAGGAAATAATTTAGAACCGCTTAAACATTTTGAAAAACTTAGGCCGCTTGCTATCTGGTCTTTAAATTTAATTAATTCAATCCTTAAAACTTGATTTTCTATAACCGCGGCAGATACATCAAGAGAATAAATAATGGTCATGCCGCTGGATAAGAGGAGTGATAATGTGCGTGCGAGACGGCTGATCTCGCTTTTTAAAACAATACCACCCAAAATAAATAGCTTAAGCTTAAATTTATCCAGTATAATTTTGCCATTTGGCTTCTGAGATAGCCTGTTTAGCGCAAATATAAAAAGAAATATAAACGCGATAATAAGCCACCAATAGAGGCGTAAGGCGGCGGAAATATCAATTAAGATTTTCGTCGCAAGCGGAAGCATCTGTCCCATATCTTCAAACATTGCGACTAAGCGGGGAATAACAAAAGTAAGCAGGACAACCACTGTCAATACGCTTACTACAAAGATAAAAAAAGGATAGGTCAGGCTTGCCTTTATTGAATCTTTAAATTCTTCATCTTTTTCCAGGAAGTCTGCCAAGCGGCTTAAGGTTTCACCTATCTTACCGCCTACTTCCCCTAAATGTATCATCGCAGCATAGAAGCCGGAAAATATATGCGGGTATCCTTTAAACGCTTCAGAAAGAGAACTGCCGTCTTTTACTTTACCGACTAAGCCGGCTATAACTGCTTTTAGCTGCCTACTGGAGACCTGATTTAATATTATATTAAGGCTGTTTACGATGTTAACGCCTGAGTCCACAAGCGTGGATAATTGACGGGTAAATAAAAAAGTATCTTTTTTGGATACCTTCCGGAGCTTAAGAAAATTTCCATCAGCTGAAAAACCGGCATCTTCAACTTTAAGAGAAACCGGAAAATACCCCATTAATGTAAGTTTATTTATAGCGTCCTGCTCCGATTCTGCTTCGATATCGCCTTGGATGGTTTTATCAGGTTGAGTTTTGGCAGTATACTTAAATTTAGGCATTTACCCCGTTAGAGATAGCCCCGAAGCTTCGGGGCATCCGTTCTTTACAAATCTTGCGGATAAAATTATGCTTCCGTAATTACCAAACCCCGCTTACTACAAGAAAAAACGTTATCTCTAACGGGGTTATTCCTCAGGCAATTCTTCCTGCTGGGTTACGCGTATAACTTCAGTAAATGTCGTAATACCTTCTAAGGCTTTACGCAGGCCGTCTTGGCGTAATGTACGCATACCCTCAGATACGGCCTTCTGTTTTATCTGTTGGCTTGAGGCGCGGTTTAAAATTAATTCCCTAATCGGCTGCGTCACCATCAGGATTTCGTGTATCCCGGTCCTTCCGTGATAACCGGTAAACCTGCATTCCTGGCATCCTTTTCCTTCGTAAAACTCTATTTTTCCTGGATCAAATTCAATATCCTTTTTAATCTGCTTTACCAATTCCTGTTTTAGCTTTATCGCTGTTTTGCATTTCGGGCAAATTAACCGTACCAGCCTCTGCGCAATAAGGCATTCTAAAGAAGACGATACCAAAAACGGCTCAATTCCCATGTCCAACAGCCGTGTTACCGCACCCGCGGCGTCATTGGTATGCAGCGTCGAAAAAACAAGGTGGCCCGTTAATGCCGCGCGGATCGCAATTTCAGCAGTCTCATAATCCCTTACCTCTCCTACCATCATTACATCCGGGTCATGCCTTAACATATGGCGAAGGGCAGAGGAAAAAGTAAACCCGATTTGCGGAACCACCTGAATCTGATTTATTCCTCTTAGCTGGTATTCCACCGGATCCTCAATAGTAATAATCTTAATGGCCGCGGAATTTATTCTAGATAAAGCCGCATAAAGTGTAGTGGATTTTCCGGAACCGGTCGGCCCGGTTACAAATATAACCCCGTGTGGCTTCTTTATTACTTCTTCAATAATTTTAAGATTACCCAAAGATAGGCCTAATTTTCCTAATTCAAGGAAAAAATGCGAGCTTAAAACCCTGATATGCAATGCTTCGCCAAAAACCGTCGGAAGGGTTGACACGCGCAGATCCAGCTCTTCTTTAACAACTTTTATTTTAATCCGGCCGTCTTGCGGAAGACGCCGTTCGGCAATATTTAAATGCGCCATAATCTTAATCCTTGAAATAATTACCGCATGAAAGTATTTAATGCTCTCGGGTATATTTATATCATAGAGCACGCCATCAATCCTAAACCTTACCCGCAGCTCATCAGAAAAAGGCTCGAGATGTATATCTGTTGCGCGGTCTTTAATAGCTTCGGATAATATCTGGTTTACGAATTTTATAATTGAGGCATCTTCAGCCAAAACTTCCAGATCTTCAGCCTTTTCCGCGTGTGTTTTTAATTCTTCCGTATGGGATTTCCGGGCAATAATCTTTTCTAATGTTTCAGCACCCACCCCGTAATATTTACGAATAGCTTCCAGAATCTCCAATTCGCTGGCTAATACGCCTTTTACCTCTAATCCTAAAAGCAGCCTTATATCGTCTAAGGTTTGTATTTCCAAGGGATCGGTCATTGCGATTACTAAAGTATTATCCTTAAATTCTACCGGTATAATTTTATAGTGGCTGGAAAATTTAGCCGGCACCTTTTGGATAACCAACGGTTCTATATTCCTATTCTTTAATTTAATATACGGGATATTTAAATGACGGGAGAGAATATTAAATACCATTTCTTCAGCGGCAAAGCCTAACTTAACTAAAGCTGTACAAATAAATTCGCCTGTTTTCTTCTGTTCGGCGAGGCCAGCCTCCAACTGCTCAGGAGTAATTACCCCCTCATCAATAAGCATCTGGCCGACTAAAAAATTATCTCTTGTAGGCATATTAAGTAAGCGCATAATTTACGGAGTTCTTGAAACTCCATAAATTATCCGCGCGAATTTAACCCCACACCCAGTTACTAAACAGAGCTACTGCGATGCATCTGGGTGTGGGATAAGTTCAGACAGACAACTTAGTTTCACCTACGGTTCACTAAGTTGTGTCTTCACTTAAATTATACTTTATTGTCTTTCAAAAGTAAAGGATTTACGGGGGGATTCAGCCGGATTTTTATCTTTAGAAACGGGGATCGCCAAAAGAAAAAAAGCAGCATCGTTTTGCCTTTAATGCTGCTCTTTAGAATTTAAGTTAGGGGGGCTCTTGCGGCTATCTGTTAAAAAGCAACGTTTAAACCCGCGTAAATGATATGCGCTTCGTAGTCGTCAACTCCGCCGTTAGAATCTTCATCATACTGTGAAAAAGTATATTTTAAATCTAATGTTTTATCATCGGTTAACTTACGCTTAAAGGATAAAGAAATATCCTGCAAAAGATTATCCAAGCCTAAAGGAAGAAACGTTGAATTAGCATCAAAATTATCCGCGCGTGCCATAGAATAACTTCCTTCCAGCGTCGTGTTAGCACTAGACGCGTAATTACAAACAAGGCTTAAAACATCATTATCCGCATTGTACGCGGGAAGAACAGTTTCCCCGGTGCTGCGGCGGGCATTGGTAAAAGTTACGGCCTTGGTCTTTTGATAAAGTAATGTGAGATATAAATAATCAGAGGGTGTCAGGGTCATATCGATAGAATATACATGCGATTTATATTGGGCCTGTTCGGTAGACATAGAGGCATCAGTGCGCACTTCATAAATATCGGTATTAAAACTGTAGAATAAATTATAGGCAAGCCAATTAGCCGGCTTATAATTTAAGCGCAATGAAGGAATATGCGAGTTGATATCTAAAGAATTCATATAAGCGCTGTAACCGCTTACCGCATCCCCGGTTCTTTCTTTATGGTCGTAGTCTCTTAAACGCTGTTTATAGTTATACTGCGCGGTAAGGTTTAATTTAGCTGCGGGATACCATTTAAAACCTAACTTATAATCATTATTATATTGGTGTGTGTCGGTATCTCTGGTATATACATCAGTATCGGGAGAAGTGCCGAGGTCAACCTGGCTTTCATATAAGCCGATCTTTTCCTGTTCAAAATCTGCTTCGGCATAGAAAACAGCATCTTTAATTTTGCTGCATTTAAATTTAAGGCTCTCGCCGAATTTTTTATTATCCCTTTCGGTCTTTATATATCTAAAAGCATCGATTACACCGTTGATAGGGTTCTTATCCCTGTCATATCTGGCGGCGCCATTTTTATCGGAAAATTCTGCCTTTAAGGCCGCGGCCCAAGAAACATCCTTTGTCGGCGTAAAAGAAAAGTTCTTAAGCAAAGTTACCACATTATATTCTATGGAAGCGGGGTTCCAGGGGTGATTTTCATTATAGCTGGAAGTGCTGGTATCAGTGATCGCCTCAATAGAGCCGCCGATATAATGGTTAAACATTAGCCCAAAGGAACTAAATACCTTATCATTTAACTGCTTAGATAGACGTATAATCGTATTATACTGGTCAAAGTCAATGTTTTCGTATTTCTTTCTAATATCCGAAAATGAACCGTTAGTATTGACAGTTAAATTATTAATCTTCTGCATTTCTATTTCCGCATGCTCTACAGTCTGGTCTAACGACGCCTTAACATCTTTTATCTCCCCTGACACACCTAACTTCAAGATATCCACAATCTCATCTAACTCCAAAAATGTCGGATAGGCCTTTGGGTCAGTAACGCCGCTTTCTACCGAGCTCCAGCTGGTCAATGATTTTACACCATCTTTAAATTCTCTAATATACGCTAAGCTAATCAAAGGATAATCTTCAGTTTCCAATACGCCCTCGAGTTTAAACTCGCCAATGTCTAAATGCAAATCCGTATCCAATTCCGCTACGCGCGGATACGAGGAAGACAATGCCGAAGGTAAAACGCTGGCTATGCCACCAGAGCCGTCATAATATTTTCTAAATTCTTTAAATTCAAAGAGTAAACTCCCTAAGCCATCTCTTATATACTCAGCATTAAAAGAATAATCGTTATTGCCGATGAGCGCCCTGCCATCCATTTCTAAAGTATCAGTTTTATTTATGTGTTTTGAATAGCTAAACTCTTTGATCCCGGCTGTAGGATTACGCGATAGCCAGTGATCCTCCTCGAACTTTTCTTTATCGCCGGATATTGTCGGCACAAAGGCCGCCGGCGAAACAATAAAGCTAACATCCGCGGGAACTTCTGTGTAGCCGCAAGGAATGATAACAAATGAAAACCCAAACAAAAATAATAAAAATGCTATTTTTTTCATAGATTTTCCTCCTGATCCCGACGCTTCGGTCGGGATAAATTCCGGCATATAACTTGCCTCGTCAAAGACTCCGCAACTTGTGCCGTCATTTATAACCTTTCATGTTCATTATAATTAGAGCCGTGAGGCGCTGTATGGCAACCGCCGCTCCAGCAAGGGCCAACCCGAATCCTGCCGGAAGAATGGCTGGTATTGCCGATTAAAGGAAATGTCGTTTGATAATGGCATTTTAAACAAAGGTTCGCATCTCTTTCTTTAAGCATCTTATCATTGATTGAACCGTGGACATTATGGCAGACAGTGCAGCCTTCTCTTAACGCCTCATGTTCAAAGACAAACGGCCCTGACTGGTCCTTATGGCACTTAGCGCAAACTTCGTTTTTATCCATCAGGGAGGCAGTCGCGCCGGGACGCACCCCGTCCGGGCTATGCGGATCATGACAGTTAGTACAAGTCATTTTACCTTCCGGCAACGGATGATGATATTGCAGGCTAAATTCCGCCTTTTGTTTTAAATGGCACTGATAGCAGGCATCCGGGCTTTTGCCGGGATTAATAATTGTGGCATGTCTCTCTTCGTTTGTCTGGGCGTCCACATGCAGGGATCCTGCGCCATGGCATGCCTCGCAGGCTTGCCCTTCGGTTTTCTCATCTACGGAAGGGACTACAATCCTTGAATGAGCAGTACTATTAAATTCCTTTACCATATCTTCATGACACATAGCACAGGTGGACATTCCCACATATTCCGCCTTCTTCTTTTCTTGGCCTTCGGCATAAGAATAAGCGCTAAAAACAAAAACAGCCAATCCGCAAATTACTAAACTTTCAAAGATTGGCTTTAAATTTATCTTCTTTTGGCTTGAGCTAAACACTGCCGTCATAGATGCCTCCTGTGTTATTTTTTCTTATAAATGTTTAAAAATAACTAAATTCTAAATATTTTACTAATATATACACTACCTGTCAAGTCTTTTCTCTGTTGTGAATATTATCACGATAGGTTAAAACTGCGCAGCCACAACCGCTGAAAGTAAATCGTTATTTACATCTTCGGTATTTGTACCTGATTCTTTATTCCAATCATAGGCTAGTTTCAGGATAACATTATCCGACCAGCGATAGCCCACTCCCAGAGAATAACGGCCATACCTGTTGGCGGTTACGCTGTTTAAGGAAGCGGTAGTATCTCCCTCTAAGTCCACAAAACTATATCTGGCCGCGGCATAGGTTTTCTTGGTCAGATTGTAAATTCCTTCCGCAAACCCAAAGTTACCGCTGCGCTCTGTTCCCACGCTGACCTTATCGCCAAACCCCCCATAAGAAAGCCGTAAAATTGCTTTGCTATCCGAAAATAAAGGCGAATCCAACCATTTTTTTCCTTTTTCAAAATCATACCGAGCATCCAACTCCCAAGCATTTCTTTGCCAATTAGTGGCTCCCGTTGGAACAGAACTTAAATTGGCAACCTTAAATTCCGAAGCAGAACTTTTAAGTGCTCCCGAATCATAATAGCTCGCCGATAAACTTAAGGGGTCAACAGGCGCATAAGAAATCTTGCCCATAAACGCCTTCGAGCTTGCCGAATCCGAGCCCACTCCGGAATTACCATCGCTGACCGAAACCGCCCAGCCCAATGGCCTTAAATTAATTTTATCTAATTTTATCTTACCGGAAAATTCCAGGCCTTCATCCACCAAGGAAACAGCGGCAGCGCTGTTAGAGGGTAGGACGCTTTCGATTAAGTTATTTGACAAATCCTCTTCACCAAAGCCAAATTTAAACCTTCCCAGGCGCGCGGATAGACTGAAAGGCGTTTCTTTTAAAGCGGGCAAAAAATCTTTCGACTGCAGGAAAAAATAATCTAACAAGGGGGATTGCGCTGTGGCATTATTTAAGTTAAAACGCATCACTATGGAATTAATTTCATCCGGCGCGAAAGTAAGCTGTAATTTAGCATCCGGCACCTCAAAAGAACCGGAAGGATACGTTCCGCTGTCACCTGAATCAAAATATCCCACAGCTGCCCGGCCTTTGATTTTCAGCTTTGAAAAGGCGTTATTTAAGCTCACGCTTGCATCTTCTTTTTTTATCGCTATTTCTTTTTGCTTGGAAAATTCTTCTTTTTGCTTTTTCTGCCCTGCCTCTAATTCTTCTATGCGCTTTGATAATTCCTGCACCTGTTGTTTCAGCGCCTCTATCTCTTCATCGGTTGCACAAAACCCCTTTTCAGAAATAGAGATAATAAAAAATAACGCAAGTACCAGAATAAATAATTTACGCACTCTTCCTCCGGTTTATGGATTTTTTTTGCTTAAACTCAAACTGGGGAAACCTCTCTCTAGGACATAATCAGCCAACCTTATAAGCCCGTTGCGGTAACAAGAATCTTTTAATACGTTTAGATTCCTTTGTGACTGGCGGATATAAGATAAAGCTTTTTCTTTAGTTTTTAAAAATATTTTTTCGCCTATAATTTTATTTTTTATTTTCTTTAATACATCGGCGGAAATATTACGGTTTAACAGAATTTGCTTCAATTCTTTTCTATCTTTATCTTCCAAAGAATCAAGCAAATCATAAAGCGGCAGCGTTACTTCACCCATAGCAATATCCTGGCCCGATTTCTTTCCGAACTTAGATTCATCGGCCATTATATCCATATAATCATCAACAATCTGAAAAGCAATACCGAAGTTTAAGCCGTAATTATCTAAAGCCGAATGTTTCTCATCGGCATCCCTGTCTATAATCAAAGCAGCGCCTTTACAGCAGGCGGCAATCAGGTTAGCTGTTTTCTTCTTAACAATAACGAAATATTCTTCTTTCTGAAGGTCAAAATTATCGCGTTCTAAGATTTGAAAGAGCTGCCCTTCGCACATCGCGGTAGTTGCCTTCGCTACGCAATCCAAAACATCCGGCCTGTCGCAAGAGGCCACCAGTTCAAATGCCTTGGAATATATATAATCCCCAAAGGCAATAGCGGTATCCTTGCCCCATCGCGTATGTATCGTGTGTTTACCGCGGCGCAGAGGCGAGTCATCAATAATATCATCGTGGATTAAGCTTGCGGTATGAATAAGTTCAATCGCCGCGCCCAAAAGCACAAGCAAATTTAATTCTTTTTCGCTTAATTTTTGCGGCGAAATCGCGCGCGCGGAAAGCATCACTAAGGCAGGCCTTAGCCGCTTACCGCCCCAAGATAATAAATAGTCATTAAGCTGGCATAAACTATGATAACTTGTCTTAAGCTTATCCTGCAATACGCCTTCTACGCGCTCTATATCTTTTTCTATCGGCTGATAAACTCTGGAAATCCTGCTCATCCCTTAATAACCCTATCTAAGACAAAACCAAGACTTAAAATAATCCCTATAATTAAATGCAACTTTATGGTCGCGGCATTAGAAAAAAGTAAATGCGGGATATTTTCAAAATTTTTTCTTAAATTCCTTGCGGCTTTTAGTGCAAGGGGCACAGTAAAGAAAACGGGTAAACAAAAAATAGGTAATACCTTTAAAACAATGGCTAAAGCAGTAAAAACATAAATAACCGCAAAAAAAACATAATATAGATATACGGCCTTATCCTTACCTAATAAAACCACTATGGTATTTTTATTAACCTGCTTATCAGCGAAGTAATCCGGGAATTCGTTAATATAAAGTATAAGCAGGACCAAAATCCCTACCGGAATAGCCGCAATAACCGGCAAAATGCTCAACTCTTTTGCCTGTACATAATAAGCCCCTAAAACTGTTAACGGGCCAAAGCAAAAACCCACGATTAATTCGCCAAATCCGCGGTAGCCGATTTTGATAGGAAAAGCGGTATAAAAAAAAGCTAAAAGTACGCCAAATAGCCCTAAGCCCAAAACCACATTCGTTCCAATTAGAAAATTAAGGTACAACCCGACAAGGCTGCCCAGCGAAAAACAAACCAGCGCAAAATATAAAACTCCCACCGCAGACATTTCCTTATTCTGGATGACGCGGCTTCCTCCGGAAAAAGGCGTAGGCGTAGTATTAATGTCGTCATTCCCGGTTTTATGGTCAAAATAATCATTGGCAAGGTTGGTCCCGATATGAATAAGCGCAATGCCTAAAAAAGTAAACCAAAAAAATAACCAGTTAAATACTCCTGTTTTGCGCCACGCCATTACTGAGCCTAAAACCACCGGTACGGCTGTTGCGGTCAAAAAAGGCGCGCGTGTTGCCTTTAAACAAACTAATAGTCTATTCATTTCATATACCAAAAATTTAACCGCTGGATTTTGTTAAGAAATAAGCCAACCGCTCAAGCTCTATAGATAAATCAATATTAAGCAGGTTCACCGAAGGAGGGACATGAGGCCGTATAGGCGCGAAATTTAGTATCGCCTTAACTCCTGAACCTATCAAGATATCCACAACTTTCTGCGCCCCTTCGGCAGAAGTCGCCACAATAGCAATCTGGACATTCTTTGCTTTTACCGCCGCCTCAAGCTCTGTTGTATCCTGTACCTTAATACCTTCAAGGGTTTTACCAATTTTACGCAAGTCGCTATCGAAAGCACAAACCACTCGAAAACCCTGCTGTTCAAACCCCCTGTAAGACAAAAGCGCTGTACCTAAATTTCCCACTCCTACTAAAGCCACATCCCAGTTTTTATCCGTGCCCAGAATAGAAACTATCGCTTTTTTGAGACCCTCTATCGCGTAACCTTTTCCGGGTGTGCCGAATTGGCCGAAATATGTTAGATCCCGCCTGACTTGTGCGGCGGTAAAATTGGTTAACTTAGAAAGTTCTTCTGAGGAGATATAATCTTTCCCGCGGGATTCCAAAAGCGCCCGGTAATATAATGACAAACGCGGCACTGCCGCTTGAGGAATTTTATTCAGCATATACCGTAAACTGTTATTTAAATCTCTCCTTTTGGCCGTATCAAACGCCCACTGTTAAACATTTCACAAATAGCATTCATTATCATACTGAAATAATTTTTGTTGTCAAGCGAAAAATGCAAATGCCGCCGTTGGCGGCACCCCGCCATTCGGCGGTGGCTTGCGCTTATTTTTCGCGCGATGCCCCGCCACAAAGCGTTAGCGGGCAGGCGCAAAGAATTTTGCGACCCGCCCGACTGAATGTCGTTCGGGCGGGCGCGGCGCAAGCAAAAATTACAGCCCTAAATCAACCGGCGCGCGGCCTAAAGAATAAAGCAGTTTTAGCGTAGCGTCAATTTTTTTCTTTAAATCTAGGCCTACGCCGCTATGATCCGGGTAAAGGTCATAAAAACGCTTGTATTTATCAGGAGTAACATTTACCATCAGGGAATTCCCGCCGGATAAGAGCCCAAGTTTTAACCCTTTATTTTTACCTAAAGCCTCTAATGCGGTAGTAACCAGTATCTTAGCCTCGGGATTCATTAGCCGCGCGCGCGCAATTGTATCCAAAGATTTATCAAGTGACGGCAAAGGCTCATTACCTAAAGGTGTTTTTGGATGCGGGATAAATGGCCCGAAAGAAAACATATCTGTTTTTAAAGAAGCTGTCAATTTAATATCATTGAGTAAATCCTTATTGTTCTCTCCGGGTAAACCGATTAAGAAACCGGTCATTATTAGATAGCCGAGTTTACGCAGCTTTTTAATCAATTCAAGCCGTTCTTTTAATGAATGGCCCGGGCGCATTTTTCTATAGAGCGCTTCATTGCTTGTTTCAAAACGTAAAAGCGCGGCACGCGCCCCTGCCCGATAAAGCCTTTCATAGATTTTAAAGTTCCGCTCTCCGATACTTAAAATTAAAAGCGCGGGGTTTCTCTTGAAAATCCCTTTGACAACCTTAACCAGCTTCTCTTCTGTATACCAGGTATCCTCTCCGGACTGTAAAACTAAAGCCTTAAACTTAAGCTTGTCTATGCTAAAATTTGCCAAGTCCACTATTTCGCCAGGCATCATCCGGTAACGCGTCAGGGAACAATTACTATGCCTTAGCCCGCAATATAAACAATCGTTACGGCAATAATTGGAAAATTCGATAATACCGTGGACGCAGCAGGAATTACCTGATTTTTTTTGCCTAAGCCTATTAGCGGCCTTGCGTAAATTCCCTGATTTTTCGCTAAATCTTAGGTCTCTCTCTTTTAACTTAAAAAATAGCTCTTGCCAGGTATCTAAAGTTGCTTTGGCTTCTTTTTCAGAAATACGGCTGACAATAAAGCCGCCCTGCGCATAGACGTAATCGCCTTTTTTTAAGCGATAAAAATCATTGCGCGCTTTTCTTTCTTCGCCGAAGTAATCTACGCTGATAATCTTTTTATTTATCCGGGTAACTTTTCCGGGAATAGCATAACACATATTAAAAGTACAAATCCTTCCTGCCTTGCCGAATTTGCTCTAAGCGTATCCTAGTCTCTTCGCGTAAATTTGTGTCTTCGATCTTTTCCAGATAAAACCTGATTAAGCGCTCGCCTTTTTCGCGCAGCCCGTTATTGGTAAAATATTCCAGGTATTCGGCGAAGGTAAGCAGGCCGTTCGGGCGGCAGAAATTATGGATCTCGCCCGGCTTGGAAATCCGCATGAATGCCTCGCCGGTGCGATTCTTACGATAACAGGCAGTACAAAAACTCGGCAGAAAACCGTCTTCCATAACATCCTTAATCACCTCATCGAGGCTGCGCTCATCCCGCACCTTAAACTGGGGTTGGTTTATATTTTTTCCGTATCCTCCGGTAGAAGTGCATGACCCGGCAGAGGCCTGAGAAATTCCGATTTTAAACGCGGCTTTGCGTATCCGGGGCCTTTCGCGCGTGGACAAAATTAAACCGGCATAGGGAACGGCTATCCTTAAAATAGCAATTATTTTTAAGAAATCATCATCGTTTACAATATACGGCGAGGTAAAATCAACGCTTTCAGCCGGCTGAAAGCGAGGCATAGAAATAGTATGCGGGCCTATTTTGTAATGTTTATCCAAATACTGCGCATGGGAAATCAATGCTAAAACCTCAAAGCGCCAATCATATAAACCAAAGAGCACACCCAGCCCCACATCATCAATACCCGCGTAAAAGGCGCGTATATGCGCGCTAAGCTGGCGTTCATAATCCGCTTTCGGGCCGCGGTGCAGGCTTTCGTAAGTTTTCCGGTGGTAAGTTTCCTGGAATAACTGGTATGTCCCGATTTTTGCCTCTTTAAGCTTACGGTAATTTTCAACGCTGGTGGCGGCGATATTCACGTTAATCCTGCGGATATTGCCCTTAGCGGTTTGCACTGCGTAAATCTCATTAATTGTTTGCCTGACATAATCGATATTGTTGTTTTCCGGGTCTTCTCCGAATTCAATTAACAGCCGCTTATGCCCCATATTGATTAAGGTTTCAACCTGTTCTTTTATTTCGAACGAAGAAAGTTTCTTGCGCGCCAGCCCTTTATTGCTGGTATGAAAGTTACAGTATCGGCAGTCATTGACGCAAAAATCAGAAATGTATAAGGGGGCAAAAAATACGATCCTCTCGCCGTAAATTTGGTCTTTGACTAGGCTGGCAATCCCAAAAAGCTCCTCTTTAAAGCCGCTATGATTAAGATTTAAGAGGCATCCCACTTCCTCTAAACTTAACCCTTTTTTATTTTTGGCCTTATCAAGAATAGAGGTAATATCTTCTTGGCTGGTATTCTCTGTTTTTCTTAGAATACTAAAAATCTTATCTTCGTTGATTATATTTTGCGGCATATTTTCCTTTATTTTCTATAATCAGAACAAACCGTACACTCGGGATCATTCTTTACTCTTAGCTTCTTAAAATCCATGGACTTGCCGTCAAAGACAAGCAGCTGGTTATAAAGATTACCCTCCATACCAAGCAGGCATTTTAACACTTCGGTTGCCTGGATACATCCGATTATGCCGGGAGTTGCACCAACCACCGGGAATACCCCGACAGGCGGAGACTCAGGGAATATACAATGAAGACAGGCCGTGTAAGGAATACGTATAGTGGTAACCCTGCCCTCAAAACCCCAGATGCTTGCGTGCACAAGAGCTATCTTTTTTTCGACACAAAACTTATTCAATACATAACGCGTAGGAAAATTATCCATACAGTCAACAATAACCGACGAATCGCCGGCCAATTCCGCGATACTCTCTTCGTCAATTTTTTTATCAAAAGCATCCACCTCTACATGAGGGTTTATTCTTCTTAGGGTCATTTTAGCGCTTAGCGCCTTATATTTACCTATGCGCGTATGAGTATGCAAAATCTGCCTGTTAAGGTTTGAGATTTCAAGCGTATCGTAATCACAGATGCGTATCCTGCCGACTCCGGCAGCGGCTAAATATATCGCCGCGGGGCTGCCTAACCCGCCTGCCCCGGCAATAAAAACAGTAGATTTTTTTAACCTCTCCTGCCCTTCTCTGCCCCAGCCGTCAAGAAGCATCTGGCGATGATAACGTTTTAATTCCGGGTTAGTCAGTATTTTTTTATCGGCCATCGGCGGGGTTACTTTCTTAATTCATTATTAATAAATAAAGCTATCTTCCTTACAATTTCCTTTTTTTTCTTTTTAAGCTCGCGGCTTAAACCTTCACCAAAAGAAACATCCTTTATTTGAATACCGGCAAGGTAAATTTTTGTTTTAACGCCTAATCTTTTAGAGAGCTCAAATAAATCTTTGAGGTTTAACTCATGAGAAGATACCGCCGGTAAATTTAAATCATATTCTATTTTTTCTAAATCAGAAATTATCAATTTACCGCAAGCTTGCCCCGCGTCTATGGCGTCAATTAAAAGGGCTTTATCGTAATCCATAAGGCGGGAAATAAGGTCGATGCTGGCACTACCGAAATTAAGGTAATCGATACCTTTTGTTTTTTGCAACGCTAAGAGGGAATCAAGGACAACTATCCCGATTGCGTCGTCTCTGCGCGAAAGGCTGCCCAAACCAATTACGGCTTTTTTAGACACTTCGACTCTCTTCAGTGTCAATGGTGAGCGTTAGGCAAACCATTGACAAATTTTACATCCAAAAGGTGTGTGGCGCATGATATGCAAGGGTCATATGAACGCGCGAGCATTTCCAAATCCAAAGTAATCTGCGCTTGGGTCCTTTTACCTAAAAGCTCGGGTACGAGTTTACGCATATCCGCCTCTAAATTACCCATGTTCTGGTTCGTAGGGATAACACAATTAGCGTAAGAAATGTTGCCTTTATTATTTATTGTATAATCATGAAATAACGAACCGCGCGGTACCTCGACACAGCCTACGCCTGAATTAGGCTTGTATTTAATTTTGCGCAACTCGCTCCTCTTTGGCCATGAAGAGACTACTGTTTTTTTACTTAAGCCGTCGCCGAGAATCTTCTCCATAATTACGATTGACTCTTCCAAGCAATGCACCCATTCTACCAGTTGTATCGCGGTATTTAGATAAGGGTTATAACACGGCGCCTTTAACCCTAATTCCTGTACCGCTTCTTTGGCCTTTTTATTTAATTTAGCGCCGTTATTATTAAAACGCGAAATTGCCCCCACGGCATACGGCTTATTATTAATAGTAGAGATCTTTGCCCGCGAGTGCTCCACCACAGTTTCGGTAAATAATTTCTTGTAATCCTTTGCCTTTATTTTATTTCTGCCGTTTACGGCCAAATCCCCGTCATACATCGCATACTCCGTATCATTAGCAAGCGACATATATTGGGTGGGGCGTTCAAACTTCGGAAATTTAAGTTTTTTAATTACCTTTAGTGTTTCCTCGCCATCTTTGCGCGCCTCCAGCATCATCTTATATAATTTTACCAAGCCTTCCCGCGAAGGCAGCTGGGTTAAGCCGCCGATAACATAACTTATAGGATGGATATGGCGGCCGGCAAGGACTTCTCCGGCATAGTCGCTCATCCGTTTCATGCGCAGGGCCGTCTCAATTACCGGCCGGTGCGTCTGAATCAGCGGTATTACGCTTTTTACGCCTAAAAGATCCGGTGCCACCAAAAAATAAATATGCAGGATATGGCTATCCATCTGCTCGGTGTATAAAAGGAGCTTACGCAGCATCACTGCCTCGTCAGACGGCTCAACTCCTAAAGCGGCCTCTGCCGCCTTTATGCTGGCCAGGCTATGCCCGCAGGCGCAAATTCCGCAGATACGGCTGGTCAAATGCTGTGCCTCCCAGATAGAGCGGCCTACCAGCATTGACTCAAAAAAACGCGGCGACTCAATTACCTGAAATTCACATTTAGTGAGTTTTCCGTTTTTTACATCCACGACTATATTGCCGTGGCCTTCGACACGCGTAAGGTAATGTACGTCGACTTTAACATCCTTAGAATAAACTTTAGGCGAAACTTTGCTCATATTTATCTCCTGAGGAAGCGTTATATAAAGTAAAATGTTTTAATACATCTTCTAATTTTAATCCGTATTTTAATAATATATCTTTCTGGCCGTCGGAAGCCGGATTATCCACTAAGCCGCGGCAGCCATAGCAACGGTTGCCATTATTTACACACCAGGAATTACAGCCTGCGCGCGTAACCGGGCCCATACACTCTTCATCTTTTTCATAGCGGCAGACATTTTCGTTCATCTTACATTCCACGCAAACAGCGTAATTAGGCACTGTATAAGCTTTTCCTAAAAGCAGGCATTTTATCACCGAGACTATCTCAGGTATATACGGCGGACAGCCATTAATAACATAATCAACTTTTACCACTTCTTGTATCGGCATAACCTTAATCGTATTCACTTTATCCGATTTTTCGCCGTAGACCCGCTTCTTAGCCAGCTCAAGCGAATGGAGATTTTTGATCCCGTTTACCCCGCCGATTGAAGCACAAGCACCAAACGCTACCACAACCTTTGCCTTTTCCCTAATCTTTTTAATCCGTTTAACATCATTATCCGTAGAGATGCTCCCCTCAACAAAGGCGATATCATAGTCATCACTCGCCTCCGACATCGCCTCGCGGAAATTTACAATATCCACCAATTTTACAAGCTCTAAAAGGCTGTTGCCCATATTAACAATCTGTAATTGACAGCCTTCGCAGTCAGTAAAATCAAAAAAAGCCAGCTTCGGCTTAGCTTGTTTTTTCATGGCATTCTCCTTTAAAATCCCTTAGTTCATGATAGGTAAAAACCGGGCCTGACTGACAGACATATTTCCCTTCAATCTGGCA
Organism: Candidatus Omnitrophota bacterium; assembly: GCA_030681595.1. Classification (GTDB taxonomy): domain Bacteria; phylum Omnitrophota; class Gorgyraeia; order Ghiorseimicrobiales; family Ghiorseimicrobiaceae; genus CAKKQO01. The sequence continues at coordinate 35,190 of JAUXSB010000003.1, forward strand.
ATGCCCGCATTTGCCCAACCCGCAACGCATCCTGCGCTCAAGAGAAACTATAATTTGATGATCGGGGATAGTCTTCTTAAGCAGTTCCTTAATTACAAACTTATACATTATCGGCGGACCCACTACCACGGCATAAGTCCTTGCCGGATTAATATCCACTCCCGGAATTAAAGTCGTAATTAAACCCACATTTCCCTTCCAGTCGGGATCTGCCATATCTACCGTACAGTTAGATTTAATCTCAGCCCGCTTCATCCACTCGTTGGTCTCCTGCCAAAACAAGAAATCTTTCGGCGTCTTACATCCCAATAATATCTGCACATAGCCAAAATCATTCCTCTGGCTCATAACATACCTAATTAAAGAACGCAGCGGCACAATCCCCAAGCCTCCTGCGACGATAACCAAATCATACCCAAACATATTATCTATGGGAAACCCCCGGCCAAAAGGCCCCCTTATCCCGATGGTATCGCCCTTATCCAATTTATGCATTGCATTAGTCAAGGTGCCGACATTTCTTACGGTTAAATCAAAAAATCCTTTATCCGTAGGAGATGAACAAATAGAAATCGGCGCCTCTGCGTAGCCAAAGATAGAAACCATTACAAACTGCCCCGGTTCATGGGCAAGGTTAATTTTTCCTTCAAGCTCTATCCGGAAAAACTTTTCCTTATCGGTAAGCATCTTTGTTTCGATAATCTTTCCCCGCATCGGCTTATAGGGGGATGTCTTCATTTTTTCTAAAAGTATTTCGCGGTCAATCATCTTTTAACTCCTTTAATGAACCCCGCAGATGGCGGGGCAAATTCGGGTTTATAACTTATGCCGCTTCGTTCTATAAGTTATACCCTCATTTAAAAGCGCATTTACAGTATCAACAAGATTAATCTGCGCCATACAGGTACGCGTGCACCTTCCGCAACCGGTACAGAAATAACGGTTATATTTATCCACGGAATATTTAAACTTACGGTAATATCTGTGCTTTTGCCTGCCGTCGCGCCCATGCCTAAAATCTTCGCCTCCGGCAACTTTAGCGAAATCGTCCATCTGGCAATAATTCCAGATACGGTACCTAATGCCTTCATTTAAAGATAGTTCCATTTCATCTACCACGTCGAAACAATAACAGGTTGGGCACACCGCGGTGCAATTTCCGCAGGCAACACACCTCTTTCCCACATTCTGCCAAACTTTAGAGTTAAAGCCTCTGTCAAAGGCGTCATATACTACGGGAAGAGCATCCCCTAATTCCTCCTTGAACACCTTCTTTTTTTCTTCTCTTATTTGCTCAAGCAAAGAAACCTCTGATTCTTTTGCCTCCCGGATATAGCCTAAACCTGTAACCAAACCTTCGCCTTTTTCTGAATTGATATGAATAATAAAACTTTTGCCTAAGTCTGTCAGCATCAGGTCATATCCGCCGCGGGGATTATGATTCCCCATCGAAGCACAGTTGGCAAATTTGTCGCAATAGTTGAGGCATTCAATACCAATTATAGTCATCTTATCCTTACGATTTAAATAATTGGGGTCTTCCGGGCTATCCCTAAATACCACATCCATACACTGTATTCCGGCAATATCGCAAGTATGTACCCCAAAAAGTATATATTCCTCAAAAACATCTATTGCCTTTGCGGTCTTAAAAGGCCGAACACTAAACTTCAGCAGTTTCTCTTTCTGGGGAAAATAATATTTCTTGGGAGGAAGTATCGTAGGAATATATTCCAAACATACTTCACTGATATCCCTTACCGGCCTAAAAACAAAAGAATTTTCCTTCTTTCTGGGCGCATAAAGCCGGGCCCTACTCTTTAAATGTTCGAGCCATTTGCTCAAGCCCTCTTTCTGAATAATTGCGTATTTCACAAAATTCTCCTCAATGAGCACATAAGTTACAGAACACAATGATGTAACTTATAAGTGCGAATTGATCCCGTTGAGTGCCTAAAAATTATAGTATAGAATTTTTAGGCATATTACGAAACGGGATAGATCCGATTAATGAGCCCCGAAGCTTCGGGGCGAATTGATCCCAACGATATGTCGGGATGGCTTCATTTAAAATTAATCTTGGTTATCTCAAACTCCGGGCCATATTTTACTTTCTTTATCACAATGGTTAAGCCTGACCATTTTGTGCCAGAAGTAACCTCTTTAAAATGTTCTAAAAAATGTTGTGCCGTAATAGCGCCGAATTCAGAAAGCGTTACGTGTATCTTTTTAATCTTACGGCGTGTTTTGCTTTCCTCGTTTTTAAGGTATTTTAGGATATTATCAATAAGGTGCGTTTCATGCATATAAGTTTTCTAGATTATGTTAAATTGTGAAATGTTTCACAAAGTATATATTACTGTAATATTTTTTATTGTCAAGAAAAATCTGCCAATGCCGCCGTTGGCGGCACCCCGCTATTCGGCGGTGGCTGGCGATTCCCGCCGTAGGCGAATCCGCCTACGGCGGAAGATTTTGCGCGATGCCGCACATACTTGTGCGGCGCAAGAAAATTTTACAGACTTGCCGCGCCCGAACCCGCCCGACCAAACATTCGTCCAGTCCGACTTCGGCCTGCCCGAATTAAGTCTGGCGGGTCTGGCGGGTTCGGGCGCGGCGCAAGATTTTTTTAAAAAGTTTTACCGGAAAATTAACCGTGCTTAATCTACCGAGATTGTTTTACTTGCCGAAGAAACATTCCCTTTGTTGTCGTAGGCAAATAAATAAACCCGGTAAAGGCCTTTCTTAGAAGGTAATTCTACTTTTGCCGCGCCATCTCTTATCGTCAAGGAAACATCTATGAAATCATTAACGTAATATTGTAAGATGCCTTCGTGTGTGGTACTTAGTTTAATTTCATAGCGTAATCTATCCTTCTCCTCATCTTCAGCAAAAAACCTTACATCTATAATCTCGCCCGGTTTTACGCTGGCCCTATCCAGCGTAAAGAGTTTAATCTGTGGTGGCATATTCAATGGTTTTTTGCCGGTATAAAACTCATAGACAACCCAAAATGGCAGCCTTTTAAACATGGAATAATTTATATTCCACCATGTCATTGATTCCTGCGTTGTCTCGCCTAAATGAAAAACAAAGCCGCCTAAATTAAAACCCCTAAATTCCTCTATTTGACTGCAAAGCTCGCGATACCAGATTGCCTTTGCTTTATCATTAAGCTCAATTGCGGCGCCGTTTTCTTCCTTTCTGGATTGTGAAGCTATCGGCGGGCCAAATTCGCTTAAGGCATACGGCTTATTCATTTTTAAATAAAGATATGTACCGTGACAGGGGCGCAAAGTCGGGTACACATTCATTCCTATAATATCTACGGAGGGCATATATTCTTTTATATACTTTAGCTCCACATAGTTTGAGCCTGTATACATTACCGGATGTTTTGGGTCTATCTTATGGATTTTTTCTGCCAAATAATTTATAAATTTTGCCAAGGCAATTTTTTCATCCTCATCCTGCGTAAAAAATATGCACTCATTTCCTACGCCCCATATTAAGATAGCGTCGTGGCCTTTATATCGCTCGACATAATCCAGCACTTCCTTTTCTTTCTTCCGTTTATACCCGATGTCGAAATAGCTTACCCCCTTCTCCGGCAAGGCGCTGTTAATCCATATTCCTGCGCATACATAAATGCCGTATTTTCGCGCCTTCTCTAAATATTCTTCTGTCCCTTGATCTATGCCCCAGGTGCGTACAGTATTTGCCCCTAATTCCTTAGCTAGCTTAAGATAATCTTCGCCGCCTTTACCCTTATGCAAGCCGCATCCAGCACCATTAATATAAAAAGGCGCTCCGTCAACTAATAGCTGCCATGCGCCTTCCTCACCGTCAATTTTTACTTCTGTGCAATGCGCAATAGTGGAAAAAAATAAAAATAGCAAAGCAAAAAAACATCGCATAGCGCTAACCCTTCTTTTTTAACCTTTCCATATCCGAAGGTAATTCCGAATAGATATCTAAGCGTTTACCGGTTACGGGGTGATCAAAAGTAAGGCGGGATGAATGAAGGGCAAGGCGCTTAAACTTTACCTCAAAATCCCTGCCGAAAGCAAATTTTCTTTCGCCTAATAGAGGATGGCCGATTTGCTTAAAATGAATGCGGATTTGGTTGGTCCTACCGGTGCGCGGGAAAACTTTAATCTCACTAAAACCATTAAAAAAATTCGCTACCTCAAAATCAGTAACGGCCAATTTTGGCTCTTCTCTCTCATCGTGCCTGATATAACTTTTTATGCGCCCCGAAGATTCTTTCAGTTTACCGCGCACAAAGGCGATATACTCCTTATATACTTTTTGCCGATGGAAACTTTCCATCATTGCCTGCTGCGCTCTTTTAGTTTTAGCGTATATTATCAACCCGGAGGTCTGGCGGTCTAAGCGATGGCAGGGATAAAGCCGTAAATTTGGCTCTTTCTTTTCCGCCTCTTCATTAAGGATAGCAGTAAGGGTGCGGAATTCTTTTTTAGGAGTAGGGATTGTCAGAAGGCCGGAAGGCTTATCCACGATAAGCAGATAGTCATCTTCATAGATAGTTTTGATCATGTGTCAAGCTGCAAGCTGCAAGCTCCAAGCTGCAAGCTTTTAGCCTGAAGCCTGTGGCTTTGGCTATATTGAAAGCCAAACCACTGCCCTCTGGCTGGTGGCTTGTAGCATGAAGCATATTTTCTCGCTACTTCTTTCATTTAAACAGACTATTCGATACAATAAACGAGGCAAAAACGATAGAAATCATAGACATGAGCTTTATAAGAATATTTAAGCTCGGCCCTGAGGTATCTTTAAACGGATCCCCTACAGTATCTCCGACAACACCTGCCTTATGCGCTAAAGAGCCCTTTCCGCCGAAATGCCCTTCTTCAATATATTTTTTGGCATTATCCCATGCGCCGCCAGAATTTGCCATCATTACCGCAAGGACAAAACCGCTGACAGTAGCGCCGGTTAAAAATCCGGCAACAGCGTTAACGCCTGCAATCATTCCTACTAAAATAGGGGCGATTATGGCTAAGAGTGAAGGCAAAATCATTTCCTTTTGTGCTGCAGAGGTTGCGATATCTACGCAGCGCGCGTAATCCGGCTTTACCTCTCCAGACATAAGGCCGGCGATTTCTTTAAACTGACGACGCACCTCTACAACAATCTTGCCTGCGGCGCGGCCAACCGCGCGCATAGTCATAGAACAAAATAAAAACGGAAGCATCCCGCCTAAAAATAAACCAACTAAGGTAGCCGGATTCATAATGCTCAGATCTAAAGAAATATTTAAGCCTTTCTCTTTTACGATTAGGCCTATCTGATCGCGGTAAGCGGCAATTAAGGCAAGAGCGGTAAGTGCTGCCGAACCGATAGCAAAGCCCTTACCGGTGGCAGCAGTAGTATTACCCAATGAATCCAAGGCATCGGTCCTCTTTCTTACTTCCGGATCCAGATGCGACATCTCGGCATTGCCTCCGGCATTGTCAGCTACCGGCCCATAGGCATCGGTTGCCAAAGTAATCCCTAAAGTAGAAAGCATACCTACGGCAGAAATAGCAACGCCGTAAAGACCGATGGCAGGGTTTGCGGCTCCCCCGGATAAAAAATAACTTGCCAATATTGCTGCTGCAACGATAATTACCGGAAGCGCCGTAGACATCATTCCTACGGCAAGCCCGCCGATAATCACAGTTGCGGGGCCGGTTAAGGATTGCTCGGCAATAAAACGCGTAGGCTTAAACAAGCTTGAGGTATAATATTCAGTAGAGAGTCCGATTAACACGCCTGCCAATAAACCCGCCAATATCGACCAATAGACTCCGATATGCTGCCAGCCTAAACAATTCCAAATAAGAAAAAACGAAATTACCGCCACTAAAAATGAACTGGTAAAAACTCCCTTACGTAAAGCCGCGAGTAATACTCCTTGAGATGCCTCTTCGCGGCTTTGTACAAAAAACGTCCCAATTATGGAAGAAATTACCCCGACTGCCGCCATAACCATCGGCACCGTGACACCCGCAAGCCCCAAACCCGCAGCAACGCCTAAGGCGGAAGTCGCGACAATCGAGCCCACATAGGATTCATAAAGATCAGCGCCCATCCCGGCAACATCGCCTACGTTATCACCGACGTTATCGGCAATTACCGCCGGATTTCTCGGATCATCTTCAGGGATGCCCGCCTCAATTTTTCCTACTAAATCAGCTCCTACATCCGCGGCCTTGGTAAATATGCCTCCCCCGACTCTGGCAAAAAGCGCCTGGGAAGAAGCGCCCATGCCAAAACAAAGCATAGTTGAAGTAATCGCGGTAATCTTATCAATTCCTATAGGTATCGGATGGCTAGAATAATACCAATTAAGAAAATAATACCAAATACTTAAATCCAAAAGGCCCAAACCGACCACGGTTAAACCCATTACTGTCCCGCTGGAAAAAGCCACGCGCAGGCCGGAATTTAGGCTCTTCATTGCTGCGGCTGCCGTACGAGCCGAAGACTGTGTGGCAATAGCCATCCCGATAAAACCGGAAAGCCCGGAAAATAAACCACCGGTTAAAAAAGCAAATGGCACAAAAATCACCAGATATTTATTCAGCGCCAAAACCAAAAGAATAAAAAATACTATTGCAAAAAATAAAAATACGCCTAAATATTGCCGCTTAAGGTAGGCCCACGCGCCGATTCTAACTGCCTGGGCGATTTCGCGCATTTGCGCGTTACCTTCATCTTTTTTTAAAATTGACAACGCCAAATACAGCGCAAACAAAAGCGCTATGATCGAACTTATGGGCGCTAAATATAATATATCAAAACTAGACATTTATTCTTTTAACCCGAATCGTGCATTAAAAATGGATGAAGATTAGCCATATTCACCATGATCTAATGCACAATTTGGGTTTAACCCTCTTAAAATTTTTTGGGCCAGGCTTAATTCAGGTTCTTCTCTGATTTTAAAGCCTGGCCCCTTATTTATTATATTATTTCTTTCTTAACTTTTCTACTGCCTCGGAAACCATTTTACCTACCAGATCCTTGCATCCTAAACCAAACGCCAAAGCAAATCCTATCCCTAAAGACGCCAAAACAATGGTTATTAAAATATTTATAACCGCGGCGCCTATACTAAGCTGCTCTAACGCAATCACTACCGCAAGGACAGCAATAGCCACTTCAACAACCTTGGCTAAAATCTTTGCTTGTTCAATTCCGGCGTTTATTGCCGCGGTACGTACTGTTGCCGCTAAGAACGTTGAAAGGAATATACCTAGCGCCAAAACAATAATCGCGATAATAACATTGGGCACATACAGTACCATCCTGTTTAACAGGTCTGCGGCTACGGTCAAACCGACAGCATTAACCGCCACCATTATCACGATCAAGACAACCAGCCAATAACATATAGCCCCTATCAATTCCGCAAGAGTTAATTTTATACCGCCTTTACTCAAGAAAGAATTAGCCCCAATCTGATCTGCGATAGAATCAATCTTGATAAGCTTAAAAAGCCTGGTAATTAAATTCTGTACAAGTTTGGCGATAAGCCAACCTATGACTAAAATTACAATTACCAAAAGCAAATTGCTCACTAAAGTACCAATACGGTTGAGCAGGTTACTTACCGGCTCAAAAAGAATTGTTTTCCACATACTGCCTCCTTTCAATGACGACACAACTTATGGAGTCACGGACGGCATAAGTTGTATGTCGGAATTGATGCCGAAAGCTACGAGAAAATTTGTAGCAAATTTTCGAGTGTTTTGCTTTCGGCGCAATGCATAACTTACAAATTCCAAAACCTCCGGATGAACGAGTTATTTACGCGTAGTAAAACCTACCTTTTCACTACTTATTGCTTTTCACCGCCGCCCTGACAAACTCCCTGAATAATGGATGGGCGCTGTCCGGCTTAGACTTAAACTCGGGATGAAACTGCACCGCGACAAACCAAGGGTGATTCCTTAATTCAACTATCTCTGCCAGATTCTTGGGAGTAAATATTCCGGAAAAAACCATTCCCTTTTTCTTAAATATATTCCGGAATTTATTATTAAATTCATACCTGTGCCTGTGCCGCTCAAAAACCTGCGTTTTTTTATAGGCGGAATAGGCAAATGTCCCCTTTTTTACCGCACATTTATAAGCACCCAGGCGCATTGTACCGCCCTTATCCTTTATTTTTTGCTGCTCCTCCAATAAACTGATTACCGGATAACGCGTTTTTTTCTTAAACTCTGTGGAATTGGCGTTCTCCAGGCCACAGGCGTTACGCGCAAACTCTATTACCGCAGTCTGCATCCCCAAACAGATTCCGAAATAGGGAATTTTATTTACGCGGGCAAAGTGTATTGCCTGAATTTTTCCCTCTATCCCTCGTAAGCCAAAACCTCCGGGCACAAGGATACCGTCTACATCGTTTAAATACGCATGCACTCCCTGGCGCATGATATCCTCAGAATCAATTTTTTTTATTTCAACTCTTGCGTTATTGGCAATTCCTCCGTGTGCAAGAGCCTCATAAATTGACTTGTAAGCATCCTGTAAAGCTATATATTTACCTACCACTGCGATCTTTACCGAAGTTTGCGGGTTTTTAATCCTCTTAACCACATCGGATTCCCAATATTTTAAATCATGCGCCTTATAATTCAGATTAAGCAGGCGTAAAACCAAATCATCCAACTTCTCGGCCTTAAACATTAAAGGTACTTCGTATATAGTGGTAACATCCAAAGCCTGGATAACCGCATCCACTTCCACATTGCAAAACAAAGCGATTTTACTGCGCACATCTATGCCGAGCGGCTTCTCTGAACGGCAGAGAAGAATATCCGGCTGTATGCCTATCTCTCTAAGTTTGCCCACGCTATGCTGCGTAGGTTTAGTTTTGACTTCATCGGCGCTTTTTATATAAGGAACCAGTGTTAAATGAATATCTATGGCATTGCCTCGGCCCAGCTCCTGCTTTAATTGCCTAATCGCCTCAAGGAATGGCAGGCTTTCAATATCGCCTACGGTACCGCCGATTTCTATGATTACTACATCCAAATTTGTGCCCGCGGCTACATTCCTTATGGATTGCTTTATTTCATCGGTAATATGCGGTATAACCTGCACAGTGTTCCCTAAATACTCGCCCTGCCTTTCTTTCCTGATGACCGAATCGTAGATTTTCCCGGTGGTAATATTATTATCTTTTAAGATTACGGCATTAGTAAAACGCTCATAATGGCCCAAATCCAAGTCCGTCTCAGCGCCATCCTCAGTTACATAGACTTCTCCGTGCTGATACGGATTCATTGTACCAGGGTCAACATTAATATAGGGATCACATTTAACGAGGGAAATTTTAAGCCCCCTTGATTCAAGGAGCTTTCCGATAGAGGCAGAGGCGATACCTTTACCAAGGCTTGAAACTACGCCTCCGGTTATGAAAATATATTTAGTCATCGTTGGTGCTTTCAAAATAACATATATTTATGGCTCTGTCAATATGCAAATTAAGCTATTTGCTTAAGGGCATCGGGAATACCTATCATTGTGGATCAAAAGATTAGCCGGGCTTCTCGATATCCAAAAGCGCACTGACTATCTTTTTGTCAAAATGGGTCCCCGCCTCTTTCTTCAATATCGTAAGCGCTTCTTTCCGGGAATACGCCTTCCTATAAGGCCGGTCGGAAGTAAGCGCTTGATAGGCATCGGCTATGGCAACAATGCGGGCGCTTAAAGGGATTTCCCCGTCCTTTAAGCCCGAAGGATACCCCTGTCCGTCAACCCTCTCATGGTGATGCAGAATTATCGGCGCAACATCCCTTAAAAAATGCACCGCCCGGATAATCTCAGCGCCTATCTGTGGATGCGTTTTTATTATTTTATATTCTTCGAAACTAAGCTTACCTTTTTTCCGCAGTATTGCGTCGCTTATGCCTATCTTGCCGATATCATGCAAGACTGCCGCCCGCTCTAAGCTTTCCAGCATATTTTTAGTAAAACCCATTTTTTTGCCGATACTTAAAACTATGGAAACCATCCGCTCGGCATGTTCGGCAGTATAATAATCCCTTGCTTCCAAAGATTTGGAAAAAGCATACATCGACTCAAGCACAGTCTGGTCTACGCGCTGGCCCAGCTTAACTATCTTTCTTTTTAAAACTTCCACCTCTTTTCTGTGGTCAATCCTTGCTGCCTTCTTTCTTATATTTCTATACATAGAGCTAAAAAGCATCGCCCTGTTTCCACCGGACTCTTTGGCGCGCTGCAAAGCGTTATCAGCCGCATCAAGGATCTCCTTCGTAGTGGTTAAGCCGCTGTCCAGAGAAAAATTCGATACGCCCATACTTAGTTTAACCTTAATGGAAATCTTATCTATCTTAAAAATATGGTTATTTAAACGCTCAATTATTCTGCTTGCGATATATAAAGCGTTTTTCTTTTCTGTCTGCGGCATTATTGCCACAAATTCTTCTCCGCCGTATCTGGTTAAAATATCGGTCCTGCGCAAGAGATTCCTGACGAAATCAGTAAAATCCGACAACAACCTGTTACCTGTTTGATGGCCGTATACATCATTTATGGATTTAAAATAATCTATATCCATAAGCATAACCGAGAGGTTTAAAGAATGCCGCCTCGCCAACTCAATTTCCGAAGTAAGCCTCTCCATCATGTAGCGGTAATTATAAAGCCCCGTATGCGGGTCTCTCACCGCCAGCTCTCTGAGCTTTTCCATCTGCCTGCGGTTCTCTTCTTCTAACTTTTTGCGCTCGGTAATATCCCGGGAGATATGGGCAATTGCTTTTATACCACCCTTTTTGCCGAAGATCGGGTAAGTAATAATTTCTGAATAGTACATTTCCTTATTTTTGCCATGATGTAGATGTTCAGCCTTGGCTACCTTACCGGTCTTTATTGTCTCAAGCATAGGGCAGGCATCATTCGGCGGAAGGCACTGCGATGTCCTCCTGTGCGTAATCTCGTAACACTTCTTCCCTTTAATGTCTTTTAAGGAAAGGCCCTCTTTATCCAAATACTGTTTATTTACCGTAACAATTGTGTAATCTTTCGGATTAACAATTAACACTATATCCGAGATAGCGTCAATTATTTCTTTAAAAAGTTCTCTGGTGATTTTCATAGATTTAGCCCGATTTAATGGTTTATATGCGGATGTTTTAGCTTATACCATTCGCAGAAAAAGCATTTCTCAATGCCGCGTTTATCGCTGACTCTGCCGCAATATTGAGCCGCGACATGCCAACACTCTTTATCCGATTTATGGCTTTGGCGATATGGAAAGCCAAACCATTGCCTTGCCGGCTTATAGGCGGGGCAATTTTCTCTTGATTCTATTTTACATTCAAAATATTCCCAGCATGTTTTGGCATCTTTGTCAGGCATGCTTTTTAGGTATAGTAAAGATGAATTTGCTCCCCTCGCCCGGTTCCGACTCAACCCAAATTTTACCTTTATGCGCCTCAACAATTGCCTTTACTATGGATAAACCTAAGCCGGTTCCTCCCTGTTTACGTGATTCCCTATCGTATATTTGCTTAAATTTATCAAAAATTTTTTCCTGATCCTCTTTGGCTATGCCTTTTCCGGTATCAGAAACCGAACACTCTATTGCTCCGGAAACATCTTTAACATCAATATGGATCCGGCCGTTTTCCGGAGTAAACTTAACCGCGTTAGAGATAAGATTAATAAAAACCTGCTCCAGCTTACTAAAATCTGCTAAAAACTCTACCCCTTCAGAAATAGAATAACCGGCGTTAAGATGCCGCTGCGCTATTAGAGGCTCAAAATCCGCCAGGCATTGTTGAATAAGCCGTTTTATATCTATCCGCTCTATATTTAGCTCATATTCTCCGGATTCTATTTTAGATAAATCCAACAGGTCTCCGGCCAAACCCAAGAGGCGGCTCGAAGTATTCCTGATTATTTCCAGGCATTGTTTCTGCTCTTCATTTATCGCGCCGGTTATCCCATCCAATACATTATTTACGCTTGCCTTGATTATAGACAAAGGGGCCTTTAATTCATGGGTAACCATAGAAACAAAATCTGCCCGCATCTTCTCTATCGCCCTAATCTTACTGATATCTTTAAAAACCCAAACGGCTCCGGTAACCCTGCTGTCGTTATCTTTTAATAATGAAAGACTGCTTAGGACAGGGATCTTCGCGTTGGGGCTGGGGCTTAATATAAATTCTGCCTCAAGAGTATTGCTGCCTGATGAAAGTAATTTTTCAAAATAGCAAACATTTTCGCATAGCGATCCAGAAAAAACCTGACAACACTCCCTGCCTAATACGTCCTTAGCCAAAAACCCGCTCATCAGTTCCATCGCGGGGTTAAAAGAGGTGATTTTTTTTTCGGAATCTAGGGTAATCAGGCCCTCGGTAAGGCTTAAAAGTATAGCTTCAAGCTTTGTCTTTTCTAATGTCAGGCGATAGAGTTGCTTGTCTAAAAGGATGCTTACCTTAGAAAGGATCTCAACCGGATCCGAAGGAGAAATAACCGCATCCGGTATGGCAATATCCCGCTTAGCCTTCCGGTAACCAGCAATAAATTTTTTAACTGTCTTTATGATTATTTCCGGAGTGTTAAAATCCTTAACCATGAATTCATCTGCGCCGGTCTCAAGGCTCCAGAATTTTTCACTCTCTCCCTCCCGGCTGGTTAACATTAACACGGGTATACCAGAAATATCTTTATCATCTTTAAGCAGGCGGCAAACCTGATAACCGTTCATCCGCGGCATAAATATATCCAAAAGTATTATATCCGGCCGCTCCCGATAAACGCTCCTGATGGCTTCGATTCCATCCGATGAAGTAACTGTCAAATACCCCTCATTTTTAAAAATGGAACTCAGCATATCCCTAACGGTAGGGCTGTCATCAGCGATTAAAATTTTCCCTTTATTATTCATTTTGGTTTTACTGTTTCTATGTTTTTTTTGCAGGCGGCAAGCAATACTCCCGTGGTGACATCTTCCGAAAAAACAACCACTTCGTCTTTAGGCCTCTTAGCTAATATCTCCGAAGCGTTTCTAAATTCCCGCTCTGCTTTTTTAAATCTTTTCTGGCAATAAAAAATATTCCCCAGGTTAAAATAGGCTAAGGCCATCGCCGGGTTAATATAGATCACCTTCTGAAAACCCTCTATCGCCTTATCCAAATCGCCCAACCTATTGAAAAGTACCCCCATTAAATAATAAGCCTCTATAAAAAGGTTATCCACCTTGATAATCCGCTTTAATTCAGCTACGGCTTTTGCGTATTCGGCTTGATTAGAAAGTATCGTGGCTTTGGCAAAATATGCCTGGGTAAACTCGCGGTCTTCGGAAATTATCTTGTCAAAAACCGTAAGGGCTCTGTCGTATTTTTTCTCCTTAAACAACCTTACCCCTTCTTCAAAATCCGCTAAGTGCGCATCAAGAGCGGGCTTCTTCTCCGGTTCTTCCTGCCTTAAGGCAGGTTCTGCTATTTCCGGCAGCTCTTCGGCAACATGTAATACCGACTCCAGATCAAGCTCCGGAATATTTATAAAAGGTTTTTCTGTTTCAATGGCTGCGCCGATTTGTTTTCTGTGAATAAAAACGTGGGGGAATTCAACTGCGCGAAATTTATTGGAAATCTGCCACAGGCTTTCTGCCGGGCCGATAAAAAGATATCCTTCGTCATTTAAGCAATTATAAAAATTATCAATAATCTTTTTGGTATTGGCTAAATCAAAATAAATAAGCACATTACGGCAGAAAATTATATCCAGATCCTGCATGTCGCCTAAATCAAATTCATCTTTAGACAAATTATGGCGGGCGAATTTAACCATCATTCTTAGCGAAGGGCTGACCTCATACTTATCTCCGGCCGGAATAAAATATTTCTCAAGGATTTCCGGGCCTAAATTTCTTACTGCCTTTTTACTATAAAGGCCGAGCCTTGCTTTTTCAAGGCGCTCTCTGTTCACATCGGTAGTAAATACCGAAACTGCCCCATAGGCTGCCTGCGGTATCGTTTCCAGGGCATTTATTGCTATGGTGTAAGGCTCCTCACCTGTTGAACATCCCGCAGACCATATCTTAATCACCGGCTCGATATGGCCCGCCTCATTCTGCTTTGAAAGTTTATTTAAACGAGCAAATTTCCTGCGCGCAATCTCCGGCAGGATAAACTCACGTAAAACATCAAAATGCGCGGGGGTCCTGAAAAAGTCTGTTTCTCCTACTGTAATCAAATCAAGAAGATTAAAAATCTCCCTTCTACCCTCTAATCCGGAAGTTAAAAAACTATAGTAATCAGCAAAAGACCGCTTGCCTGCCTTTTCCATTCTTTCTACAAGGCTAAAAGAAAGCGAATCCTTCTGGTCGATATTAAAATATATGCCGCTTTCTTGTAAAATAATCGGTTGGAATAAAGCGAACTCTTCTTTGGTCAGGGCATTAGGGTTAACTTTAAGATCCGGCATAGTTAAGATCAACTTTAATCAAGAACAAGCATGCTCTTGGCAGTATTAATTATCTCACGGGGGTCTGTTTCTTTAGTTACGTATTTATCCGCGCCACATTCTAAGCCTAAATTTTTGGAACTGTCGTCTTTTCTTCCGGTCAGCATCAATACTTTTATTTTTTTAAGTTTCACGTCTTTCTTAACCATCGCACAGACATGAAAACCGTCTAACTGGGGAAGCATTAAATCTAAAATTATCAAATCCGGTATTTCCTTGCGAGCTACAGTTAAGGCGTCTACGCCGTTATTCGCGGTTAATATGGTATTTTCGCTATCCTCCAATCCTTTACTCAGCATCTGAACTATTGTAGGGCTATCATCGACAATTAAGATCTTAGGCATTGCCTTCCCTCCTTCGAATACCCACGAGATGTCTTAATTCTTCCTCATCCAAGACTAAATCTAAACTAAGAATAAAAACCATTTTGTCATCTTTTTTAGCTACTGCCTTAATGAAGCTATTTTTTACTTCTAGGTTTACCAGCGGCGGCGCCGCTTCAACAGCCTCTTCAGGAATACTCGTTACCTCAAGTACGCTGTCTACAATAAGGCCGACTAAAGCATTTTTTATGCGTACGATCATAATTCGTGTTTCTTTATCAAATACCTGTTTCTTTAATTCAAAAAGTTTCCTTAAGTCAATAACTCCTATTATGTGGCCCCTTAAATTTATTACCCCTTCAATAAAAGGCGGCATCTTGGGTAAAGGAGAAATCTCCTGAATTTTTAAAACTTCTCTTATATTTTTAACATCTACCCCGAATCGTTCTTTGCCTAAAGTAAAAATCACCACGTTTAAATTTTGCCTTTTTTCCTTAATGAAGTCTCCCATAATCTTTCCCCGCAAACAACCTACGAATTATTTATGAGTTCGTTGGCTATTTTATCAATGGGCAGCACCTTGTCTACCGCGCCCAGATCAATTGCCTCCTTGGGCATACCGAAAACTATGCAAGTTTTTTCATCTTGAGCGATAGTCTTACCGCCTGCTTCTTTAATTGCCTTAATGCCGCCTGCGCCGTCTCGGCCCATGCCGGTTAATATTACTCCCACGCTTTCATTCTTATAAACATCCGCCACTGACTTAAAAAGGATATCTGCGGATGGCTTAAAATTACCATAAGGCGCTTCGTCACTAAGTTCAATCGCCCCCGATTTTACTACCTTCATTTGAAAATCATTAGGCGCCACATAAGCTGTACCCGCCTCGATACCTTCGTTATTCTCGGCTAATTTTATCTTAAGCGCACAGCAATTCGCCAGCCATTCCACCAATCCCTGGTCAAAACCTTTAGCAATATGCTGGACTATCAGTATGCCCCAGGGAAAATTTTTAGGAATTCCGGTCAGAATAGAAGACAGGGCCTGAGGGCCTCCGGTAGAGGCGGCGATAGCCACAATCTTTTTAAGCAATGCTTCTTTCGGAGGTGCCTGCCCTGATTTAACAGAGACTATAGGCACTGCTGATTTTTCTAACTTTGCCAAAGGGTGCTTGATTACTTTTACTTTAGACAAAAGCTTAATTTTATCAATAAGGGCGTCCTTTACTTTCTCTTCGATAAAGTCATTTTCAAAATTAATTTTCTCTACTACATCCAGCGCACCGAAAGAAATAGCCTTAAAAACCTCATCCATTTTACGCGGATAAGACGAAGTCAAAAGTAAAATAGGGGTAGGTTGGTAAGCCATGATCTGCTTAGTCGCTTCAACGCCGTTAATATCCGGCATCATAATATCCATCGTAATAATGTCCGGCTTAAGCGAAAAAGCAAGCTTTATCCCTTCTCTGCCGCTTGCGGCAATACCAACAACTCTTAATTCCCGGTCAGAATCAAAAAGTTTTGTTAAGACCTTACTCACTAAAGGTGAATCCTCAACGATGAGAATGTTAATCAAATTATAAACCTCCTTTAAAATAAATGGCGCTAAAAAATTTAGCCAAAAACCTGCGCTTTTTTTATTTATTACTCCAATTTAAATTTACTAATAGACGACTTAAATGCCTCGGATAATTTATTCAACTGCATAGCGCTATTGGCTATCTGCTTGGCCGCCACAGCAAACTGCTTGGTAACCGTATCAATGTTTTTCATTGCCTCGGCGACTTGCGAGGAGGCGGTCTTCTGCTGCTGGGTAGCCAGCGAGATTTCCTTGGAAATCTTGGCACTGTCTTCTACCATCTTTAAACCTTCGGAAACTCCCTGCGTTGAGTCTTCTATGCCCATTACTACATTATTAGTCTCGGATTGTATTTCACCAATCAGCTGCCTAATCTCACCGGTAGACTCTATGGAACGCTCGGCTAATTTCCTTACCTCGGAAGCGACTACGGCAAAGCCGCGCCCTGCCTCTCCTGCGCGCGCCGCCTCAATAGCGGCATTTAAAGCCAAAAGGTTGGTCTGGCTTGAGAGGTCGTCAATCATGGAAGTAATCTTGCCGATGGCCTGCGATTTTTCGCCTAGGCATAAGATTTTCTTGGCGGCATCGGAAACTTTGGCGTTTATCTCTTTCATTTCAAGCAGGGTGCGCTCTGCGGCACGGGTGACGTTAAAGGCATTTTCGGCAATCGCTGTGGCTGTGCGGGAAAGCTCTTCCATCGTAGAAGTGGTTTCAGTAACAGCGGAAGCCTGCTCAGTTAAAGCTACGCTCTGCTCTTCGGCGGCAGAACGAATCTGCGTAGTTTCAGCGCTCACTTCCAAGCCAGCCTCACGAATTTGTTTAATCAACTCTTTCAGGCTTTTAATCATATGGTTGAAAGATTCTACCAGAGGCTTAAGCACAGGCAAGATATCTAAGGCCATCTCCTGCGCCAGATTGTTTTCTTTCGAAGCATTTATTGTAAATACAGTTAACCTGCTTATGTCTTCCTCTAATTCCCTTCTTGCCCTAACCGCAGACCCCTCTTCCATCCTTTTATCTATAAGCATCTGATGCAAGATTTCAACGGTCTTATTAAAAGTCTCGGAGAATTTCCCAAACTCATCATTTGTTTTTACATCTAATACTAAATCGTAATTACCCATAGCCAGGCCTTTAGAGGTAATCAATATTATGTCTATGGCGGCTACTATCCCGCGGATCTTCCGCCAGCTAAAAAAAACACATACCCCTACTAATACCAATTGTATCAACACCTTTAAAATTATGGGTATATTCAATAATCCCACCGCTAAAATTCCAAGCGAACCGGCAACAGTACAGCTGCCGCTTACCAAAATCAATTTATGCCTGACTAGCATTTAACACCCCCGTTTAAAAACTTAAAAATAAAAAGTAAAAAATAAAATATTATGACTGTTTGATTCTCGCGATTTTTAAGCTTCAGTTGTCATTTTTTATTATTGGCTTTTAGTTTTTTATATTTAATATTTAATTTTTATTTTAGTTTTTAACTATCCTGCCAGCCTCTCGATAGTCTCCAATAAATTAGTCTGGTCAAAGGCACTTTTAACAATATAAGCCTGGGCTCCTACTTCAATGCCGCGCCTCTTGTCTTCTTCTTTGGCAAGAGCCGTAACAAATATTAAAGGAATATCTTTATACTGCTCCTTTTGTTTAAAAGTCTTGCAAAATTCAAATCCGTCCATTCTCGGCATCTGCACATCACAGACAATCAAATCATATTTTACCTGCGCTAATTTATCCAAAGCATCCAAACCGTCTATAGCGGTATTCACATGGTACCCTTGAGATTCCAAAATACTGCGTTCTAGTTCGCGCGTGGTAAGCGAATCCTCTACCACCAATATCTTCTTCTTTGCTTTCTCTTCTATTGAGAAAGTTTTCTGCTGAGCGAGTGCCGAATGGTCCATCCGGCTTGAAGCAATTAAATCCGCTACGTCTAAAATTACAATCACCTTGCCTGTCCCTAAAACCGTTGCCCCCGCGATGTTCTTGATTTTACCTAAATGCGGGCCTAAACTTTTAATGAATACCTCCTGCTCCGCCACAATGGTATCTACGATAAAACCAACCCGTTTTTCTAAAGAGGTAACGATAATTACATTCAACTCTTCTTTATTTCTTCGTTCTTCATCTTCCTTAATTATGGCCGGTAAACCCAAAACATCGCTTAAACGCACCAATGCAACAGTACGCTCCCTTACCCGAATAGCCATTTTGTTCTCGACCGTAGAGATATCGGAGGGCTTAATTTTTAAAATCTCCTCTATTGAAAGCATAGGAAAAGCGTAGCTCTGAGCGTTAACATTAGCCAAAAGCACATCAATTATGGCGATAGTTAACGGCAATTCTAAAATTATCTTTGTACCCTTACCTTTTTCAAAAGTAATATGAACCTTACCTTTTAACTTGTCGATCTGGGTCTTGACAATGTCTAACCCTACCCCTCTTCCGGAAATATCGGTGATAATAGGCGAGGTGGAAAACCCGCTCCTGAAAATAAATAACGATACCTCTTCTTCGTTCATTTTATGTAATTCTATTTCTGAAGCCAGCCTCTTTTTAAGGATAATTTCTTTAATTTTATCAATATTTAAGCCCCGGCCGTCATCGGAAACCTCAATAACAACTTGGCCGCCTTCCTGGGCGGCATAAATGCGTATGGTTCCCTCCTCATTCTTACCGGCGGCCTTCCTTTCCTCGGGTAATTCTATCCCATGGTCAACGCAATTCCTCAAGATATGTATCAGCGGATCCTTTATTGCCTCCAGTACTTTTTTATCCAATTCCGTTTCATCCCCTTTTACTATCAGATTAATTTTTTTTGCCTGTTCAAATGCGATATCGCGCACCAGGCGCGGAAAATCGTCAAATATCGTTGAACACGAAAGCATCCTTATCTCTTTCATCCGCTGTTGCAGCTCATCAATAATCGGATCCATGTGTATGGCTTCATTGGAAATTTCTTCAAATATAGCCGCCATTTCTTCCTTTATTTTTTCCGCGTCAACATTACACTGGTGCAAAACATCAAGGGAGCGCTTAAAATCAGCGCTGTTTTTAAAATCATCATTATTTTTAAAATCATCAAAAAAAACGGATAATCTCTTTTGGTGTTCTTTGGTAGACTTAGTTATTTTTTTAAGGGCGATTATTTTCTGCGATGCCTTAATTTTGTTTATCACCATCTCGCCTAACAGGTTAAGCAGCTTATTTATGCGGCTTAAAGAAACGCGCACATATTCGTCTATCGGCGCAGGCGAGGCTTGCGGCAGGGTGGAATTATTGACAGTTTCAAGAAAGCTCTCCTCTTTCTTTTTAATAACCTCCTCCTCGGCGGCAGGAGACTCTTTTTTCCTTTCCTCTTTTTTATCTTTTGCGCGGGATTGGGCCTTTAATTCCTTATGCAGAGATTTACTATCCCTGCTTACTAAACATAATTCCAGCTCGCTGCATACCACGCTAACATCTATATCAACATGCTGGCCGCGTATAATCTTATCTAAAATGATTTTTATGGAATCTAAAGCTTTAAAAGTCTTATTTGCTATTTCCGATGAAAACTTCAAATTCTTTTCGGTTAGGGCGCCAAAAATATCCTCTATGCGGTGGGCGATCTCTTGTATCTCAAAAAAACCCATCATCCGGGCTACGCCTTTTAAAGTGTGCGCTACCCTAAAGAGCTCCTTTAGAAGCTCGGCATCATCAGGGTTTTTTTCCAAAACCACTAAACCCTTGCTTAATTTGCCTAAATGCTCCTCGGCTTCTGTCTTAAAAGTGGCGATAAACTCTGCCCTGTTAAATGCCCCTGACATAGCTTAAGTTTCCCTATCTGCTATTTCTTCCCTGAATTTGACTACATGTTTTTTAAGATTATCCGCGAGATCATTCAGCTTGGTGGAACTAGCAACTGACTGCTTGGCCGCCACGGCAAACTGCTTGGTAACCGTATCGATGTTTTTCATTGCCTCGGCGACTTGCGAGGAGGCGGTCTTCTGCTGCTGGGTAGCCAGCGAGATTTCTTTGGAAATCTTAGCACTGTCTTCTACCATCTTTAAACCTTCGGAAACACCGCGTGTTGAATCTTCTATGCCCATTACTACGCTGTTAGTTTCCGCCTGTATTTCATTAATCAGCTGCCTAATCTCCTCGGTGGACTCGACTGAACGCTCGGCTAATTTCCTTACCTCGGAAGCGACTACGGCAAAGCCGCGCCCTGCCTCTCCTGCGCGCGCCGCCTCAATAGCGGCATTTAAAGCCAGGAGGTTGGTCTGGCTTGAGAGGTCGTCAATCATGGAAGTAATCTTGCCGATGGTCTGCGATTTTTCGCCAAGTGCCAATATTTTCTTGGCGGCATCGGAAACTTTGACGCTTATCTCTTTCATTTCAAGCAGGGTGCGCTCTGCGGCACGGGTGACGTTATACGCGTTTTCAGCGATAGATGAAGCGGTACGGGAGAGCTCTTCCATTGTGCTGGTAGTTTCAGTGACGGCGGAAGACTGTTCAGAGGCACCCGAGGCCTGTTCTTCGGTCGAGGCCATTATTTGGGCAGCGCAGGAAGTTACTTCCAGGCTTGCCTGCTGGATCTGATACATTAAATTTCTTATACTTGCTATCCTCTTTACTGCCGCTCCTTCTTCCATCCGTTTATCAATAAGCATCTCATGAAGGATATCTATGGTGCGGTTAAAACTTTCGGCGAATTTACCAAATTCATCCTTGGTTTTTATATCCAACACTAAATCATAGTTGCCATAATTAAGCCCTTTGGATACATCCACAATCAACTCTAAAGGCGCAAGAAGCCTAAAAATGCCATATATGATAAGAATTACGCTAACCGCTATTAAGATAAACTTTGAACCGAGGTTTAAAGAAGGGGTTAATTGCAGGGTGTCTATCCAGAATAAGCCGATAAAAAGCAAAATAATAGCTGCGCCGGTGATTAATAATAATTTATACTTTACACGCATAACTACCTCCTATCCCGCGTAAAAAATTTTACTAAAAAATAAGTAAACTTTCATCGTCACGGCAGCCACAAAAATACCTGCTAAATAAATCAACTTTTCTGCCGGCCTGAAAGATTCTTTAAATAAATGGGATCCGGTAGCCTTATTTAGCCTCTAAAAAACCTAGCGCGGGATTTACCCCGTTAGAGAAACCGTCTTATTTTAGTCAGCGGTCATTACTAAATCCAACGATGGTCAAAACTCAGCGTCAGCGCAAACCATTAGAGAATTTCGTTCTCTAACGGGGTTTACTGACTAACCTTAATTTCATCCCCTTTACCGTGATCCTTATAGACCTTACAAATCTTACAAACGCTGACATCTATGCCGGATTCGCCTTTACAGATAGTACCTTTTATTATCCAGCAAGGATATTCCTGTTTTTTGTATGCCGCGCAACTTGGCGCCCCACCGGGCTTAATCTCACAACCTCTTACTTCCCAACAAGCTGTTTTTCCGGACCAGAATCCTGTTCCTTTTGGTAAAGCCATCTTTTCCTCCCCTCAATGACGGCATAACTTATGGAGCCAGAGACGACATAAGTTATCAGCCGGAATTGATCCCGATAGTTACAAGAAAATTTAGTATAAATTTTCGCAGTGTTTTACTATCGGGACAATGATCCCCGTCGGTTATCTTATCCTCTGCAATTCGAAGAATTACGAGGACTTAGTCCCTGAAATTGCTTCGCAATTTCTAGGGGCGAGACGGGACAAACCGACCTTTCTATTTTCTTACCTCTTTAAAGCAAAAATCTTTTCTACGTTTAAAATCGCGAAAAAAACATCGCCGGATTTGCATTCTCCGACAATATATTCCGCCCGCTCCGGATCCAGCGTCTCCAGCGGCGGGTCGATATTATTTAATTCCACGTCTGCAACTTTAGATATCTCATCTACGACTATGCCGGTTTCAAACTCGTTTGCGCGGATAACCAAGATCCGGCTTTCCCTGCCAATAGGCAGAGGTGTAAGACCGAATATCTTTTTTAAATCAGTAATAGATAAAATATTGCCTCTTAGGTTAACTATACCGGCAATATGTGCCGGCGCGCAAGGAAGATAGGTAAGTTCAAATATTTTTGCCACATCTTTTACCTTAGAAATTTCAACCCCGTACCACTCCTTACCGAGCCTAAAATTAATAAAGCGGAGTTTCCGCGCTTCCGGCCGCCTCTCTTCATCATAAAAATCCTTATCAAGGCCAACCCCTGCTTCCAATGCAGCATCCTTATTTTGCGCTAATTGATTATCCATAATTATGTTACAATAACATAAATAACGCTTTAAGGCAATTATTTTTACAGAGATATTTTAGTTCTTATACCTTCCTGAGACATTCGGCTTCGGCTCCATATGTATAATAACATCCGAAACACCTGAGATTTTATCTTTTATTTCTGTTTCTATTCTGTAACTTAATTTATGGGCGATATCCATACGCATATCATTCATTACTAAAACATGTAGGTCAACATGTATGTCATCACATCTGCCGCGCGTACGGATCTTATGGACGCTCAAAACTCCTTCTATGGACATGGCTATTTCCTCTATCTTTTTTGTATCTACCACCGCTGAATCGCAAAGCACTAACGCGCTGTCCCTTAAAATCTCTACAGCGGCATGGGCGATAAATACCGAAATAAAGATAGCGATAAGCGGGTCCAGGAAATACCACCCTGACTTTACCGCGAATAATGCCGCAATTACAGAAAACGAAGTAAGTATATCCGCCTTAGTATGCGCGGAATCTGCTATTAATATATCGCTCTTTAGGCGCCTGCCTGCATTATATTCATAGAACACAACCATAAAATTAATAATTAAAGTGGCAAACATCACCGCAAAACTTAAAAAGTTCGCATCGGGGACAACCGGTTTGCGAAAACGCTCTATGCTTTCATGGATTATCCCGATACAGACAAAGAACAATAAAAATGCAATCCCTATAGAGGCGAACGTTTCGTACTTTTTGTGGCCGTATGGATGAGATTCGTCTTTCGGGCGCGAGGCAAGCCAGATACCCAGAAAGCCGATGATGTTTGATGCTCCATCAGACAAAGAATGATAACCGTCGGCGACCATAGAACTGCTTTTAATAATATAGCCCATGATAAGTTTGGCCAAAGCGACCACCCAGTTTAAGGCTAATACATAAATAAGCAGCCTCTTTATTTCTAACGCCCTATTTTTGGCACCCATATTTATCCAATATCCCGTCTAACTGTTTGAGCATAAAAGGTTTTCTTAGAAATTCATCCACGCCGGCGACTTTCGCGAAAACTTCGCCTATATCCTTATACCCGGAAATCATAACCAACTTTGCCTGAGGATTTTCTTTTTTTATCGTCTTGATCAAATCTACGCCTGATAAATACGGCATATCGCAATCAATAAATACAATATCATAGGTATCGCTTTCCACGCAACGCTTGGCTTCCCGTCCGTCAAAGGCAAGGCTTATTTCGTAATCATTATTTTTCTTCTTGAGGTATCTCTTCAGCGATAAACAATACTCTCTATCGTCGTCAGCAATAAGAATTTTCATTTTTTATTTTTTACCCCGTTAGAGATACCCTATCTACTGCTTAAGACCAACTACTTATTTATAGAAGCTCTATTCTGTTTTTGCCTATCCCGTAATAGACGGCCATCTATGATGGCCTATCTCTAACGGGGTTTATGCTTTATCTCTTCATACAGCTCAAATGCCTGTTTTACCTTCGCCTTCTTATGTACGATTTCCCTCACTGCCATAATCATTCCAACAGGACAGTCAGATTGAAAAATATTCCTGCCCATATCCACCCCTATCGCTCCGTCGGACACTGCATTAAACGCCAGCTCCAGGGCAGCTTTTTCCTCAATTTTTTTTCCTCCGGCAATAACCACCGGAACCGGGCATTCCTTAACTACCTGCGTAAAATTCTCGCAATAATAAGTTTTTACAAAATGCGCACCCAATTCCGCGGCAATCCTGCAACACAGGCTCAAATAACGCGCGTCGCGGTTCATTTCTTTGCCTACGGCAGTAACTGCTAATACCGGAATGCCGTACTTTTGGCCTTCATCTACAAGATGAGCAAGGCTCAACAGCGTCTCTTTCTCGTATTCGCTACCCACAAATATCGAAAGAGCAACCGCGGAAACATTTAACCGTAAAGCATCCTCCATTGAAACAGTGAGCCCTTCGTTAGCTAAGGATTTTCCGATAACGCTTGTGCCTCCGGAAACGCGCAAAACAACCGGGACGTCATCTTGGGCATTAACGGACGCACGCAAGATACCCCGAGTAAGCATAAGAGAATCCGCGTACGGCAGAAGCGGCTTAATAGTTTCTTTCGGCTCTTCTAAACCTGAAGTAGGCCCTAAAAAATAACCATGGTCTATAGCCAGCATTACAGTACGTCCTGTCTCCGGTTTTATTATACGAGATAACCTGTTTTTTAATCCCCAATCCATGGATTTCCTCCTCAATGACGACATAATTTACGGAAACGAAGTTGACGTAAATTATATGTCGGAATTGATCCCGCCGAATGTACCAAAATTATAGAATATAATTTTGGTACATTTTATGAGGCGGGATAAACATTAATCATTTCTGCGGATAAATAATTACTTTCACCGATTCTTTTGCCTCACTGACTAATTTAAAACCCAAAGCCGTATCTTTAAGCGGAAGCCGGTGCGTAATCATTTTCTCTAAACTAAGGCGCCCGGATTTTATCCAATCTAGCGCCTCGATGTGGTCGCAAGGGCTGCCTGCGTATGAAGAAATAATTTTACGCTCTGTACGCCAAAAGAGCTTATTTACCGGTAAATTTACGGCCGCGTCTTTATCGGTAGGCGCAAAAAATATTATTGTCCCTGCCAAATCCACTGATTCAAACGCCTGATTTATAGCACTTGTTGCTCCCGTGCATAAGATAACTACATCAGCAAACCTTCCTTTATTGAGCTGGTAAAACCCTTGAGGCGTAAATTCTTTTGCGTTTACGGCAAAGTCTGCGCCTAACTCTTTAGCTTTACTAAGCCGATGCTCATTGATATCTACCGCTACAATTAAACCAGCACCGCTTGCCCGCGCAAGATGGATATGTAAAAGCCCGGCTATTCCGCTTCCAATAACTAAAATTGATTGGTTCTTAGATAGATCGGCAATTCTTTGAGCTCGCAAGACACAGGCAAGCGGCTCAATAAATGTAGCCAAATCAAAAGAAATATTTTCCGGCAGGCGATATACGCCGTCACGCACATTTATCGCCGGCAGGCGCACATATTCTGAAAATCCCCCGGGATAAAAATTAGTTTTACGCAGCGTCTCGCAGACCGTCTGGTAGCCATTTTTACAATAATAACACTCGTTGCAAGGGACATGGTGCGAAGCAGAAACCCTATCGCCCGTATCATATCCTTTAACGCCTTCTCCAACCTCAGCAACAGTCGCGGCTATTTCATGGCCCAATACTAAAGGAACCTTATCTTTCCTGTACCACTCCATCACATCAGAACCGCATATCCCTGATGCCTCAACGCGTAACAAAAGCTCGCCCCTGCCTATTTTAGGCTTATCCGTTTCTTCGATACGCACATCAGAATTGCTGTAATATTTTGCTATACGCATATTCGTCATTCTTCCGAGCATGTTTAAATCTACTCGTCATTAAAATAAAAATGCTTCTGAAACTTTATAAAAAAGCGATAGATGTTTCTTTTGTCGCCCGATGTTTTTCACTTCGCTGGGCACATTTTAGGCGCAGGGATTTGCTTAAAAAACCACTCCTTCATCTTAAACAAAAGGTTTTGCCATCCATCATTTTTTCCAGCCAAAAAACCTTCGTTATTTCATGCACTTCAGTGCTTCCGACAAACAAAAAATCTAATTTCGGCCCCATTTGTTTTAAATATTCCTCTAACAAAATAAACTCATCTTTTTGATCATCATAACGTGTTAAAATTAAACGGCCGCCGGATTCGAGCATGTCGAGATATCTCTTTAAGTATTTTTCTTGGCCTCTTTTCCCCCTCAAATCAAAAGATGTACAGATAAAAGTAAATTTTCTCTTTGGTTTAAATTTATATTTGTCAGCGACCATGAAATTCATTTTAAATCCGGGAATCTTTTCTTTGCACTCTCCTACAAGCTCTTTACTAATATCAATTCCGAAAGGTATGAGGGTAATGCCTTTCTCCTGCGCCCAAATACATAAATCTCTGAGTAAAATACCATTTGCACACCCAACGTCAAGAAAAGTTCCGTCTTTATGAACGCCTTCTAAAATTACTTCTCTTGCTTTTCGCCACATTTCTTTCGAATTCAGCCAGGAAGATCGCGTTAGTTCAACATCGCAATTATCCATAAATTTTTTCCAGCGGCGCTTCGCTCACCGCAATCTTTCTCTATTCCAAGTCTAAATTTACGGAGGCGGAAGGATTCGAACCTTCGATCCACTTGCGCAGACTCCGGTTTTCGAAACCGGTGCACTCAACCAACTATGCGACGCCTCCAAAATATTTCCGCCGAAGGCGAAACCTCGCCAAACTAAAAGTTTGGCGGGCGAGAACGGCCCGTTATGACCACTTCGGTACCTCTCCAAAGTAAAAACAATAAATACAAAAACTAAAAATTAAGGAATCTTCTAGTAACTCTGCGAGCCCTCCTTGGGAGCATGGTAACCATTGCTAAACTCTACGCCATTTTCCGGAAACGCCTTTATCCTAAAAACCAAAAATATCTCTTCTCCGTATCCACGCCTTACATTATAATTAATCTCAACCTGCCAACAATGTAAATTTTTATATATTATATAGTTTTGCTCGCGGACACCGCCTGTCTCTCTTTCCCATCTTTCATAAACCCTAAACTTCCAATCCTCGTTTAACCTATAAACAAGCTGGCCGGTAAATTGATTACGGTTATTTCTCTGATAGCGATAACCTGCGCCAAAAAAGTATTTGTAATCATCGCCTTCTGTTTTATGATTTTCCTTATCGCCCATTAGCACCAAATCAAAGTTCGCGGCCTTAAAGGCACGGTCATCTTTGTCGTATTCTGAATCTGCCTCAAAACGCATCCATTCGTAAGGCGTAGCCTCAAAGTCAAAATTAATATTGCCAAATCTTGAACCTTGCGGCTTTAAGTGAAAATCATATCTGGTGTCCATGATAAACCTGACTAAATCTACGCTTTTTCCGCTGCGCTTGGTCTGCAATTTATTCTCTAGCCCCAAAGAGGCAGAATTAGACTTGGCTATGGAATCAATTCCATCAAAAGCAAAAAATTTGGAAGAAGGCACTGTCGGCTCATGGATATACCCATAGCTTACCGAAGGCGTAATAACGTGGCGTAATTTATTAATGTCCAGTTTTAAAAAATCAGTCTTTGCGTCAAAAATACGGTAAAACTTAGTACTCATATCTATACCGGTATAAAAAGTACTGCGTAAAGCATCATCGCTTTCAGAATCCCTGTCCCTATCATAATAGGTCTCTCTTAAAGCGACATAAGGGCTAGTCTCCACAAAACCGATTTTTTTAGGGTAGGAAAGCTGACTGTAGCTATCAATCCTGCTTACGTGATTGGTAGTATCGGACGGAGCGGCGGCCTTACTGTTTAAATTAACGACAGAGGCGACTCCGCTATAATAGAGCTTCGTTTCCCCTATTTCAGTGCTTGAAATATCCCACTTTACTTCAGGCAGCTTTTCAGTTTCCGCCATAAATCTGTTTGTCCTCTTTTGGGCAAGAATGCTAAAAGTAGAAAAAGGCATGAGGCGTGTAAATAAAAGATAAGAAGTATTGGTTACATCTTTTTCTTGTTCACGCAAAAAATAGTCATTCATAAAATTCGCATCGCTTAAACGGCTATACTCCAGTTTAAGGCTAGTGTCTTCATCCATATCCCACTTATGCCGCAGGCTGATCCTATACCTCTCCCGTTCAACTGTATTGCGGTTTTTTTCATCTACGTCTTCTTTCTTAAGTATTTCTTCGTTGATATTTTCCGAGAGGGAATTTATCCAAGGCTTCTTTAATTCCACATTTCTTTCATTCATATAATAAGTACGCAAGAACCCTTCGCCGAATAAATGCGTTTCGTATT
This sequence comes from Candidatus Omnitrophota bacterium, assembly GCA_030681595.1. Classification (GTDB taxonomy): domain Bacteria; phylum Omnitrophota; class Gorgyraeia; order Ghiorseimicrobiales; family Ghiorseimicrobiaceae; genus CAKKQO01. The sequence goes on from JAUXSB010000003.1 coordinate 63,727, forward strand.
TAGTGTCAAAACCGGAGGCGAAGTCCTTTCTTTCGCGGTAATCCAAATGGATCCTTCCGCGTAAATCCTCATTAAGATAATACCTCCACGCGCTCAAAACATAATAACCCCAATCCTTAGACATCCCCGGAGTAACCGTAACCCTCGGGCGGTTGTCGTTTAAAGGGTGGACATAATTAGGCAGATAGGCAAGGGAAGAATTATAAAGCATGAAGTCGATACCGCGGGCGGTAACTTTTTCTCCTAAAGCAAAATCTATTTCTTTTGCCTTAAGCCTGTAATGTGGCTTATCCCGGTCGCAGGTAGTAAAATACCCTTTATACATCCTTACCTCTTTATCTGATATTTTTTCCATGAGGTCCGCGGAAGCATAAAAAGGCAAAGATGTTAAGCGGGCGTTATCCATCGTCCCTTTTTGGGTATCTAAATTATAATTTGCTTCATCCGCTAATATTACGCTTCCTTCGCTCTCTATCCTGACATTGCCAAAAGCGTGCGCGTCTTTAGTCTGTGTATTTACTGTCACTTTATCGCAGGTCAGCTTCGAGCCCTTATGGACAATAACGATATTTCCTTCAGCCAGAATTTTATTTTCTCCGCTGATAACTTCTACCTTATCACCGTCTACAATTATCGGCTCTATCTCTTCTGCGCAAAAACCAGAGGCGCTACCATAAGATATCAAAAACACCTGGATTAACGCAGCTATAACCCTGTTGTTTAAAAAATTTGAATTTAACCTCAAAGCTATTACGCCCTTTCTTTAATCTTACTCAATGAATAATAATGCCGCGCCAATTATCCCCGCGTCCTGGCCTAATTTTGCCCTAACAATTTTTACGATATTTTTTGCCGGAGCCATCGCCCGCCCTATGACAACTTTTTCTACGGCGTCAAAAAGAATACTCCCTGCGCCGGCAACCCCTCCGCCAATCACAATACAATCCGGATTAAAAAAGTTAACTATGCCGGATAAGCATAAGCCTAAATAGCTGCCCACCTCCTGCCATAGTTTTCTCGCTTCTCTATTGCCATGCCTTGCTTTTTGAGTTAATTCTTCCAGCTTGATAGCGCCGAATAAAGCCTTTGCCTTCTTTAAAATGCGGCTGTTACCGATATAGCTTTCCAGGCATCCTTTTGCGCCGCAGCCGCACTTAGGCCCATCCGCGGCAACAGGAATATGCCCTATCTCTCCCGCAGAAAGGCTTGAACCGCGATAAAGCTTGCCCTCTACTATTATCCCTCCTCCTACGCCTGTACCTAAAGTCAAACAAACCATGTTACGGGATTTTTTCCCCGCCCCAAGTTTAAATTCAGCAAGCGTGATAAGATTTACGTCGTTATCAATTAATACAGGAAGGTGGATTTTCTGCCGGATAATTCTGGCAAGAGAAACCTCCTTCCATCCGGCGATATTAGGGAAATAATGCACGATGCCTTTTTGGCTGTCTATCGGCCCGGGCAAACCTATACCTACACCCCGGACTTTTTCTTTACGTATCTTATGCTTATTTAATAAGTTTTGAATATAAAAAAGGAGTGCGTTAATGAGGCACTCTTTTCCGCGGAATTTCTGGGTAGAAAAAATAATCTTATCTTTAATTTTAAGCCTATTGTCTAGAAGCCCGATTTTAGTATTAGTCCCGCCTAAGTCTATACCAATGATAAAATCCTGGCTCATATATAAGAGTATTTAAATTTATTAAGGTATAAAAATAAAAAACTTATTAAAAAATTATACCATTGAAAAATTTGAGAGGCAAGTTTTATTATTAAACAGTTAAACAAGTATTTTTAGGCAGGATTCACAAAGAAAAGCGAAGGGAATACATTCATCAGGATTATAAATATGGCAACTACTATTATCCAACCCGCCAACGCAGATAATATACTTAAAGCCGCTTCTTTCTTCAAAACTCTCCTGATATCGCAGGTAAGGCCGATGGCCGCCAGGGCCGCGCCGAAAATAATCTTATACCATGGCTTAATCAGGGGCGAATATTGCTCTAGGGGCGTATAAGTAAAAAGCAGGGCCGCGCCAAAGAACAAATAAGCGATAGTTAAGCTGTATTTAATTACCGAAAGGCGTATCTCTGCGGTAGCTTTTTTTGACTTTAACTGATTCAAGAAAAGCACGATAAAACTAAACGGAAGGATGAGCGTGGTGCGGATATATTTAACATTCAAGGCGAGCTTATCCAGGCCCTTTTCCATAAAAGTTCCTGCCGTCTGGACTAAGCCATCCTGATTAAAGGTCAACCCGCAGAATATGGCAAACTTTTCGCCATAAACATCGGCCGCGAAAAACAATTTATTCAGGAAAAATACACTGGCAAAAAATGACACCACGCCTACGAGAAGTATGCTGATAAGCGCTTTAGTCACATCTTCTTCCTCGGCATCAACCATGGGAGAACTTACCGCGATGGCGGCCACCCCGCATATAGCCGAGCCCACAGATGTAAGAAGGTTAGTCTTGTACGTTACCTTGAGTAACTTATTAAGAAAATAAACTATTAAAAAAGTAAGCGCTGAATAAATTACGCATTGGAAGAGGATATCGCTGCCGATAACGCAGCATAAAGCGATCTTTTTAAAATTAATCTCGGTGCCGTACAAAAACAAACCTACGGGCAAAAGAATATCTTTGCATAATGCCGTACCTATCCAAAGCGAATTTTTACGCGGAAAACAAGAACCGATAATAACGCCGATAATTACCGCGACAGCGAACGCGTTAATAAACTTATACAAACCGGATAACCAATAACTAAAAATAGATATGCCCAAGGCAAGCAAAAAACCGGGTAACGCTAAAGCAAACAATCCCTTTTCTTTACCCATGGCTCTTTTCCCCTTCTTGGCTTAAACCAGATATAGTCAAACTATCGGTTTTAAGTATTTTTTTTGCTTCTTCGACAAGCTTTGTTTCCAGCTGCACGTCATCAGGCGTATCTTCGGAAAAACTCTCCACATCCTGGCCAAGCTTGAAACTCAACATCGCCACAGCCAGATTCTTAAAAACAGACCTCGCCTTTACTACATCAACTATCGCCTTAAGTTTTCCCGCCATAAATTACCTTTGCACTTATGGCTTTGGCTAAATTGAAAGCCAAACCATTGCCTTGTGGCTTATGGCTTTGGCTATATTGAAAGCCAAACCATTGCCTTGTGGCTTATGCCTTTGGCTATATTGAAAGCCAAACCATTGCCTTGTGGCTTATGCCTTTGGCTATATTGAAAGCCAAACCATTGCCTTACCGGCTTATGCCTTATTCAAATTTACTATTTTAATTATATCAACTTTCTTCAAATATTGCAACCCAATAAATTACCGCGAGCCTTATTATAGTTATAGCACATAAATTAACTACTGGCGCAGAAAATAACGCCTTATACATAAGCGCATTAAGGTTACAAGACATTCTGCTATGCAGGCAACACTTCAACTTATCTTTCCGCATTAATGCTCATTTAAATATAATGCTGCTTATGAAAATATTAATGCAGTATCACAAAAACCAGGTTATAAGCGCTCCGGAAAACATCCAAAAGGCAAAGGGCGTAGTTTTCTGAATAGTTCTTTCGGAATAAAAATCAATTATTTTCTTAAGCATAGGGAACAGCAGCATAATCAATACGGTCGATATGAATGTATTTTTTATTTCAAAAATAAATCTTTTATCCGTATACACAAAGTATAGTATCAAAAAAACAAAAGTAATCATTATAAATTTGGTATTTTTTTTAAACATTTTGGAAAGCTTTTTAAAAAGCAATAGGGCGATCAACATCAAAATATTCTGATCGGGTAAAATCCTACCGATTAAATTTTGTAATGCTTGTCGTAAAACCTTAAAAGCTAGAAAAAGAGTAAGAAAGCCAAAAAAGACTTTGCTTAATTCAATTTTATTAAATTTACTCTTCTCTTTAATTAATTCTGCGGTTTGCTTCTTTAATTTCCCAAAATTAAATTTTTTAATAAAGTAGGCGCATGACCGCAAAAAAAGATAAGCTGTCGCCGGTATAAAAATACTTAACAACAATGAAAAGGAAGCAAAGTAATAATTAAAATAAACCCGAGAATACTGCCCCATTGGAATAAGGGCAGAATAGCAGATAAAAAGCTTCGCATCCCCTGCTCCCCACATCTTAAAATACCATAGCGAATATGCCACAATTATACTCGTTATTAAATTAACGCACCATTTGTCAAAATTATGGACTAAACCAGAAGATATTTCTGCTAAAACATTATTCGTAATTCCGCTTAAGGACAGATAATAAATAATCCAGGAGGATAAATATAAAACACATGCGTAGATTAATCCTATTAAAATCCACTTATTTCTGATTTTAGAATACCTTAAGTCTTCGTAAGACGTAACAAGCCCGATAAAGAAAATTATCGGCAAAAAAATAATATTATTAATCATATAACTAATAAGCTTTGTTAAAATTTATTTTATTTATTCTTGTTTCTAAATTATTACTATTACAACACATTGGCAACAAACAAGTTATGTATTTTTTAAAGCATCGTTAATAAATAAGGTTATATCTTTGCAACGCATAACCATAACGTAACGCATTGCATTACAATAAGTTGTGAAAGAAGATTTCGCAAGATGCCCCTATTTTTAATAAAGCCCTGTAATAAATATTCCTCACGTAATTTTTTCTGTATTAAAGATTCAAATATTATTGGATAATATCTTTTCCGAAATTTCTAACACCAAGCTTTTCAACTTAGAAAAATTGTTAGCATTTAATTTTAGATATTTATAGTAATATATAACGTAATCATGGTTAAAAAGTATGCCGTTACTCAGTTTATATTCGCCAAGATGCCGTAAAGCGAAAGCTAAATCTATCCAGTTATCAAGATTGTCGGGGTTACGAGAAATGGATTTTAAAAAATATTTCTTCGCCTGAGAAAAGTCTTCGGCGATATAATAAATATATCCTGCAAGCGAAAAGATTGTTTCTATCTGTTCTTCTTTTAACCAATTTTTAATTTTCCCTTGCAACATTCTTAATTTCTCGGGAGAAGAAAAATAAAGAATGGATAACCGGTAGAAAAGCGAATCTATCCGTTCAATATAGCCAGAAATATAATTTGTCTGACGAGGCGAGAGATCAAAACCAGCAATATTTTTAAATTCGTTACATATATCCATTAATTAAACTGAACAATAAAAGGTATCTCCGGGGCAAAATTTCTCCTCTGCCATCTGATCCTTCTTATCAACTTGCCATTATTCAAAATCACAACATCTCTATCCTCTAAAAATACACAGTTTCCTCTTTTTAAGTCACTTTCATAAAGGTTATTTTCAGACATTTGACCAATGAAGTAGACATCTTTATAATGTAACTTACCATTTTTAATCTCGCCATCAAAGGCATAAAATTTTATTTCATAAAAGATTAATAGGGGTAGTTTTAAATGCCTATCAATCTTTTCTACAAATTCCGGCTCTTCCGCATAAATCGCTTTTTTTATTTTTCTGGCCAATTCTATCGTAGCCTTACAATTATAAGCACAAGGCATATGATAGATATAGGAATAGGTAATATCCCTAGTACAAGGATTAGATAAATAATGGTATCTATTTTTCTTGGTATTCTTAAATGCTTCATAAAGATAACTATACTTATACCAGTTATTAAACTGTCGAAAAAAACCGACACAACATTTTGGATATCCAAGGTTATATCCAAATTTAAAAATATCTATACCAGGCCTATCAATTACTCTATGTTTGATTATTAAAGGATACCATCCATCTCTAAAACAATTTTCTAAGTTACCTTTTGATTTAGCAATAAATACATGAACAAGGCCATCTTTGCTTGACCCATTAAACGGTAAGCCAAATGCATAAGTCGTAGTTAGGCGTTTACCACCTATAACATTTTTTAAAATATTTTTCTTTTTTGACATCCTAAAAACAGTATCGGTCCTTACAATAAGACCATAGCGTTTGCATATTCTACGGTATTCATCATATCTATCCACCCTTACCCAGTCGTCCATCGCTGGCTTTATCTCTTTCACTGTAGCCATTATATTCACTAACTGCCCACTGCCCTTAATCTGGACAAATTCTCTACAGAATTTTTTTGGATAATAGGATTCAAACATTATAGATATAATGAAACTCCATGGCTTTACAGACGCAGCACCCAAGAACCGCCTGCGCTTCGTTTTAGCTATGCCTGAAAGCAGGCATAGCTGCGACATCACGCCACAACGCTTTTTGCGGATAACTTAAGCGCCTTTTATCGGCCTGAATTCTTCAGAGCCATATGCCTTTAAATAATGGACATATGGCCCAAGACAAAGGCTATTGAATACGCACCCACTACAAGAAACCACCTTCCTTCTAGAGGTATATTTAAATGAATCATCTTTATTCTTTACACTCACCAAATAACCTCTGGAAATTTTTAATATTACGCATCTGAACATCTCCTTGTCAATCTTATTAATTATGCAAAATGGCATAGAGAGAAAATATCTTGCAAAATATATAAATAAATCAGAATGATAACGATATCTTTTTGTATACAACTCTACGGCTTTTTTAAAATACCTTATGACCTTTGTATATCTGGGCATTAGAAAATGGTAAAAAATAAGGGAAGCGGCATGCGGCCTATAATGATCTATCATAAAACGCATTCCAGGAAACTGTTCAATTTTAAGCCTTACCAAAGATGGAATATCCGCATAATTTTGCGTTAAAAAAATACCGTTTAATGTTACGGGTAAATCAAACCGAGATAAATTGTTCAATGCCTCCATCAAATCAACAAATGAACCTGGAGAATTAGTTATCGCATCGTTTATCTTTGCAGTAGATCCGTAAATAGGAACATGAAATCCATTAGCTCCTGCCGTTACGACTTTCTTTAGAAAAACAAAATTCTTTAATTTTCTTCCCGTGGTTTGAACGGTGATATTTGTAAAAGATAATTTACGCGCAAAAACTAATAAATCAATAATGGATGAACGGTTCAGTATTTCGTTACCCGTAAAGCATATCTTGCGAAAACCAAGCGACTTCGCAAGGCGTATCCTACATTTAATTGTATTTATATCATCCGGCTCATCATGGGTAAGTTGTTGCGTATTTTTTCCATGTACTAATCGGCTGTTCTGACAAAACACGCAAGAGTTATCGCATTGCGAATCTAATACTAAAATTATTTCATCGTTGTTTTGGAGAATAGGCATCACTTAACAGGTTTAAACTCTTGCCACCCAAAAAACTCAGGATATTCACGCCAGGGTCCCTCGCAAATTTTGAAATATTTGCATTCTTCACACTTCGGCCCTTTAAGTTTTCCATGTTCTCTGCGCCACTGGTTAAAATTGGTTATCGGTTTAATATCAAATACCTTGGTTTCAGGAATAATCGCTTCACTAGCACAATTGGCATATTCGCTTAAAAAACAATACGGTATGGCTTCAGTTTTTGGCATTTTTTTCTTCCTAATGCCAATTTCCAGGCCGCGTTTTAAATAAAGAATAATATCTTTTTTCTGCGGTATTAGCCAACTATGATTCGCTAATGCGTTTCCTAAAATATGAGGAAAGGAAAAACGATATTCAACCACCCCTAAGCCAACTAACATCAAAGCAATCTTAGGTAAAAAGCGGTAATTCAATGCAGTAATAACTGTATTAGTAAATACTACGCGACCAGAAGAAAGGAGATGCTTAATACCACAAATCGTCTGAGCGAAACTTCCCCTCGCTCCCGTATGGCTATCATGCAACTCAGCATTATGTCCATGTACCGATATAGTAAAAAGACTTGCACCTGCCTCTATCATTTTTTTACAAAAATCTTTATACCTAAACATTCTTCCGTTGCTTTGAATATGAACAATATATCCTAACTTTTTAGAATATCTTACCAAGTCTATGATATCAAAACGTATTGTAGGTTCTCCACCTGTAAAAATTACCTCTTTATAACTATCTTTCGAATCAGCTAAAATAGTTTCTATCTGTGAGCGCGCCATATCGTTGTAGATTTTGCGCTTGTTACCTTGGACACAAAAACTACAGTGGTTATTACATCTAAAACTAATTTTTATATCCAGCCTCTTATGCATACATCTATCCTAACCTTAATTATCCGTTGTCTTACGGCTCGCTTTTAACATGTTTTATTGTCTCTTCTTTGGAAACAAAAACAGCGTATAGTTCTTGCGAAGAAAAATATTTATCCATCGCATAAAGGCCGGGACATATTTCATTCAAAAAACAAACACTACAACACTCAACCTTGCCATATGACCATCCTCTTTGGACTTTAAGGCCCTTTTCATCTAAGAAATAAATCGCGCGCTTCTCTCTCTTTATTATTTTTCTGGCTTCCGTAGAACAATGTGCAAAATCAGCCATGTAACATAAGGGTACGCGTTCCGCCCTAAAAGTTCTCTTTTGCTCGGCTAAAAAATGCATTGCCCTATTGAGCTCTAATTCAAAATCTATCAGTCGGGGAATCGTATCGGGATTTTCTGATGCGCGGTTCATCGAAGGGTCAATATTATTCCAGATAAAATGGCGAATAAACGGATATCTATTCACAAGCCACGCCGTAATTCTGCTTAAATGATCGGCATTATATTTATTAATCACGGTAATAACATCAACCTGCAAATTTAACTTTTTGGCATTGTTAAGCGTTTTTTTAATGTTACATAAAGAATCCTTGTTCTCAGTAAGAAAACCCTGAATATCAGCACTATCAGAGTAGATGGATAAATTGATATGGTTTAATCCTGCCTCTGCCAATGAGTTAATATATTTAAAGTCGGCTGTTTTTTGGCCATTCGTTATTATTCTGACTGGAAAATTTTTGTTTGTTGCATACGCGATCAATTCAATGAGATCTGGATATAGGGTCGGCTCTCCTCCGCTTAAAATAACCCCATCGCAACCTATCTTGACATAATAATCAATTAACTCCTTAGCTTTCTTAAGAGATATGGTTTTATCAAACGACGGATTAGAACAAAATCTGCATTTTTGATTACAAATACGCGTAACCTGTATATAAGCTAATTCGGCCATGTTTTCAGTAATTGCATTTATGTTTATGCTTGTTTTTTATTTCTGAATCAAATATGCTAATCCGCTCTAAAGTATGCAATATTTCTTTCGGATTTTTATCTGAAAGCGTTAGATTAAAATTAGGATAAACTTTTAGATAATCTCTTCTTACCCCCGGGCATATTTCACACAAAGAACAGCCTCTGCATTCTCTGTATTTATAAAAATCTTCTTTGGCGATATCATTTTGAGTCCTGAGATTATTTATCCCGCGCGAATCAAGATATAAGTTATTATGATATAAATTTTCTTTTAATTCAACACTGGACCATTCATAAGAAGAGAGGATACATAACGGAAAACCGCAAGCAGAAATTTTATCCGTAGGGTTATCCCCTCCTAACGCCTTTAACGCTTTTAAAAGATAAGGCTGAATCTTATTTAGCGGAGGAAGTATCTTTTTGTAAAAAGTACTGTCATTGCCGCCTAAATCCATAAATTTAAATTTTACCCTGAATGGCGTATGCCTTAATATTTTTTTAAGATGAGTCGCCATGCCCTCTAATTCTTTATAATTCAAGCTATTAATTACCGTGTTGAAATTAATCGCTAGCCTTTCTCTTATCTTTTTATTATCCTTATTAAATGATTCGATATTTAGTAAAGCCTTTTCCTGTAAAGAATGGCAAAACTTATTTCTTGATATGGCATTTGCAACCTTTGGGATATGCGAGTGAAAAGAAAAATTTATCTGCACGACTCCGCCTTTAATAACCTTAACTAAAAAATCATAGTAACTAAGCATTGAACCGTTAGTTGTAACCTTAAGTTTTAAATTACATTTTTTGGCTTCTTCCAATATTTTTAAAAAATCTGGCCTAATGAATGATTCCCCGGTCATTAACATAACTGTATCTTCCTTGTAACTCTTAACTTTTTGAAACAATTGCCTAATTTCTCCAAAAGAAAGATCTTTTTTATGCTTATGCTGCCTATCCAGACAAAATAAACAGTTGAAATTACATTTTTGGGTAATGCCTGTAATAATCATTAATTTTCTATCGGCTTTAAATCAGAAAACGAATAAATTAATGCGTATTCTCGCCATACGCCATTACAAAAATTATATAAATTACATTTAACACAATTTGGCCCCTTAATTTTGCCTAAATTTAAATTATTTTCCCGCGAATTAAATCTTAAAGTATTTTCGGTATATTCCACACATTGGCTAAGGTACTTATGCCATCCTCCTATACATAACGGGACACCGCAATATGGATTAAATATCATTAAATCACATTTTTTAGCCAGCTCGACTGCCTTTTTGATATAGGGAGAGATTATTCCATATGACGGTATAAGATACTTATTTATTAATGCCCGCTCCCGCGGCTGGATAACCGAAAGCGAGATATTTTTAATTTGGGGAAATTTATTATGAACAAATTTTATGTATTCGGGTAACTCTTTGTAATTTTGGGTAGTTATAACCGGATTTAAGGTAACATCAATATTTAATTCTAATGAATTCCTAATCCCTGCGATAGCCATATCGAAGGCACCCTCCAACCCTACCAGCTTATCATGAATTCCAGGTACTGAAGAATGCAGGCTAATAAATAGCTTATTCAGCCCGGCATATTTCAATTTTTTTAAATAATCGTTATCGGATAGCCTTATCGCGTTAGTTTGAACCTGAACTATTTTTACTCCTTTTCTATGGGCATATTTTATCAACTCCGAAAGGTCTTTTCTCAGGGTAGGCTCACCGCCGGTAATATCCAACTCCAACCTTAATTCCTTATCAAGTGCGGTCAAGCGGCCTATTTCAAGTTTAGCCTGTTTAGTCGAAAGCTCTTTTAGAGCATACGATTCCGGAGGAACATTACAAAATAAACATCCGGCATTACACGCTGAGCCTAATCGTAAAAGCTTATATGGGGAGTTTTTCTTGACATCACCAATACTAATTTTCTTTAACCCGGCTTTAATCGGTGATAAAACCTCAAATCCGTGCTTACGGATATAATTACACTGCATTCCAGCACAGCCTGCCATATGTTTGCACTCCTTGCATCTTTTACTTTTCAAAAAATATCTGTGTTGAATATAAAAATCAAGAAACTTTAAAATATCTTTATTTTTTTGGTCATTTTGCACATATACTGCCGGCCTGCCCGAATATCCCGGTTCATTTATTTCCCCTAAACAAAAAGGGGAGGCATGCGAAAGTATTTTATTTTTTTTCTTTAATTCTATTAAATCCTTACAAAAATTTTCTAAAAAACAAAACCGGCACCTCAAGCCTTTACAATCCATCACTTTGCCTTTAAAAAGAAAATTATTAAACATATCCTTGCGGCCGCCTACTTCATCGTATAATTTAGCCGGGTGCTGGATTAAATATTCAAATCCTTCAAGATACTGCGGGGGGAAACGATTTGTCCATATATGTAGCCGCGGATCTTTGGATAGCATAAAAGCTTTGCGCAAAAATTTAATTGATTTTTGAATATCATAAAAGAGAATATCCCTCTTAGCCCATGCTTGCCCAAATGGGATAACTTGCAAAAGATCAAACTCATATACGCCCAAATTAATAAAGAATTCTAAAATACTTGCTAAATACATTACATTAATTTTGTTTATCACAATATCAACACTAACAATCAAATCTTTTTCTTTTAAAGCATTAACTAAGGCTACTAACGACTGCTGAAATGATCCCGGTACTTTAGTTTGTTGATCATGAAGCCTGCTATTATGCCCATGCAGCGAAAAGGTTATTTCTGATACACCGCTTTCTATTGCCTGCTTTAAGAAGCTCTGGTAGGCAAACATCCGGCCATTGGTAATAACTTGAATATGGCTGTATCCTAATGTCCTCGCCATATTAACAATATTAAAAAAATCCGGATGGATTGTTGGTTCTCCCCCGCTTAAAACAACTCGTCTTATCCCTAAACCTCTGCCTTTTTGTAAATCGGCTTTGATCTTCTCTAAAGGGATTACGCTCCCATCATGGGCTTCTTTATCTAAACAAAAGAGGCAGCGGTTATTACAACCCCGGGTTAGCCGTACCCAGTGTCTTTTTACCTGTGGTATAATTTCTCGTTGCATAGAATAGCCTTTTATCATTTAATTGCCCTGAATTCGCCCCAGCCAACCTTTTCGGCATAAAGATTATCTATACCGCTGCATTTATAATAATATTTGCATGGTTTACAGCTTTTATTTTTTATATTCCTTGATTCACGAGGTAATATTTCTACTCTTTTATTTTTAACCTGAAGTGGGATTTCGGATTCCCCGACGTAATTTTCATAACCTACCATCAAACAAAGCGGCACAGGAGATATCTGTATAACGCCGGATAATCTAAACAGCTTATCTACTTTTAACCTATCAATTACATTCCTAACTTCTTTAGCTACATCCAAATAAGTAACAAATAACTGACTGAAGAATCTTTCTGCGTTGCCGGAATACATTGGCATATTTAACACAATGCTATCTACTTTATTAAACGGTAAGATTTTTCTTAAGAAATTTTCAATATCTCTGTAGTTAATTTTTGTCATGGTAAAATTAACATTAAGCCGAAATCTATATTTTTCCTTTAAAGAGACCATGTTGCATAACCCTTGCCATGTTTGTTCAAATGCACCGCTGCTACGAGTTAAGGCATCATGGATTTTTTTATTACTCCCGTGAAGAGAAATATTAATCTCATTTAGCCCGCTATCTAATAATTCAATGCAAAAGTTTTTATATCTTAATAAACGCCCGTTTGTCTGTAGGCAAATATCTTTATATCCCCACTTCTTAGATAATCTTATGAAATAAAGTAAGCCCTTATTCAGCGTTGACTCTCCCCCCGTAAATGATATGGAATCGACTTCTTTTGTTTTTCTTCCATCTCTTTTAAACATATCCAGATTTAAAAATGGTTCTCCGTTGACACTGCAATAATATTTTGACAACATATTCTGGCCATTAATACAATCGCGATCACAGCAAAAAATACAATTATTGTTACAACACCCGCTGGTTTTAATATGAATTCTACTATCAGGGCTTATAATTACGTTATCCATTCTCTAACGGTAAAAAAATAATGCGTAGATATATTTTTCTTCCGGCTTATCAAAATAAAAACAAATGTAATCATCAAAAATCTTTATTTTTCCAAGCCGCTTTAAAGCGTAAATAGCATAAGGAAAGGCAACAAAAATACTTGTACCAAACACAGCCTCAAATATTTTTTGAGGAACCTTGGATTCTAAGGCTAAATGATTTATTATAAATTTTATCATCGCCTCTTTTTTCCTTAATATTCTACCCTCATATATTTTACTATCAAACTCAAAATGCCTCGGTTGCTTAACTTGACGATACTCCAGCATACCATGTATATACGACCTGGAAAATGTTCCCAGGCCAAAGGTACACCCTGCGTATTCACCGGAATAATCTTGGGAAAAACTAGAGTCAAGATGTTCCTTATGGCGAAAGCCCCAATGGAACCTGGCAGGGTCAAAAGAGTCCGCTACATAGCCGAATTTCCGGCTTAATACACGCATAATTTTTAATGCCCGTGAAATCATGGATGGATAATGCTTTTGAAAATAATCTGCGCGGCTCATCTTGAAATATTTACGCAGATATCCGTCATTAGGCGGCATTAAACCATAGACAACGATATTATAAGGCCTTAATTTAGCAATTTCAGAAAAACTTTTTGTAAAGCCATTTGGGCTATCCCCTGCGAGACCGGCTATTAAATCGACACTAATATCCCTAAAACCATTTTCTTTTACCAGCCCAATTGCTTTTTTAATGCTCGCGTAATCCTGATAGTCCCTTTTATGAATTTTTAAAACCTTAGCATTTAAAGTTTGCACGCCAAAACTAACTCTATTAAATCCAAAATGCTTAAGTAAGCTCAATCTTGAATTTCTTGTACTGCCTGGATTACATTCGGCTGTTTTTTGGCTATCGCCACAAAATGAAAAATACCGGAAAAGATTTGTGAGAACCTTATCAAGTTGTTTGCTGTTTAAAATACTTGGTGTACCGCCTCCGACATAAAGATTACGGAATTTAATTTGGCTGAATGTATCGGAAAAAAAACACATATTCTCAATCAAATAATCCACATACCGGTCTATCTCTCTCCTGTCTCTTGCTGTCTGCGAAGGATACGAACAATAAACACATTTTGACTGACAAAATGGGATATGGATGTAGAAATCGATATCGCACGGGTTGTTTTTATTTTTAGCATACTGGATAAATTTAGCCCAATAATCTTTAATTAGGCGGGGGCTAATCTGCCGGTTATAATCGGAATATGTATGCAGTTGATTAATATCATAAAAATAATCCCTCCGCCTAAGAATATTTTCAAAATACGACACCTCATTCCTTAATATTTTTAAAATGTTGTTATCGCTCATATGAATAACTAAATAGGGCTTAATTCTTTATCGCCAAATTCTTTATAATAACGCTTAAATATTCCCCCGCAGATATTCTTCTTTGCGCAACGCTGGCATACAACTGTATAGATCCTCCCCCTAACCGGCCTGTACGAATGCGTAACCTTAAGAAATCTTTGGCTACTTCTATGCATCTTTTCGATTGTCGTCCGGGGAGACCACCAAAGATCATTAGAACAGCCCTGATAATTATTCAATATACAAAGCGGTATCCCAAAAAATCTAACAACCAAAGAATTCCTATCGGCTTCGGATATAATTGTTCTAATGTTTTCTTTAATTAACTTAAGGGGCACGGATAGCTCGCAAAAATTATCCAAAGCATTGCCTTCAGGAGCAATATTAGAAATGAGTATCTGCTTTATTTTTTTGAAATTAGAGATAAATTTGATTATGCGATCTAGCGATCCAAAATTATACCGCGTCAATACGATATTAACAATGCCGAATATGTCTTTCGGATGCCTATCTATATTTTTTAACGCACGAAGCAAATTATCAAAACTATGTTCGTTATTTGTATGAAAATTATGGAGTTTAGCGCTGTGGCCATGCAAAGAGAAGCAGAACTCATCAACATAATTTAAGGCCTCCCGAGTGAAATCTTTTAAATAAAATAATCCTCCGTTACTCGTAGTATAAGTTTTATAGCCTTTAGTTTTTGCTAATTTAACTATTTCCACAAAATCGGGATGAAAAGTCGGTTCTCCTCCGGTAAAAGTAACATGATTAATTCTTCCCTTGTGATATTTTTCCAAAACGTTATTTACAACCGATTTCGGCAAAAAATACCCTTTAAACTTTATTAGCTGCTTATGCTCACTGCAAAAAATACAGTTATTTACGCAATCATAGGATATATGCAATTCTAATCGTTGTATATTATTTTCCATATCATTATTTAATCGGCTTTATTTCGCGATCACCATAATATTTTAGGTATATATCCCAAACACCTTTACACTTATCAGCAATCTTACAAAATAAACATTTTCTAATTTTTATTCGATTAATTATTTTTTTTGACTCGATATTTTCGTACTGTTCAATTTTATTTTTAGATATCAACCGAGGCGTACTTTCAAACGAATATTCATTTTCCTCGATAGTACCGGATATCTGCTTAAGATAGTCCCCAAAATAGCATAAGCAGGGAACATTTAAAGCCGCATAGCTAACCTCATCATCTAACCGCCCAATATCTAAAAATTTGCGAATATAATACGCGGCTGTAGAAATACGCGGCGTATATTTATAAAAATCACGCGGGGAACTAACATAAATGAGGCATGCCGTTTTTATCCCAACACGATAGATTAACTTACCTATATCATATAAATATTTATAATTCTGCTTAACAATTACCGTGTTTGTACCTATATTATCAAACCCGAATTTCCTAAGGTTGGCAATCCCTTCCTTAAGATGTTTAAAGCTCCCCTCTACCTGCGATAGATAATCGTGTAATTTTGCATTATGCCCGTTGATCGTAAAGATTATACGAGAAATTCCTGCCTCAATAGCCCTACGAGTAAAATCTTCATAAGAGAAAAACCTGCCATTTGTAGTCAAAGTGATATTTTGAAAACCTATATTTTTGGCAAATTTTAGCAAATAAAAAAAGTCCGGCCTAATCGTAACCTCCCCCCCGGCAAAAAAAGCATCAACAGCCCCAGCTTTTTTCGCTTCTTTAATCTCCCGCATTATTTCCTGTGTCGTTTTAACAGGAATACCCCTATATGCCCTATCGCCGCAAAAACGGCAATAATTATTACAGGAATAACCGGTAAGAAATTTTGCTGTTTTATCTTGCATTGATAATAGTTTATTGCTTGGAGTTAGAGTTGAAGCACCGATTGTACTGCCCGCATTCTCGGCAAAATCCCCGCCATAAGTTTAAATTGAGATTATCCACCATAAGGCGACTTTGTGTTAACGCCGCAAGATATTTCGATTTCTTATAAATACAATAGATCTCGGAATGATACAACTTCAAAATTTCGCTGATATCGGCTTCGGAAAAAAATTCTGTGCAATATGGGATGACGGATAAATTAGATTTGGAGAAATTATAAAAATCCTTTAAGGAATTTACTTTACTTAATACTCCGTATTTTTCTGGATAAAGGAATAGTGGAGAAGCAGGGTCAATCGCAGTTGAGTCCTGGCGTATTTCAACATTCGCTAATCTATTCCGTATGGAATTAATGAATTTTAATGTTTCATATATATTTTTTTTTGTTTCAAAAGGCAAACCCGCGGAAAACGATAAGCATAATTTAAGATTTTTTTTATTGGCATACAATAAAATCTCTAATATTTCATTATTTGAATAGCCCGCCTCTTTATTCATTTTCCTGATTTTTCGCGATCCGCTTTCTAAAAAAATTGAAATAATTGACCCCCTTTGAAATGTTTTCGCGAATTCGTCAATAAATACCTTTGTTGATAATCTGCAATCACCAAAATTTATAGTTAGGTCGATTTTATTTTTCCGTATTTCTTTAAACAAATCCATAAAATATGCATCATTCTGGCTCACCGCATACATATGCAGTTTATTGATATTATATTTTTTCAGTCTTTTTAAATCCTTAATCACATATTTCACATCGGCAAAAACAATTTTACTTCTCTTGTTAATATTTTTTTGGGCCGAACACCCTCCCCCACAAAAAGAACAGCTCCTGACGCATCCCCGGCTAGCAGTATAATAAAATATTGGTTCGCTATCCTTATTGTTTAAATCCATAGAGAAGAATCTTATATATTTATCGTGGTTACGAATAAGTTTAAAGTTCGCATATGATAATCTGTTAATTATGGCTTTGCCGGCAACATAAGTATGGGGGTTTTCAACTATGCCTTCACCGTCTCTCCATACCAAGTTCGGGATAAGGCGCAACCCCTCCGGAGATTTACTTCGGATACTATTTAAAAGCGCTAATAAAGGGATTTCCGCATCACCCTTGATGACAAAATCTATTTCTTTATATGTACGCATAATTTCAGTGGCGAAAAGTGAAGCCGTCATCCCGCCTACTATCACCGTAATCTTTTTAATCCCGCGTTTTAAATATTTAATCGCCTCCAATACTTCGTATGTATGCTGATACCAATGAAGATCAAATAATACTGCCCAATAACCTCTACTTATAACAAAATTTTTCAAGTCAAAACTGGGATTTAAGCTTTTTTCCAGGCCCAGATGAATAATAGACGGTTTAAAGCTATTTTTTGATAAATAGTCTGCGATGCCTATCATGCCGCGAGGCATCAATTTTATGCTAGGATTTTTCCCCTCTCTGGATACATGGACAAAACAAACTTTATTATTAAGCTTAAGGTTAGCAGCCATTTAAAAGCGTGAAAATGTGTTTTCTTTCGAATAAATACGCAAATTACTGTGAATCATTTTTTTAAATTTACGGTTATCCCCCTAGGTGTTTAAAAGTATATCCCGTATAGACGAAGAGGTTTTTCCGATATCATCCAAACTTTTTATATCATTCACTGTGCCAAAATAAAATTCTCTTTTTAGCTTTTTAAATTTAGTCTCAAGCAATGGCCCCCCACAAAATATATCCCCCCGTCGCAATCAACAGCCGGTTCAGAAGATATGATCCGCTCACCTTCCCGAATTTTGAAATTCGCTATAAAATTAATAATCTATTGATACTGGGTAAAACTTGCGTATCCATAATCATTTTATCGGCTTTAATTCTGAATCGCCGTATAGCTTATAATAAGGCCGAAAAATTCCTTTGCAAAAATTATTTTTTTTACATACCCTGCATAATCTGGTTTTAGCGGCCATTGGGGTAGAGCGATTAATTTTTCGCAGGCGCAAAGAACCTTTCTTGTACTCCATTCTATCGTATTGCTCGTTAGCCTCTGCACTACAATCATCTATATTGCCTGAAAAATCAGGCAGTACACAAGAAGGAACCCCAAAAATCCTGATATTCATCTTCAGGATTTGAGCTAAATTAAAAATGAGATGCGCTTTTTTTTCCCATTTACTTAACCTTACCGTATATTCCATGATAAATTTTTTATTTGCCGTTACGGGGACCATATTTGAAAATAACACCCTCTTTACTCCCAAATTATGCAACCCTATAATTATATCTTTTAAATATGGAAAATTATATTTTGTGACTACGGAGTTAGTTAATAAGTTAATTCGCGGATTTATGTCCAGGATATTCCGTAAGGCGCCGATTACTTTTTTGAAACTTCCGGGATTATTGGTATGACTATCATGAAGCCCAGCATTATGGCCATGCATAGAAATAACTATCTCATCAATAAATGGGACTACCTTAGCCGCGAAAGAATACGAACTAAGCATAACGCCATTAGTGTTAAGATGCACCTCAAAACCATGGCTTTTTGCGGCATAAAGAACATCGAAAAAATACGGATACAGCGTCGGTTCTCCCCCGGTAATAAATAGTGAACTATATTTCCCGGAATTTTTTTTAAAGAATGCGGTAATCCTATTCAAAGCAAAAGGTTGTAGGCTAAGATTCTCCTGTGCTCTGTTATCGGCTTCCAAACAAAAATCGCAATTGTTGGTACAGGCATAAGAAAGCATTATTTCTAAGCGCTTTATTTGCTTACTCTTCTTCAATGTATGCATCTAAGTCTTGATGTTCTATATCATTAATTCTACTTTTAGCAACAGAATACTTACTTTTAAAAATATTCATAACTTTTTTGCTGTAAAAAATTTTGGATAAGATAAAATACTGTTTTTTATCCTTAAAATTTGGCCGAAAAATTAAACTGCTGTCTAAACAATTTAAATTTCGCTTTAAAAAACTAATTTCTTTTTTAAAGGCCGGATTAAAATCAACGCCAAACAGCTTAAAAAACTTTCTTTTGTTTATCCCTTGATAAAGAAACTTAATAATATAATATCTGCTTTCTTCATCCCTGTTCATTTTATAGCCATTATATAACTGGGCTGATTTAAAATAATTATTAATACCGGTTGATAAACGGTAACATCTGTTTGCAAACGCATAAGATATCGCGCCGTATCCTAAGCCCAAAATAGATACCTTAAAATCTGGGGACTCAAATAAATTAATCTGCGGGTTTATTGCTTCCTTTGATAAAGCCGACCCTGCGCGGCCGATGCTTTTATAGCCAGAAAATTTCTCTAAAATATTTCTCTTGATATCAACCATCATCTTCCTTCTTCTTATGTCGCGTTGCGTAAATTTAAAATTTTTCCTTGAAAATAAGGTATTTTTATCTGGCAAAAAAGGATTAACATGAATAATATCGGGGTGCAATTTAACAACCATCAATAATGATTTAACGAATGACTGTATTGTCTGCCCCGGTAAGCCAGCCATTAAATCAATATTCAAATACGGAATGCCTATTTCTCTTGCCTGAGTAAACGCTCGGTAAACTGAATCTCGGGTTTGTTTTCTCGCCATCTTTACCAATACTTTTTTATCCAGTGTTTCTACGCCGATAGTCAGGCGCTTTAATCCTAGATCCTTAAGTAATCTTAACTTACCGCTATCAAGAGAATTCGGATGCGCATCAATGGCGAATAAAAAATAATCCTCAAAGCAGAACTTTCCTTTTATGTATTGAATCAAATCTGCAATCTGCTGGTTTCTCAATACAGTCGGCGTGCCTCCTCCTATATATAAAGAACTAAATTTAATGCCCCTGAATAGGCTATGAAAAGAATCGATTTCTTTCTTTAAAGCTCCCAGGTAAGTATCAAGCTGAGAGAAACTCGATAGCGGGAAAGAAACACAATTACAATAAACGCATTTTGTCTGGCAAAAAGGAATATGTATATAAAGGCATATTTTATTAAGACGGGGGTCTCGCTTTAAATTACGGGCAACGTTTTTCCATGATTTAATAATCTCATCCTTGCTAACATTAGACCAAATCAAAGGCGGAGGATATAATACGGGATAACCATCTTCCAAAGAATGCAATGTGATATTTGTAAAAAGCGCATTATCCATAATATCCATTAATTAATAGACGTGAAATCGTCAACGCCAAAATTATCGATATAATCTTTATATGGCCCGATACAGCTGTTCCTTCTCTTGCAATCCAGGCATTTATCAATCGGGGGATTTTGAATAATTACCTCCTTAGCATATAAATTGGGGTAAGAATCTAAATTTAAAACTTTTTTATCAAACGCAATACAAAATGGAAGTTCGGAAGAAGCGTCGTTTAGTTTACCGAATCTCTCCAAAACACAAACCGGAAAACCACGGAGAAATTCTTTTGACTTTTTTAGCTTGAAGAATAAATTACGATACGGAACCATTAAATCCTTATAGTTAATGTCCTTGGGAAATGGATGAAATTTAACATGGATGAACCCATCAAAAAAAAATCTTGGGAAGGCATAATTACAAAACCCGAGAATATCATCTAAAAAACAATAATTTTGCTTTAATACAATGGAATGAAGATTGATATTCAACTCCCTAATCTTATTTAATGCGCGTAAAACGCTGACAAGCGCTTCAAATGAACCTTTTTTCCGGACAACTCTGTCATGCACTCTAGCATCGGCGCCATAAATCGGTATATAGAAATTAAATTTTAAAGGCAGACGCAAGATATTATCTAATGTATCTTTTTGTCCTAATTTTAACCCGGAAGTATGCAGATTGACTTCTTCATAGCCAAGCTTATGGCTAAAATTTAAAATTTGCGCTATAAATGGATGTGCCAGAGGCTCATCACCGCTTAAAAATATCTTTTTTAACTTTAGCCGCCTTCCAATGGCTAAAAGCCCTTTTATCCTAAACAATTCGCTATTAAGGCTATTATTTTTAATTTTACCCGGCTTACCGGGATAATTGGAAGTGCAAAAAATACAGTCATAGTCGCATTTACTTGAAATTGGCAGAAGCGCATATTCAATTTTATTTAAAAGGGGCAAATTCTTTGTCACCATAGATTTTAAGGTATTCTTCAAAGATTCCTCCGCATACAGAAAATAGCCGGCATTTTATACATTTAGCGATTTTTATTCTCGACATATCAATTATATTGCTGGAAAAATTTGATATTGATTTTCGCGTGCTTATTTCCCTATTCCAAAGGCACATTTCTGAGTCATTCTTAAACCTTTTACCTATCCTCATCTCTGGCTCATAAACTTCAAAAGCATACATAAAATTATCCTTGCCTAAAATACATAACGGCACGCCCCCGAATCTTAACGGTATCCCGGATTCTTTTGAATATTCTGCCAATTTAAGGATATATTGCTTAAGCTTACTAAAATTTACTACTAAATTTTTATAATCGTTTTTCGCATTTCCGCTAGGGACCAAATTTAAGTACCTTACGCAGCGGGGGCTATATTTAGACACGACTTTAAATATATCCAGCAATGACGCGGCATTATGTTTTGTTATGGTTACATTTACAAGAAATGCTTTTTTATAATATTTCCTAACATTTTTAAAAGCTTTTATCAATATCTTAAAACTATTCTTATTGCCGGTATGTAAATTATGCACATATTCATCCGGGCCTTGTATTGAAAGGCACAAATCGTCGATATATTCAAAAGCCCTATTGCAAAAAACTTTATCGGTAAACATAACACCATTCGATATAACATAAATTTGATAATTTAGATTTTTTGCGGCATGTAAAATTTCAAGAAACTTAGAATGCAAAGTTGGTTCTCCTCCCATAAAATGGACTAAACGCGCTCCCCGCTTTTTCTCTTTTTTCAGAACTTTTATTATAAATCCAAACGGGAGTTCACTATTATCAAACCTTGAATTCTCGCTGCAAAAAATACAGTTATTTGAACATTTATTCGCGATAAATAATTCTATCCTGTTTATTTTAAACATATGATTTATGTTTTATGGAAAAATGCAGGTCTGCCTTATAATTCATGCCCTGATTTCGTTTCCTGTCCGTACTGATAATGCATGGATACATAACAAAATCATTTTTATCGCAAATTTTAATAAGATCTTCAATCGCGTTAAGATGAGATCTTAAATTCCAGCATTTCAAAAAATTAAAAATCTCTTTGTACGAGCTACTGAAATCGGAAATATTGTTTTCGTAAATTTTTAATATTTTTAACGGAATAAGGTGGCCGCCCTTATCAAAACGGTATGCGATTTGGTAAAAAGCGGACTTTTCTTTTGTGAATTTTTCAAAGAAATTTTCAAAATAAGCATACTGCCGCCAAGTAAGCAGGTCTCTATACCTGCCTAAACTCAAATGCTTTGAATAATTGTATATTTTAATGCTGTATGTTGAATCGCAAAAAAAATCTATCCCAATAACACTTATTAAATAATCTTTTAAGGCAGTAATAATATCTTCGCCATTAAAATTTATAATTTTACTAATAGTTGAAATTTTGTTAAGCCTGCTCTTTTGAGAATCAGAAATGAGTAATTCTTCTAAGTATATTTTTAATCTTGGGTATGAGCCTATAGGCCAATCCATGCCGAATGTGGTCTGATGTTTATCCCTAACTTTTATCGCATTGAAAATCTCTTTAAGCTTGAGTGTGTTGTAGCGTGTTTTATAATTATAATTCAATACGTTAAAAGCATTAATTATTTTTTTATCAAATGATTGTTTTTCATTATAATTGTTGTAGGTAAACCTAAAATTTGAAATATGGTCATACCCTTTGATTAAAGAAAAGGAAAAGTCAAATTTAAAATGCGCCGGGACATCTCTATGGTTGGAATGTTTTATTATCGAATCTTTTACTGCGCTTACAACTTTTTTATTAATGCTACCGCCTATCTCGCCTAACAGATAGCCTATAATATTCGAGATGGATAAAAAAAATAAACGATTTCTATTTATTGCGCTATCGCCCATATTTTTTTAGGACAGGGACAAATTCTGACCAGCCAAATTTTTCAGGATACTCTTTCCACGGCCCTTCACAAATTTTATAATGATAGCAATGCCTGCAAGACAAATTCTTCGCTTTTCCTTCTTTTTTACGTACTTTCGTAAAATCATCGATAACCTTTCCAAGGTCATAAATTATTGTTTCGGGTATAATCTTTTCAGCGATATAATCTTCATAGCCTTGCATGAAACAATAAGGTATTGCTTCTGTCATGACTTTTTTATTAGCCTTGATACCTATACCCAAACCTTCCTTAACATAGGGCATAACCATTGAAATTCTCGGCACAACAGAATAAAAATTATCGCCTGCCGAACCGGCAGCATGGACAAATGCAAATTGAAATTGGTCAACGCCAAGTTTTACCAAAAGCTCAGCGATTTGCGCTAGATGCCTATAATTAGGTTTAGTAATAACCGTGTTAGTGATTACAGTTTGATTTCGTTGTTTTAAATTTATTATTCCCGCGACAGTCTCGTTAAAGCTGCCGGCAGAAGAAGTCAAATAATCATGGACTTGGGCGATATGCCCATGGAGTGCCGGAGAAAATTCATTCGCCCCTGCGGCAATAATTTCATCGCAAAACTTTTTATAATAGAATATCCTGCCGTTAGTTTGTATTTGGATAATTTTAAATTTCAATCTTTTGGCATGGCCAACCAAATCTAAAATATCGCTTCGTATTGTAGGCTCGCCTCCGGTAAAAACAACCCCATCGCAGTCTCGCCTGGCATCCTCTAAAATCTTCTTTATAGCAAGAGTATCTTTATCGCTTTGCAGGTGTCTCTTCTTGCCCTGGACGCAAAACCGGCAATGGTTATTGCAAGCAAATCCGATTTTAATATCAACTCTTTTCATTTTTAAGGTAGCGCACGAAAGATGTTAAAACTTTATCTACTGCCATTGTAGAATCAAAAATCGGCTTAGAGACGCCCTCTTTAATTATTTGCCTAATATTTGCCAAACCGGGAAAATGAGTTTTTATAAAAGGAAGGCTTCTAACGGACCCGATCTTAAGTTGTTTTCTAAAAGGGGCGAAATATTTAGCCAAAAATAAATTATTTGTGAAAATGTCGCCATTACAGTCAACGACTAAACCGGCGTTAAATAAAGGAACGGTATTCGTAAAGTCTAAATTCCTAATATAGATATCCATTTTATTTCTGTTCCCTAGTATAAATCTTGCGATTTTATAAAAATTATTTTTCAACAATTTTATTTTATTTTTATCCCAATAAATAAAATAAGCCGGCAAAAAGTTAAAACGATTAAAACCCAGCTTCAGGACATAGATAAAATTATTATAAAATACCTCTGCGGTATTGGGCGCAATAACCATATTTATAGTTACGCGGCCCGGATAAGAAGAAAAGAGTTTGTGTCTATTTAAAATTATTGTATCAAACGATTCTTTTTTATTCTTTGTAATCCTATTGCGTAATTGGGTATCTCGATCGCCATCTAAACTTATAATTAATTCTATATCCCTGTTTGTCTTTAAAAAATCTATGATTTTATTGTTTAATAACGACCCGTTGGTCGTCAGTTGAAATTGAATTTTTTTATGCAAAATTTCCGCTTTTTTTCTTGCGAATATTATAATATCCCTTAGCAAAGCAAAATTCATTAATGGCTCGCCGCCGGAAAATTTGATTAAACAATTATCGGGCGCGATTTTCAAAAAAAAATCTACGGATATTATGGCGATATCATAATTTATCTTTGAAAAATCACGTATGGTTGGACAATACCGGCACTGGAAATTACAGCGATGGTTTATTATAATTATTAGTTGCGGGGGGAGCGAATTAATATTACCATTGGCCATGAGAACCATGGGAACTATGGGAGCCATGGGAGCCATGGGAGCCATGCGGAGTGCCCGAATTATGCCCTCCTCTGCCGGCTGTAACAAGAGCATTAGCATGGTTATTATGCGAAGCATGGCTGGCAGCCTGGGCAGAATCAGGCTTAAACATCGCGGATAAAACAGCTAAAGATATCCCTATCTTAGCGATATCCTTTTTGCTAATTTTACCTTCTTCTCTTAAAAGGAAATCTTTTATTTGCTTCTTGATCCGCGGTAACCTACTTTCGTTTTTTTCTTTCATCGTACCCCCCCCTTGCTTATAGCTAGAAACTACTCTACCGGCTGTCTATCGGCTTCTTTAGAAAAACTATCTTTTGAAGCTGGATAATACTGTTCAAAGAAATTTCTAAAACTTTTGCATTTCTTGCAAACACTCTCATCCCGTGATACGCTGCCTTTACATAACATGCTAAGGTATTCATCGCTTATCTCATTACACTTATTAACATCATTAGTTTCCAACGCCTGTATATAATAAACCCTACCGGTGCACTTCTTATCCCCTTTACTGCAATACTTAGGGTCTCTAAGCCTAAGCGCCATACAGTCATTTTTCTGGTCCTTACTTATTGAATTATCACACGCAGCAACATCTTGAGCAAAAAAACTGTCCGCTACTTTACGGCAATCTACGGCAGTTGGTTTACCTTCCTGTTTCTGGCAGGCCTCCATAAACTTCTGGGTAACAGAACCCATCACAACCAGTTCGCTAAAAAATCTGTGGAAACCATAGAAATTACGCCTACATAAATTAGCTTCATCTTTCGATAAATTATTGCATACACTTACGTTATCTCTAGCGGCTGCTAAACACGTCAGATATGTATCTAAAAAACCCTGCCTTTTCGAATAACCTTCAAATATAACTTTACTTAAATTGTCTATATTAAAATCATTGATTGCTTGTTCCTTGGCATTATCTTCGGCCAAAGCATTACAATTATTAAACCCAACTAAAAAGCATCCACCCAACAAAGCTATTACTAAAAACCTGAATATGAAAGTTTTCATAGCGCCGCCTTTCCTTTCGTGCAATCTTTTACCCAGCGTTCAAATATATTCTTATATTGACTATTCTGTAATTTTTCAAAGAGATAGTCCAAAATCGCGCCGTTAATCTTACATCTTCCATTAAAAGGCTGAAATATATTTTTGCTTTCCGTATAATTTAATAAAGGGCACACACCGCAATATGGTTTATAGACACATTGGCTGCACTCAGGGATATTATCTAAACAGGAGCTTATACACATCGCCTTAACAGTTGGATGCTCAATTATATTTTTATATGTGTCGGTTTTTACGTTTCCGACCTTAAATGATTCATCTCCTAGCCTGCTAAGCATCCTGCCTTCGTCGCATGTGTAGATATCACCGTTATAATTATAAGCTACTTGGCCGATACCGGCGCCGCAAGGAGAGCGCATATCCATATAGCCGGGGTCATAATCAGTAAGTATTTTATATAGGAATATGAACGCCGTCCTCTCGTAAAAATTGCTTCCTTTTAAATTTAACTCTAAGATATAATCCAGGGATTCTTTATAAAACTCAATAAATTCTCCCCACGAATACGCGAGGCTATCCGCCTTGGGCGCCAATGCAAATGTGGACAAGGGACGTAAATGGATACAATCTAATCCACCCTTTATATACTCATCAATAATCTCTTTGGAATGGCCGAAACAACGATTGGTCACCGTCAATAATGCATTTGGGCGGTGCTTAAAACCCGTTTTTTCAAATTCTATTTTTATCTTCCTAAGCCACTTTACGGTATTGCGGTAGCTATTGATATTCTTATTAAGGCTTACGCGATTTCTATTATGTATATGTTCCGGGCCATCAAGCGATGTACAAATACTTACGTCATTTTTTATTAAAAATTTTAATATCTCATCTGTTAAACAACTCAAATTAGAAACAAGAGAA
This sequence comes from Candidatus Omnitrophota bacterium, assembly GCA_030681595.1. Taxonomy (GTDB): domain Bacteria; phylum Omnitrophota; class Gorgyraeia; order Ghiorseimicrobiales; family Ghiorseimicrobiaceae; genus CAKKQO01. The sequence goes on from JAUXSB010000003.1 coordinate 91,023, forward strand.
AGCGTTAATTTTTTTTCTTTATTCTTATTTTTTTTCTTGGCATATTCAATTATAAATTTTACTGTATTAAAATTAAGTAACGGCTCTCCTCCTTGAAATTCGATAGTAATTTCGGGGGCCGGAAATTCAAAAATTTTATCAACAACAGACTTGGCTGTCGGGATATCCATATCTAAACCGGCCGTCTTAATGCCTCCGGAGTTAGCTTGACAATAGGCGCATTTGTGGTCGCATCTTAATGTTACCACTATTATATGCAAGCTAGTCCCTCGAGATAAAAAATCGTGCTTGTTTGCATATTTGGCAATTAACTTATCAAAATCTAATTTATTACGCACAAAACTTTTGTTTATAAGCTCATCGTATTTAACCTCATCCTGCTTCATAATCTCGTTAATCTCTCCCTTTATGAAGCTATTAAACCAGCCCGGTTTTAAAAAACAGTATTCTCCTACATCATTAGTGACAAGATAGCTGCCGTTAAACCTCTTGAAACGAAAGTATGAAACCGCTTTCTTGTCAATCAAATTTACATCTATAGCCATTCTTTATTACTCCATAAGGCATAATTGGCAAACTCGTCAACAAATACTTTTTTAAAATCTTGATCAATATCATTTATTTCTACCTGCGTATAGTTTTTAGTATTTTTAATTATAAATTTCGCCAAATGGGCATAAGCCGAAACTGCCGCTTTAACCGCCCTCCTATTATATAATTTATTATTAAACTTTAGATTCCACATTATCTTTTTTTACTTTTTTATTTTTACCGTATTTATCTTCCCAGGGCACAGCTATCCCAAGCGGATCATCGCGATAATCCAGCTTTTCATCAGAAGAAAACAAATCAAAATTTGAATCCGGCGGAGTAGAGTATAGGGCACGGGCAACAACATATTCGCGTATCTTCTTATTATTTTTACTTACTATACACCTTAAAGCAGAATATAATAGTTCATTCATAAAGCTATCTTTCAGTAACTCTATTTGCCTATCGGAAAGTTTCTTTTTGGGCTTAAGCGAAACTACCACCTTCTCGTCTTTACCGGCATCTAAATCCAGAAAAAAATAAATAGAATCAATAAAAAGATAACACGTGCTTAAAATGGCTTCTAACGGATATATTTTGGTTCTTAGTTCTATTTTCATGCCTCACCTTTTTTAAAAAGCTAATCTGGATATCACTACAATACTATGTTTCACAACACATCATCGATCCGGCTTTAGGCAAAACCATATCCGTACAGCTTGTGCTAGCTGCTGAAGTAGTGCAAGTCCCGCCTTGCGTAAAAGGTATATAAGACAAGCGTGAAGTGCAACTCTCCCCCGCATCAGTACAGACACCATTATTATTCCAATCGCCGCATTGCATCAACGAAGGAACATCATTAGCAGTAAAAGTCATCAGACGACAACCGAGTCCTGCGGCTTGAATTCGCGCAAGCTGAGCAGTCCGAATATTCCAGAAAGTTACAGTATTTGAGAATGTCGCTCCATCACTAATTCTTATCTCTAAATCATTAGCTCCGGCATCACCGCCGATACCGATTACATCTCCATAACCTGTCCTAACTATGGCGAAATTCGGCCACCAAGTAACATCACCAACAGGAAAACCAACCCTAGCTCGTTGCGCTTCAAGGTCTCCGTAAACCCCAAAAGGCGAAGGGTAATAATTAGTGATGGTGATATCTTCAGCTTGAGATAAAACAGGGGATGCGGAAAATAAAAGGCAGGAAAAAGAAAAAAGAAAAACAGCAACAATTAATTTTACCTTTTGCATAAAAGATAATTAGTGATACTTTATGATATAATTTTAATTTACAACTTAAATATACCTCAATTACCCACGGCTGTCAACTTATTTTTGCCTTGCTTTTAAGCTTTCCAATCATTACGCCTGAAGCACATTCCACTAAGAGCGCTTTTATTAACCTGTTTTTTAAATCAGCGCGGCTTTTAATCAAAACTTTAATATAGTTATCTGTATGGCCCTGCCAAAAATACGGCTCTTCTTTAGAACGGTTTTCAATAAGCACAAAAGGTTCCTTACCTAGAAACCTCTTTCGATAAACCAAAGAACAATCGTTGGCGACACCTTTAAGATATGCCGCTCTGCGTTTAACTGTTTGCGGCGCGATATTACTTTTAAATTTTTTTGCCGCGGCCGTAGGCTCTCTTCTGGAATAACAAAAGATATGTGTCCTTAGGGGGTTAATCTCCCTGATTAAATTAACGGTGTTTTGAAAATTTTCTTCGCTCTCACAAGGAAAACCTACTAAGACATCAGTAGTAATAGCAATACCTTCAATCAACCCTTTTATCTCATTAATCAGCCGTAAGTACGTGGCGCTATCATAATTACGATTCATCATTTTTAAAATACTGTCGTCGCCTGACTGCAGCGGAATATGCAAATGCCGGCATAATTTTTTCGAACTGCGTAATTTTCTAATTAAGGCGGCATTAACATCCATTGGCTCAATAGAGCTTAAGCGGATGCGTAAAAGGCCGCCGATATTTTCCAGGCTTTCTATTACTTCAACTAAATTTGCCTCCTGAAGGCCATCCTTACCGTAGGAACCTAAGCATATGCCGCATAAGACGATCTCTTTAACCCCGGTTTTTACCAAACGCTCTGCCTCAAGCGTAACCTCTGAAAGCGTACGGCTGCGGGACCGCCCACGCACATAAGGGACTTTACAGAAACTGCAAAAGTTGTTGCAGCCATCTTGTATTTTTAAAAAAGCGCGGGTATTACCTTTAAAAACGCCTATACCATCAGGAAAAAAGCTTTTAGAGATGATGAAATCTACATCGGGCACACCGGAAAGAGACGGGGCATCTTTTTGCGCTAAACACCCTGTTACAATAATTTTAGCATCGGGATTTTCTCTTTTTATGCGCCGGATAAGCTCACGGCTCTTTGCATCGGCAACAGCAGTAACTGTACAGGTATTAATCAGGCAGAAACGCGAAGGACAACCGTTATCAAGCTCTTCAAAACCGGCGCGCATAAAGCGTGCCCTGATGCTCTGTGTATCGTATTGATTGACTTTACAACCAAGAGTATAAAATTTAATGGTTCGACTACGTGCTTCGACAGGCTCAGCATCCTGAGCGGAGTCGAAGGACTCACCATTAATCCTGAGCGAAGTCGAATGGTTAATTGTTTTCATCCCTTAGAAATTATATCCCGCAGAAATATCAATTTCTAACGGGACAGGTACAACTTTATAAAACTCACAACTGCTATCGCGGCAGTTTCCACACGCATTACCAAATCCCCTAATGAAACCGGGATAAATCCTTTTTGCACCGCTAGCTCAACTTCCTGAACGCTGAAATCGCCTTCTGGCCCAATAAGGATCAGTATTTCTTTATAATCAGAACGTATAAAAACATCTTTTAGGGGCTTGTGGCTTCCGCCTAAAGTAGGTATCAATTTCAAATCAAAATCACCTGCCTTGGAGAAAACTTCCCCTATTCCTCTAACCGGCTCAACAATGGGCAAGCCGCTTCTCTGGCTCTGTTTGCTTGCGCTTAAAGCAATTTTTTGCCAACGCTGATGATGTTTTTCTTTCTGCTCATTGTTCCACCTGACAACAGTATGTTCTGTCAGAAGAGGGATTATTCTATTTGCTCCCAATTGGGTAAGCTTATCTATAATATCATCCATCTTGCTACTCTTAGGCACAGCGCAGGCGATGGCGATATTTATCTTGTTATCTCTTGTAGCAGCTGTCTTAATTTTTTGTATCTTTACAGCGACAAAATCCGGATTTATTTTATGAATCGCACCTTCATATTCATAACCTTTATCATTAAACACAACAACCTTATCATTTACCTTCATACGTAAGACATTTTTGATATGATGCAGCTCTTTTGTATCTTTAATATAGATATAGCTGCCTGTTATATCAGCATTTCCACAATAAAATCTCTTCATTATTCGGAGAATACTTCTGCGGTGAAGGTATAGAGCTCAGTATCCTTATCTTTCCAGGCATCTGGGGGCAATCCGGCCTTATGGGAGCAAAGATTAGAAAGGAATTCTTCGCGGCTCCAGCCGGTTTCAGCAGCAACTTGCGGAAGGAATACCCCGGAATAAAAACCTTTTTTTACGATTACGCCGTGTTTACCCATAATAATATTAGCGGGGTTAAATTCACGCGCAGGCACAGATAAAACAGAAACCTCAATTTCTATATCTTTAAATTCCTCTTTGGTTACGGCCTTAAAACGCGGATCGTTTACTGCTGACTCTATCGCCATATCACGCACTGTCTTATATAAAGGGCCCTTACCCATGATATTTCCGATGCACCCGCGCAAATCACCGTGTTTACGCAAGGTAACAAACGCCCCTTTTTCTTCCAAAAACACGGGGTCGGACTCATGAAAATCTTTTGTTTTACCCGTAGTTAAATATTCCGCGATTGTTTGACGGGCAATATCTAATAATCTTTTCTGCTCTGCATCTGTAAACATACCTTCCGTCCCTTCTTTTTTATCTTCCTCATTTTGAACGCCCGTATTATCATTTTTCATTTTTGATTCCTCATTTTTAATTTTACTTTTATATATTACGGCGCTCAGATAACCTACAACTCTTGATTTATCTCCGGCAGTATCGCCGGAATTGGCATATTTAAGTATTTTTATACTATCTGCGCCTAATTTTTGCCCGGCCAACACTACCGCAGCCACGCCAGAAACTCCGCAAAACATATTCCCGCCGGATAAAATATTTTCCCTAAAAATAGAGTCCGCGGACATTTGTTTTAATATGCCTATTGTGCGCTTATCCCTCTCTATCGCATCTAAATAACTTAAATAATGCGACATATCTGTACTGGCGATTAAAAGGCAGTCTTTCCTGTCTTTTAACACGTTGTAAAGGGCATCGGATAAGATTCTTACCGTGGAAAAATCCTGATCACCTATAGCCACAGGCACAATTAAGGCATCGGGAAATGCCTTTTTTATAAAAGGCAGTTGAAGTTCTATAGAATTTTCTTCATCAAAAGCTGACGGGTAAGATTTAATTTTTTTGTTTTGGGAAATTAACGCCTCGGATAACTCTTTATCTATATTAAGCCGGCCTAACGGCGTATCAAAAGCACCTTGATTGTATACACTAACGCCATCGAATTGTTTCCTATGCGCAAAACCGATAATGATAACAGTTTTTATGCCTAAACCTTTTACCGCCTTAACCCCGTATGCGGCAACAGGCCCGGAAAAAACTAATCCCGCATGCGGCTGGATTAGAGCAATGACATCGCCGTTAATCTCTTGGGCGGAAACAACAGACAAAAAACTATCCAGTAGCGCTGATAATTCTTCTTTATTGGCAGGATACCAGCTACCTGCTAAATCGGCATCTTTTATCTCTTGGGCAAAGCAGGAAAATGAAAAACAAAAAAAGAAAAGTGAAAAATTAAAAATAAATATTAAAAATTTAAAAATGACAAGCTTTAAATTATACTTTTTAATTCTTTCCGCCACTGCCGGATCCGCCTTCGGTGGAAATTTTGAATTTTTCATTTCGGAATGATCAGGTGTTCGCTTTCTAATCTGCCCCTTGCGTAAACGCTTGAAAATTTCGGAGAAATTTTCTGCGCACGCTTCGGGATTAGTTCAGCCAAATAACTTAGCTTCGTTATCACTCGCTAAGTTATGGCTTCACTAAGTGGAGCTGAGGGGAGTCGAACCCGCTAACCCGTCGCTCGTAAAACTCGCTCCTTAAAAAGAAACCCTGATGGTTTCTTTTTAATATTTTTCTTCCTTCCGCAGGAAGGTAAACGCCTCTTAAGGGGAAACAATCTTTCCCCTTAAGAATCCCCCTTTGGGGTCAGGTGTTCGCTACATCATAGAATAAAACAATATTTTCAATAAACGCTTATTGGTGGAGCTGAGGGGAGTCGAACCCCTGACCCCCTCGTTGCGAACGAGGTGCTCTCCCAACTGAGCTACAGCCCCAATTTTCACTAAAATATATCAGATAAAAAGTTTAGCTTAATTAAATTAACATAATATCTGAGTATTTGCAAATGGAAATTTTAATCCCGCAAGCCAGAGGGCAGTGGTTTGGCTTTCAATATAGCCAAAGCCGCAAGCCAGAGGGCGGTGGTTTGGCTTTCAATATAGCCAAAGCCGCAAGCCAGAGGGCAGTGGTTTGGCGCGCAATTTGCCAAAGCTACTATAGGCGGCCGATTAGGAAAATTTTGTATTACAAATGGAATTAATTGCCTGATTGGGAGATAGCGTAAGCCGTGGTAGTAAGAGTCATGATGGGATTATTGACAGTACCGCACTGATTAGGCGCTACGCCTGCCGGATTATAACAAGCAGTAATAGCTACATTAGCCCCAATAGGAACAAGGGTAGGGCTGGTTCTAATGGCTAAAAAAAACACTGTAATCCTACTAGAAAGTACCCGGAAAGCCGCCGGTAAAGCTCCGGCGTATGGGCCATAATATCTCATCTCGTTACCCACTGTCTGATAAGTATACCCGAAATCATCGGTAGTAGCCTTTGTGGGGGGGTTATGTTGATTACCAACATTATCTATATCCATCCTAATGTTAATCCGGTTTGCCGCAATGGTTATTCCGGGATTATTCACCCAGCCCCCCGACCTGTTTATGTCTCTTTTAATACTCAAAAGAATGGGGCTAAGTTCGTTCTGCAGCTCTGCCTGACGGTCAGAAACCCTCAAGAATCTTCTTGAGGCTAAATCAACAGTTGCCCCGGTAAGCAGTATCATGCTAAGCAAAAAAACTGCTACCATTAACTCTACTAAAGTAACTGCCCGAGTTTTAACGCTCACTCCACCTTACCTGCATATAGGCCCTGCGGCATTGCCCGCCGTCGTTAACAAGGGATGGAAAATTATTGTGGGTATCTTGGTCGACTCTATAGCGATATTGCATCTGGAAAGGATCGCCGACAGCTGCAACTGACCAATTTGTCCATGCGCCATTTATGGCCAGCCAGTTTAAAAGAGGGTCCGGGTTAGCTGCCATCAACCACCAGTCCTGCCGGACAGCCTGCCTGCGAAATTCAATTTCCTGCTGGATTAAGTTAACCGCCATCAGGCGCCTGCCTGTCCTAAACGTATACCTGTTACCGGCAATAAAAACACTGAATAGGCCGCCGATAGTTACCGCCATAATCAGAGCTGAGATAATAATTTCGATTAAAGTAAACCCCGAACGATACCAACCCGGATTCGTTCTGACAAATGGTTTATCCTTAGGCAGACGCGAATTAACCGTGTTATTCGCATAAAAACTATTTATCATATTCTTTAGGATTACTACATTGCCGCGGCTGGTATGGGACAGCGGCCGGTATTAGCAAGGGTGCCATTTTGATTAATCGTATAAGTACAGATATTTCCGACCGGCGCAAAAGGCCCGCGGGTCCTCGCAGCTTGGGCGGTAAAAGCATTTACATTGGCTACGGGAATATCGTAATTCCAATTGATTTCATTAAGGTTAAGGCGTAACGCGGTGTTGCCTGAGCCGGCAGCGGTAAAATTACCCGCATTTATATCTACGCCGTAATAAATGGCTAATTGGCTGTAATATATATCCTCGGCGGCGCGTATCAGGCGTAAAGCGGTAACTCCCTCCCGGGCAATGCTTTTTTCCACAGCCGAATAATACTGGCTAAAACTCAAAGTGGCCAAGATACCGATAATTACCACTACAACTACTAATTCTATGAGGGTAAGGCTTATCTTCGGCTTCTTGGCCACTAACATTATTTTTTTATTTCTGGGGATATTATAAGGTTTAAAATACCCTAATTAATAACCGCCGGTTCCAGACCAGACATCTGTACCCGCAGGTAAACTTGTTCTAATTAGAAGCGTCCTACCGGTTGCAGTTGCGCTTGCCCCACCTTTACCCGAGCTACCGCACCTTGTTGCTGTAACCGTCAGAACAGGACTGTTGCCGGCGCTTGCTACAAAACCATAACTAAAGTAATGCGAAGCCCTGCAGTTTCCAGCCGAAGGAACCTGATCGTTCTGTGTACCAATGCCGGCAGTCAACTCGATAAAATTTTCATTAGTATTTGCCATACCTGTTAACGCATTATATTGCATATAATGCGCTGCGGCTGAACCACGAACCTGTCCGAGTATTGCTTTTGCCTCAGCGCCGCGGCTTCTCTCCACCATCTGGCCATACTGGTTAAGGCCCAAAGAAGCCAGAATACCAATAATGATGATTACTACCACTAACTCCAAAAGCGTAAAACCCTTTCTGTCCAACATCCGCACCTCCTTAATAGGCGCATAATCCCGAAGCTTCGGAATTATTTGCGCAAATTACTGTCGAAAGCTGCGAGAAAAATTTGGAACAAATTTTTCAAGCATTTAGCATTCGGTTAAATTATATAAAAATTCTCGCTTTTACGGTACAAATTTCTATCTGCCATCAAGCAGATATACGTTCAGGCATCCACCTCCATTTTAGTTTATCATGCTAACTTTTTTTGTCAACCAAAATTTGCCAACTGGCGTTTAAATTTTGGTTGATGCCGCGAATCCTTTTGCGACGCAAGGAGAAGAAATCTGCCTGCCATAACGCTTGTCGGGCGCGGCCGCAAATACTTTCGCGGCCCGCCCGAACGACTGCTATTCAGCCCGCCTGACTCCCGCCCGAACGACATCCAGTCGGGCGCGGTCATTCGGGCAGGTCGGGCGCGGCGCATAAATCATGCTAAAGGCCGGCGCCTGTTGAAGAAGCCATATTCACCATACTGAATATAGGTAAAAATAATGCTACCAGCATAACTCCTATTACACCGCCCATAAATAAAAGCATTATCGGCTCAAAAATAGTGGCGAACCTTGAAACAAAAGTCTCTAAATACTCATCATAAAAATTGGCAACACGCCTGAACATTTTTGCGAGCTCTCCTACTTCCTCACCTACGGAAATCATCTGCACAACCAGAGGTTCAAAAAAATTGCTTTTATCCAAAAGCTCTGCCAATGGCCTGCCCTCCCTGACATTCGTTTTGATGCTGCGAATTATCCCTTCTAATATTTTATTGCCTACGCTGCGCTCGGTAATCTCTAAGGCATAAAGTATAGGCACGCCGCCTTCAATCAATGTAGCCATCTCGGAAGTAAACCTCTCTACGGCAAGAATCTTAAAAAAATTGCCAAACACCGGAAGCTTTATTTTTACAGCGTCAACAACACGCTTTCCTGACGGATTTTGGCTAAACTGTTTATAGGCAAAAGTCATTAAAACTAAAATACCTATCCCCGGGAAAAAACCTTTCCTGACTAAAACGCTAAGTTTAACCAGCATCACCGTCAAAACGGGCAGTTCCGCGCCGAAACTTTCAAACAGGCTGGCAAACGTAGGCACAATTTTTATTACAAAAAATATAATCGCGCCTGTCGCCACAAAAAAGAGCAGCGCCGGATAAATAAGCGCCGAGACTATCTTTCTTCTAAAATTAGCCTGCATCTCCAGGTATTTGGCAAGCCTGTCTAAAACTAAAGCTAAATTCCCGCTTGCCTCTCCTGATTCAACCAAGTTAACCCATAAATCCGAAAATATCTTCGGATGCTTAGAAAGAGCATCTTTTAAGGTTAAGCCCTCCTCTACGCCTTTTTTTGCCTCAGCAGTTACGTTATATAACATGCTTGAATCTACCTGCTTCATTAAGGTATCCAAGCTTTTATGTATTGTAATACCTGAATCGAGAAGGGTGGCTAATTGCCGTGCAAAAAAAACCAAGTCGTATAACTTAACCCTGCGGTGCGTAAATCTCCTGGTAGCCCGTCTGCCGAAGCTAGCGCCTGGGTCAACCTGCCTTTTGTCTAAAGAAGTAATTTTTACAACCAGAAGCCCTTTTTCCTGAAGCCTGCCTATCAAGGCCTCTTCCGAAGGGACATCCACGATTCCGGATTCCTTTTTACCATCTTTGGTCCTGGCTACATAAGAAAACCTGCCCAAATTATCCCTCCCAAAAATCAAATACAAACATTGCCGGGATTATCCCCCTAAAGCTACGCTCAGTACCTCTTCAAGGCTGGTAAGCCCCTTCTCTACCTTTTTTATTCCGCTTTCATACAGCGTGCGCATATTGTGCTTAACCGCTAGATCCCTGATTGCCTTTATCGACGCTCCATGAATAATAGCCTCGATAAATTCGTCATTTATCAGCATTACTTCAGCTATGGAAATACGGCCTTTATAGCCTATATTATTGCACTTAGCGCATCCTTTAGGCCGATAAATCAAATCCGCTTCTATTTTAACATCGCCGATTTTATCTATTGTCGGCTCATATGCCTCTTTGCATTCCGGGCACAAAACCCGCACTAAACGCTGGGCTACGATTGCGATTAAGGAAGGCAACAAAAGATAAGGTTCAATGCCGATATCTATCAAGCGCGTAACAGCACTGGCCGCATCGTTGGTATGAAGGGTACTTAAAACCAAGTGGCCGGTAAGAGCGCTTCTTATGCAAATCTGAGCCGTCTCTAAATCCCTGACCTCTCCGACTAACATTATATCCGGGTCCTGCCTTAAAAAAGTCTTCAGCGCCTCCGCAAAAGTAAGGCCTATCTCAGGCCTGACCTGAACCTGATTAACGCCGTCAAGCCTGTATTCCACCGGGTCTTCAACGGTAATAATATTCTTATGAGGAGACTTCACTTCATTCAAAGCCGCATAAAGCGTAGTAGTCTTACCAGAGCCTGTGGGGCCGGTCAGAAATATTAAACCATACGGGCTCCTCATCGCTTTCCTGAAATCTTCCAGCTGCCTTTCATCAAAACCAAGGCTAGCTAAATCAGTTTTTATGCTTTCTTTATCCAAAATCCTTAAGACCATTTTTTCGCCCCAGATAGTGGGTATTGTAGAAACACGGACATCGATATTTCTGTCTTTAGCTTTAACCATAAAGGCCCCTCCCTGAGGAAGCCTTTTTTCGGCAATATTCAAATTGGATAAAATTTTTATGCGGGAAAGGATCGGCAAATGTAAATGCTTTGCCGGCGGAGGAATTTCATAAAGCTTGCCGTCAATGCGGTAGCGCAGGTTAATCCTGTCCTTGAAAGGCTCGACATGGATATCCGATGCCCTTTCTTCAATAGCCTGTCCGATAATTAAATCCACCAATTTAACCACCGGGGCTTCTTCCGCTTTCTCAATAAGCTTATCAAGGCTTAAGCCTTCATCTATCTGATCCATATCCTCTTCTCTGGTGAAGGTCTTATCCATATGGTAAGATTCCCGGATTGCCTGTTTAAGCACGTCTGATTTACTATAAAATTTATCAATCGCCTCTTCAATGTCGGCCTTTGTGGCAATCACAGGGTTTATCTCGCAGCCAGTCATCTTTCTTAAATTATCCAGGAGAATTAAATCAAAAGGGTCGGATATCGTGCAGGTAAGAGAGTTTAAATTACGTGATAAGGGAAGAATACAATGCTTCTGCGCATAATCCTTAACGATTAACTCTTCCAAGCCTTGGTCAACCGCAGGTTTAAGATGCCCGGTTCCTAAGCTAACATAAGGAATGGACAATTGCTTGCCGATAGCGGCAATCATATCCTGCTCAGAAATGAAACCTAATTTTACAAGGATTTCCCCCAGCCGGCCCTTTTCCTCTACCTGCATAGCCAATGCCTTATTAAGCTGGTCCTCAGTAATAAAACCTTCCTTAATTAATATCTGGCCTAATTTTAAATAAATGCGTGCCATACGAATCTCCGCGGGCTATGGTTCGACTTCGTAGTTCGACAAGCTCACTATCCTGAGCAAAGTCGAAGGACTCACCATCCTGAGCCTGTCGAAGGAAAGCCCTCTATTTCTTCTTTTCTGCGCCTTGTGCGCGGAATCCCGTCTACCATCTATCCTCGGCCACAAAGCCTAAGGTTTCCCAAGACGAGATAAACCTGCCTACCCCTCAAAGTAAATGAGGCTATTTTATTTCATGCTGTTTAAGCAGCCTTTCAATCTCCAATTCACGGCCGGATAAGCTCTGCTCCCTGTTTAAATCCAAAGTCAGTTGAGGAAGGTTAAAATTATTATCCATGGCCTTAGAATCCCTGATTATCCGCGGCGTAAGGAATACGAGCAGTTCCCTCTCAGTAGTATCCCGGTCTTTATTCCTGAAAAACATGCCTAATAATGGGATACTGGAAAAAAACGGGATCTTATTCCCCTCGGTTTTCCTGCTCTGGCGGATGAGCCCACCGATTAAAATCGTCTCGCCGTCCTTTATCTTTATCACCGATTTCGTACTGCGTTCTTCGGGGTTAAGATATTTAAATTCTCTGCCATCAGATGTAAATGATGAGGAAGTCGGCACATCGGAACTCTTCGGATAAATAAACATATTAATGTCGCCTGTCTCCGTATTAGCCTGAGCAGTAACCGTTAAGACTATGCCGGTTTCTACCCTTTCCGGCGTAGCGCTGGAATTGCCCGCTGAATCGGTTGTTACGGTAACTCCGATGGCTTCATTACTTGCAATTTTAATTTCCGCGGTCTGATTGTTTAAAGTCATGATCCGCGGCCGCGCCAGCACTTTTGTATCGGTTTGCGTCGTAAGAAAATTAAAAATCGCGGCAAGATTAGGCGCGCTTAATGTGCCATAGGTAAAAGCGCTTGCAGTAGTACCACCTCTTGTTTTACCCCTCTCTAGCTCATTGCCCCAAAAAGGGAAGCTGGTGTTGATAGGCCCCCCTGCTTTTAATTGCAAAGAACCGGTGAGTCTTACGCCCAAATCGTCTGAAACGGATTTGTTGACATCCAACATTTCCACTTCAATCATTATTTGCGGAGTAGGAAGGTCCAGCTTTACAATTATATCCTCAATAACAGTAAACCGCTCGGGAATATCGGTAACAATCAAGCTGTTTGTCTGCGACTCCACAACTATTTTTCCGTACTCCGAGAGAAGATTCTGAATTACCGCCAAAATTTCTCCTTTACTTCCGCCCTCGCCTCCAATCGCGGCATCTAAGGGAGAGCCGGGGACACGCGCGTTTTTAAGATAAAACACTTTAGTAATGGTTTTGACTTCCGGCGCAAGAGATTTTTTTACTATAAATATATTGCTCTCCGGATCTAAGTCATAGATTAATTTATTGGCAGTCAGGAGCTTATCCATTGCCTGTTTGACGGTTACATTATCCAAATATAAAGTCAAGCTGGTATCCGCAACATCCTCTGCGGCAACAAAATTTAAGCCCGCCTGCTGGGAAAAAATCTTTAACACATCTTTTAGGTTAGCGTCTTTAAAATCCATGGAGATGCGCCTGTATAAATTAGAATAGGGAATGCCATCCATAGCTTTAATGCTTGAGGCAGGCATTAAAAATAAAAAAATGGTTAGAGCTAAAAATATTCTCATCTTATTCTTAAGAGCGGCCATATAAACCCTCCCGTTTAAAATACAAAAAATTAACTATTCGCCTATATCTTCTGCGCTAACCCCAATAAAAAAATTTCTTCCTTTATACAATAACTTTATCTTATCCTTGGCTATCTCCAATATTTCCACGTCCTCAATCTTTTCCCCTGTTTTCACCACGGTATTATTTATGATTGCCTGCGGGTATTGCCCTCCCCAAACTACCCCCTGTACTGTCAAGGAAGGCAATGGAAATTCATCCGGCCCATCCGGATGAGTTGTATCGCCACCGCCTTGTTTCTCAGGCAGGCCGGACTTAAAAGGGCTAGCATAACCTGAACCTAAATAGACAACCTCGGGTTCTGTTTTATTATCATCCGCATAACTATAATTATTTATTAATATACTACCGGTATAATATAAACCAACATAAATAAAAAGAATAATACAAGAGTTCGTCTTCATTCCGCTAAAGAAATCGCATAAATGGTTATGGCGGCATCAAGAACCTCTTCTTCCCTGGAAGAAGCGCCGGATTCATTCAATTGAAAAGAGATAATCTTAAGAGCGTATGCCGATGCCTCAATCTTCTCTATAAATTTTCCGATTCTATGATAACTACCCTGTATTCTCATAGTCAATGGCAGAAACTGAAATATCGCTGTTTTACTTATACCGGAAGGCGTCAGAGAAAGCAACCTGACATCAGAATCAGACGCAAGTTTTGATATCTCCTGCATGATAAAATCCGGCTCCTTTAAGCTGTATATTTTCTTATAAACGCTGAAACGGTCATCCTGCAGCTTAATTAAGTTAATAAGCTCGCCAACCTTACTCTCTTCCTCTGTCTTTTGTTTCACTAATTCTAATTTTACCATTTGCGCCTTATAGACATTAATCCCTATAAGCAAAGTCACAATAAATGTAATAGCCGGCAAGACTACCCACTGCTTCTTAAACAAAGAACCCAGATCTATCTCGCTGCCTAAATTTATCTGCATGCCTTAACCCTTACCGTACCACGGGTATTTAAACATTGCGCCCCGTCTGGCTATTCACACAATAAAAAACCTACCATACTTTATTCGCAATAAACATCAAAATTACTCGCAAGATACTCCCCGAGCGCGCCACGCGAAAAAGAACCCATAGAAATTTTTTTAAAATTTGAAAATGCTTTATTTTTTTTTAACTCAGACAGGAAATTGTTTGCCACGTCAAATTCTTCCTTTTCGCCGCCTAAATAAACCAAGCCCTGGAAAGCTAACTCCTGTTTTGTATCGCTGTCTTTAAAACTAATTCCAGTTATCCATATGCCTTTTTTTCTTAATATGGCAAGTGCGGAAAACTTATCTGTAAAATAAATTTTATTTCTCGCAAGATTATTCAAGGCAAAAATTTTATTGCTATAATCACCCTCGACTTCTTTTAAACTCTGATAAGTTACTGATTGGATATCCGGCACAAAATTCAACGCGCTCCTTTTTTTCTTCATTTCACCCAGTTTATTTTCATGTATCTTAACCTGCATGACACTTAAGAAATAAACAGCAAAAATCATAGCCAGCGAAACCAACACGTTCTTTATAAGAAAGGTTTTATCTACCTGCGAAATTACCTTTTTTAATGCATCTTCCTCAAACTCTTCCTTGATGACAGTCAGCGATTTAAACTTGATAAATAAATCAATTTTTAAGGGGAAACTCACGCTATCTCTCAAGGAAAGGCCGTAGGATTTAGCTAATTCCAAGTCAAGGTTAGCGCATATGGAAGCCATTTCTTCCCGGATATTCACGGAAATTATAGGCATATCTAATTCTTTAGAAAGGGTTTCGACAGAGCCAACCATAAACTCATTGCTCAAAAGAATAACCTTGCTTATGTTTATGGGGTCGGAGGAAAACTGCCTGCGGCAATAATCCAATGAAATCCTTATTTCATTTACGAGCTTAAACAGCATATCCTCTTTGGGAACAGTTTCTTTTTCACTCTGAATCTTTAAATTAAGGTCGCGGCTGAAACGAGGATAGAGGTCTTCAATGACCGTAATATCCCCGTATTCTGCATCAAAATCTGCCTCAACAATCGCTACCGGATTCTTTACATCAATATTTTTGGTTGATTTAAGCAGCCTTAAAGTACTGATAAAAACCGGCTCTATGGCTTTGATATTTAAACCCGCCTGCTCCAGTATGGATACGTATTTATCCAGCAAATCCCTGCGGATTGCGATAAATAACACTCTTATTTTTTTTGATTTTCGGTCAACACTGTGCTGAAAATCAAAGATCAACTCTTCTAATTTAAAAGGAATATATTTTCTGGACTCAAACCCTACCGTTGCTTCAAGTTCGGTGCGAGGGACCATAGGCACTTCAAAAAACCTTATTATTAAATCCCTGCTGAGAAGGCCCAAAACGGCGTCGCGGCCGGGGATATTATTCCGTGATAATTCTTCTTTGATAAGGTTAACTATCTTAACCTCATCCATAACTATCTTGCCAAGGTCAAATTTTGCCTCTTCAAAAATACAGGGAATCTTAGCAAAATTAACTACTTTTTTATCCTGCTGTTCAACGATATTAATAAAATTATAACTAAAGTATATGCCTAATTGCGATTTTTTGACCATAGCTTATTCTACTTTATCTTTTATTGATACCCGGCGCTGATTTTTCAACCATAAGTCCACTTCTTTACGGTCAAAACGCCATACACCGCCCACTTTCATTCCGGAGATTTTTCTCTTATGCAACCAGTTATAGATAGTCTGTTTTCTTAATCTTAAATAATGAGCCAACTCCCCGATATTCATGAGTCTATTCATATTATCCCTCTCTAAAAAGAATAATCTATGATTAATTTATATAGACTTAATTAAATCATAATAGATTTACTTTGTCAACTGTTTTTTTGTACCAACTTAATTATATCATATTTTTTTATTTAGAAATAATTTGCAACTTATTACAAATAAGTAAGTTGCAACATAAGGGTTATAGAAACAGTAATAAATTTCTTTTTTTGATTAATTATAGAAACGAAGGGTAATTCTATCTGGAATAACTTAGATAAGATTAAAAGAACTACTTAAAAATCCGCAGGCTGAACCTATGAATGTGTGTTTTATAACGATAGGCGATAGTAGAAAAGGTGGGTTAAATACTAATTCGGCCTATAGCTAACTGTTGCCCTGATCTGTCTTGCCTGGAGCCCGCCGGTAACAACAAGATTGGGATTATAAAGGACTGTTACCTGCCTTTGCTGGAGAACGTTTCCGGCACCGTCCAGCCTCCATTCAAACATATCTCCTGCCGCGCCATTCCAATTCCATTGCCAAACTCCCAGGCCTGCGCCCCCTGTATTGCACCATTGATTGTTTTGTGGGCAAGCCGGTGGAATAGCCGTTATCCCCCGCACACGCAACGACTGATATGCCTTATTTATTGCTGACTCAACGGCGTAAAATCCTTTAATCCTTCTTATTTGGTGTTCGGCAAGCCGGGCCTGTTTAGTCATGATAGAAAGAGCGGCACCTGCTATAATTGTAACCAGAAGCATAAAAACCAAAACCGTAAGCAAAGCAATAGCCCTTTTATCCCGTATAAACACTATCTAAACTCCCGATTATTTATTCCTTCTTAGGGAAACTTTATAATCAGAGCCCTCTTGATTCAAAAGCACGTGGCCTTCCCTCGCTAACCAACCCAAGCTCATTAAGATATTATCGCGCGGCCTGTCAATACTGGAGATTACCTGCGATAAATTTACCTCGCCGTGTTGGTCAAGGTAATGCCAAATTTCACCAGCGACAATTCCTATTTCTATAATCATCGTATCATCTCCTCGATGAACCCCGAAGTAACTCCGGGATGAATTTAAAATGTTGAATGATTCTTCTATTATCTTATATACACTATTTTTTTTATCCTGTCAACGGTTAGTATTTTTCCTGATCCAATCAAGCCTTTCTTGCGCGAATTTTGCCTCTTCTATTTCCATAACGCTAAGTTTAGCATAAATATTTTCTGCCTCGCGCCAGTTCTCCCTGTCTTCAAAAATACGCGCCAGGCGCAGATAACTCTTTATCAGCCAATATCTACCTTCGGGATAAGTATCAATATTATTACGGTATTCTTCTATAGCTTGGTCAATCCTGCCGCTCTCTTCGAAAATCTCGGCAATCTTAAACTGCGCCTGGGCAGATTCTCCTCCGGTAGTTTTATTTAACGCCTGCCTGTAAGCCTCTATAGATTCATCATATTTATTAAGCTGTTTATAAATATCTGCTGTTTTCAAATACGCCTCTTTGGAATAATCCCTATAATTCGTTATCACTTCTTGGTATTTTTTAAAAGCCGCCTCAAAATCGCCTTTTTTTGCATATAGATCGCCCAAGGCTAAAACTGCCTGCGCCTTAAATTCGCCTCCCTCAGCTTTTAGGACATTGCCGAAGTAGCTTACTGCATCATCATATTTATCCTGCCCTAAGTAAAGCAGGCCTAAAGAATAGTAGGCGCCGTATATTAAATTAGCCTCGGGATAATCTGAAATAATACGGTTAAAATACCGTATTGCCACTTCTTCTTTCTGGGTACGTGAATAATATTCCCCCAAAAAAAAGATAACCTCTGGTGCGATATCAGAATCAGGGTAGTGTGAAATTATTTCCTGCATTTTTTTTACTGCCGGCTCTATTTGGTTATCCTGATAAATCAAGCGCGCAATTTCAAATTCGCATTTTGACACAAAATTTTCATCTTTACTATATTCTTTTTTTGCCTGTTTAAATACATCCTGCGCTTGGCTATAGCGGCCCAGGCGCGATAAAGAAACCGCCCTAAGGTATAACGCATCTTGCCTTAAATAGCTTTCTGTAAACAGAGAGGTAAAATTGTCCAACTCGCCGGCGGCGCTTAGGAAATCCTGCTTCTGAAAGTAAGCCAACCCGGTGTAATAACTTATCTCGGGCTTAAGTTTAGTCCCCGGAAAATCCACTGCTATATTTTTCAATCCCGAGATGGCTTCATCGAATTTAGCCGTTTTAATCAAAGAAAGGCATAAACGGTAACGCACATAATCATTGTATAAATTATCCGGATAGCCTTTAAGTATTTTTTCGTAACTATCTATTGCCTCCTGAAACTCTCCCAAGTCATAATAGGTATCGGCTATCTGACAGATAGCGCTGGCCCTTAATTCCGGATCATTTGTTTCATCTATTAACTTTTTAAATTCCGTAATGGCCTGCGGAAAATTCCCTATTTTTAAATATAGGCAGGCAGTGTTATAGCGGATTTTATCAATAAAAACTAAAGGGAAGGCTTTATTCGCTTTCCCGGAAAGAATATGGTTATAGGCTAAAATTGCATCCTCATATTTAAAAAGGGCGGCTAAGCTCTCAGCCTTACCTAAATAGGCAGAATAAATATATTCGTCATTTACAAAATTATCTATGAACCTATTGTATAGTTCTAAAGCAGGCGCATAATCCTCTTTTTCTTTGGCAATCTCAGCCCTGCCTAATAAAATACTACCCTCAGGCCGATTATCCAGTACGGATATTTTATTAAAAGCGTTTTCCGCTTCGGGATATTTTTTCAACTTGATATAAACCCAACCTAAGCCCGCCTGCGCTAATTCCGCTAATTTATTGCCTTCTGCCTTACTAATAACTTTAAGATAATCTTCTTTTGCCTCGTTAAACTCACCCAAATAATATGAACATTCCGCGCGGTAAAACATGGCTTCATCAAGAACTTTAGATACCGGGTATCCCTTGATGTAAAGGCTAAAATTTTCCCTTGCGTTTAAATAGTCTTTTAAATTATAAGAACAGAGCGCAATTTTAAAATCCGCGTCTTCTCTTAAGCTATGTTGGGCGAACCTATTCCTAAACGCTAAAAATGCTGATTTCGCCTCTTCAAATTTTTCTTCTTCAAAAAAAGACCAGCCCAAAGAATACTGGGCAAGGGCGGCATAAGGCGACTGCGGAAATCCCTGGGCTAATTTCTGGTAATAGATTCTTGCCTGAACAAAATCTTTTCCCTTAAAGTACACTTCCGCAATCCAGTAGAGTGCTGAATCTTTTACCGCTTCCGCCTCCGGCGAATTTAATAGCTTTTCAAAAGTATTCCGCGCCTTTAAATATTTTTCTTTCTGAAATAAACACTCTCCGATTAAAAGATTTACCTTGGGCAAAAGCGCACTCTGGGGGTAATCTTTCATAAACCGCTCCAGCAGCCCTAAAGATATTTCATAAAAACCATCGGCATAAGCCCTCTCGGCAACGAATAAATCCTCTTCTTCTTTTGCGGCACTTTGCGCAAAAGAAAAACG
This sequence comes from Candidatus Omnitrophota bacterium, assembly GCA_030681595.1. GTDB lineage: Bacteria > Omnitrophota > Gorgyraeia > Ghiorseimicrobiales > Ghiorseimicrobiaceae > CAKKQO01. The sequence goes on from JAUXSB010000003.1 coordinate 110,771, forward strand.
GCAAACGGCAAATGACAAGTAACAAGTAAACAACAAAATAACCAATAATAAAATTTTTGTTTTGATATTTGGATTTTTGATTTTGGATTTATTTTTGATTTTGGATTTTGGCATTTGTCATTAATACTTCTCTTAAAAACTGCCCTGTATATGAATTTTTATTCCTGGCTACTTCTTCGGGAGAGCCGCAGGCGACAACCTCGCCGCCTTTGTCTCCGCCTTGCGGCCCTAAATCAATGATGTAATCAGCGCTTTTTAAAACATCCAAATTATGCTCCACTACGACTACGCTATTTTCACGTTCAACCAACCTACCTAGAACCTTGAGCAATTTATCCACATCGGCAAAATGCAGCCCTGTTGTCGGCTCATCTAAAATATAAAAAGTATTTCCAGTAGAACGTTTGCTTAATTCAGAAGCAAGCTTCATCCTCTGGGCTTCACCTCCTGAAAGCGTAGTCGCGGACTGCCCTAATTGGATATAGCCTAAACCCACATCAATAAGCGTACCCAAAATATGCTTTATCGCAGGAATATTTTCAAATAAGGCATAGGCCTCATCAACCGGCATCTCCAAAACATCAGAAATTGATTTGCCTTTATACATAACAGCCTGTGTTTGTTCGGTAAAACGTCTACCTTCACAAACTTCGCAAACTACATATACATCCGGTAAAAAATGCATCTCAATCTTCTTTATCCCATCGCCGGAACAAGCCTCGCAACGGCCGCCTTTCACATTAAAGCTGAAACGCCCCGGCTTATAGCCGCGTAATTTTGCCTCAGGCAATTGGCTGAAAAGCCCTCTGATAAAACTGAAAACCCCGGTATAGGTCGCCGGGTTTGAACGGGGCGTCCTGCCGATAGGAGACTGGTCTATTTCAATTACCTTATCAATATATTCTGCGCCTTTTATTTTTTCGAATTTTCCCGGTTTAACCTTAGACTTATAAATTTCACGCGCGAGCGCCTTAAACAGGATTTCGTCAATTAAAGTAGATTTACCCGAACCGGAGACTCCGCTGATACAGGTAAAAACCCCTAGAGGAATACGCACGTTAATATTTTTTAAATTATGCTGTTTACACCCGAATAACTCCAGGTATTTTTTATCTTTTATGCTCCTGCGCTCTTTAGGCAGGTAAACCGATAATTCTTTCCTTAGATATTTAGCGGTGAGGGAACGGCTATCTTTAAGCAGTCCGTTTACTTCTCCGGCAAACATTACTTCTCCTCCGAACCTTCCGGCGGCAGGCCCCAAATCCACCACATAATCACTTTCCCTGATGGTTGCCTCATCATGCTCAACGACAATAAGCGTATTACCTAAATCACGCAGAGATTTTAATGTAGCCAAGAGCCTCTGGTTATCTTTTTGATGCAAGCCTATACTGGGTTCGTCTAAAACATAAATCACTCCGGTCAGCCCTGAACCGACCTGCGTTGCAAGCCTTATTCTTTGCGACTCCCCTCCGGAAAGTGTAGAGCTGCGGCGCTCTAAAGTTAAATAGTCCAACCCCACATTGATACAAAAATTAAGCCTTGCGTTTATCTCTTTTAAAATATCTCCTGCCACAGCCTCTTCGCCGGATAAGAGGCGCAGCGTGCTAAAAAAATCCCTTGCCGCCTTAAGCGGCATTAAAGCAATATCGTAAATAGACTTCTCTCTAATTTTTACTGCTAAGCTTTCTTTTTTAAGGCGCGAACCGCCGCAGTCAGGACAAGGCAGGATAGACATAAATTTTGAAATCTGCTCTTTAAGATAGTCGCTATCCGTATGGTTAAACAGCCGTTCTAAATGCGGAAGGATTCCTTCAAAAGGTTTATTCCAGATCAGCTCGTCCGTACCATAAAGTATTGCCGTTTGTATTCTTTTGCCCAATTTATTAAACGGCGTATCCAGACTAAAATTTAATCTTCCGGCTAATTCACGTAAAAGCATACGGTAATAAATAAGATAGCCTCTTCCCCCCTTTCTCCATGGTTCAAGCGCTCCGGAAATTATAGATTTATTTTTATCCGGTATGATCAGGTCTATATCAAATTCCATCTTTGTCCCCAAGCCGTTACAGGATGGGCATGCGCCGTAAGGCGAATTAAAAGAAAAAACTCTCGGCTCAATTTCGGATAAATTTATGCCGCATTCGGCACAGGCGTATAGTTCACTGAAAACCAAATCGGTTTGCCTGTCCCCTTGTCCTCCCGTCTTCCCGTCTATTTTTTTTGACTGGTGACTGGTGACTGGCCTGTGCCCGTAAGGGTATGACTGGTGAACTATTATTGTTCCTTTGCCTGCCTTAAGCGCAGTCTCTACCGAATCCGTAATCCTTTTTTTATTAACCTTATCCACCCTAACCCTATCTACCACAGCCTCAATATTGTGGACTTTATACTTATCGAGTTTTATGCGCTTATCCAACTCATAGACCTTGCCATCAATGCGGGCGCGCACAAAACCTTCTTTTTGTATCAAATTTAAAATATCCCGGTATTCACCTTTTCTTCCTTTAATTAAAGGAGCTAATATTTCTATATTCGTACCTTGCGCAAGGCCGATAATCTGGCTGACTATCTCGCCAGAGGTCTGCCTTTGGATAACCTTACCGCACTTATAGCAATGAGGAATACCGATTCGTGCAAAAAGAAGCCTTAAATAATCGTTGATTTCGGTTTGAGTGCCTACGGTTGAACGCGGATTAGCACCGGCTGTCTTCTGCTCAATAGCGATGGCCGGAGATAATCCTTCAATATATTCCACATCCGGCTTATCCAGCCTCTCTAAAAACTGACGGGCGTAACTGGAAAGGCTTTCTACATACCGGCGCTGCCCTTCTGCGTAAATTGTATCAAAGGCAAGGCTGGATTTACCTGAACCAGACAGTCCGGTAAATACCACAAGCTTATTACGCGGAAGCGCAAGAGAAATACCTTTTAAATTATGTACCCTCGCTTTACGTATAACTATAAAATCATTCTGCATTTTTTATCTTCTCTTTTATTGACAGGTCCCCCGGATCAATCTCTAATGCCAAGTAGTAATATTTATCGGCTTTGAGAAAATCTTTCTTTACGGAGTATAAATCTCCCGCCAAGACCAAACTTGAGACGCAATATGGCTCGGTTTTTATACTTTCTAAAATAAACTCCAAAGCCTTCTCCGGCTCCCCTAATTCTTTATAGCACAAAGCAAGCCTTTGTGAAGCGTAAAAAATCTTCCTGTCTTTATTCAAAGCCATCTTGTAATTTTCAATAGCTTTATCCAATTTTCCCAGGGCCAAATAATACTCGCCCCACACCAAATAAAGATGGCCTGTATCGGGATAATAGGCAGAAAATTTTTTGGTTTCGGCAAGGGCGTCTTCATATAGCCCCAGGTTAAGATAATTTTGGATTAAATTTATACGCAGGTAATTTGATTCCGGGCTCTGCTCTAATATATTTTCATGGAGTATAAGATCATTTTTCCAATAGCCGTTATTTACTATAGTCAAAAAACTCCAAAAAATAATAATACTGCCATAGGCCGCTCTCTTTATAACTTTTTCTTTTAGATTAAGGCAAAAGGCAAAAATAATAAAGAAACCGCAAGATGAGACGTAAAGCCAGCTTTCTGCCATCATTAATTCACGAAAAAATGCGTAGGCATCCATGTATGCAAAAACCGGCGTAAGCCCGATTATAAACCATAACGCGCTAAAAACTACCAATTTATTCTTACGTAGTTTTATAAGTATAAATATAGAGAAAAAAACAAAAACGATGACTAATAGTGTCCTTATATCTAATAAATAATTTATAACGGGAATTGTCCTGCAGAGGTGCAGGTCCAAGGGAAAAATTAAAAGCCAGAGGTATCTTAAAATTATGCCAAAAAAATTAATTACCCTAAAAAATAATGGCACTAAACTGGCATGCACAACCAACCCCTCCCTGCCAAAAACAGAAATCCTTAAGCCCAGATACAAAAGGCCTAATAATATGAAGGGTAACAGGTACAAATATCTTTTTGGTTTTTCATTGTTCAGAAATAATAATAAGGCGATAAACAAGAATAAAATCAAGGCACTCTCGCGAGAAAGAAGCGCAAGCGCTGCAAAGAAAAGGCTAAAAGCATAACAGATTATCGATTCCAGCTTAATAAATTTCAAGAACATAATCATGCTTAAAAGCATAAAGAAACATGCCAACAGATCCGCCCTGCCGGATATGTATGATACGACCGAAGTATGGATAGGATGGATTAAAAACATAATACTGGCAACTCGACAAGCCGGTAAGGCAATGGTTTGGCTTTCCATATAGCCAAAGCCATAAACCGGGTTATTCCCGAAAAGCAAACATAGCAAATAATAAATCAATAAGGCATTAAAAAGATGAAACAGGATATTTGTTAAATGAAATCCAAACGGGTTTAACTTCCATATCCGATAGTCAAACCCGTATGTTAAAAGCTGTAACGGCCGGTATGTCCTATTGTACGATTTGGTAATCACTGAAGAATGCTGTGTTATGCTATTCTTAAAAACAAGGGGGAGCAATTTTGCAGATTTAATAAGAGGATGATTAACAATTAAAGTTGTATCGTCAAGGACAAAATCATTATTCAGGCCGTTAGAATAGACTAAAAAAGAAAGTAGTATTAATCCTAATATAAAAAAAATATTCTTCGTAATATTATTTTTACCAATAGCTATAATTTACTCCTCCAATAATTCAACAAATCTTTTAATGTTTTTTCAAGAGGAATCTTGGGTTTCCAGCCGGTTTCCTTTTTAAACTTTGAACTATCCGGTACCTGCAAGGTTACATCAGAAGGCCTGAGAAGATACGGCTCTACTTTAATTTTTGGTTTTTTATTGGTCATGGTTAATAAAATATCCAGCATCTCGCCTACCGTCAGGCTTCTTTCACCGCCGATATTATAAACCTCTCCGGCTGGGCACTTATTAACTAACAACCAATAGGCGCGCACAGTATCCCTGACATCAGCGAAGGTCCTGACGCTTTTAAGATTGCCGACATGGATAACCGGCTCCTGCAATCCTTTTTCTATCCGCGCGATTTGTTTGGCAAAAGAAGAAGAGGCAAAAACCTCTCCCCGGCGCGGCCCGGTATGGGTAAACATGCGCGTCCTGATCGTCTTTATGCCATATGACAAAAAGTATTGAAAGGCGATCATATCTTCGGCAACCTTGCTGACCGCATAGGGGCTGGCGGGACGAAAAGGCTGATTTTCATTAATAGGCACTTCATCCGCGTTTACCTGCCCATAGACCTCCGAAGAGCTGCAGATATGGACAACCGGGTCGATCCCTGCATAGCGGATAGCCTCCAGTAAATTTATTGTCCCGCAGGCGTTTGTTTCCACTGTGTTAACGGGCGCGTTAAAACTGGTTGGGACAAAAGACTGCGCCGCCAGATGAAAAATAATATCCGGCTTTATTTTAGTTATCGTATCTAATACGGATTTAGAATCCAACAGTTCACAATAAGAAAAATTAATCCTATCTATAACAGATGCGACATTATCCATCGGGCTTCTCCAGCGGCGAATGCCGTAAATTTCTATATCCTTGTCTTTTAGCGACAAGATATATTCCGCAAGGTGGCTTCCGACAAAACCCGTAATCCCCGTAATCAAGACTTTCTTTTTCATGACCGCGCCCCCTCTTATTTAAATTTTTTAATCGTGACGGGCATCGCATGCCCTATCAGGGACATAAAAGGCCTCATCACCCATTCCATTAAATTAACAAAACCATACAACCATTTTGGCACAAAAGGCCTGTAACTTATTTTTTCGTTATCTACTGTACTCATACAGCAATTGGCTATTGAGTTCTGACATATTTCATTATGGAAGAGATTCGAGTTTAACTATCTTTAATTTTCTTATACACATCCGGCTGCTCATCGCCAATACCCTTAATAAACATTTTGGGCGCATGCCAGAAATACATCAACGCTTGGAAGAAAGGTATACTAAAAAAGGAGGCATCCCGCCAGTAACTTAATAACATGACTGGCTTAAAGAGATACGAAAACGATGAAGATAAAATTCGCTTAGAAAAACGCAGAAACAAGGGGTAGTGAATGAATAATTGTGCTGTCCAAATCAATTTTTTTATATTCTTATATTCATTATAGACATCTTTGGACTTATAGGTAAATTTCCCTGCAGCTTCAAGCAGATTTCTTTCGCGCAAAAATTCTGCCAGCTTTGTGCCTTTGTAAATCTTAAGAATCCCTACCCTAATGCCATAAGGCTTAAGCACCCGGGCGAATCGAATACTTTCAATGGCATCTTCCATTCTCTCGCAAGGCAAACAAAGCATAACGTTAGTCAAAAATTTTAAATTATACTTATTGAGCAACTTTGTGATTTCTATGTAATTTTTATTTGGCACTCTTTTATTCAAAATATTCATACGGATATTTTCTACCCCATGTTCTAAACCAAAGGTTACCCCTTTACAGCCTGAATCCTTCAGACCTCGTATCATTTCTTCATTAATACCTAAAACAGAAATATTGCAAGTAAAAGACAAATCAATATGTTGCTTGTACTGCCTTAGAAATTCCATAACCCAATTTTCATTCAAATTAAATGTATCGTCGGAGAAATGAATCGCCCTAGTCGGATATTTAGAGATTACTGACTTCACTTCATTGATCACATATTCAACACTATGACGACGAACTAATTTTCCCTTGCCTTCATACATTTTCTTGAATGTAGGCTCAAAACAATAAGAGCAATCATGAGGACAGCCCCGCTGGGTCATAAATCTTTTTAAAGCAAAGTTTCGCAACAAAGGATATTTGTCATAATATAACCCTCTATCCGGGAAGGGGTATTTATCCAAATCGGATTCCAACTTGCCAAGATCATTTTTTATCCATCTGTCTTTCTTCTTTATCCAGAGATTCGGGATATCATCGGTTTCTTGACGTGCATCAATGCGATTCATAAGCGTCAACAAAGATTCCTCACCCTCTCCCCTACAAATAATATCAACGTATCCACTGTCTACGACTTCTTCAGGCATAAACATACAATGAGCCCCTCCCCAGACAACTAAATGTCCGGTTGCTTCTTTAATAATTTTCGCTATGGGCCTGAATATATTTACTTGTGGTGTCATTACAGAAAACCCGACAAGATCAGGCGAGGTTTTTTTAATAAACTTCAAAAGGTCATCTATTTTTTTATATTCCCATAACAAAGTAAGCCTTACATCGTGACTGTGTTTTTTTAAATACGAACTTAGGTACATAATCCCTAAGCTTTCGTTAATAAAAGTATCGCTGATAAATAATATTCTGGCCATTATAATTGGTTAATGAATTTTAACAATATTTCAATCGGGCTGAATAGCTGCCAACAAAACCTGTTATCCCCATAATAAGAATTTCTTCTTTATTACATGGAACTCTTTCAATAAAGTTTACTTAGTGAATTTTTTGATAAACTTTGTGAATGTTGCCAAGATATAGTCCAGATGTTTTACGCCTAAATCCTGATGTACGCCGATATGCAGGCCGTTTTCACCGATATATTCAGCAGCAGGAAAATCGCCATAGCGGTGCCCCAAAAAGGAAAAACCGGAGCACTGGGTCGGCATCGACGAAAATAAGCTACGCGAGTCAATGTTATTTTGCGTCAAAAAACACACTAGGTCCTGACGCCTGAAAGGCGCTCCCCGACGAACCACAACGGGGAACGCATGGGGCCCGATTTTTTCATAAGACTCCTCTTCGATACTATAGAAAAATTCCTCGTTTTTTTTAAAACGTTTCATAAGATACAAAAGATTCCTACGCCGGCGCTCCAGGATTTTTTTATAAATCCCTAAGTTCCCCAGGCCGACCGCCGCTTCGATTTCGTTCATCTTTGCCGAAAAACCTATGCGCTCAAAAAGAAACCGCATATCCTCGCCAGCACCATACTGGAACCTCTTCGGGCAAGACGCAGAAGCGATGTTGACTACGCACTGTTCACATTTACAGGCCCGACCGTGCGAACGCAAAGACCTCAAAATCTCGGCAAAATCTTTACGCTCCGTCACGACCATTCCGCCCTCTATCGAAGTAATGATATGCGCCACATAAAGACTAAACGCACCCAGATCCCCTAACGTCCCCACATGCCTGCCTTTGTACATCGCACCGTGCGCTTCCGCTGCATCCTCCACCACAAAAAGTTGGTGTTTTCGGGCTATGTGGTTAATTTCATCCATAGCCGCTGGTTTTCCCATCAGATGAACCGGCATAATGGCCCTGGTCTTTTTTGTAACAGCCCGCTCAATAAGATCGGTGTCGATATTTAAGGTCTTTGGATCAATATCCACGAAGACCGGTTTAAATCCTGCCTGCAGAACCGCATTGCCCGTTGCCACAAAAGACAACGCTGGAACAATAACCTCATCGTTACGCTTGGCTCCGAAATCATAAAAAATGGCCAAAGCCAGGGCGTCTGCATCTGTTCCGGAACTCACGGCTACAGCCTGACGCGTAGCTATAAGCCGGGCGAAACGTTTTTCAAACTCCCTAACATAGTAACCGCAAGAGACACGACCAGAATCCAAAATACGCCTCACCATATCTTTCGATTTTTTTGTGACCGTCATCGTTCCAAACGCAACTTTCATCGGATTTCTTATCATACCAACCCCTTAGCCCAATGCCGTTTTGCATACGCGTACCTATCTGGGGTTCCAAAATCCAGAAGCCTCCCCTTCTGCACGAATCCAAAACATCTCTCTTTAAGAAAGAAAGGGAAAAAATCATACTCCAACGAAAAGGATTCTTTCCTGCGCATATGGTTAAAGACAGAGCGATCCATCAGATAAATACCTGCATTGTCAAAATGGTTTGGCTTGTAACTTGCCTTCTCTTCAAAACCGATGATGCGCTGACGGCTACCCAGAAGAACCTTACCGGAATCCACCTTACCGCAGCATCTGACTAAAACCAGAGAAAGCAACGCTTTTTTAACCAGATGGAATTTAAGAAATTTATCCAAACCGACGCGCAGAAAAGAATCGCCGTTTAAAACCAGAAAAACCCGGCTGCTGATCCACGGCTTGGCATGCCAAACAGCGCCACCCGTTCCCAGCGCTTTTGTTTCCCGACAAAACTCAATCTGCCAAGACGCAGGATGCTGCTGATAATATTTTTCAATCGTATGGCCCCGATAACCCGTACTCAAGATAAACCTTCTGAACCCAAACCCCGCCACATAAACCATCAGATGTGTCAGGAAAGGCTTACCTGAGAATACGCTCATGGGTTTCGGCCAGTCTTTGACAATTTTCTTGAGGCGCTTGCCTTTGCCGCCACAGAGAATAATCACGTCGATTTTTGCCGGATCCAGCATCTTTTTGGACTTTTGACCCAATCAATAATTCGAATTCGGCCGATAATAAATAATCTGGCTGCCGAGTTCGTCAAAACGGAACGGAACGTGAATAAGGCCTTTGAGCTTCTGTTTAACGCGGCTCTGTAATTCGCGCTTGACATAAAGGAGCATAAAGCCGCCGCCGCCGGCGCCAAGAATCTTACCTCCGATGGCCCCGGCCTTTCTAGCTCTAAGATAAATTTCATCAATTTTCGAATTCGTAATATTTTTGCTCAGCGTCTTTTTGATAAGCCAAGTCTCATGAAGCAATTTCCCGAAATTTTCCAAAGGCTTCTGCTCATGGTTGAGGATATTCAAGGCTTCATTCACCATCGCATACATAGTTTTTAATTCCTTAATTTTGTGGGGAATATTCTTGATCTGCTCTTCGGCGATCTCCGATGCGGTGCGCGAAAAACCAGTGAAAAAAAGCATGAGGTGCTGCTGGAGAAACTTCATCCTCTTAACGCTAATCGTTACAGGCGAAACCTCGATGTTTTTGTATCCGTTGAATTCAATTTTGTTTAACCCCCCGAAGGCAGCACTGACCTGATCCTGCGAGCCCACGTTCTCTTTAATCCATTCCTGCTCTACCTCAATGGCTTGGAAAGCCAGCTCTTTTTTTGTAACCATCCTCCCCTGAAGAGCATGGAGCGCATGCAAGAAACCGACTGTAAAAGAAGAGCTTGAACCGATACCCGTACGCGCCGGAAGGTCTCCAACATGCTGCAGGCTGATGCCACGCTTGATGTTCAGATAGCGCAGACCCTCCCGCACCGCTGGATGCTGAATTTCAGCTACCTTCCTAACCAGTTCCTGCTTGGAATAAACGATGCGGTATTTCCAATCGAAAAAAGGCGGCACATAACAAAGCGTGATGTAGCAGTATTTGTCGATCGTCGTAGCTAGCACAACTCCGGGATGGCCATGATACCATTCCGGATAATCTGTGCCACCGCCGAAAAAAGAAATGCGAAAAGGTGTTCTGCTAATAATCATTGTCTCACTCCGATAGTTTGAAGGTTAGAATGGCAAATACGTGTTTCATGCATCCCTTTGCGAACAGATGGGGTTTGTGGACGACCAAAGAATGTTAAAACGCGGATCATCCCATTTATAGGAAAACTGCTTCTCCGGATTATAATACGTGGACTGCTTGTAACTAAAGATGACTTTATCACTTAAAACGTAATAGGCGTTGCCGTAACCCGGAGGAATCAAAACCTGCAGCCTGTTTTTGTCGCTTAATGTGAATGACTGCCATTTGCCGAAATCTTTGGACTTAGGATCGCAATTCACCACGACGAAGAAGATTTCGCCGTAAAAACACGAAATCAATTTCCATGTAACGAAATCACCGTGAATACCGCGCAACACATTGTGTTTGGAAATAGAAATATCGTCTTGGATAAACTTTATATTGATGCCGTGTTTTTGATACAGGCCTTCATTGTACGTCTCGACGTATTCACCACGAAAATCCTTAAACGGATCAAGGCGAATTAATAAAACCCCGCCTAACTTAGTCTTAACAGTTTTCATATTCCCGCTTTCTTAGACTTATCAAATCTTTCATAAGCTTCATCCTGATACCTCAAAAGGTCATTATCAGAAACCTTAGATAAATTTATGCCTACGCTATCATAATAATTGGATGCTTCCATCTGCTCAAAGCTCCATATGTCAACAAGGCCTATCTGACAAGCAAGATCATAAACATGCGTGCCGGGATACGGGGCCAAGATCATAAACTTTGACTGATCGGCGTTCAACTCAAATGCGAAATCAATGGTTTCCTTAATCGTCTCCTGTGTATCTCCCGGAAGCCCAATAATATAACTGGCTATGATTGGCAATCCTACTTCTTTCATAATTCTAGCGGCCTTCCTAAACTGTTCTTTCGTCTCCTTCTTGCCTATCCTAACCAACATCTCTTCATTGCCACTTTCAACTCCTATAGCCGCAAAACAACACCCTGATTTCTTTAAAATATCTGCCAACCTCTCGGTAACTGAATCTGCCCGTAACTGTACCGTATAACTTATATCAAATTGTCCTTCTATAATGCGATCACAGATAGAGAATGCGCGCTGCTCATCAATCGCAAATGTATCATCCCAAAACATTAAGTTTCTTACCTTTAAACGGTTAGCAATATCAGAAATCTCATGTATAACATTTTCTACTGAGCGTAACCTAAGCTTTCTTTTCCATGTAACAGCGGATGCGCAAAAAATACAATCATAAGGGCATCCTCTGCCGGAATAGATTGCAAGATGGCTCCCGCTGAAATAAGTTGGATCATCATACTCCTTAATATCCATTAAATCCCACGCGGGAAACGGTAATGCGTCAAGGTTATTTATAAAAGGGCGGACCGGGTTGACTTTTACGGAAAGTCCATCCTTATAGACAATGTTTTTGACTCCGGACGGGTCCTGTTTATTCTCTATTTTTTCTAAAAGCTCAAGGAGCGCTTCTTCGCCTTCTCCGACAATACCATAGGAAATACCATCCATCATAGAAGTTAAAGGCGTGCCGGTCACGTGAGGGCCCCCAATAATTGTAAAAATATCCGGCTGCCTTCGTTTTATTTCCTGCGCTGTTTTAACGACAACGGGGAACCTCGGAGTCAACGTTGTAAAACACACGTATTTTGGATGGCTTTGCAATATAATCTCAGCCATCTGATCCACAGAGCTAGCAGGAGTCACCTCAAAATCAATGATAGAGCAGTCAAAGCTTCCTTTTGTACGAATAAAAGAAGCTAAAAGCGCAATATTAAGAGGGCAACGGATTACTCCTTGTTTTTTCCATTGCCCGGACTTCTGCAGATTCGGCGGGCGGACAAAAACAACTTTTGCTTTATTCCCCATAGTTAATCATTAGCCTTCGGATAAAATGCTGTAACGCCGCGGAAGGGCAGATTTATGCTGTTGATACCATTTTAATGTTTCAGAAATTCCGCTATCCAAAGCCACTTTTGGCATCCATCCTAATTCATTTTTTGCTTTTTCTATACTGGCAACTCTATATTTTTCGCCCGCCTCTTTAGCAGCATCCCATTGGATATTAATCTTTTTGCCGATAAATTTCTCCGCGCAATTAACAATCGTATCCGTAAGATCCCTGATAGAAACCGGCTTGCCGCTGCCTACATTATAAGGGCCGGCGGCATTTTTAAAAACCATTAAAAGCAAAAAATCAGCAACGTCTTCGGAAAATATAAAATCCCTTACAGCAGACCCATCACCCCAGACAACTAACGGGTCTTCCCCGCTAAAAATACGTAAAATTAACGACGGTATGACTAACGCCGAAACTGAATTAAAATTATCGCATGGCCCATAAGTATTTACCGGGCGGGCTATTAAAAAATTTTCTAATTTATACTGAAGCTTATAAGCCTCGATCTGCATCTCGCCGATGAGTTTAGCCATTCCGCCAAATTTATCGGACGGATGAGGAAGGCCGTTTCCCGCATTTTCTTCCAGAAATATTTCAGCGGGCGGATAAACACAGATGCTGCTGGTATATAAGAATTGTTTAACACCGGCAATTCTTGCGGCTTCCATAATCTGAATATCCATCAAAATATTTTTTACCAAAAAACTGGAAGCTTTCGATTTGGCAACGCCTATCCCGCCTTTAATCCCAGCCAAATGAAAAACAATATCTGCCCCTCTGACTGCTTGGGCGCATACCTTTTTATCGCATAGATCCCCTTTTACAAACTCAAACTTACCCCCAGCCGCCGATTCTTCATCAAGGCTTACAATCCTGACTTCTGCTTCCATCTCCTTGAGCTTCTTTACCAAAGGAGTACCTATTAATCCTGTACCGCCTGTTACTAATACTTTTTTATTACGAAAATAATTTTTCATATTATAAAATCAATTGAACTTAAATTTATTTTTTGACTCCTTATACCACCGAACGGTATCTTCAATACCATCATTTAAAGAAATTTTCGGCCTAAAACCCAGTAATTTCTTTGCTTTTGATATATCAACCATCCTAAACGGTATAGTAGTAGGTTTAGAACTATTAAAGATAAGCCTGGCTTTTTCATGCCCGCAAGCCCGTAAAATTATTCGCACGACATCTTTGACCTTTACGGCCTCGCCGTAACCTATGTTAACCGGATCGCATTCTGCGTTTTTCTCCAACATTAATAGACAGGCCAGCGCCAAATCAGATACATGCAAAAAATCACGTACTTCTTCGCCCGTTCCCCAAACCTCATAAGGATCTTGTTTTTCAACTGCCCTGCGTATTAACGCAGGGATTACATGGCTGGCCTTCGGGTCAAAATTATCCCAGCGGCCGTAAATAGCTGTTGGGCGGACAATAGCGATTTTTACTTTAGATTTCAATGCCACAAATTCCCCCAACCGCTCCAAATACCTCCGCATCCAGCCATAACCAAAATAACCTTCGTAAGGCGAGCCATTCCACATTTCTTCTTCCTTAATAGGATAATCGGCAACCGGATAACCGGTGCTACTGCTAAACAAGAGAAACCTTTCAACTCCAATATCACATGCCGCCTGAAGCATCTGGCTTGTTAAAACAAGGTTGACCGTAATAGCTGACATAGGGTTTGCTGCCACCGCTCCTGAGCCGGCAACAACTCCTGCGGCATGAAAACAATAATCTACGCCGCTAAGCACCTTTAAACAATCTGCCTGTTTTGCCAGGTCGGCGCGCATCAACTCTATGCGCTTATCTTTAATCGTCATCGGGCGTTTATGTATCGGGACACGCACGCGCGCTCCGGATTTTAAAAGTTCTTGCACAATATGCGTTCCCACAAAACCCGTCCCGCCGGTAACTAAAACAAGCCTATCCCGATAAAACATCTTCCCTCTTTCAACGATTTTTTATCCTTTGCTCTATATTTTCCTTAATAGATTCAATATCCAAACCGATCTTCTTTCTTATATCTACCAGCGTCCCATACCAGCTGCAAAATTTATCCGGAAGCCCGTAATAAGAAACGGACAAATTTGGCACTTCGCAAACAGCCTCATACAAACCAAAAGCATCATGGATAACCATAATTTCTGTATGCCTGAATCTCTCAATCAGTTCTCTATCAATGGGTTTTATTGTATGAAAATAAACAAGATTGACAGGCAAATTCCGGCAGGCTTCCATAACATTACCCAATATAGGGCCGGCTGTCATAACGGTAAGTTTAGAACCGGAATCCTTTAAAATAACCCCTTTGCCAAACTTCGCCGGAATATCAATATTATGCGGGTAGTCCGATAATCTGAAATAAGTAGCTTTCCCGTTGTTATACTGGCTTCTAAGCAAGGTATCTAATTCTTTTTTAGAACCCGGCTGAATTACTTCTATATCAGGCAATAATCTCAAAATAGCTAAATCGGTATAACAATGGTGCGTCGCGCCGTCCCAGGCATAATCAAAAGAAGCGCCGCAGGATACGATGTTGGCACCGAAGCGGTTATAACACAGGTCAATCTTAATCTGCTCAAGGCTTCTTTCGGTAATAAAAGGCGTGATGGTATGGACAAAAGGAAAAAATCCCAGAAAACTCAAACCCGCCCCGATACTGATAAGCGCATTTTCACAAATACCAATATTATAAAATCTGTCCGGATACTTTGCTTTGAAATCGTTAAAAAGATAAACGCTGACGTCGCCGAATATCAGAACGATTTTATCGTCGTAGGCTGCCAAATCCATTACAGTATCTCTAAATTGCTTCCTCATCCAACTCCTTCATCAGCTGTTCAAATTCTTTTTCATTCGGTGATTTTCTGTGCCATTCGTAAGGACTGGAAACAAATGTATTACAGCCGAAGCCTTTTTTTGTATGTGCTATAATGGCAATTACAGCATTCGCTTTCCTGAGTATCTCGCTTTTTAGAATATCTATATCGTGCCCGTCAGCTTCTCTAATCTCGCACCCGAACGCCGCAAATTTTTCAGCAGGATTAACTATCTGAAGCCCTCTTGAATGCGACATATTATTATCATAGATTATGGTCAAATTATTAAGCTTTAAGCTGGTTGCAACCATAATTGCTTCCCAGACAGAACCCTCGTTAGATTCTCCGTCGCCGATCACCACATAAACGCGCCGTTCGGATTTTTGTATCTTTAGCCCCAACGCTATACCAACGGCTAGGCCAATACCATGCCCTAACGAACCTGTGGAAGCTTCAACGCCGGAGACTTTAAACCTATCGGCATGACAGCCAAAGTCTGACATAAATCCGCCGAACGAATACACTTTTTTAAGGTCAAAATATCCGAACTTAGCCAAGACACAATAGTGCGCAAGACTTGCATGCCCTTTACTTAAAATAAATATATCTCGTTCTTGCCATGAAGGAAGCTTGGGATTATGCTTAATAGTACCATATATTGCATATACAATCTCAACTACAGAAAAACAAGATGGTATATGCCCATGACCACTTTTTCTTGATATATCAAGAATTTGCTTTCTTATTTCTTTACACCATTTATTCATTTTATAAAATAAAATTACACTAAATATTAGTAATATTTTGACTCAACCGCTGCAAATAATCCGCTATCTTTTTCTTTGGATTACGCAAGTAAGCCATTTGCTGTAGTTCTTTTCTTTTTGACCAAGATAACTCTTTGCTTTCCATTACACCTGGATCCTGTTTACCATAATGACTCCAATTATCAGAAACAATTTTCATGCCATATTCGCCTCTTAAAGCCATCTGTCTTAACTCTGTTCCGGGAAAAGGAACTGCTATAGGAAAAGTAACAGAATAAAGATCCAATTTCTCAGCCATTGCTATTGCTTTCATCACATGTTTCTCAGTATCGCCCGGCAAACCAATAATGAATGCACCGACAGGTATAATCCCCGCCAGTTTAGTCCACCTTACCACATCCTCTATTTGCTTAGTAGTAATATTTTTCTTGATTAATTTTAAGGTCTGATCATCGGCACTTTCCAATCCAAAGAAAATAAAATAGCAACCGGCGTTTCTCATGCGTTTTAGTAATTCCAAAGACATATCACTAACACGAGTACTGCATGACCAGGTAATTTTCTTATGTAACCCCCGGTCAACAAACACGTTCAGGAATTCATCAACCCATGCCATATTAATAAGAAAGGTTTCATCTAAAAAAGCAACGGACTTACAATTAAATTCGCTGATATTACGTTCTATTTCTGCAATGACCGAAAGAACACTTCGGTGGCGGACCGTAGAACCCAATGCACGGCAGCAAAAGACACAACGATACGGGCACCCTCTCCCCGTTACCATAGGTAATTCAAGGTTTGTCCTATGCGGATAAGTCCCGGGGTATTTCGACAGATTAAACTCTTGCCATGCAGGAAAAGGTAGGGAATCAAGATTCAGAATAGGATTATTAGAGGCCCCGACAATAACTTTTTCCGTCATCCTGGTTATAACTCCATTTATTCTAGATAAAGCCTGATCATTTCCCAGAGAATCAAATATTTTCGGCAAAACCTCTTCGCCTTCTCCGCTTATAACAAAATCAAACCAGGGAAATTCATCCAATGTTTCTTTAGGAATTGCTGTGACATGCGGTCCCCCTACGCATATTTTCACTTCAGGGAGTGTATGTTTTATTTTCTCTGCAATAAAAGCCGCAGTTCTGACCTGGATTGTAAAAGCGGTAAAACCAACTACCGCCGGTTTCGTTTTGGAGACAAAATCAATAAGTTGTTCTATGGAAAAACAATCTATAACCATATCTATGTATTTAACTTTTAACCCTTCTTTTTTTGCGATGGCTAAAAGATACGCTATCCCTATATGCGGAGTTTCCTGATTAGGAATATCTTTCTCAATCCTCACATTCATTTTATTTTTCTGATCCAGTTCCCAATTAAGGCTGGGATTTATGAGAAGTAAATCAAGCTTATTTTCATCCCCCGCATCATACTTCCCAATAAAAACATCTGCTACCATTTACTCATCCTTTCTATGACTATTTTATTTCAATATAGGAAATCCTTGAAGTCATAGGGAATCGTTCGATTTTTGAATGTTTAAGCCCCAGGGTCTCTTTTAATGCCATTGTCTCTCCGGGAAAAATATCATCGCAGAGCTCATCAAAAACAAGAATACTTCCCCTGCATAAATTCGGCATGATTGTTCTTAAAGCAACCTTTGTCGGTTTATAAATATCAAAGTCAAAAACTGCCAAAGAAATAATGGTTTCAGGATGTTTCTTAAAATACGCGGGGACAGTTTTTATCGCATCGCCTTTCATAAGCTCATATCTTTTTAAATGTGACATGGGATTAAGCGCTTCCTGCTTCGCCAATACCTTATCTAGATAATCTTCATACCCAGAAGGCAATGAAAAGGACCCATCAACGCATTTACTGCGAGTTCCGTCTTTTTTATCCACTCCTTTAAACCCTTTAAAGGTATCGAAACCGACAATTTTCCTATGTCTGTTAAAAGGCTCAAATAGGCCGCGTAACGCCGACATCAATGAAAGAGTCTGACCCCATCTTACTCCGAATTCTACAATAATGCCGTGAACATGAATTATCTTTTTATATATTTCGTAGAAGAATAATAACCTTGAGAGATTCTTTGAAGTTAAAAACAACCCCAGATTCGACAATAATTCTTCGCTAGGCAACGGTGCGGTTTTCAAAAGATTGACGAATTGAGCCAAAATCTCCTTTTCTCCCTGGCTGGATAATACGATTGCATCATATTTTTTAGTTTTCATTTCTTCCACCGCCTTTTATTTTCAATCCACCATTGGGTAGTCATACTTATCCCTTCATCAACACTGTACTGCGGCTGCCACTGAAGTATGCTTTTTGCCTTTGCGCAATCAAGCGCCCTAAAGGGAATAGTTGAAGGTTCACGGCTGTTGTATTTGATTTTTTTGGGTATGTGTCCAGCATGTTTAAGCGCAAGCGTAACTACTTCGCGTACCGTCGTCTTAACTCCTGAGCCGATATTAAAAGTTTCATGTTTAATTAAATCATCATTCATCATTAATGCAATTGCCCTGGCAAAATCCTCCGAGTAAACCACATCTCTCGTCACCCCAGGGCTGCCCCAGACCTCAAAGGGATCCATTTTATCCACTGCCTTGCGAATAATAGCAGGAATGAAATTGGACGTCTTGGGGTTAAATTTCGCATAAGGACCGAATATATTTGATACCCGCGCAACAACAATTTCCATCCCCGAATGCATGTTCCAAAATTGGCATACTTTTTCAATAAATCTAAACGCCCATCCAACTCCGAAGTAATTTTGATGCGGAGCATGGTTTAAATCAAGCTGTTCTTCCTTTATATGGCCAATGTATTCCTGATACACTGTTGCTGAACCAACAAATACCACTCTATTAATGTGTTCCCTGTAGAACGCCTGAAACATCTGAATATTCATTATCACATTATCATACATCTGCTCCCAAGAATAAACCGTGGCTGCGCCAGCACCCACGGAATTTGCCGCCACCATAATAGCACAATCACACCCCTTGCATATCTGCCTGCACTGTTTCTCAGACCTTAAATCGCCATATACATACGCTATCCTTTTATCCCTAATAAAGGGTTTTGTATGTTTGTAAAAAGAAGCTTTAATGCGGGTTTTTGGATACTGTGCGAGAACATGCTTGATAACACTGGTACCCGCTAAACCAGTTGCACCGGCTACAAATAGTGTTTTATTATCCAAATACATAGTTTATTATTTTTTTATATGCCAACCGCAAAAAATTTCCTGCAAGATAAGTAACAAAATGTATGAACCATTGATCAAGGGGCGATTCTTTCTTATCCCCCCTATGCGCTTCGGTTCATCACCTGGTATTTCGCCGACTTTTAGTTTTTGTTTAGCACATCGGATTGCCACAAGCGGTTCAAAACCAGCCATTTTTACATACCTATTGTCGAGCTGAAACAAACTTTTCTTCCATGCGCGAAAACCAACCAGAGTATCCGTATAATGCCCCCCAAATAATACATTAATCATAGCGGTAAACATCCAGTTACCAAAGGCAGTCACCACGTCATCATCGTAACTCTTGGCTCCCTTTAGATACCGGGAAACGATAACCAAATCATATCCCTTTTTCATTTCCTCAACTAACGGCGGGATCAATTCAGGAACCGAATTTCCATCGGGCGTAAAAGTAATGATAATATCTCCAATTGCCGCGTCCAAAGCACCCTGATACGCGTTTACCAACCCTTTTAATTTTTGCTGCACCACAGGATACCCTAGTGATTGCGCATATTCACTAGTGCCATCGGTTGAATTGCCGTCAACAACAATAATCTGATCAACCCATTCTTTTTTTATTTTGGGCATCACAGCCTTCATGCCGTCAATTTCATTAAACGTAGGTATAACTAACGTTACTTTCATATTTAACCTCTCCTGTCTAAAGAATACTGATACCGCATAATTCAACCCAGCCAATCTCTTTCTTCGTATCGGCCGGACTAATATTGCACAATTTCCCGGTTAAAGGATCAAGAATGCCTACGTAAATTTTATACTTTCCGCTACTAATGCCCGAAGAAATAGAAAACCAGTAATTTTCCTTTACGATCTCCTCTTCCTGCCAGGAACTAGTAGGATAAATACGGTAACACAACGGATGAATCATACTCTGCCTGATCATATCGCTTGAATCTACCAGCACAATGGATAAAGAATAATCTTTAGCTATTTTACCAAGTGCCTGCCAGAAAAAAGTAATCAAAATTTTATCCTTTTTGCCGAAAATATTTTTTTCTAACTTATAACCTATAATTTTTATACTACCGTCAAAAACATCAGCCTTTAAATTGCTATCTAGAGCCGAACCGACTGATTCATAAAGGCCAAAATCCCCCTTGTAATCACGCTTAAAAAGAACAGTATTTTCTAACGCTCTTACGGGGCGTAACTGCCACCTCGCCAAAAAGCTTCTTAAATCCGCATATCCTGCGTACGGCTGATAGAAATTATAAAAAGTCATACTATCATCAAAATCTATTAACGCAAACTCTGGCTGATCCAAAACAAGCAAACTGCTATCTTCGCTTAAAGATGTTCCCGCCAATACGCGGTGCAACGAATACAGGCTATCCGTAATATTAGATAGTTTAGGCAAAAAATTAAAAGTTGCGATTACGGAGCTATTTTTAGGTATTATTTTTATAAAATTATCTTTTTCTATCGCATCGCCTGTTAATAAGCATCCTTTCCTTATCTGACGCGATATATCAGGTTGCGGCCCTAACCGGATACTAAACGACAACGCCACAAAGATAATAGTTGCGCTGATTAAATATTTGTATTTTTGCGTTACGCTAGACTTGAGTAAAAATTTTAGCCCAAATACCGCGGATACAAAAATAAATGCGAGCATTTCAGAAGGATAATAGTAATATAGCGTTGTTTCAGTTTCTCTCAGAGAAAGTAGGTGTTGCAGAAAATTAGGCAAAACTGCTAATAGAATTACCGGATTTAAAAAAGAAAGAAAACTTAACGGCCCGAAAAGATTAAATAAGTACTCCATCTTTTGCGGCATAGCTATAAATTTTAACATCGCAATAGGATGAAATATAATTGTTTTAGCCATTTGCGCTGGTGTCGCTCCCAGATGCGCATAGAGGCTGCCAGATATTGATTTTGCCTGAGCGAGATTCGGTAATATAATCAAGCCATAAAATAAGAGATAAAGAAACCCCGAGAGAAATGGCAAGGCGAACCATTTTTTTTCCTTCTTTTCAATCAAGGCGTATACACTAAGCATAATCAGGATTAAAGACATATTTTCCTTGCTTAGTAAGCATAAGAAATTGAATATTGCAAATTTTTTAAAATCATTTTTTATAAAAAAATATAATAAACAAAATTGTATAAACGGCAGGAAACTTTCCGGGTGAAATTCATTAAGATTGGTATAGCCGACCGCAGGGTACAATAAATAAATAATTACAAAAACCAAACCCCAAGCTTCGCTCAATAGCTTTCGCGCTATAAGAAACAATGGGATTGCCGCCAAAGCTAACATAAGGCTTTGTATCGCTAACAAAGTAACCGGATGCGGGAACAAGGCGTATATCGGGGCAATTAAAACTGCCGGCGTGATTTCAATATGGTTTTGAAGAAAATGCACGCCAATCAAAGAGATAAAAGACCTGCCGCTTATTAAGTTGCGAAAAGTCTGGTTATAGATAGCCAGATCCCAATCGCCATAATTAAAATTAGCGTATCTGCAAAGGGAAACTTTCACAAATACGACTGCATATATGAAAATTAAGAAAAGTACAAAAAACCACAATATGCGGCTATAATTATTTCTGGCTATATTCATAACTAATACTCAATAAACTCGCCCGACACCGTAAAAAAGACGGGGAATCCCAGTTGGCATGAAAATTTACTGGCCCCTGGATTAATGTATGATTTTAATCCAGGGGCCTTGTTAAATAAATCCCGTTAGAGAACTCCGTCCTCTAACGGGATAAACTTACTTTTTTTTCTTCTTTTTTCCGCCTCTGACCATCTTAGCACAAGAGATATCGCCTTGCTTATCGACGAAGTAAAGATAACCTTTTTCTTTCTTTACTCCAACCTTAGCGACTACGGTAGGGCTTCCACCCTTTTTCTTGCCGCGGGCCATCTTTGCGCGGGATATGTTGCCTTTTTTATCCACGAAATAAAGATAACCATCTTCTCTTTTTACTCCTGCCTTCGCTACTTTAGCTGCCATTCTGCGTCACCCCCTTTCGCAATTAGTTTGTTTGTTAGTTCGTTTGTTTGTTGGTTAACAAACGCTTCCGTTGACTATTTATAAAAGAATTTAGCTGTGGCGCTAAATTATCAATATCTAAAATGAAGTTTTCATAATTCTCTCTCGATAATAATTTTCTATGTAATGCCCTTCTCAACCAATATTTTGTTTCTTTTAGTGAACCTCTCGCTATATAAAGAAAATTTATTACATCCTTTAGGATGATATCTACCTTGACTCTCAATAATATTTGCCCCTATTGAATCCGCGGCTTTCACTAATTGTCTGCCTACGATATCTTTTGAAAAATAATCCCACACGATAACTTAATCCCAGATTTTATCAGCGATTTCTTCTGCTTTTTTGAGTATTCTTAAATCTTCACTCTGCTCAAAAGCCATTTTTCAGCTATCTATCCAACAAGCTACCAAACTAACAAACTAATCAAGTACCAATCTTCACAGCGTCAAAAATTTGCTTTAATGTGGCAATCGCCGAAAGGGATGCCAAATAACTCGTCTTAGGGTTATCCGGAGACGGCACATTTTCTGTGCGGGTAAAAATCCTCCCGGCCTCGGATTCAATTTCTACTTCATGGATATTACGGTCAATTCCCGGCGAAGCGATAATACGCACAAAAGTCCTCTTTGCTCCTAAGCCGGCCAAACTTAGAGTTGCCGCTACATTGATATTCTGCGGAAATTTCCTCACTGCCTCGCAAGCATTACCTTTAAAAATTAGTGTTTCCTTTTTTATGTTGCTAAAATAATCCGGCAAAGATTTAACGGGCTTTCGTGTCGTAAGAGTAATCTTTTTGATTTTTGAAATTGCCGCCGCCTTTAAACCATCTAATCCGCAGATTCCGCCCGAAGGAAAATAGATAGACGCGTTTTTCTTGCGCGCCTTTTGTAATAGATCCTCCCTCTCTAATAACCCCCCTGTACTCATCACCAAAATATCTTTTCCTTGAGAAATTACCTTCTCTGCCAGTTGCGCAGAAATGCCTACAGAAGCGCTCTCCACGACAAGGTCGCTTAAACGGATTAATCTATCCAAAGAACAAATTCCTATTTTTTTATCTTTTAATTTATTCTTTAATTTTTCTGCTTTATTCTTATCTATATCACAAAGAGCAACAAGTTTTGCATAACTGCTAAAGTCTTTGGTTATCGCTTTAGCAATCCGCGAACCGATTGCACCGCAACCAACTATACCGATTTTTAATATATTCTTTCTCTTAATCCTCACCACTTAATCCCTGCCTGCCCGCCAGAACGAAGTCGGGCTAGCCGGCAGTTAGGCTTAGCCATAACTAAAATATTATCAATCAACCTCGTTTTGCCAAACCACACAGCCAAAGCTATGACAACTTCACCATTGATTTTATCAACCTTTTCCAATGTTTCTGTGTCTGCCATTTCTACATAATCAATGCGGGCATAAGCTATCTTTTTTATTTCCTTCGTTATATTCCTGATGATAACTTTAACCACACGCTCGCCTCTTTTTACCGAGGCTTCAGCATTCCTTAAACTACGATAGAGCACAACCGCATCTTTCCTCTCCTGGGGGCTTAAATAAACGTTGCGTGAACTCATTGCCAAGCCGTCTGGCTCACGCACAATGGGCACAACTTTCACTTTTAACGGAATATTAAGATCAGAAATTATTTTTTCAATTACCCTTGCCTGCTGAAAATCCTTTTGTCCAAAATAAGCGGTATCCGGCTGCACTATATTAAACAATTTCGTAACAATGGTGGCAACGCCGCGAAAATGGCCCGGCCGATACTTTCCACACAACCTTTCGGTAATTTTTTCTACGCTAACATAAGTTAAATAACCCTTAGGATAAACCGCCTTAACACCGGGATAAAAAATAGCATCAACGCCTATTTGTTTAAGCAGTTTTTCATCGCGTTTCAGATCCCGCGGGTAACGGCGAAAATCTTCTTTTGACCCAAATTGCGCGGGATTTACAAAAATACTTACTACGACTTTATCGCAATCTTTCTTTGCTGCGCGAACGAGCGACAAATGCCCCTGGTGCAGGTAACCCATCGTCGGCACAAACCCTATTGTTTTATTTTCTGCGCGTAACAATTTGATAAAAGCGCGCATTGCAGATATAGTCCTTATAATTTTATGCTTAAATAACTCGGGCGCAACATCGGCGAGCGGTGTTAGCACAAAATCTCTTGCGTACATTCGTGGATGTGGGATGGCCAAATCTTTAGTTTTTATTCTTTGATTACCGTAAATGAGGATATCTAAGTCGATAATGCGCGGCCCGAAGCGAAAAGTTTCATATCTCCCTAAGTCTTTCTCGATTTTCTTAAGGTGGGTTAATAATTCGCCGGCTTCTAAATTAGTCTGCAAACGGATGGCTCCATTTAAAAAATCATTCTGCCTAATATATCCTTCTGGCCTGGTCCGATAAAGCCTGGAAACTTTTTCGATTTTTATGTTTTTAATCTTGCGTAGTTTAGCTATCGCTTTCTCGATGTTTTTTTCTCTATTTCCTAAATTCGAGCCGATACCGATAAAACAAATTACCATTCTATATAATTTTTTTCAATCTATCCACCGCCTCTTTAATCTTGTCTTCTGAAGCGGTTAGCGCCATCCTCACATAACCCTCAGCGGATTTTCCAAAACCGCATCCCGGAGTAAGCACAATATCCGTTTTTTCTAAAAGCATTTGGGAAAACTTTATAGAAGACCTGTATTTTTTAGGCAGCCTTGCCCAGACATAAAAAGTGGCTTTCGGCTTATTTACCTGCCAGCCAAGCTGATTCAGGCCGTCAACTAATAAATCCCTGCGGCGCTGATAGAGTTTACACATAGTATCCACATATTCCCCGGGCCCGCTAAGCGCAGCAACCCCTGCCAGCTGTATCGCCGAAAAAATACCTGAGTCGATGTTCGACTTTACTTTCGCTAAAGCCGCCACCACCTTTTCGTTTCCGCAGGCCCAGCCAACGCGCCAGCCGGTCATATTATAGGTTTTGGAAAGCGAATGAAACTCAATGCCAACCTCTTTTGCGCCTTTTATCTCTAAAAAACTCCTCGGCTTATATCCGTCAAAATTTATCTCCGAATATGCCGCATCATGTAAAACAATAATATTATATTTTAGTGCAAACTTAATTACATTTTCGTAAAAACCGGCTTCTGCCGTAGCTGAAGTAGGATTGTTGGGATAGTTTAAAAACAAAAGCTTTGCTTTTTTAAGCACGCTTTTAGGAATACGTGATAAATCCGGTAAGAAGTTATTTTCCTCTTTAAGCGGCAGAATAAAAGGCGCACCTCCTGCCAAAATCGTGCCGCCCTTATACGGCGGATAACACGGCTCAGGCACCAAAGAATAATCCCCCTTATTAAGGAAAGCAAGCGGTATATGCGCGATGCCTTCTTTTGAACCGATTAAAGGGAGGATCTCTTTATCCTGAGAAAGCTCCACCCTAAAACGATTGATATACCACTTTCGAATAGCAGTCCTTAAAGCCGGCATGCCCTGATCTAAAGCATAACGGTGATTAGCAGGGTCGCATGCAGCTTCGTATAACTTTTCAATGATATGTTTCGGCGTAGGCTGGTCGGGATCACCTATGCCTAAATCAATTAAATCCCTGCCCTGCGCGCGCGCCTGCCTTTTCGCCTTGTCAATTTCAGCGAACAGATATGGCGGCAACTTCTTTAAATTATCAGACAATCCTACCTTCATTTTTTATTTTTTCCTTTTTTGGCTTTAACTTTTTAGCACATCCTGCATGGAATAAAGCCCAGCGGGCTTTCCAAAAACCCATTTCGCGGCCGCAAGCGCACCCAAAGCAAATAAATCCCGGGAATGCGCCTGATGCTTTATTTCAATACGCTCGGAATTCCCGCAGAAAATTACTGTATGGTCTCCAACAATATCCCCTAACCTTATCGCATGTGTGGGTATATCTTTTTTAGTAACATGCGCCAAAACCTCTGCCATCTTTTTAGCTGTGCCCGAGGGAGCGTCTTTTTTAGCTTTATGGTGCGCCTCTACTATTTCAATGCTATAATCCGGGCCTAACCTTCTTGCTATCTCCGGCAATATCGAAAATAAAACATTAACCCCGATAGACATATTCGGTGAAAAAACTACTGGTACAATTCTCGCAATTTCATTAATTTTTTTAATTTGTGCCTCATTAAATCCGGTAGTACCCAACACCAAAGCCTTTTTGTATTTAGCAATATAGCCTAAATTCTCTATGCTTGCCTCAGGCACAGTAAAGTCTATAAATATATCTACCAAAAATAACCCATCGGGGCTGGAAGATATTTTTAGTTTTCCCAAGTCTTTACCGATCATCGGCGTACCTTTCATCTCCAGAGCAAAAGACAATTCAAATTCTTTATCCTGACTGGCCAAAGCAAAAATTCTTCCTCCCATTTTGCCGCAGGCACCAGCAATACCTAATTTAATCATAGTAAACTCCTCAATGAGCGCATAACTTACGAATGCATAGCATGAGTAAGTTATTTGCGCGAATTGATGCCGAAAGCTGCGAGAAAATTTGTTACAAATTTTCAAGTGTTTTGCTTTCGGCGCAACTCCTTATAACAATCCGTACTCCTTCAACGCCTTCTTTAGTTTCTCCAGATTTTCAGGCGACATCGGGCACAAAGGAAGCCTTAAATCCGGCTCACACATCCCCAATAAGCCCATCGCAGTTTTAATCGGAATGGGATTGGTTTCTAAAAATACTGCTTTAATCAAAGGCAATAATTTATAGTGCATGTTTTGCGCCTTCTTAATATGCCCTTTTTCAAATTCGCTGACTAAAGTAGCCACATCGCGAGGTACAATGTTTGATACCACCGAAATTATGCCGCAACCGCCGATGGCTAAAAGCGGCAGGGTTAAACTATCATCTCCGGAAATAAGAACAAAATTTTCCGGGCAAAGCAACTTTATCCGCGACATTTGGTCGAGACTCCCCGATGCCTCTTTTACACCAACAATATTTTCGCAATCTTTGGCTAATCGCGCAATAGTCTCCGGCTCGATATTTACTCCGGTACGCGAAGCGATATTATAAAGGATAATTGGGATATCCACCGAGCTGGCTATCGCTTTAAAATGCTCATACAGCCCCTTCTGCGTCGGACGGTTATAATAAGGAGAAACCTGTAAAGAGGCGTCTGCGCCTGCGCGTTCGGCATGCTTGGTTAAAATTATCGCCTCCTCTGTAGAATTAGCACCTGTTCCGGCGATAACCAGAACCCTTTTATTTACTTTTTCAATGGTAATTTCAATCACCCGTTCGTGCTCGGCCATAGAAAGCGTGGGCGATTCTCCGGTTGTACCGCAAGGAACAATGCCTGAAGTGCCATTTTTAATCTGGAATTCTATTAATTCCTTTAATTTTTTTTCATCGAGCTTGCTGTTTTTGAAAGGCGTGACAATCGCGGTCATTGAACCCTTAAACATAGTTATACTCTCCTTTAAAGACAATTTTTGCTTTTCCTTCCAGGCAAACATTTTTAAAACTGTTGCCAACCGTATCAAAATAAACTTTTAGTACTTCCCCGCCTTGAGTCCTTACATTAATTTTACGCATAGCGCATGGCGCATAACGCATAGCAGCAATTAACGCCGAGGCGACAGACCCTGTCCCGCAGGCAAGCGTTTCATCCTCTACCCCTCTTTCATAGGTACGCACTTTTATAGAATCATCATTCAATATTTGTACAAAATTTACATTTGTGCCGCCAGGCTTAAATTCTTTATGCTGCCGGATTTCTCTTCCGATATCGGCCACATCAATTTTATCTAGCCCTTCAACAAAAATAACTGTGTGCGGAACACCGGTATTAATAAAATTAACTTTTATCAAACGACCTTTAATCTTAATCGGAACATCTAATTTCACATCTTTTGGGCTAGTAAGCTTTATTCTAACATTAGCGCCATTAACTTCCGATTCAATAATTCCTGCCCTTGTTTCTATTTTAATTTTTTTCTGGTTGCTGGTTACTGGTTTCTGGCCTGTGCCCGAAAGGGTATTTCTTGCGCTGTAAAGCGCAGCACATCGCGCGCCATTACCGCACATCTGGGCATGGGAACCATCGGCATTAAAAATACGCATTTTTATATCAGCGGTTTTGGTCTTCTCTAGCAATAATAAGCCATCCGCGCCAACGCCATATTTCCTATTACATACCTTCTTGGCTAAATCTCTTAGTTCTAAGTTCTTAGTTCTTAGTTCTGTAATAACAAAGTCATTACCGGAGGCAACCATTTTGGTAAAATTTATTTTTTCCATCTTAAAACCCGTTCAACCGATTCAACCGCGGGGGTTGACACGGCTATAAGCCAAAGAGAAACGGCGGAATTTTTTCATTGCGCACTAAATCCGCATAACTTTCCCTTTTTCTAATCACGAATATCCTATCTTTCGCTACTAAAACTTCCTGCGCGCGGCGCCTTGAATTATAGTTGCTGGACATGCTAAAACCGTAAGCGCCCGCGCTCATTACAGCAAGAAATTCACCTTCTTTTACATGCGGCATATACCTATCCTTGGCAAAAAAATCTCCTGACTCACATATTGGCCCGACAATATCATATTTAGTATGGCGCAAATGAATCCCTGTTTTATGTAACGGCAGGAGATCATGGTATGCGCCGTAAAGGCTAGGCCTCACCAAATCATTCATCCCGCCGTCTACAATGATAAATTTCTTAAGCGGGGTCTTCTTAACGTATAGTATCTTTGTCGCCAGAATTCCGGAATTTCCCGCGATAAACCTTCCTGGCTCCATAATTATTTTAAGGCCGGAATTCTTTAAGATAGGCAAAACTTTTTTGCTAAACTCATCCGCGGTCTGGGGGGTTTCCTTATCATAAACAATGCCTAACCCGCCACCGATATTAAGATATTTTAAGCGAACTTCCCTTTTACGTAATTCAGCGATAAAACTAACCACCTTTTTTATTGCTGCGACGTATGGGGAGCTTTCAGTAATTTGGGAGCCGATATGAATATGAATACAAGAAATATCCAAATGCGGGAATTCGCGGCCGGAGAGAAAAATAATCCGCGCGGTCTCAAAATCAATGCCGAACTTATTGGTAAGTTTTCCGGTGGTAATATAATGATGCGTTTTTGGCTCAACATCCGGATTGATACGTATTGCCACGCGAACTTTACGCGCTAGGCGGCAGGCAATTTTATTTATCAGCTCTAATTCCTGCGTAGACTCTACATTAAAAAATAAGATACCTTTTTTTATCGCCTCTTCTATTTCTTTGTCGGTTTTTCCCACCGAGGCATAAACTATTTTTTCCGCTGGACATCCTGCCTTAATCGCGCGGAATAACTCCCCGCCTGAGACAATATCTAACCCCGCGCCTTTATCCACCAACGCTTTTAAAATCGCTAAATTGGAATTTGCCTTAACCGAATAGCAGATAAGCGGGTTGACGCTTTTAAAAGCATCCCTTAATTTTAAAAAATGGCCGATTAAGGTATGGTAGCTATAGACATAAAGCGGTGTGCCGAATCTTTTTACCAAATCTTCTATTTTTACCTGTTCGCAGTAAAGATGGTTATTTATATATTTAAATTCGTGCATAAAAGCTATCTCTTAATAGACTTTTTAGATTTTACAGAAACTAACGGGTCGAATAATTTAACAAATTCTTTTTTAACAATCTTATCAGAGAATTTCTTTAATAAATTTTCCGGCATATCTTTTATTAAAATTTCATTATCTAAAGAATATTTAATCAGCTTACCGATAATCGTATGCGCGTTTTTAAAGGCAATGCCCTCATCCACAAGATAATAGACTAAATCCGTAGCATACAAAGATTCATCTTTTAAATGCTCGGCTATTTTTTCCTTGTTAAATTTTAATGTCTTAATTAAACCGGTTAAAACTTTTAATTCCGACGAAACTATCTCCAAAGAATTAAATAACGGCTCTTTATCTAACTGCATATCTCTATTGTAAGTTAGGGGCAGCCCTTTCATCATTGTTAAGACGCTGACTAAATTACCATACAACCTGCCGGCATAACCCCTTACTAATTCTAATACATCGGCATTTTTTTTCTGGGGCATAAGTGAACTACCAGTACAAAATGCTTCGTCTATTTCAATAAAATCAAACTCCTTAGTTGACCAGATAATAAAATCCTCTGCCAATCTTGATAAATGCATTGCTAAAATTGACAACGCGCTAATAATTTCAATTACAAAATCCCGGTCGCTGACCGCATCTAAAGAGTTAGTTACAGCCTGCACATTACAAGCTTCCCCCATTTTTATTTCTTTTATAAATTCTTCTGCCTTTAGCTTATATTCTTCCGCGCTAATTGGGGTTCCTGCCAAGGCACCTGCGCCCATACAGATCTTTATATTATCTGAAACATAACCTAACCGATCAACATCTCTGACCAACATCTCTTTATAAGCACTAAGATAATCGTTTAAATAAACTGGCTGAGCATGTTGCATATGGGTAAAACCCGGGATAATGATTTGAGCGTTATCGTTTGCAACTTCGATTATTGTTTTCGCCAATCGCAAAATATCTATTTTTAAATAACCGATGGCCATATTACAATACATCTTTGTCGCGAATACTACTTGGTCGTTTCTAGAACGGGCGGTATGTAATTTTAAAGCTAAATCACCGACTTTTTTTTGTAATGCGTTCTGGATAGCGGTATGTATATCCTCACATTTCCTGTCAAATTTAAACTTTTTCTTTTTGACGGTGTCACAGATATAGTCCAATCCATCAGAAAGCTTATTCGCCTCATCAGAAGTCAGGTAACCAGTTTTCTTTAATATTTTCACATGAATAATAGACCCAATTAAATCATATTCAGCCAACTTATAATCATACTGGATAGATTTAGTAAATTCCTCCACTAGCGGATCAGTCTTTTTACTAAACCTACCGCCCCATAATTTTTTTGCCATTATAGCTCCCTTAACTTATAATTTATAACTTCTCACTTATCACTTTTTCCGATACGGCATCCCCCACAACCGGATAAAACCTTCGGCTAACTTTTGATCAAACTTATCTTTTTCGGTATAAGTCGCCAACTCTTCCTTATATAAAGAGTACGGCGATTTTCTCCCCACCACAACGCAACTGCCTTTATATAACTTAAGCCGCACGGTACCGGTAACTTTTTTCTGCGTTTCTTTAATAAAAGCATCGAGCGCCTTTTTTAAATCGGAATACCAAAGGCCGTAATAGGCCAGTTCTGCGTATTTTGCGCTCAAGGTTTGTTTAAAATGCAAGAGTTCCCTATCTAAAACCAGGCTTTCTAAATCCTCGTGTGCCTTATACAGGCAGGTTGCCGCGGGTGCCTCATAAATCTCTCTAGATTTTATCCCAACGAGCCTATTTTCCACCATATCCACCCTGCCTACGCCATATTTTCCGGCGATCTCGTTTAGCTTCTTAATTAAATCGATAAGGCTGTATTTTTTCCCGTTGATTTTTGAGGGAACGCCCTTTTCAAAATCTATCTCAATATAAAGAGGCTTTGCTGGTGCATCTTCCGGTGCTACCGTCATCTGATAAGCGTCATTAGGAGGCTCGGCCCAGGGATTTTCCAACACACCGCACTCAATACTTATCCCCCATAAATTTTTATCTATACTATAGACTTTTTTCTTAGTCACGGTTAAAGGAATATTATTCTCGTTAGCGTAATCTATTTCCTCTTCCCGAGACTTAAACTCCCAAACCCGGACAGGAGCGACTATTTCCAGCTTCGGATCAAGTATATGCGCTGTGACTTCAAATCTTACCTGATCATTACCTTTTCCGGTACAGCCATGCGCAATTGCACTTGCTTTTTCCCTGTGCGCGGTTTCCACCAAATGCTTGGCAATTATTGGGCGGCTTAAGGCGGTTGCCAAAAGATATTTTCCTTCGTAAGCGGCATTCGCCTGCAATGTCGGAATAACAAAATCATTGATGAATTCCTGTTTTAAATCTCCGATATATACTTTTTTGGCTCCGGTAACAAGTGCCCGTTTTTCTATTTTTTCAAAGTCTTCGCCTTGGCCGACATCGCCGATATAAGCAATGACTTCATAGCCCCGGTCTTTAAGCCATTTGACGCATACTGATGTATCTAATCCGCCGGAATATGCTAATACTATTTTTTTCATCTTTTTTCTCCTAGCAACTTAATCATTATCGCCTTTTGCGCATGTAATCTATTCTCCGCTTGATCAAAAATAACCGAATTTTTGCTCTCAATTACTTCTTCGGTAATCTCTTCTCCTCTGTGCGCCGGAAGGCAATGCATCACCAAGCAATCTTTTTTCGCTAAAGACACTAAATTTTTATTTATCTGAAAATCTTTAAATATTTCGATGCGTTTTTCTCTTTCTTGCTCCTGCCCCATGCTCGTCCAGACATCGGTATAAATTACGTCCGCGTCTTTTACGGCAGAGCTTGCGTCAAAGAAAATATTAATTTTTGCGCCGGTTTCACCGGCAATTTTCCTTGATTGGGCTAAAATGTCATCCTGCGGGCTGTAGCCCATGGGCGAAGCAACATTTACGTTAATCCCTAATTTGGCGCAAATATGCAAGAGGCTGTTACAAACATTGTTCCCATCGCCAACATAAGCAAAAACAGTACCTTTAATTTGTTTTATTTTTTCTTGTATGGTAAATATATCCGCCAACGCCTGACAAGGATGCAATAAATCTGATAAGCCATTTATTACCGGAACAGTTGCATACCTGGCAAGGTCAAGCACATATTTATGGTCGAATGTCCTGGCAACAATTCCGTCTACATAACGGGAAAGGGTCTTGGCTACATCAGAAATAGACTCGCGCACGCCTAAATTTACGTCCTCGCGCCCTAAATAAACAGCACTCCCGCCTAATTGCTTTACCCCAACCTCAAAAGATACCCGCGTGCGCAAAGATGGCTTTTGGAAAATAAGCGCAATTGTTTTACCTAAAAGCGACTTCGCGTATTTCTTCTTATTTTTCTTTACATCTACGGTTTGCGAAAAAACACTGCTAATTTCAGAAATAGTTAAATCTGTAATCGAAATAAAATCTTTCTTCATAGCGCTTCCGCCTCGCTTAACGAATTATCTAAAATTCCCACCGCTTTATCAATCTGTTTCTTATTTACATCTAACGCCGGCATAAGCCGCAATACCGTGTTATGCGTACAATTAATAATCAGGCCTTTATCAAGGCATGAATTAACAATATCGTAACCTTCCTTGTTTAACTCTACGCCCCACATCATGCCTAAACCCCGCACTTCTTTAATTATCTTATGTTTATTTTTTAATTCGTTTAACTTCTCCTGCATATAAGGGCTAAGCCCTGAAACATTTTTCAATAATTTTTCTTTTTGTATTGAACGTAATACCGCCAAAGCCGCCTTACATACTAAGGGGCTGCCGCCAAAAGTAGAAGCATGCGTGCCGGCAGTTAATAAATCGGATATATTTCTTTTGGCTATCATTACCCCTATCGGCAAGCCTCCGCCTAATGCCTTAGCCAAAGTTATTACATCCGGAGTAATTCCGTAATTTTGATAACAGAACATTTTACCCGTCCGGCCGATTCCGGTCTGGACTTCATCTATAATTAAAAGGAGGTTCTTCTCATCGCAAAGTTTCCTTAAGCCCAAAACAAAATCTTTTTCGGCGATATTTATTCCGCCTTCGCCCTGAATAAGCTCAAGCATTACGGCGACGGTTTTATCATTGACAGCGCTTTTTACTGCCGACAAATCATTAAAAGGCAAAATCTTAAAGGCCGGCACTAAAGGCGCAAAACCTTCCTGGTGTTTTGCCTGCCCGGTTGCCGAAAGGGCCGCCATGGTCCTACCGTGAAAAGAATTTTCAAAGGTGATTATTTCAAAACGCGCGCCTTTACCAAATTTACGCGAAAGCTTTATCGCTGCCTCATTTGCCTCAGCGCCCGAATTACAAAAGAATACCTTACCATCAAAGCTTAAATAAATTATTTCCTTTGCTAATTGCGCCTGTTGCAGAGAATGGAAATTATTCGGTAAATGTATAAGCTTGCTTACCTGATCCCTTACTGCGCTCATTACTTTTGGATGACAATGCCCTAAATTAGAAACTCCCCAGCCCGGAAAAAAATCCAGGTAGGCTTTTGCGTCAATATCAATCATTTTTGAGCCCTTGCCTTTGACAAAAATATAAGGCAGGCGCTTATAGCTGGGGACAATATAATCTTCGTAGGCTTTAAATACTTCTTGTTTAGTCATGTGTTAGCGTTTAGCGTTTAGCGTTTAGCGTTTAGGATTTTCTATTCCCTATACGCTCTACGCTATACGCTATTTCACGATTTCCGTCCCAATCCCCTCATCAGTAAAAATCTCTAGGAGGAGCGCATGCGGTATGCGTGCATCAATAATATGGGTCTTTTTAACTCCTTTATCTAGCGCTAAAATACACGCCTTTACCTTAGGAATCATGCCTTCCTGGATTACTTTATCCCTGATTAGCCCCCCTACCTCTTCCTCTGTTAGGGCGGCAATGAATGAATTAGGATCTTCGGAATTACGCATAATGCCCTTGACATTAGTAAGCAAAACCAGCTTTTCCGCCGAAAGCGCCCCGGAAACATTCGACGCTACCTCATCCGCATTTATATTATACACCAAGCCATCCCTGCCCTTGCCCATAGGGCATATTACGGCAATCGCCTCGTGCTCTAATTCTTTTAAAATAAAGCTCGTATCAACCCTCACAACCTCTCCGACAAGGCCAAGGTCTATTTTAGATTTCTTTTTCTGCGCCTGAATTAAATCATTATCTTTTCCATTAAGCGATTTTACTTTCCCGCCCAATTTTTCAATTTCTTCAACTATTTTTCTATTTAAGCTGACTAATTCTTCTTCTACTATTTTCAGAGTTTCCGCGTCAGTTACGCGCATCCCGTCAACAAAATCGGTTTTCTTGCCCGAGCTTTTCATCTTCTCGCTGATATTCGGCCCTCCGCCGTGTACTAAAACCGGACGCAGGCCCATATAGCTTAAAAAAACAATATCCTCTAAAACGCCGAGGCGGATTTTTTCATCCCCCAATATACTCCCGCCGTATTTTATCACGGTTATCTTTTTATGAAATTTTTTAATATACGGCAACGCTTCAATTAACACATGCGCTTTATTGATTATATCCTGCATAATTATTCCCTTCGTTCTTAAATTAGAGGTTTTAAATTTTGAGTTATAAATTTTTAAAACTTATAACTTATCACTCATCATTTATAACTTCAGTTATATGCCGCATTTATTTTCACATATTCCGGGGTCAAATCCGAAGTATATATCCGGCATCCGGCTTTTCCTATACCCAAAATTATATCTATTTTAACATTTTTCCTGCGAAAAGAGCTAAATTTTATCCTAATATTTTCCTCTTTTACCTTTAAGCCAAACGAACCAACCGCCGCGATGATCCTACCCCAGTTGGGGCTTTCGCCGTATACGGCAGTCTTAAAGAGGTTGGAGTTAGCCACAGATAAACCTATTTCGCGCGCAAGCGCTTCATCCCTGGCGCCTTCTACATTTATCTCGATAAATTTCGTTGCGCCCTCGGCATCCCTGACAATCGCTCGTGCCATCTCTAAACATACATAGCTTAATGTTTCGCAAAAGAGAGAGAAATTTTTATCTCTTAAACTAATGCAGGGATTTTTGGCTAAACCATTTGCCAAAACGAAGATTGTATCATTAGTGCTCATACAACCATCTACGGTAATATTGTTAAAAGATTTATCCGCCGCAATTTTTATAGCATACCTCAATGCCTCCGGCGTAATTAATACGTCGGTAGTGATAAAACAAAACATTGTAGAAAGCCGGGGAGAAATCATGCCGGCGCCTTTGGCCATTGCCCCGATTTTTACAGAAGAATTACCTATTCTGGCCTGGACGGCTATTTCCTTAATAAAAGTATCTGTGGTTAATATTGCTTCTGCGGCAGAAGAATCTCCTTTGTCGCTTAAGGATTCTACTAATTTCGGGATGCTTTTTTCTATGCGCTCTATCGGTAGTGGCCTGCCGATAATACCGGTTGAAGCAACCAAAACATCCTCTTTTTTTACGGCTAAGGCGCCAGCCGCCGCATCCGCCATTCTTTCGGCATAGATTAAGCCGTATGTCCCGGTAAAACAATTCGCATTTCCGCTATTGGCAATAATTGCCTGCGCCTTTCCAGTAGATAGATATTTTTTGCTCAAACGTACTGGTGCCGCCTTAAATGTATTCGCGGTAAATAGGCCGGCGGCCACCGCCGGAACTTTTGAATAAATAAGCGCTAAATCTTTCTTCTTCTTTTTTATACCGCAATTTATGCCTGCTGCGACAAAACCGCCGGGGGCACAAACTCCTCCTGAAATAACCCGCATTATCATTTACTCCTTTTTAAATCAAACCATCCGTTTCTTTAAAACCATACATCAAATTCATATTCTGTACGGCTTGGCCTGCTGCTCCTTTTAACAAATTATCTATGGCGCTTACAATAACCAACATTTTGTTTTTTTTGTGGTAAAAAATCCCTATATCGCAAAAATTAGTTCCTGAGACGTCCTTAACCTGAGGGATCCTTCCTTCGTCAGCTATACGCACAAAAACTTCATTCCTATAAAAATTTTTGTATAGTTGCCTTATTCTCTCTTCAGATACGGCTCTTTCCGAGGCCGTTTTTACATAAATTGTCGCCAATAACCCCCTGAAAATCGGTAATAAATGCGGCACGAAATTTACACTTATTTTTCTGCCGGAAAACTTTGATAGTTCCTGGTTTATCTCCGGCATATGCTGGTGATAATTGACTTTGTAGGGGCGAAAATTATCTTTTAAATCCTCCGATAGGCCGGCTTCTACAGACTTCCTACCCGCTCCTGACAAACCTGATTTCGCATCAATAACAATTGAACCTAATCCGATTATTTTTTTCTTTAATAACGGTAGGAGCGCTAAAATTACCACGGTCGGATAACATCCGGGGTTAGCAATCAAATTCGCCTTCTTGATTTTTTTGCGGTAAGCTTCAGGCAGGCCATATACAGAAAGCATAACATTTTGCTTATCCAGGTGCTTTGCCTTATACCAAGTTTCGTATTCGGCAATGTTTTTCAGCCGGTAATCCGCGCCTAAATCAACAATCCTTCTTCCTGTCGCCAATATCTGTGGGATGAACTTCATCGCCTCCGTGTGCGGAAGGGCAAAAAACAACAAATCACAAAGAGTAACCGCCTCCTGAGGGCTAAAAGCCCTGATACGGGAATTTTCTTTAGCGCTGGTTGCTGCAAGATAAGTAAGATTGACTTTAGGATGCCTGCTTAAAATTTTATCTAACTCTTCCCCTGCATATCCAGACGCGCCAACAATGCCTACATTTAACATTACCTTAATTCTCCAGTATTAGACTTTCCGACGAGCGCAAAAAAACAGCATATTAATATTATAGTATTAAAATTGACGAGGTCAAGCCCCGTCAGAAATACGCCAAAATCCGGCGATAAAACCCACCCACGCTAAAACCCCTTGTCTAACTTTTTAATAATAACACAGATTTTCTAACGGGGCAAGGATTTTTCTCGTCGGATATAATAAACCAAAATTTGGACAAATAAAAAGTCCCGCTTCGCTAGCGGGACTTAGTTATTTTCTTTATCTTAGTTATTAGTTTAATTCTCTCCTCTTACCTCTTCGTCCACTGGAAGCGCTTGCGAGCACCCTTACGGCCGTATTTCTTGCGCTCTTTCATCCTGGGGTCGCGGGTTAAAAATCCGCCTTTTCTTAAAGACGGCCTTAAAGCTTCATCAACTTTTAACAAGACTCGTGAAAGAGCATGCCTCAATGCCCCAGCCTGCCCCGAAATGCCGCCGCCGCATACCTGAGCAACGCAATCAAATTTATCCAAACTATTGGCGACATTTAAAGGCTGCCTAATAAATATTCTGTCTGTTTCGCGCACAAAATAATCGTCACATTTGCGGCTGTTAACCGTAAGATTGCCGCTGCCCGGCATAATCCTGACTTTAGCCACAGATTCTTTACGCCTTCCAGTCGCTCTATATACATTAGGTTTTTCCAAAACCAGCCTCCCCTATCATTAAATAGCTAATTTAACCGGTTTCTGCGCTTGGTGAATAAATTTCTCATCCGCAAAAACCCTTAACTTCTTAACCATCTTCCTGCCTAAAGGACCTGAAGGAAGCATCCTTTTTACTGCAAGCCTTATCACCTGAGCAGGATTTTTCCTTAACATCACTTCAAGCGGCACTTCCCTTAAACCACCCGGATAGCCTGAATAACGGCGGTATATCTTATCCGTAAGCTTTCTTCCCGTTACAACTATATCTTTGGCATTAATAACAATAACATTGTCACCCGTATCTACATGCGGAGTATACGACGGTTTATGCTTACCGCGCAATATACGGGCCACCTGCGAAGCAAGCCTGCCTAAAATTTTACCCTTGGCATCAATTAAATACCAGGCTTGTTTAATATTATCTTTCCGGGCCATAAATGTCTTTTTCATCGGCTGATTTCCTTATATTTAACGTATTTAACGAAGAATAAATAGTATAACGTATTTTTTAAAAAAGTCAATATTTTTTTTATGGATTAACGGGTGGATAGCCGTCAGAGGAGGGATAAAAAAACTGGCCTACCTACTTATTATTATTATAATAATCTCTGCCTCTTTCAATAAACTGCTCATCAACCTTCTCGGGCAGAAAAAAACTGCGGGTAAATTCCTTTGCTTTGTTAGTATCAAATTCCTTGCAGCAATATATATCCACGGAGATAAAATTTTTCGGGGTTAAGGTATGGATTACAATAGAGCTTTCGATTAACGGCGCCCATCCGGAAAGGCCCGCCTTATCCGGAAACCTTACGCCGTCGCTTCGAAAAATATAAGGCGGAGACTGCTTTTCCATCCCTAGGAAATTTACAATCTCATCCAGATACCTGTAGCAAAGATCTAAATCGTCGCAGGTGCCGGGCTTGCAATTGTACAAATCCAGTAAAAGCTCATAACCGAATACCGCTGTTTCTTTGGTTAATTCGCTTATGCCATTTACCCCAATAGCAGTTTCTTTATCGGTTAGCCTATTCATCTGTTTATTGATATTATATTAATGTATAAAAAAATAAAAATCAAGTATTTTTTTTAATAAGGCGCAAATCCCGCCAAGCCAAGGCCGGCACCCTCAGCATGGCCTCAAAGATTATTCTTTTAGAAATTTTTGAAATACCTTTACTGCGGTTTATAAATAATATGGGGATCTCTTTTATGGCAAAGCCCATTTTGTACGCCTTAAATGTCGTCTCTATCTGAAAAACATAACCTTCGGAATTTATGGGTGTAGCTAAAAT
The DNA here is from genome assembly GCA_030681595.1 of Candidatus Omnitrophota bacterium. Classification (GTDB taxonomy): domain Bacteria; phylum Omnitrophota; class Gorgyraeia; order Ghiorseimicrobiales; family Ghiorseimicrobiaceae; genus CAKKQO01. Next base: position 150,371 of record JAUXSB010000003.1, read on the forward strand.
TCCTTCCAACACTTGCCTCCTAAAACACTTATACCCACCAGTCAAATCCTTAACGCTTAATCCTAAGAGGTAACGCGCATAAAGGCTGCCGAGGCGGCTTAAGGCCCTTCTAAATATGCTCCAGCCTAAAACAGCGCCGCCTTTAACATAACGAGAGCCCAAAACTACAGGATAATTCTCCGCTTCCTTAAGAAGCTGGGCTAAATATTTTGGCTGATGAGAAAAATCCGCGTCCATCTGAAAAATAAACTCATAATCTTTGTTACAGGCATATTTAAAACCTGCTACATAGGCGCTGCCTAAACCAAGCTTCCCTTCTCTCTTTATCAACTTCACTCTTGAGTCTTCTCTTGAAATTGCCTCAACCGCCTCTGCCGTCTTATCAGGCGAATTATCATCTATAACCAAAATATCAGCCTGCGGCAGAACATTAAATATATTTTCAATAAGAAAAACTATATTTTCTCTCTCATTATAGGTGGGGATAATGACTAAAGCCTTATTCGGCATAGGAGCTACCCCTTAAACGGTATGCTGCCCTCAGCAAAGCCATATACAATAATAAAGTTCCTGCTGTCATATTAGAATAAAGGCTAACTACATCATCCAATGACTTTAAGACTTCCGGGTTCAATATGCTGTTTAAAACAAAGGATGCTATAACCAAGACTAAAGCTACCTTATCTTTATGGTTTTTCATTAAATAATAGACCAAAACCATATGCCCAACCAGTAGATGCAAAAAAGTATGCTTCCAAGCCAAGGGAGAAAATAAAACCATGCAGATTAAAATTAAAGAAAACTCAAGCAGATGCCCAAAGCTGAATTCCTTCTTCTTATAGAAAACCAGGTTCCGGCAAAAATAAAGCGCAAAAAATATCATTAATGACGCGATCAGCAAAAAAATACCTTTTATAAGTAACGGGGGCAGGAGAAAAATTCTGACCGGGGAATTTCCGGAAAATAACCTAAAAATACAGCTTAACAATGATTGATTCTTATACCAAAGGATTAATTCAGGCGTAGAAGCAAAGAGCAGGTTAAGCCAGCCTTTAAGATAGCTGACATTCTTTTCCCACCCCAAGTTTAGGCTAGGCAGCCACAGATATAACAAAATCCCGGCGCAAGAAGCAAAGGCCGCTTTATAGAACTTCCGATAGATAAAATAAGGGATAAATATTAAAGGTGTTATCTTGACCATAATTGCTGTGGCCAGGCTAAATCCGCTTAATACCTCTCTTTTTAAACGAAGAAACCAAATAGATAACACAAGAAAAAATAAAACTAAAAAATCGGATTGCACGCGGGAAAGCAAAACCAAGAGGAAGCGCAAAGTTAAAAAAAATGATAAAAAATAGAAATATACCGGGAGGCTTTTTTCTTTATTGGATTCAATAATTATTCTTTTTACCAGGTATATTGAAGATAAAATTAAAATAAAAGTAAATAAATACCAGATAGGCACGCTAATATGCATATGCACTTTGGTAAAAGGCGACATAAAACATGCAAAGGCCGGCGAATATTTATATAAATCAATGCCATAATTACTGCTATCCGAAGGATCATAAATCGGCTCGCCCTTAATAATCCTTTGGCCTGCCCTATGCATAACTGTAAAATCCGTCCATGATGTACCCCAAGGTTGATATATGCGGGTGAAATAATAAATTGAAAGGATTAAAAATATAATAAAAAAAATTGCGGAAAATATTAAAAAATTTTTATCAAAATTATGTTTACGCATCAATGGGGGTTTCTTTAACATATTTTTATATTTTACTCTTTTTGTTGGATAAATCAATATCTTGTCATATAATAAAGCCATGCAATACGACCGTTTTCAAGAAGAAGCCATCGGTTATATTAATCAGGGTTTTTCGGTAATCGTCTCTGCCCCTACCGGTGCCGGGAAAACCGCCATTGCCGAACATGTAATTGAAGACTCTATCAAAAAAAATGAAGGCGTGATCTATACCGCTCCGATAAAAACGCTCTCTAATCAAAAATTCCGCGATTTCCAAGCGCAATTCGGAGAAAAAATCGGTATCCTCACCGGCGACGTCACCATCAACCAGTATGCCCCTGTCCTGATTATGACTACGGAGATTTTCCGCAACAAAACTATCGAAGAACCGGATACGCTGAAAGCTTATTCCTGGGTTATTTTTGACGAAGTACACTACATCGATAATCACGAACGCGGCACTGTCTGGGAAGAATCGTTGATTTTTCTGCCTAAACACATAAAAACCCTTTGCCTTTCTGCTACAATCCCCAATATAGAAGAATTTGCCGCATGGCTTAGCGCCCTATGCGATACTCCGGTAAAAGTCGTAAAGGAAGACAAACGCCCCGTCCCCCTGCATTTCTTCTTCCAGTGCCAAAACGAAATTTTCGATAATGTACATAAGATAAAATTCCCCGAATACACATCATTACAATACCACCAACGCGGAAGGCATTTTCGGCATAGGATAAGTTTAAAACCTAACCGCCTAAACGCTTTAATAAACCATATCCGACAGGCAAAAAACCTGCCCTTAATTTATTTTGTCTTCGGCAGGCGAAGAGCCGAAGACTTAGCCAGTGAACTCATAACCTACAACTTCCTGAATGACCAAGAAAAAAATGAAATCCTTGCCTTATTTGATGCTTTATGCAAAAGATTTGAACTGACACACGAAAGAAGCGCGGCTGAACTTTATCCCCTGATTCAAAGAGGCATCGCCTATCACCATGCCGGGATGCTCCCCACCTTAAAAGAAGTAATTGAACAATTATTCACCAGCCGCTTATTAAAAGTAATTTTTACTACGGAAACTTTTGCTTTAGGCATCAATATGCCTGCGCGCTCCGTCATCTTTGACGACTTAAGGAAATTTTACGGCGACTCGATAAGGCCATTAAAAACGCGCGATTTCTTCCAGATGGCTGGCCGCGCCGGAAGGCGCGGAATGGACAAGGAGGGGTTTGTTTACCTGCGTATCAACCCCTACAATATATCTTATGGCGAGATAAAACGCATTGTTTACGGAAAACCTGAAAGCATATACAGCCAGCTAAACAACTCTTATGCCACTATCTTAAACCTTTATGATAAATACCGCGAGAATATCTTTGAGGTTTACCGGCTCTCCTTCCATCATTACCAGTCAAACCAGCATAGCCAAAAGGAAGCGCAGAATCTGATGCTAGCAAAGATAAATCTTTTAAAGGAGCTCGGCCATATAAGCGAAGAAAGTTTATCGGATAAAGGCAACTTCGCCAAATCAGTTTACGGATATGAACTTATCCTTTCAGAGCTATACGAAGAAGGCTTTCTTGAAGAATTAGACGAAACCAGCCTAGGGATATTATCTTGCGCGGTTATATTTGAACCGAGAAAAAATCAAGAAATACTTTCGCTTTCTAAAAAAGCAAAAGAGATAAAGAAAAAATGCGAAACGGCTATTGAACAAATCCGCCATAAAGAAATGAGTTGCAGAATCCACCCCCTAAGCAAAAAACCCTACTTTCATCTCTCATCAAGCATAGAAGCCTGGATAGAAGGGCAAAGCTTTAATAAGATAGTTTCGCTTTGCGATGTTGATGAAGGAGAACTCGTGCGTTATTTTAGGATGAGCCTGCAGATTCTACGTGAGATAAATTCGTCCCCCGCATCCAGCCCGTTTTTAAAAGAAAGAGCACGGAATGTCATTGCCAGAATTAAACGCGATATAGTAGATGCGGAGAAACAACTACGGGAATAACCCTAAGCGTACAACTTGACCCTTACCTTCTTCCAACATCCGATTTCAAACCAAATCAAAGTAAGCAAACCGTTTAGAGCATAAGAAGTAGCCACCGCCCACCAAATACCCCTTAGCCCAAAACTGGTATATTTAGCCATGTAATACGCCAAAGGCACCAGGTAACCCCAGAGGCTGATAAAAGTAATCAGCATCGGAACAACCGTATCTCCGGCGCCGCCTAAGGCGCGGTTTAAAACTACACCGAAGGCAATGAAAATATAGAAAAACGCGGAAATACGCATAAATTCTGAACCGATGGCAATTACCTGGGCGTCTTTTGTAAATAAGGACATAATCGCTCTCGAAAAATTATAAAAAATAACTCCGGCGATAAACATCAAAATCAGATTGATCATTGTGGCAACCCATACGCTTTTTCTGGCACGCTCAATATTGCCTGCGCCCAAATTCTGACCCATTAAAGTAGCCGCAGCGCCACCCAAGGCAAAAGCGGGTAATAATGCATTAATGTGTATCCGCATAACTATACCAAACGCGGCAGTCGCCGCTATTCCAAACCCGGCTACGATATTTATGATAAACATGCTCATTACCGAACGGAAAAACATCTGCAGCATCGTCGGCACGCCTACTTTTAATATATCCCGCATAATATCAAGCCTAAGCTTGATCTTTGAAAACGTAAGGCAGATTTTTGAACTCCCTTGAGAAAAAAGCCTTAATGCTAAAAAAAGTGCAACCCCCTGGGCAATTACCGTAGCTACTGCCGCCCCCTTTGTGTACATCGGCTTAACCCCTATCCCAAAGATAAAAATCGGATCCAGCACAATATTAAAAAGATTAGCGATAACCATGAAAATCATCGGGTTTATCACATCTCCCGCGCCCTGCAGGATTGAACTGCTTAAAAGAAACAGAATCATCGTAAAATTCCCTAAAAGCAAAATTTTTAAATAATCCTCGCCTGCGGCGATTATTTCTTTTTCCGCTCCAAGCCAAGACAAAAAATGGCCGGAAAAAAATATCCCTAAGATTGCCGCAATAAAAGAAAGCAAAATCCCGAAAATAAGCGCCTGGTGTGCGCAGGCCTGGGCGCCGGAAATATTATTTGCCCCCATATTTTTAGAAACCAACGAAACGGCACCCATGCCTATACCGGAAACAATGGTAAACATAAGCATCATCAAAATCCCGCTCATTGCCACAGCGGCAATTGCAGCTGGCCCTAAACTCCCCACCCAGAACATATCTACTAAGCTCTGCGTACTCTGCAGGAACGCGCCAATCATCAAGGGGGTGGCCAAAGAGATAACATTTTTAGTAATATCTCCTTCAGTAATCTTTTTATTACTGCTAAAAATATTTTTAATAATACGCTTCATTGCCTTGATAAATAAAAAACCAGGGTTTTCTTTATTTTTTCCAATGCTCGCGCGCGATGGCTCATTGTATGTTTTACTTTTTCCCCTAATTCAGCAAAGGTTTTTTTATATTTAGGGATAACAAACAATGGGTCATAGCCGAAGCCAGAATTTCCCCTCGGCTCATAGCCGATAACTCCGTGGCATCCGCCTTCCACGACTTTGATTAAACCGTCTTTATCCGCAAGGGCAACCGCGCTTTTATAAGCTGCTTTTCTTTTTGAAAACGCAACTCCTTTTAACAATTTCAGCAGCTTGCGGTTATTCCTCTGGTCACTCTTCGGCCAGCCACCGAAACGCGAAGAATATATTCCCGGCGCGCCATTTAACGCTTTAACCTCCAAGCCTGAATCTTCCCCTAAGGTAAGTTTCTGAGTAAGCCGGGCAAGGCGCACAGCTTTTTTTACGGCATTTTCTTTAAAAGTCAAACCATTTTCTTTAACATTCGGCGCTTTCGAAAAATCTTCCAGGCAGCACAGTTTGATTTTATAACCTTTAAGCAACTGCCTTATTTCTCTTAATTTTTTCCTATTTTTTGTCGCTATCACGAGTTCTTTAACAAGCATATTTTAGGCTATAAATAAAACAGCGAGCAACAAATATAGGATTAACCTTTTAGCAATTAATCGTTGCTCGCTGTTCTTTTTTTATAAAAAAATATCCCTCAATAAACCCTTCTGGATATCTATCAACTTTATGATTCCTGATTTTGCCAAGGCAATCAGTTCATTCATCCGGTCCTGGTTAAAAGGCCTGCGTTCGGCTGTCCCTTGCAGTTCGATAAACTCGCCTTTACCGGTCATAACAACATTCATATCTACTTCCGCGTTAGAATCCTCCTCGTAGGTAAGGTCCAATACCGGCACACCCTGCACAACCCCTACACTGGTTGCCGCGACATAATCTGAAAGAGGTATTTTTTTAATCAAAGCGTCGCGCCTTAGGCGATCCAATGCCTTAGCCAAAGCGATAAAACTCCCGGTAATAGATGCCGTACGCGTGCCCCCGTCGGCTTGAATTACGTCGCAATCAACCCAGATAGTACGCTCGCCAAGCTCTCTCATGTCCACTATAGTGCGCAGGCTTCTTCCGATAAGCCGCTGAATTTCGGTAGTCCTGCCGCCTGTCTTATCCACTCTGGGTATACGCACCTTACAAGACCGTGGAATCATCCCGTATTCAGCCGTTACCCATCCCGTACCGGTATTGCGTAAAAATGGCGGCACCGTATTTTCTACCGATGCCGTACAAATTACTTTTGTATTGCCTAATTCAATAAGGCAGGAGCCCTCAGCATATTTGTTAAAATCCAAAGTTATATTAATATTTCTTAATTTATCAAACGCCCTGTTGTCTAATCTCGCCATTGCCGCTATCCCTCCGATTCACCCCGTTAGAGATAGCCCCGAAACTTCGGGGCGTCTATAGGGGGCTAAATTTTATATTAGCTAATGCTTCCTTAAGGTGTAATTTTACCAAATGTGAAATACTTACAATCTCTAACGGGGTTTAAAAATATCCCAGCTTCTATATTATAGCACCTACCTATATAAACAATTTAGCAGTTATCTCTAACGGGGTAAAGATCATTCCCATAAGCATCGATACCAACAATTACGGGAAATTCTTGTACTGCTAATTTATAAATTGCCTCTGTGCCCAAATCCGGATAAGCAACAAGTTCTGCTTTTTTAACAAAAGTGGACAGGAGCGCTCCGCAGCCAGAGTAAGCTAAAAAATATACTGCCTTATGCCTTTTTATTACTTGCCTTACCTCTTCTGAACGCATACCTTTGCCAATCATCCCTTTTAGGCCTGCTTTAAGCAATAGAGGCACGAAACTATCCATCCTTGAACTGGTCGTCGGCCCGCAGGAACCGATAACTTCCCCTTCTCTTGCCGGCGTCGGCCCGCAGTAATAAATTAAAGCACCCTTTAAATTAACAGGTAAAGTTTTATTATCTTTAATCGCCTCGGACAATCTCTTGTGTGCCTGGTCGCGGGCGGTATAAATTACACCACTCAATAAAACCTCATCGCCAGCCGCCAACTTTTCTATTTCGGATTTCTTTAACGGCAATTTTATTTTTTTTGTTTTATTCATCTTTTGACGCCATGCCGCAATAACTCTATAATGTTTTTGTCGCGCTGCGAAGAGCATGACAACTGATATTTACACATACAGGAAGCCCCGCAATATGTGTAGGATAAGTTTCTATATTTACACCCAAACAAGTGGCTTTCCCGCCTAACCCCATCGGCCCGATTTTTAACCTGTTTATCCTTGTTAATAATTCTCCTTCTAATTTCGAACCCTTACGCCCTATGGGCCTAAGCAGGGCCTTTTTTGCCAAAAGACAGGCATAATCTGCAGTGCCCCCGATACCTACACCCAAGACATACGGCGGGCAGGCATCGGGCCCGGCAGACTTAATCGCCTCAATTATGAAATTTTTAATGTCGCTGATGCCGGCTGTCGGCTTAAACATCATTAACTGCGATTTGTTTTCGCAGCCAAACCCTTTAGGAGAAACAGTTATCATTAATCTGTTACCCTTAACAATATCTATATGAATTACGGCAGGAGAATATCCCGGCTTGTTTCTTTTGAGGGGGTCGTTGACAATAGAAGCCCTAAGGTAACCTTTTACATAACCTAAAGTAATTCCTCTATTAATAGCTTCATTAAAATCACCTCCGCTGATATGTATATCTTGGCCAAGCTCTACAAATACAACCGGCATACCGGTATCCTGGCAAACCGCCAACTGCCTCTCTGCGGCAATCTCCGCATTCTTCAACAGTTCTCGTAAGATTTGTTTTGGGCGCTTCTCGGATTCTTTCCGGTAAGCTTTTTTTAATTCGCCTAAAACGTCCTCTCTTAAATCGGTATTTGCCTGAATAGACAAAGCCACTACTGTCGTTGTTATTAAATTTACGCTGATATCTCTCATTTATTCCCCCTGGTATTCCCGCACAACACTGGTTGTTATCCCGCCGCGGGGGTTAAACACACCGCTGATTTTTACCCATCTGGGACTGACGGCATTTACGAAATCATCCGTAATTTTATTAATTACATTTTCATGAAATATCCCGAGGTTGCGGTAAAAAATCGTATACATCTTAAATGACTTTAGTTCCACGCAATATTTATCAGGGGAATAATCAATCTTTATTACTGCAAAATCCGGCAAGCCTGTCTTTGGGCAAATACAGCTAAATTCAGGCATATCTAAAGAAACAATATAATCTTTATCGCTATATTGATTCTTAAAAACATCTATTTTAGGAGTTTTGAGGCTGCGAATACTACTCTGCAGGCCTTCATAAGAAGCCTTCTTGTTTTGCATATTTACCCTGTTTAAAATTTTTTCTAATGCACCGCCAGATACTTATGTACCTGCGGGATAATCCGTACGTCAGAAACAGTATGGAATAAAGTATCCTGGTACGCCTTGGCTTTATCTAACAGGCGCCTGCCTAATTCAAATGTGTTCGGCTGAATAATCAAAGGGATATCTTTTCCAGAGCCTTTTATTAGGCTCATTACTTTCTCGATATCTTCATCATGAGTTGACAGGCACACAATGCATTTAACAAAAACTTCTTTTCTAACGGCGGTCTCTAAAAATTTTTTATGCTCCTGCCAATACTCTTCGTGTTTTCCCGAGGTGGGCAATTTAAAATCCATGGCAATGATATCAATATAATCAATCACTTCTTGAAGTTCTTTATGCAGTATCCCGTTGGTCTCAAGGTAAGTTTTTATACCATCACGCTTTATTAATTTAAGAACCTCTCTTAAAAAATCCTTCTGTAAAAGCGGCTCACCTCCGGTAAAACTGATAGAGTGATAATTTTTCTCAAACCTTGAAATTACGCCGTAAAGTTCCTCCGGCGTATATTTTTCATAACTAGACAACTGCGTGTCACAGAAAACACAGTCTAAGTTACAGCCGTAGAACCTCACAAATAGCTGCCGTGCTCCCGTATAAAGCCCTTCCCCTTGGATGCTGGAAAACACTTCTGAAACTTTACCTGTAAGCGATGGCTTAATCATAAGCGGGGTCCTCCATCTGAAGAGCTGAAAAGCCCTTCTTTCTTAACAAACAGCTATCGCATCTGCCGCATGGCTTTTTGCCTCCTTTGTAACAAGACCAGGTCAAGCCCAGCGGCACCCTCAACCTAACTGCCGTCCTTACAATATCTGCTTTGGTTTTTCTAATCAGAGGCGTAACTATCTCTATGCTTGCCCCTGCTACTCCTTTCTTAGTAGCGGCTTTTGCCAAGCGGTTAAAAATCCGGTAATACCCGGGACGGCAATCCGGATAACCAGAAAAATCTACCGCATTAGCCCCAATAAAAATACTCCCTGCGCCAATCGCCTCGGCATACGAAAGAGCGAAACTTAAAAAAATAGTATTCCTTGCCGGTACATATGTATTCGGGATTCCTCGGTTGACCACGGATCCCGTTACCATCTTAGCAACCGGTATATTTATCTTATTATCTAAAAGGCTTGAGCCTTTCCACGGCAGAGATATTCTAATAATCTGAAATTCGGATTTTGCAGCTTTGGCTATTTTAACTGCTGACCCAATCTCCCTCTTATGCCGCTGCCCGTAATTAAAAATCAAACAATGGGCTTTATACCCTTTGTTCTTGGCCCAGAATAAAGTTGTAGCCGAATCCAATCCGCCGGATAAAAGAATGACTGCTTTTTTCATCCCTCGACTCCTTTTAGTCGTACTTCGACTACGCTCAGCACGATGGTGAGCGAGCGAAGCGAGTCGAACCATCGCTCGGGATGACCCTGAACAGAGTCGAATGGGTCATTACTCATAATAAGTAGCGGAGGAGTTTTCTGATTCCCATACCGTTACAGATTTAACAATTGATATTTTAGGCTTGAGCTTTCTATAGACATATTTAGCGATATTCTCCGAAGTAGGATTCACTTTACTAAAACAAGAAATCTTATTCAGGTATTTATGGTCCAGCCCATCCAGGATTTCATTGACAACCATTTTCAAGTACTTAAAATCCAAAACCATGCCGATTTTATCTAAATTCTTTTTTTGCGCCGCCACTTCTACTTTCCAGTTATGGCCGTGCAACTCCTCGCATTTTCCTTTATAGCCTTTTAGGTTATGCGCTGCGCTGAAAACAGCTTCTATTTTTATATTATACATGCCTGCCTCATTAGCCGACCTCCGCCCTGCTGACGTCTTTAACCGAATGCCCTAGAAATCTACCGGCTAGATTAGTAAACCATTCCGGATTATCGCTCACATAAAACTTATGCCTCGGCTTTTTAGCGCTATCATTAAGCAAGTCTTCGCAGGCAAGCATCCTCTTTACCTCTATAGCAACCTGCTTAGCTGAATCTATCAAATTTACTTTTTTACCTAAAACCCCCTGAATTACTTCCCTTAATAAGGGATAATGCGTACAACCTAAGATAAGCGTATCCACATTTTTATTAGTCAATGGGCCGAGATATTCTCTGGCTACTTCCCTGGTTACATCTGTATCTACCCAGCCTTCCTCAACTAAAGGCACAAATAAAGGAGTGGCCGCGCTAAAAACTTTTATCTCAGAGTCAAGCTCATTTATTTGACTTTCATAACTCCGGCTCTTTATGGTGCTGGGAGTGCCAATTACGCCGATACGCTTATTCTGAGTGGCGTAAACTGCTTCTCTTGCTGCAGGGGCAAGCACCCCGACAATAGGCACGCGGAAATGGTTTTTAATTGCGGGGAGGGCTACACTTGAGACAGTATTACAGGCTACGCAAATCAATTTTACATTTTGTTTTAGCAAAAACAAAATATTCTCAATAGAAAAACGGATTACTGTTTCTTTGGATTTTATGCCGTAAGGCACACGGGCCGTGTCGCCGAAATAAATAATATTTTCCGAAGGAAGCTGGCGGATTAATTCCTTGACCACGGTAAGCCCGCCTACGCCTGAATCAAAAACACCTATGGGATAATTATTGGCCATTATTTTATATTTTCCTGTCCGGGCTTTTTATATATGATAAAATGCCGCAGGCTAATGCTTCGGCAATCTGCTGGCGGTAAAACGCATTCTTCATATATTTTTCTTCTTCGTGATTAGAAAGAAAGCCTACTTCTACTAATACCGCGGGCATCTGCGTATGCCTTAATACCGCAAATCCAGCCCCTTTTACGCCTAAGACTTTTACGCCGGCATCCTGAGCACATAACCTAGAGATATGCCGTGCTAATTCCACAGACTCAAAACGATTTTCCGTAAGCAACAAATCCCAGAGTATTGTTTTTGTATTTTTAGAAAGGTTGGCTTGAAAAAATTTTTTTGCTTCCAGCCCTATTTTTTTTTCGGGTAAAGTTATGCGACTTTCGCTCAAAGTTAAAGCCCGCGCAAGATCATCAGCACTATCGCTAATATAATACACCTCAAAACCAGATATGCTCTTTCGCTTAGAGGCATTAGCATGCACGCTAATGAATAAATCCACCCCGTTTTTATTGGCGATTTCTGCGCGTTTTTCTAACGGGATAAATACATCGCTTGCGCGCGTCGTTACTATCTCCAACCCTTTATCTTTTAATTCGCGCTTCAGCCGCATGGCGATATCCAAAACTATATTTTTTTCTTTTAAGCCATAATACCTGCCTATTGCTCCGGGATCCCTTCCGCCGTGGCCGGCATCAATACAGATTTTATTAATCTTATAATGAGCGATCAATCCTTTTTGTGCCGGCGTTTCAAATTTTACCAGTTTTGGCAGGATGTTAGCCTTAAAACTATAAGGGACTACAATTATTCCGTTGTGTAATTTTACCGCATCTTTTAAATCTTCTACCTTATCCCCTATTAACGCCAAAGGGCTATCCAGGAGTAATTTTATCGTTGTGTTTTCTTTAGTTAAGGTAACTATCCTGGCGGCATCATCATAATCCCAACTTATGTTTTCCTTTTGACAGATATTAATCAACGGCAGGTATTTTATTCCATTGATAGTTAAAGCAGGAACCGAATACGCTTCAAGGGATAACCTACTGGTCGCGCATCCTGTCATCAGGGCAGCAAGCAACAAACAGCAAGCAGCACTTAAAAAGAATGAAAGTATGTTTTTATGTTTTGCCATCAGCGATTGGGCATTGGCGCCGAAATACCTTATTTCGGCATCCACCATGCATTTCATTAATGAAATGCATGGTGGAGGTGCGCGGAATCGAACCGCGGTCCCTAAGCATCGCAATATTAGCCTCTACATGTTTAGTTTTACCTTTTAATCTTGCCCAAAATTACTTCGGTAAACGGAATCAATCAAGGGCCAGCCTTTTACGGTTTTGCTCTAGCGCCAAAGGCAGAACGCTAAAGCTATCCTGCTTACGACGCCTGGCCCCACCCCACAGGCAGGGAGGGCAGACGGGTTACCGTATGAAGGGTAACGCTTGTGGAACCATTGACATCACAGGCCTAACGACTTCAATAGAAGCCATCAGCTTGTTAAATGTCAATGTCTCTGCTGGTTTTTCAGCATTTGTGTTTTGCAAGGCTTTTTAACGAGGCCTGCCTTGCCACCCCGACATGCCACCAATACTACTTTGCCTAAGTCGAAACCTTTCACCCCCTTAATGAATCCCGAAGCTTCGGGACGAATTAATCCCGTTGAGTGTGTCAAAATTATAGACCCTCTGGAATTTCTTTGAAATTCCGAGGACTTAGTCCCTGAAATTGCTTCGCAATTTCTAGGGGCGAAACGGGACAATTTACAATTAACGACACATCAGTTATTTTTGCCTTCCCCTCATCACTCGCTTTATCTCCAAATCTACTTCACGTTTTTTTATCGTCTCTCTTTTGTCGTAAACGTTTTTACCTTTGGCTACGCCCAGCTCGACTTTAGCAATACCGCGTGAATTAAAATAAATTTTAAGCGGTATAAGCGTAAAACCCTTTTGGCTAACCGCTCCTGCCAATTTGTTAATCTCGTTTTTATGCAACAGGAGCTTCCTTACCCGCAAACTTTCAGTTCTAAACGCCCCGGTCTTTTCGTATTGGGCTATATGCGTATTATATAAGAATACCTCGCCGTTATCAATACGGGCAAAGCTCTCCGCCAAAGACGCCTTACCTTCCCTTAACGACTTAACTTCCTGCCCCATAAGTTCAATACCGCATTCTATCTTTTCAGAGATATGATAGTCGTGATAAGCCTTCCTATTGGAAATTGACGCTACGCTATCCATTATGCGTTACTAATTACAGAAAACAGACTTAAGAATAAAGGTAAGGTAAAAATGCTGAATATATGCGTCCAGAAAATCCCCTGATTAATAAAATCCGCGTCTTTGGCTTTATAATGCCGGCTGATCAACGAAAGAGAAGTTGCCGAAGGCACTGCCGCTTCTATAATAATCAATAATCCGATTAAGCCCTGCGGCTTAAACTTATAGATAACAAACAAAGCTAAAGCCGGAACGAGTATTAATTTTGCCAGGAGAATATTAATTAAAACGCTTATTTTCATTGCCGCCCTGGAAAAATCTATCAAGGCAAGGCTTCCTCCTACTACCAACATCGCTAAGGGAATGGTGCATTCGCCGATTAATTTAAGCGGCCTAACTACCATATCCGGAATATATCCGCCTACCCCAAAACCACTGAATAAAAGGCCGAGCAGTATTGCTACTACGACAGGGCTAAATAAACTTCCCAATTCAAATCCTTTTCTTTTGTGGCCGGAAAGTAAATATACGCCAAAAGACCAAACCAAAAGGTTAAACCCTAATAAAAATAAAAATAAATAAATTAAAAGTTCATCCGCGCGGTCTTTAGGCAGAAGTGTTGCCACTAAAGGAATTACCAGATAGCCTGAATTTTGAAAAGCCGAAAGCGCCAAAAATTCTCTTTTCTGGGGCAAAGACTTTAGGCCGATTTTAAGCAAAATAAAGCCTATAATAAAGCCACAGAAATTAATAACCAGACTGATAAACGGAAAAACATACCAGTTAGGATAAAGCGAAAATTTAAATCTTAAAAGAAGCTGAGTAAAGACAAAAAGCGGAAGCGTTACCTCAACTACCAATTTACTGATTATATCTAACCCATTTGGACTGATAATGTTTCGCTTCAGGATTATAAACCCGATAAACCCCAAAATAAGTATTTCAAAGACCGCAAAACTCGTGCTTTTAAAAGAGGTTAAAAAAGCTTCTAACATAAGCCTATTATACCAGTAAAGGCACCCTGCTTCAATCCAAATTTTTGAGATAGATTATTGACGAGGCAGTTAAGATGGGGTATACTAAATAAACTTTAAGCGCGGAGGTGGTGAAATGGCAGACACGCAGGTCTCAGAAGCCTGTGCCGTAAGGTATGAGGGTTCAACTCCCTCCCTCCGCATAAACATTTGTCCGCATGTCCGGCTCGGCTTGCGGCTACGTCTGGGGCTAGCCTACCGTTTTAAATATCTAACCCAAACAGCTTCTTCGCATTTACAGTTGTAGCTTCTGCTATTTCGCCAAAAGTAACGCTTCTGATTTTAGCGATTGTTTCGGCAAGGAGTTTTACCTGATAGGGCTCATTGCGCTTTCCGCGGAAGCCTTCCGGGGAGAGATACGGGGCATCGGTCTCCAACATCAATTTGTCTTGCGGTACGAGCTTGAGCACTTGGCATAAATTATCCGCTTTTTTATAAGTGACATTACATGTAAAAGAAACATAAAGACCTAAATCAAGGCACTCTCTTAGAAAATCTTTATCTCCGGAAAAACAATGCATTACTCCCCGCATTTGCGGAAAGCTCTCTTCTTTTAAAATACGCAGGAAATCCGCCTTAGCCTCTCGGCAGTGAAAAATTAAAGGAAGATTGCGCTCTTTAGCCAAACCGATAAATTTCCTAAATACCTCTTCCTGCACACTCTCTTCGGAAAGATTACGGTAAAAATCAAGGCCAACTTCGCCTATGGCTATAACTTTTGGGTTTTTAGATAGTTCTTTTATTTCTAAAAGATTATCTTCGGAAAAATCTTTGGCATCATGAGGATGAATACCAACAGAGGCAAATACCGCGGGATATTCTTTAGAAAGCTTTACTGCCGCGCGGCTATTTTCTAGGCTTGAGCCGACATTAATTATGTATTCAACACCTGAATCTTTCGCTCGCCTAATTACCTCTTCCCTGTCGGCGTCAAATTCGGGAAAATCCAAATGACAATGGGTGTCGATTAGCATAATAAGAAGTTATAAATTATAAATTATGCGTTATAAGTTTAAAAACTCAAGAAACTCATCACTTATAACTTCTAACTCATCACTTCGTAACGTCTATTCTTGGGAAAAGGGGCGCGCCTTTTATCGCCTTATCGGCTAAAAATTGGGCTTTAATTTTTTCGGCGGTCTCAGGCATAAACGGAGCAAGCTCTTCGGCAACGCCTCTTATCACCTCAACTAAGAGGGCGATAAAATCCTTTAGCTCATCGTGCTTATTTTCTTTGGCCAGATTCCAAGGCTTGGTTTCTTCAACGTGTTTATTGGCTAAGTTTATAACTTCCCATATCGCCCCTAAGGAGCTGGAAAATTCTAAGTTCTCCATATACTGCCCTATCCGTTGAGGCAGCTCTTTTAATTTTTTACGTATCAAAGCGTTGTGGGCCAAATTTAAACAAGGCGGGATATTACCGGAATAATATTTATCAACCATTGTCAAAGTGCGATAGACTAAATTTCCTAAATCATTAGCCAAATCAGAATTATAACGCTTAATAATCGAACTTTCAGAGAAAGTTCCGTCCAAGCCGAAAGGGACATCGCGTAGCAAAAAATAACGGTAGCTGTCCACGCCAAATTTTTCTACCATTTCAATCGGATCAACAACATTACCCTTAGATTTAGACATTTTTTCATGACGCTCACCGATGAGCCACCAGCCATGAGCGATAATCCTCCCTGGAAGCTCTAAATCCAGCGCTTTTAGCATAATCGGCCAGTAAATCGCATGCTGACGCAGGATGTCTTTGCCGATAAAATGCACATCCGCCGGCCAAAATTTCTTAAATTTATTCTGGTCGTTTTCAAAACCTACTGCGCTTATGTAGTTAAGAAGCGCGTCAAACCAGACATAGGTAACGTGTTCTTTACTAAAAGGCACCTCTATACCCCAGTTCATCCGCGACTTAGGCCGGGAAATACACAAATCTTCAAGCTTATTTTGCATGATAAAACTTAATGCCTCATTGTAACGAAAACTGGGCAGGACAAAATCTGGATGCGCCTTAAAATAATCAATCAACCAATCCTGATATTTAGAAAGCTTAAAGAAAAAATTTGTCTCGCTGATATGTTCTAATTTACGCTTACAATCCGGGCAAACCGGGCTATCCTCGCCTGCCTCTGTCCAAAATGTCTCGCAAGGCGTACAATACCAGCCCTCATATTTTGCCTCATAGATATCGCCGTTCTTATAAAGAATATCTAATACTTTTTGCACAGCTTTAATATGGCGCCCTTCAGTTGTACGGATAAAATCATTGTAAGAAATATCTAACTTTTGCCATAAGTCTTTAAATTTCCCGACAGTCTGGTAAGCAAATTCTATCGGCGAAAGCCCTGCCTCAATTGCCGAACGCTCTACTTTTTGGCCATGTTCGTCGGTACCGGTCAGAAATAAAACATCAAAACCGGACTTGCGCTTATATCTGGCAAGAATATCTGCGGCGATATTAGTATAAGAATGCCCTATATGCGGGGCGGCATTGACGTAATATAAAGGGGTGGTCAGGTAAAATTTGGTCATTCTTGCCCCGTTAGAGATAGCCCCGAAACTTCGGGGCGTCTATCAAACCTGTGCCTTTTAAAAATGCTCCTGCTTCCTAAATTTACTCTTACTATAAAATAGTTTTCCCGTTATCTCTAACGGGGGTTCCTTTATAGCTAACAGTGATATGCCTTCCGTCTTCTAATTCTACGAGCGCCGTACCCTTTAAAGGATTAACGCTTAATACGCTGCCTTTTCCTTCAGGTAAAACGACTTTAGCGCCTTCTTGAGGAAGGCCGAGCGATAGGTCTTTGTAAGTCTTGTATTCATAGGATAAACAGCACATTAAGCGGCCGCATAAGCCGGAAATCTTCGGCGGGTTTAAAGGTAAATTCTGCTCTTTTGCCATCTTAATTGTAACCGGCTCAAATTCCTTTAAGAACTTGGCACAGCACAGCCCCCTTCCGCATGGGCCGAAGCCTCCGAAAATCTTTGCCTCATCCCGCACGCCGATCTGCCTGAGTTCGATACGCGTCTTAAATAAATGCGCCAAATCCTTAACTAATTCCCGAAAATCTACCCTGCCTTTTGCGGTAAAATAAAATATGAGCTTGGTGCGGTCAAAAGAATATTCCGCGTCCACCAGCTTCATATCTAATTTATGTTCTTCAATCTTTTTTGTGCAGGAAGAGAATACCTCTTTCGCTTTTTGTTTGTTTTGCTGAATTTGCTTTATATCCTGCGGCGTTGCCAAGCGTAAAACTTTCTTTATGCCGTCTTCTAACTTTTCCTTAGGCCTTTCCTTTAAATGTACAGGAAGACCCGCCCTTGCAGGACTAGAAAGTATTTCCGGATCAGTAACAACCTGGCCATAATCAATGCCCCTGTCCGCTTCTACAATCACGTAATCATCGGCCTTAAGGGTAATTTTATCAAAAATAAAATACAGAGTCTGCCCTGCTTCCCGCAGGCGCACTTGCACTACGTTTTGCATAATTTTATCCTCGTTAAGCTAGTAAGCAGCCTTAGATTAATATTCCTTTCTAAATAAAATAACGCTTTATAGATAAACCCGATACAGTCTTTTAATTCGGGTATACTGTAGCTATCCTTATTTTTCATAAGATACGCCTCCTTATCTATGTTAATTAAAGTCGGGCGGGCCTTAAGCTTAAGTAACAGCAAATCCCTAAACCAGCTTAAAAACAAATTCAGCTTATACTGCGCGTCATGCCTATCCCTAAAATCTATCCTTTTATAAATAAAATCTTCAATTAACGAGTTCTTTTCCCTTAAAATATCTTTATCTTTTATTTCAAGTGCTAAAGCCAGCCTGCCCTGTGAAAAACAGCTCAAAAAATGCGCCTTCTTCTCGTCTAAGTGATAGCATTCCATTAATATTTCTTTCATCTCTTCTAAAGCCAAGGCATTGAATTTTATCCTGCGGCAGCGGGAAAGAATAGTTGCGGAAAGTAATTTTTCGTTGGCGCTGACAAGAATAAAAATAGTATCTTTCGGAGGCTCTTCCAAAGTTTTAAGCAGGGCATCCGATGCTTCCTGCGTCATATTCTCTGCCTGATCAATAATAAATACCTTGTATTTTGCCTCATACGGCCTAAAAGCGCTTCTTTTTTCCATCTCCTTAACCTGCTCTATTTTTATAGCCCTGCTTGCCTCTTTTTTACCTAAAAGGCTGGTTTCCGCATCCTTTTCTGCCTCTGAGGTAATTAAAAATACGTCCGGGTGCTGCAAACTGTCTATTTTTTTGCAACTCGGGCACTCACCGCAAGAATCATCTAAAGCCTGGTTTACCCCGTTTGAAATAGTCCCGCCATTCGGCGGAACGTCATTTCGAACGGGGCAATTAATAAACTTAGCAAAATTCAACGCGGTCATTTTTTTGCCGATTGCTTCCGGACCGCTGAATAAATACGCAGAGGCAAGCCGATTATTCCTTAAATTCTCCAGCAAGCTCCTAATCTGAACGCTATGGCCTTTTATATCACTGAAAGACATATTTATTATACTCTCAATATCTTATCCACTAATTCCCTTATTTTCTCTTGCGTCTTAATTATCTCTGTTTCCTGATAGACAATTTTAATCCTCGCCGGTTCTCTCTTGGCTAATTCCATATAGCCAAAATGCACTTTCTTATGATAAGCTAGCGGTTTATTTTCAATGCGGTCATTAATTTTCCCGCGCTGGTTTAGACCTCTACCTAAATCATTATCTAAAAGAATAGTTAAATCCGGCTTTATTCCCAAAGTAACGGCGTTACCAATTGCTTTTATTAACTCAATATCTAATCCCCCGGCATAGCCCTGATAAGCAATGGTGGCGTCTAAAAACCTGTCCGATATCACAACCTTACCTTTCTTTAGCTCCGGCAGAATTACCTCTTTAACCAATTGAGCGCGCGCCGCCATATAAAGGCATACTTCGGTAATATCGGACATTTCTTTATTTTCGGCGTCTAAAAGAATGGCTCTTATCTTTTCGCCTATCTTAGTTGAGCCCGGCTCGCGCACATAAACAAAATCTACGTTCTTATCCCTTAGATATTCACAGAGCAATTTCGTGTGCGTGCTTTTTCCCGACCCTTCCGGCCCTTCAAATGTAATAAATTTACCTTTCATATCTTCCTGCGCCAAGTTGTGCCTTCTTTTGTATCTTCTAAAATTATGCCTTTTTGCTCTAATTCCTTACGGATTTTATCGGAAAGGGCAAAATTTTTATTCGCGCGCGCGCTGTTTCTTTCTAATATTTTTGCTTCTATCTCAGTATCAAAAATTTCTTCTTTTTTTAAGGATATCTTGAATATACCCAATAGCTCCGACAATACGCGCTTGGCCGGCAAAATAAAATCCGTATTTTCTATATTCTTATTAGCGGCATTTACCAAATCAAAGATTGCTGCCAGCCCCTGCGGTGTATTGAAATCATCATCCATCGCCTCGATAAATTTATTTTTAATTTCTTCTATTTCCGTATTTTTTTTACTTGATACTTGATACTTGATACCTGATACCTTTTTTTCTATCTTATCAATCAATATCGCAATCCGCTCTAATGCCTTTTTCGCCTCTTCTATTTTTTCTTCCGTGTAGTCTATGGGATGCGAATAATGCGCCGATAAAAAGAATAATTTTAATAAATCCGCGTTTTTATATTTAGCGATAAAATCTTTAATGGTAATAAAATTCCCCAACGACTTAGCCATTTTTTGAGCATTAATCGTCAAAAGGCCGTGGTGAATCCAATAATTAGAAAAAGGCTTACCAGTGAGCGCCTCTGCCTGGGCGAGCTCATTTTCATGGTGGGGGAAAATCAGGTCGCGCCCTCCGGCATGGATATCCAGCGTCTCGGACTTTAAAAACTTCTGACTCATCACCGAACACTCTATATGCCATCCGGGGCGGCCCTTGCCCCAAGGACTATCCCAGAATGGCTCATCAGGCTTAGACATCTTCCATAAAGCAAAATCCAACGGGTCTTTTTTGGTCTCATCCGATTCTTTACGTACACCGCTAAACATCTCTTTTATTGCCTGGCCGGATAATTTACCGTAATCATTAAATTTACGCACGCTGAAATATACGCCGGTTTCAGTAACATAGGCATACCCCTTATTTATCAAAACCTCAATGTATTTAATCATTTCAGGGATATTTTCCGTAGCGCGCGGCTCACAATCCGCTTCACTAATCCCTAAAGCCGCTAAATCTTCGTAATATCTGGAAATATATTTTTCCGACAACCCCTTCCAATCAACTTTAAGCTCCTTCGCGCGGTTAATAATCTTATCGTCAATATCGGTAATATTGCGTACAAAGTTAACTTTAAAACCGCGGTATTCTAAATAACGCCGCATTAGGTCAAAGATATAAAGGCTTCGGGCGTGGCCAATATGGCAGTCATCATAAACAGTTACGCCACAGGTATAGATATTAACTTTTGGCGGGGATAGCGGAACAAATTTCTCTTTTTTACGGGTGAGGGAATTATAGATATAAATTGGCATATTACTCGCTTCATGCTACAAGCTACAAGCTTCAAACCTGTAGCCATTTTATTTACCTTCTAACTTCTCTATTCTCTTTTCTAAATCCTCCATATTCTGCAGTATCGGGTCAATGATATGGATGTGGTCTAAGCTGATATCTATCTTTTTGCCGTCTTGCTTGGTAATTCTCCCCGGAACGCCTACCACTGTAGAATTATCCGGCACATCCTTAATCACCACGGCATTTGCGCCGATATAAGAATTATCGCCCACCCTGATATTGCCTAATACCTTTGCCCCTGCGCCGATAACCACATTGTTACCAACTGTCGGATGGCGTTTGCCTTTCTGCAAACCCGTCCCTCCAAGAGTAACGCCTTGATATAAAAGGACATCATCGCCGACAACAGCGGTTTCGCCAATTATTACACCCATACCGTGGTCAATAAAAAACCTTTTTCCGATTTGAGCGCCGGGATGAATTTCTATACCGGTAACGTGGCGCGCGAATTGGCTGATTAAACGGGCGAGCAGAAACAAGCCTAACCCATAAAAAAAGTGCGCAATACGATGGCTGATTAAAGCGTGTAGCCCAGGGTAAAGCAAAAGCACCTCTAAAAAACTCTTTGCCGCTGGGTCTTTTTTCTGCGCGGCCTTAATTTCATTATAGAAAAATACACTTACTAAAATTATTTTTACAATATAAAACGTTATAAGGATAAGCAATATTTTTAAAAAAAGTGTCATATTAGTCATCCCCTTTCACAACCGCCGCTACTGCATAAGCGGCAATCGCTTCTTTTCTACCTAATGCGTCTAGGCCTTCGTTGGTTTTTGCTTTTATACTTATATCTTCTTCTTTCATTCTAAGGATAGTTGATATTTTTTCCCGTATCTCTCTCTTAAAAGGCAAAAGCTTCGGCTCTTCGGCAACTAATACCATATCTACATTATTGATCTTAAATTTTTTCTTCTCCACCAATTCCGCAACTTGTTTTAATAATTCTATACCGGAGATACCGTCATATTGTGGGTCAGTATCGGGAAAATGCTCGCCAATGTCTCCCAAACCTAAAGCCCCCAACAACGCATCACATAGCGCATGTAGAAGTACGTCACCGTCAGAATGCCCCAGTAGCCCCAAAACAAAAGGAATCTCTACTCCGCCCAAAAACAGCCTGCGGCCTTCAACTAGGCGGTGGATATCATAACCGATACCTACGCGATATTGCATAACTTTCTAATTTAAACAACTCAACCCTTACCGCTTAATCCCTGCCTGCCGGCAGGCAGGCTTAACCCTCTTTGCTATCACCTCTGCAAACACCAAATCTTCCGGAGTAGTAATTTTTATATTAAAATATGAGCCTTCGCAAACTCTAACTTTATAGCCTAATTTTTCTACCAAATAGGCATCGTCAGTCGCATCCAAATTCTTAAATTTATTATGGGCTTTTATTATTAAGTCCCGCCTAAAAACCTGCGGCGTCTGTATCTCCCAGATATTTCTTCTATCTAAAGTTTTATCAACAAAAATATTCTTTTTCTCGATACTTGCCTGCCCCGAAGCATCCGGGGATACTTGCCTGCCCCGAAGCATCCGGGGATACTTGATACTTTTAATCGTTGGCTTTAGAGGAACCCCGGCAATACAGGCACCGCAATCCTGTGCGCCCGAAACTACGCGGGAAATAATCTCGCCAGTCACAAACGGGCGCGCTGCGTCGTGAATTAAAACAAAGTCGGTATCTTTATCTAAAAGTTTTAAGCCTGCTGCAACCGAATCCCTGCGCGTCTTCCCGCCGCGCCTTACACACTTCACCTTAGAAAGCCCATCTGCTTCTATTAACCTTCTGACCTTCGCTAAATTCTTATTATGCGCAAGGACTATAATTTTAGAAATAGCCGCATTCCTGCTTAATACCCTTAACGCGCGAATAATAATCGCGCAATCGTCAATACGTACAAACGGTTTAGCAACAGCGGTTTTTAGCCTTACGCCCAAGCCGGCCGCAGGGACAATCGCTTCTATCTTTACAGGCTTAGGCATTAATTTATTAATGCTTCTTAGCGGATGAATTCACTTGTTCTAACTTTGCAAAAATCATCCTTCCTGCCTGCGTCTGAAGCACGGAGGTAACTTCGGCCCGCACGGATTGAGTGATAAAACGCCTTCCGTCTTCAACCACTATCATTGTGCCGTCGTCTAAATAGCCTACCGCCTGATTATGCTCTTTGCCTTCCTTAATTAGCTTTACTTCCATTATCTCGCCCGGATAAACTACCGGCTTTAAAGCATTAGCCAGGTCATTGATATTTAAAACGGTAACGCCCTGAATCTCCGCTACCCTATTTAAGTTAAAATCCAAAGTAACAACTTTGGCATCAAGAAGCTTGGCAAGCCTTACGATTTTGGCATCCACATCCTGAGTTTCAGGAAAATCATCTTCGTGAATAGTAAGGTTTATTGTAGGGGAGTTTTTCTGCATCGAATGCAATATATCCAGGCCGCGCCTGCCACGCTGCCTTTTAATGTAATCGGATGAATCAGCAACCTGCTGCAGTTCTTTTAAAACAAAGCGCGGAATTACCAAACGCGCAGCAACGAATTTCGTTTTGCATATATCCACAACTCTTCCGTCAATAAGGGCACTTGTATCCAGAATAACTAAGTCTGATTCCTGTTCATACCTCCTTAGGCGTACATAGGGAATAATAAGGCTGAAATCTTCTCTCCCTCTGAGCGCAAAAGACATTCCCATATACGAAAAGACTAACGTTGAAATTATACGGGTAAAAAATGCCATGCTGGGCTCTAGGATCTCCAAGGCGTCTGAAACAAGCTTAGCAATAATTAAACCTAAAAGCAAACCGAAAACAGCGCTTGAAAGCCCCCGGACTGAGATGCGGCGCATCCCTCTTTCCAGGCTCACGATAAAACCGGAAATCACCAAGGCAACACCTGCGCCTATAAACCCTGAACCGGTAATGGAACCTAACTGAAAACCGACTATTACGCTCCCAATGATAAAAAAAATACGGATAAAACTTATAGTCATAATAAATCCTCCCTAAATTAATAAAAATATACTAAACCAAGACTATATCTAACGCTTCTTTAATAGTAGACACGGCGATACATTCAATCTTGTTTTTTTTTGTTTTTAGCGCAGCATCTTTAAGATTGCTTTCAGGTAAAATACATCTTTTAAAACCGAGTTTTTCCGCCTCAGAAACTCTTAAATTTGCATAAGTTACACTGCGCACCTCTCCCGCCAAGCCCACTTCTCCTAAAGCCACCAAATCGAAGGGTACCGCTTTATTCTTAAAACTTGAAGCTGTGGCAATTATAATCCCCAAATCGCAAGCCGGGTCTTCCAGTTTTAACCCTCCCGCCACATTAATAAAAATATCTTCCGTGCCTAGGTTTAACCCTATCCTTTTTTCTAATACCGCGGTTAAGAGAGAAAGCCTGTTATAGTCTATGCCTTCGGCCTTACGCTGAGGGAATCCAAAACTTCCCCGTGTCACCAATGCCTGAATTTCAGCAAGTATCGGGCGCGAGCCTTCCATAGCACATACTACCATAGAACCGGATGCGCCCTTGGGCCGCTCGGTTAAAAAAACCTGCGAAGGATTGGATACTTCTTTTAATCCTGTATTTGTCATTTCAAAAACGCCTATTTCGTTGGTTGAACCAAACCTGTTTTTTACAGCCCTTAATATCCTATAAACCGAATATCTCTCGCCTTCAAAATACAAAACTGTGTCTACGATATGTTCTAATACGCGCGGCCCGGCAATCGCCCCCTCCTTGGTCACATGGCCGATAATGAATAAAGCAGTATTTAAACTTTTTACCAGATTAGTCAGGCCGCCAGCGCACGCACGCACTTGAGAAACACTGCCGCAGCCAGCCGAAATAGCAGAATTACTTATTGCCTGAATAGAATCAATAACGACAAACACAGGCGAAATTTTCTTTATAGATTCGGCGATTAAATTTAGGTCCGTTTGGTTCAACAGATAAAAATTAGCGCTTTCTTTTTTTATGAGGCGGTCCGCCCGTAGTTTTACCTGCTTGATAGACTCTTCGCCGCTTATATATAATACTTTATGCCCGTTTGCTGATAAGCTCTCAGCGGCCTGGAGGGCCAGCGTAGATTTACCTATCCCCGGATCTCCCGCCAATAAGGTAACCGAACCCGGAACAATCCCGCCGCCTAAAACACCGTCTAATTCTGTAAGCCTAGTAACAATACGTTTATCCGCTATAGACTCAATATCTTCAAGCAATACCGGCTCTTCCTTACTGGCAACAAAAACAGGATTAGCCTTCCTATCTGTTATATTAGGCTCAGCGTAATCTTCTTCGGCAAAAGAATTCCAATTATTGCAATCCGGGCATTTACCTTGCCATTTAGGCGCTTGGTAGCCGCAGGCCTGGCAGGTAAAAATAGTTCGGGGCTTCATTTTATTTTCCTGATTCTTCTTTGGGCCGGAACAATAACTTCCAAGGATGGGCTTTTAAATCATTTACAAAGCTGTCTAAGTCCTGATAAAGGCTGTCATCATATATAAGCTTACCAATCATACCTTCGCCTTTATTTATCTTATCTAAAACTGTGTTTAGTTCCTGGCCTACCTGATTAAGATTACTCACTGCCTGTTTTAGAGAAAGCCGCAGTTCTTCGTCTTTAATGACTTTATTTAGGGAATCAATACTTTCTTCTAATTTCGTAGCAATCCGGCGGCCTAGGTTACCTATTTCCTCCATCGAGACAGGGTCATCCCCTAATAAAACATCGCCGTCCTTAAATAAAGTAGTATAATCGCTTCCCGGAATTACCTCTAGGTATTTTTCGCCTAAAAGGCCAAGGGTATTAATCATCACTTCGGAATCGCGGGGAATCTGAGTATCTTTCTTTACCCAAAAAGCTATTTCAACCCGCGTCTTCTTGGTTTGCGGGTCAAAATATACATTTATCTTCTTTACTTCGCCTGCGTCAACACCCGCAACGCGCACCGGGGAATTTACTTTAAGCCCATTGGCAAACCCGAAGAAAACCTTAAGATTGTAACCGGTACTTAAAAGGCGGATGTCGCCGATTTTAGTAACAAAATATACCAAAATAACCAACGCCACAAAAACAAATATGCCTACCTTTGCTTCTATTCTTGTCCTTTGTGTCACGCCCCACCCCCATTGTAACGTATAGCGTATAGCGTATAGCGTATAGTAAAATCCCGATAAATATTCTAAACGCTATACCATAAGCCGGTAAGGCAATGGTTTGGCTTTCCATATAGCCAAAGCCATAAGCCGGTAAGGCAATGGTTTGGCTTTCCATATAGCCAAAGCCATAACCGCTAAACGCTGAAAATTAAAACTTACTTAAGGTGCCCAAACACCAAATGTTCCGTTTCAGTAATAGGCCCAACAGCCGCTCCGGTAATAAATTGTTTTACTACCGGGTTATGTGTATTTTTTATTTCCTCCGGAGTCCCCTCGGCAATGATTTTACCCTGATAAAGCATAGCCATGTGGTCGCCGACTTTATAAGCGCTAGTCATATCATGCGTTACTACTACCGAAGTTATTTTTAATTTTGCCTGTAATTCCCGGATAAGGTCATTTATGGCATCTGCGGTGATGGGGTCAACCCCTGTAGTCGGCTCGTCATAAAGAATAATCTGCGGCCGCATGCAGATTGCCCGCGCAAGAGCTACGCGCTTTTTCATCCCTCCGGATAATTCTGAAGGCATAAAATCCTCTATGGCATGCAGGCCCACCAAGCTTAGCGATTCTTTCACGCGTTCAGCAATAGTTGCCTCATCCAATTCTGTATGTTCGTTTAAAACAAAGGCTACATTTTCGGCAACGGTTAAAGAATCAAAAAGCGCCCCGCCCTGAAAAACCATGCCTATCTTCATGCGTACTTTATTTAATTCCTTCTCTTTAAGTTTACCTATCGCAACGCCATCAACCTTAATAACCCCCGTATCCGGACGAATTAAACCCACGATATGTTTAAGCAAGACCGATTTCCCGCAGCCGGACCTACCGATAATCACCTTAGTCTTTCCCTTTTCTATTTTAAGGCCTACGCCATCTAAAACCTTGTGGCTACTAAATGATTTATGTACGCCGATGATTTCTATCATAATATCACTTATTACACTGATTTTAGCGGCAAAAATAATCTGTGTAATCGCTTTTTCCCGCATAGCGGGATCCCGCTTCAACTTAAATGGCTTTGGCAAATTGCGCGCCAAACCACTGCCTTCTGGCTTGTGGCTTTGGCTATATTGAAAGCCAAACCACTGCCTTCTGGCTTGCAAGTAAGCGGGAAAAATCTGCGCAATCTGCGCCTACTGCCCTAAAACGTAAAATAAAAACGTAAAGAAGCAATCGGCGGCAATAATCGCTACGAATGAGATAACCACCGAAGTAGTAGTCGCTTTACCTACGCCTTCAGCACCTCCCTCAGCCTTTAAACCTTCAAAACAACCTACTATAGCAATAATCATCCCGAAAAATAACGCTTTTAATAACCCGGTAAATAAATCCTTAAAAGCTAACGCGTCAAAAGTAAGCGTGATATACATATTCGAAGCAATACCCAGCCTGTAAACGCCGATAAAATATCCGCCGAATACGCCGATTAAATCAGAATAGAGGGTAAGCACAGGCAGCACAAAAGCAAGGCTTAAGAATCTTGGTACCACTAAATATTTGACGGGGTTACTGGCTAAAGTATAGAGCGCGTCTACCTGTTCGGTTACCGTCATAGTGCCTATTTCAGCAGTAATACCCGCGCCGCTCCTTCCAGCGACGATAAGAGCGGTTAAAACCGGCCCTAATTCACGCACCAAAGAAAGCGCTACGATATTGGCGATATAAATCTCCGAAGACAATTTTTGCATCTGATAAGCGGTCTGCAGAGCCAAGATTATGCCGGTAAAAACCGCCACAATCGAGACAATCAACAGGCTGTCTACGCCTATCTTTTTCATCTGCTCAAAAGTTCTTTCGCTCTTTATAGGCGGCTTAAAAATATAAAAAAATGTCTGAGAGAAAAGCTTAAATACACCTCCGGTATAATCAAAGATTACCATTACTTTTCTGCCAAAAACCTCAAATAAGTATCGCATATTTATTTCGGCTCAAAAATAAGCTCATCTTTCTTACGCAGCACTTTGACGCTGCTTGCTCCTTTAATCTTTCCGGAAATAATTTCTTCCGCTAAAGGATCCTCCAGATAACGCTGGATTGTCCTTTTTAAAGGGCGTGCTCCGTACTGGATGTCAAAGCCCTTTTCAATCAGCAGCTCCTTTGCTTCGGAAGAGACATCAAGGGTAATCTTCTGTTCGGTAAGGCGCTTAGCTAATTCATTAAGCTCAATCTCAATTATCCTGTGTAAATCTTCGCGCGCAAGAGACCTGAATACTATTATATCATCAATCCTGTTTAAAAATTCGGGTTTGAATATACGCTTGACTTCATCAAGAAGCTTATTCTTCATATCCTGATAAGTAACTTCTTCGCCCTGAGACTTAAAACCCAAGGAACCTTGTTTGCGTAAAATTTCAGTCCCTATGTTAGAAGTCATAATAATAATAGTATTCCTGAAATCGACCTTTCTGCCGAAGCTGTCGGTAAGGCGGCCGTCTTCAAAAACCTGAAGCAATAAATTAAAAACATCCGGATGCGCTTTTTCAATTTCATCTAAAAGAATTACCGCATAAGGGCGGCGCCTTACTTTCTCGGTAAGCTGCCCTCCTTCTTCATAACCGACGTATCCTGGAGGCGCGCCGATCAGGCGCGAAACATTAAATTTTTCCATATATTCAGACATATCAATTTGAATTAAAGCATTTTCATCACCGAACATAAACTCGGTAATAGTACGGGCAAGGAGAGTCTTACCGACGCCGGTCGGCCCCAGAAAAATAAACGAACCAATGGGCCGGCGCGGATCCTTAATACCGGCGCGCGAACGCCGGATCGCCCGGGCAATAGATGTAATTACCTCCTCTTGCCCTACCACCCGCTCTTTAATTTTTCCTTCGATATGCATCAGGCGCTCCGACTCTTTTTCCTCAAGGCGAATAACCGGAATCCCTGTCCATTGCGAAACAATAGCGGCAATGCTTTCTGTGTTTATCTGCGGGCGCATCTGATCGCGCTCCTGGATCCATTTTTTATTAAGATTTTCCAAGTCGGCCCTTACCTTCTTCTCCTCGTCTCTTAATGAGGCGGCCTTTTCAAAATCCTGCGAACGGACCAAACTTTCTTTCTCTTTCTTAAACTGCTCTAATTTCTGTTCTGAATCTTTTATTTCTTTCGGGGCGGTAAGTACTTTTAATCTTGCGTGCGAACCGGCCTCATCAATTAAATCAATGGCTTTATCCGGCAAAAACCTGCCGGTGATATACCTATCTGAAAACTTCGCCGCCGCCTCTAAAGATTCATCAAGAAATTCAACGCGGTGGTGAGCTTCGTACCTGTCACGCAGGCCCCTTAAAATTTCAATAGTCTGCTCAACCGTAGGCGGCTCGACAAATATTGTCTGAAACCGCCTTTCCAGCGCCGCATCCTTTTCGATGTGTTTTCTATATTCACCCAAGGTCGTAGCACCTATACATTGTATTTCGCCCCGCGACAAAGCAGGCTTTAAAATACTGGCAGCATCAATTGCCCCTTCGGCAGCACCCGCTCCCACCAAAGTATGCAGTTCATCTATAAAAATAATTACCTCTTTAGAACGTTTAATTTCATCCATTACCGCCTTGATTCTCTCTTCGAACTGGCCGCGGTATTTAGTGCCGGCAACCATCAAAGCCAGATCCAAAACAATAATTCTTTTATTATGTAAAACTTCGGGGACGTTTCCGCTGACTACCGCCTGTGCCAACCCTTCAACAATAGCTGTCTTTCCCACGCCGGCTTCGCCTAAGAGCACCGGATTATTCTTAGTGCGCCGGCTTAAAGTTTGAATAACGCGGTTAGTTTCATTCTTACGGTTGACCACCGGGTCTAATTTCCCTTCCTTGGCCAGAGCGGTTAAATCACGTCCAAAAGCATCCAAGGCCGGAGTTTTTGTCTTGGTCTCAGGCCCGCCGCTCACTCCAAAACCCGGAGTAGCAGAACCTAATATATCCATTATTTCCTGCCTGACCCTTTCCAAGTCCAGGCCTAAATTAATCAACACCTGAAAAGCCACGCCTTCACCGTCACGGATAAGGCCCAAAAGAATATGTTCCGTACCGATATAATTATGCCCCAAAGACCTTGCTTCCTCCGCGGAAAGCTCAAGTGCCTTCTTTGACCGGGGAGTAAAGGGAATATCGCCTAAAATCTGAGTTGTCGGCCCGGGTTTTACTAATTTTTCTACCTCTATCCTTATCGTTTCAAGGCTTAAGCCCATCTTCTGCAGCACCGCCGCCGCCACCCCTTCACCTTCACGTATAAGGCCCAAAAGAATATGTTCCGTACCGATATAATCATGATTAAAACGCCTGGCTTCCTCTTTTGCCAGAATAATTACTTTTCTTGCCCTTTCAGTAAAACGATTAAACATTGCCATTACTGTTCTCCTCAATGAGCCCCGAAGCTTCGGGGCGAATTGATCCCGATAACAACAAAAAAATTTGGAACAAATTTTGAAGTGCTTTGTTATCGGGACAATCAACTACAAATTCCCACTAATTTTTATCTGCACTGCAAACTTTCTTTT
Organism: Candidatus Omnitrophota bacterium; assembly: GCA_030681595.1. Lineage (GTDB taxonomy): Bacteria > Omnitrophota > Gorgyraeia > Ghiorseimicrobiales > Ghiorseimicrobiaceae > CAKKQO01. The sequence goes on from JAUXSB010000003.1 coordinate 181,051, forward strand.
ATCCTAACCTGCTCCTGATTAATGCGGCGCGTTTAACATCGCGTTCTTGAGCCGACAATTTTTTTGCCTCAATCTTCTGCAGGTGCGCCGGCTGAGTCAATATAAAAAGTTCATTTATCAACCTACGGTCAATATTTTTAATGATACCGAGGTCCTGTCCCAGCCTTAGCATTGAAAGCATTTCTATTGTTTCCGCGCTGTTGATAATATAGGCACTTTTTAAAATACCGAAGGCGCGGTAAATGCGGTCCTCTAAAATCTGGCGGTTATTCTGCATTAACGCGCTCCTTGCCATATTCTCCTGCTCAACAATCTGCCGGATTATAGCCTTGATATTCTCGATAATTTCTTCTTCATTCTGCCCTAAAGATACTTGATTGGAAATCTGAAAAAAATTTCCGGCGGCCTGCGTTCCTTCACCGTAAAGCCCGCGGGTAGCAAAAGATAACTTGGTAATTGCCGCCAAAACTTTATTTATCTGCTTAGTCATTACTAAAGCCGGCAAATGGAGCATTACCGAACCGCGCATTCCCGTCCCTACATTTGTCGGACAGGCTGTCAAATACCCTAATTCATCAGAAAAAGCAAACGGCAATCCTTTAGATAAAGAGGTGTCGATATTATTAATAATATTATTTGCTTCTGACAAATCAAGCCCGGATTTCATCACCTGTATACGCAGATGATCCTCCTCATTAACCATAATAGAGGCTATTTCTTCCTCGCTGATTACTACCGCTTTGTTTTCGGACTTAAGCGCATGCTCATGGCTCATCAAATGCCTCTCTACAAGAAACTGCTTATCTATATTGTCTAATTCGGAAAGTTTTAAATAAATACTCTTTTTTAAATACTCATTTTCTCCTGCCGCCTTAAGCACAATCTCCATAGTACGCTCTCCCTGTTTTTTATTTGCCCAATGCGGGAAAGGCACTTTATCTAAGTTCCGGGCAAGCCTGATACGGCTTGAAATAACAATATCCGAATCAGGCCCGGTTCCTTTAAGCCATTCGGTAGTCTGTTTAAGCAGGTCGTTTAGCTGCATATCAAACTTCTCCTCAATGAGCGCATAATCCCGAAGCTTCGGGATTATTTGCGCGAATTGATGCCGAAAGCTACGAGAAAATTTGGAACCCTCTGGAATTTCACAAAGTGAAATTCCGAGGACTTAGTCCCGAGGAATTCTTTCGAATTCCTCGGGGCAAATTTTCAAGTGCTATGCTTTCGGTTTAACGTATTCCTCTATAAACCTCTTTATTAAGTTTCTCCTTTTTTCTCTAACTCCTTAATCTTATCGCGCAGCTCTGCTGCCTTTTCAAATTCTTCCTTTTGGATAGCAGATTGCAATTGATTTTTTAATTCCTGAACCTGAGAAACCTTTGCCTTAACAACGGGCTTTACAGGAGATTCCTGCGGTTTGTTTACCGGCGACTTTCCGATATGATGGATTGAACCGTGTATTTTTTTCAATAAAGGCTTTAGATAAAGGCTAAAACTCTGATAACACTCGTTGCATCCTAGGCGCCCTACCTTTTTAAAATTTTCATAGGTCAGGCCGCAATTCGGGCACTTTGCGCCAGCCGATGTCTGGGGTTCTACCTGCCCGCCAAGATTGGATAGGCCTGCCAAGAGATCCGCTAAACCGAATTGCTGCTCCATCTCCATGCTTTTTGCCCGCGCGCAGTTCTCGCATAAATGCAGTTCTGCCATTTGGTCGTCAATAATCTCGGTCAAATGTACGGTCGCTACACTTTTTCCACATATATCACATAACATAAATACACCTTTGCCTGATTGATGAATGCGACATCCGGATTTTTAACTCCTCATAATTTATGCTTCTTACCGATTTTAATTTGGGCAAAAATCCTCTCTATTTTTTACAAGCTATACCTATACCCGTCGATCCTGGTGGCACGCCGAAATTCCTCTGTTAAACTTAGGGTAATATTGCCCGGTTTGCCATTGCCGATAACTCTGCCGTCAATTTTTACCACCGGGATAATTTCCGCGGCAGTACCAGTTAAAAAAACCTCGTTGGCATTAAATAAATCGTAGCGGGTCAACATATCTTCCGAAACAAGAATATTCCTTTTTCTCGCTATACCTAACACTACTTCTCTGGTAATCCCCGCCAGAATCCCCATTGATGTTGCGGGCGTAAGAAGCATGGATTCTTTAACCAAAAATATATTGTCTCCGGTGCATTCGCAGAGATAACCCTCATTAGTAAGCATTAACGCTTCTTCCACCTTAAAGTTTATCGCCTCAATCTTCGCCATAATGTTATTTAAATAATTCAAAGATTTTATCTGGGGCGATAAAGCTTCATTGATATTCCTGCGCGTGGGGACTGTCACGATATCCAATCCTTTTTTATACAATTCTGCGGGATATAAAGCGATACTATCGGTGATAATAAACAGCGTGGCCTGCCGGCACCTGCGCGGGTCAAGCCCTAAATCTCCTTCTCCGCGGGTCACTACAACTCTGATATAGGCCTCTTTTAATTTATTCGCCTTTAAAGTCTTGACGATCGCTCCAACAAGCTTTTCTTTGGGTAAAGGCATATCCAACAGTATGGCATGGGCAGATCTATATAACCTATCAATATGATCTTTCAACCTAAAAATCAAACAATTATAACTCCTGATCCCTTCAAAAACACCATCGCCGTATAACAGCCCATGGTCAAAAACCGAAACTTTCGCTTCCGCCTTATCCACCAGTTTTCCGTTAAGATAAATTTTCATTACCAAACCCCCTAAATAATTTGTCCGTCCCTTAGATGGATAACCCTATCGCAAGACCGGGCTATCTCTTCATTGTGCGTAACCAAAACCTGCGTCATTTTTTTTTCTTTTTGTAACCCTAAAAGAATTACTAAAATTTGCTTGCCGGTTTCAGAATCAAGGTTACCCGTTGGCTCATCGCAGAATAATATTTCCGGCTCGTTTACCAACGCACGGGCTATCGCCACTCTCTGCTGTTCCCCTCCGGAAAGCTCACTCGGTTTATGGTTGAGCCTTCTTGATAAACCCAGTATTTCTAATAATCCTTCGGCGCGCTTTTTTGCCACTTTTTTATCACTGGCGCCATTGACTACCCCAGGGAGCAAAACATTCTCTAAAGCGGTAAACTCGGGAAATAAATGATAAAACTGGAAAACAAAACCTATTCTTTTATTCCGTAAAGCGGCCAAGGCATCGCCTGATAACTTATAAATATCTACGCCGTCAATAAAAACACGGCCGCTCGTAGGATTATCCAAACCCCCTAATAAATGCAGGAGCGTTGATTTCCCTGCTCCCGATGGACCGACTACGCCCAATACCTCGCTTTTTTTTATAGTTAAATTTATGCCCTTTAATACTTCCAGCCTGCTGAATTTATGGTTATAAATTTTATGTAAATTTTTTACTTCAATCATCATAAACTTAAAAATAAAAACGAAAAACTAAAACTATAGTTTTGCCTTTTTACTTTTTAATTTTTAGTTTTTATTATTCGTATCTTAAGGCCTCCACCGTATTCAGGCCCGCTGCTTTATTTGCTGGATATACCGTAGCAAGTAACGTAATCATTAAAGCGCAAAGCGAAACATAAAATATATCATGCGCGGATAAATATACCGGAAGCTTATCTAAATAATAAACATCCTGCGGAAGCTTTATAAACTGGTATTTCTTAAGCAAAAGGCACAATACCACCCCGGAAAAAACGCCTAATGCTGTTCCCGATAAACCAATGAACAACCCTTGCAATGTAAAAATATTCCTGATTCCGCGGTTAGTTACCCCCACAGACTTTAAGATTCCGATATCCTTTATTTTTTCAGTTACCCGCACAATCAAGGTGCTGGCAATACCAAAACTAGCTACCAAGATGATCAAACTTAAAATAATGAACATGGTAATTTTTTCTAATTTCAAAGCATCAAAAAAGCTTTTATTTAATTCTGCCCATGTGTTTACGCTGTAAGAATTATCAAGAATGAGAGACATTTCTTTTTTAACCGATGCGGCAGAAAATAAATCATCCAACCTTATCCCTATGCTGCCTGCGGCGTTATATACGCCGGTTATTTCCTGCGCCCTGGCAAAGCTGATAAAACCAAGGGTTAAGTCATAATTATACATGCCGGATTTAAAAATCCCGCCTATTTTAAATTTCAGATTCTCGCTAAACGAAGGAGAGATAACTTCCAATTCATCTCCTATGGATAAACCTAAGGTATCTGCCAGCTCCTTACCGATAATTATTGAATCGCTGTCTTGCGCCAAAGAATCTAACCTACCCAAAACCATATATTTTTCTATGTTAGTAACCCTGGCTTCCTGAATAGGCTCGATCCCCCGTAAATATAGGCTAAGCACAGAATTATTCGCACGCAGAAATACCTGCGTATTAACATGAGGGCTAGTGGCTACCACCTTCGGCAATGTTTCAATCTTTGCCTGCAAATCTTTATAAAACATAATCCCGAAATCGGAATTTACTGTGATATGCGCGTTACTGCCGGCGATCTTATCACGCAGGTCGTTATCAAAACCGCTCATTACCGAAAGCACTATAATTAACGCGGCTACGCCTACGCTCACCCCGAGGATAGAAATAATGCTTATAGTAGAAACAAACCGTTCTCTATTGCCGCCTACGAAATAACGCCAGCTTATCCACCATTCGCTTCTATGCATTTTCTGATTTAGGCGCCTCTTCCGGCCTTAAATGCGGGAATAGTATTACATCCCTAATTGAAGGTTGATTAGTAAAAAGCATAACCATCCTATCAATACCTATCCCTAAGCCTCCTGCTGGAGGCATCCCATACTCTAAAGCATTAATAAAATCTAAATCTATTTTACCATCTTTTGGATTACCGCCTAACTCTTCCTCAAAACGCTTTTTTTGCTCGATAGGGTCGTTTAACTCGGAATAAGCATTAGCCACTTCCATCCCGCCGATAAACAACTCAAACCTCTCGGAAATATGAGGGCTCTCTTTTTTGTTTTTTGCTAAAGGACAGAGCGCGCTGAAATAATCGGTCAAAAATACCGGAGAGCCGACGCCTTCTTCTTGAAGCAGTTCTTCCGCTATACGCACCACTTGAGAACGGCTTAAACCTTTCTCAACCTTCCTGCCGTGCTTTATAAGCTTTTCTACTATTAATTCCGTATGGTCGTCTGCGTTTATATCAAATTTATCCTTCATTGCTTCGGTAAAAGATTTTTCTTTCCAGGGAAGGCTTAAATCAATAACCTTATCCTGGTAAGTTATTTTATCTCCACACCCCAGCTCTTTGGCGACATATAAAATAATATCCGCGACTAATTTCATCATATCCTGGTAATCAGCGTAAGCCAAATAAACTTCAAGCATGGTGAATTCAGGATTATGGCGCGTAGATATACCTTCATTACGGAAACTTCTGTTTATCTCATAGACTTTCTCAAAGCCTCCGACAAGTAACTTTTTTAAGTATAATTCCGGCGCAATCCTCAAATACATATCCGCGTTAAACTCTTCATGGTAAGTCTTAAACGGTTTACCTGCCGCGCCTCCCGGGATAAACTGCAGCATCGGAGTCTCAACCTCTAAAAATCCCTTTTCATCCAGAAAACGGCGGATAGCGGAAATTATCCGGCTACGCGCCAGAAAAATCTCCCTTACTGGATGGTTTGCAATCAAATCTAAATATCTCTGGCGATAGCGTATCTCGATGTCTTTTAAGCCATGCCATTTCTCCGGAAGCGGCCTTAACGATTTAGAAAGCAGGGTGATTTTGTCTGCTTTAACTGTCGGCTCTTGGGTGCGCGTAATAAAAGTCTCGCCATTTACGCCGATAAAATCCCCAATATCCAAATTTTTAAAAATAGCTTTGCCATCTTGCGTTAAGGTATCCTCTTTAAGGTAAACCTGAATTTTATCTCCGGAACCATCCCGTAAGTCCAGAAAACTGGCTTTACCGTGAGAACGTAAAGCGATAACCCTGCCACTTAGAGAGACGGCTTCTCCGGCCTTAAAGTTATCCTTGATTATTTTTATCTGGCTGGTTTTCAAGAACTTAGCGCCAAAAGGCTCTATGCCGCAACCGCGTAACTCTGCCAGCTTATTAACCCTCTGATTATAAATTTCTTCTATCTCCATAGATGATAATTATATAGCATACAAGAAGAGATGTCAATATAAACGCCCTCCTCGAATTAACTCTGCCTGTTATTCCTTAAAAAAAGCGGTAAAATGCTTAGATAGATCAGAAAAATCGCGATTAGAAAAGGCGTGGATATTAGTGGCTTTTCAATAATTCTCTTGCTTTTTGCCTCTGGATTTATATAGACTGACGCTAACTCAGTAGCAGCAATGTAGATTAGGCTATATTTTTTAATTAACATTTCGGATTTAGCATTGATAGAGCCGTCGTTTTCTCTGAATAAGATTATAACTTTGGCATGCGATACCGGGTCAAAATCGGCTTTAGGCCTTATTTCTTTTAACATTGTAGTTGATGTAGCGCGCTCGGAAAATACCCCTAAAATGCCACCGGCATAGTTTAAATCAGAATAAATAATATCATCGCTTTCAGAATTATCCCTGATTATCCTTACGATCCCCTCAAATGACCTCCGGTCATAAATCCTGCTGTTTCTGACATCGCCTAAATCGCTACCACGATTCTCTTTTCGTAAATCCATAAAAACACCTATCTGCTTGAATAAATTTGACCCAAAGGCATCCATGCCGATATTTCCACTATTAAGGTTTATTACAGGCGAAAAAACAAAAAACAAAATCAATATTCCCGCCAGAAATATTCCCCTGCCCCGCCTTATTCTTAAAAATAGTTCGTAAATAAAACTGCTGCATAAAAGGATATACCCTAATAATCCCTGAAAACAAAAATAACGGAACCTATAATTAAAGACCATCGGTAGCATGCCTAAAACAAAAAATAAAAATAAATAATATATCTTTTTGTTTTTCAGGAAAAAACATAACCCAAGGATTGCTCCGAGATAAATAGCAAGATTAAACTCCAGGAAAGAGTTCTCGTTAAGGTTAACCGCGTGGAAATTGCTCCGGTTAATATAAAAACATGCTAATAACGGAGCGGCGATTACTATCGCGCCCAAGACAGCCTTAAGGCAAGCAGTCAGATAACCCCTGTCAAATAATCCGTATAAAATAAATATTGGGATGAAAAATCCGCTTATTCCCGGATGTGTATAAAAAGAAAGCCCGAAAAGCATGATTGAAGCGGCAGTTTTACGCTGCCAGATGCAATAAAAAACGCCCAAACAAATAAGCAGGGCACAGGATGCGGCGTGAGTATTAACAAAGCCTAAATAAAAAGTATACGATGAAGCAGCGATTAATACAGCGAAAAAAGCAAAAATTCCTGAAATTACTTTTCGGAAAATTAACCAAATAGCTAAAAGTGCTGCGGGATATAAAATAAAATCAAAAAATTTAGCAATAAATATTTTGGAAAAACCTACCTTGTATAACAGAAGCATAACTATATGCAGTAAAGGGGGATAAAGATGCGCGCGACCGAAAGGCGAAGCTTCCCAAAAGGCATGAGTTACGTAACCGCCTGCCTGATCAAACCCCAGCATCACTGAAAGATGATAATAGGTATCAATGAATAAAGGGAAAAACGGCAGCCTTAATAACTGAAGAATAAAAGATAAAATTATTATGCTTAAAGAAACGGTGTCCCAGCCGGAAAGGGTAAATTCCCTCCTTAAGGAAACCGGTATTAATATGTTACTTTTAGAAGGCATAATCCTCTGGCGGGAGCCGTGGGACCAAGAAGATTTCTTTTCCTGGTACGCAATATTTCACGCACAACATCCGGCTTGGCTTTTCTTTTCCCTATCTCAAGCAAAGTACCCACTATGGAACGTACCATGTTATAGAGGAAACCGTCGGCAGTGATATCTATGGCAATCAACGTATAGCGTGAAGCGTATAGCGTATAACTAACTTTCTTTATGGTTATCCTGCTGATATTTTTAATGGTATTTTTTACGGATGATCCGGATGCACAAAACGCGGCAAAGTCATGCCTGCCTAAAAGTATTTTTGTGGCTTGGCGCATTTTGCTCAAATCTAATTTATAAGAAAAACGGTACGTATAATTACGCAGCAGTGCCGACGGATAATCCTGGCTTAAAATTAAATAACGGTAGGTTTTTGACTTGGCGGAAAAACGCGCATGGAAACCTAAAGGCGCATCTTCGGCATCCGAAATAGAAATGTCTTCAGGCAACAAGCTATTTAACGCTTTTCGGATATTTTCGGGGGAGATTTTAGAATTAGTGTTAAAATTCGCGGTTTGTCCGAACGCATGAACCCCTGAATCAGTCCTGCCGGAGGCAATAAGATTCATTTTTTCCTGAAGAATCTTAGCAAGGGCCGCTTCTATTGTTTCTTGGATTGTACGGCGGGTATTTTTTTGTTTCTGCCAACCGGCATAATTTGTGCCGTCGTATTCTATGACTAATTTGATATTACGCATTAAAAACAGCAGGAAGAATAATAAGAGTATATCGTTAAACGGTTACGTAGCGCAAAAACGCCTTACAACGAGATTTAAAGCCTCTCTACTTACTACTTGCTACACTATTTAATAAGACATTCTGCGATCTGCACTGCATTGGTTGCAGCGCCCTTACGCAGATTATCCGCAACTACCCAAAGCCATAAGCCGTTTTTAACAAAGGGGTCCCGACGGATACGGCCGACAAATGTCTCATCCCTGCCTTCAATATCCAAAGGCGTAGGATAGAGATTTTTCTTAGGGTCATCGATTATGATTATACCGGGGGCATGAGAAAGTAGATTTCTTACTTTACCCGGATCGATAGGTTTTTCTGTTTCTATATACACTGATTCCGAATGCCCGGTTTTCACAGGTACTCTCACTGTAGTTGCCGAAATTTTTATTTTATCATCATGCATAATTTTATGGGTTTCTTTTACTAACTTCCATTCTTCATTAGTATATTCGCACTCGCTAAATTCGCCAATATGCGGGAAAACGTTATAAGCTAACTGCTGCGGCATAGATTTATTTTGTAGGTTAACTTTCAGATTGCCATATCCCCCAGATGCAATCAAAGAGTTTTCTTCTTTTAATTGTTCGACTGCATCCTTACCCGCACCAGATGAAGCCTGTAATGTGGTTACGATTATCCTCTTTATCCCGGCTTTCTTATAAATTGGATAAAGCGCAACCACCATCTGAATGGTAGAACAATTAGGGTTAGCAATTATGCCTTTATGTTTTTTTACATCTTTAGCATTTACTTCGGGAACAACCAGGGGCACCTCGGGGTCCATCCTAAAGTCTGCGCCATTATCAATGACTACTACGCCTCTTTTAATTGCCGCTGGCGCATAGGTAACTGCTGCTCCTTTTTCCCCTTCAGTCCCAGCAAATAAAGCGATATCTATTCCGTTAAATCCTTCGGGCGAAATAACCTTAACCTCATATTTTTCGCCGTCAACTTCAACCGCACGAGCCGTGCGCGCAAATACGCGCAATTCAGCGATAGGAAAATTACGCTGTTTTAAAACACGCAACATCTCAATACCGACAACGCCTACTCCGATTACCGCAACATTATACTTTGATTTTTTATTCATATAGTTCTTCTCAATCCTGCTTCATGCTTCAAGCCGCAAGCTTCAAGCTTTAAACTTTTTTGCCTGTAGCCTACAACATGTAGCTTGCAGCAAATTATAAGTTTTTAACCACTAAATCCCCGACCTCTTGTGTAGAATACCCCATTTTTCCTGCGGCAAGGGATTTTAAGTTCTTGCTCACTACTTTTATTACTGCATCTTCAACCGCTTTAGCCGCCTTTTCTTCGCCTAAATTTTCCAGCAACATCCCTACCGCACAAATTGCCGCCAAAGGATTAATCACATTCTTCCCGGTATATTTGGGCGCGCTTCCGCCGATCGGCTCAAACATAGACACGCCTTTCGGGTTAATGTTTCCGCCTGCGGCAATACCCATCCCCCCTTGAATCATCGCACCCAAATCAGTAATAATATCACCGAACATATTATCGGTAACAATCACGTCAAACCACTCCGGGTTTTTCACAAACCACATTGTGGTTGCATCCACATGGGCGTAATCTGTGGAAATATCCGGATATTCCTTGGCCACTTCGTTAAAAGTCCTTTGCCATAAATCCCAGGCGAAAGTTAAAACATTGGTCTTACCGCAAAGCGTTAATTTCTTTCTCCTGTTACGCTTTCTGGTATATTCAAAGGCATAACGGATGCAGCGCTCAACGCCCCTACGCGTATTATAGGAAATCTGAATTGCGACTTCATCTTTTGTACCCTTATCCTTAAATTCCCCCATTCCTTTATAAAGCCCTTCGGAGTTTTCCCGCACTACCACAAAATCAATATCCTCGGGTTTTTTATCCTTCAAAGGACAAAAATCGGAATTATAGAGCTTCACGGGACGCAAATTAATATATTGGTCAAGTGCAAACCTTAATTTAAGCAATACGCCTGTTTCGATAACACCCGGTTTTACTTCGGGATCGCCTACGGCGCCCAGATAAATGGCTTCATATTTCTTTAACTCTACGATATCGTTATCATCCACTAATTTACCTGTCGCAAGATATCTTTTACCGCTGAAATCAAATTCTTTGGTTTCGTATTTGAACCCAAACTTCGAGCTAGCCGCATCAAGAACTTTCAAACCCTCGCGCACTACTTCCGGGCCTGTGCCATCGCCGCCAATTACCGCTATTCTGTACATCTTCTCCTCACATTCCTTTTAGAATTTATAAGTTAGAGGTTATGAATTATAAATTAAAAACTTATAACTTATCACTTATAATTTATAACTGCTTTTTTACCCAGGCCATCAAACCGCCCGAATTTATTAACTCTTGCATAAACGGGGCATACCCTTGGGTTTGATAAATCTTATTCTGAGTAATATTCCTTATCTCTCCTTTTTCTAAATTAACCTCTAAAATATCACCCTCATTTATTTTATCGGTATCCCTGCACTCTAATATCGGCAGGCCGATATTGATGGAGTTACGATAAAAGATACGGGCAAAGCTTTTGGCAACTACACAAGAAATTCCAGTACCTTTAATGGAAATCGGCGCATGCTCGCGCGATGAACCGCAGCCAAAATTTTTACCGGCAACAATAATGTCGCCGGATGACACAGATTTACTAAACTCCGGCCTAATCCCCTCCATACAATTCTTGCCTAATTCTTTGGGATCGGTCGTCACCAAAAATTTCGCCGGAATTATCTCATCCGTATTTAGATCATCGCCGAATTTATAGACTTTCCCCTTAAGTGTCATTTTTATTATCAAGGTTAATGGAATCTTTATGAAGCACGCATTAGAAATCTTTTGGCAAATTTCTGCAAGGAGTTACAACGAGTAAATGCCGAAACTGACCAACGGGAATTTCGGCAAATTTACGAGTTGTAAACCGTAGCAGACGGCAAAAGATTTCAGCGTGAGGAATAAATGATTTCATTAACCCACTACCTCATCCGGATGCGCAATCCTGCCTTTTACCGCGCTTGCCGCAGCCACCGCCGGATTGGATAGATACACTTCGCTTTTTAAATCTCCCATCCTGCCGACAAAATTCCTGTTAGTTGTAGCAAGGCAGCGTTCACCCGCGGTTAAAATTCCGGCATGCCCGCCTAAGCAAGGGCCGCAAGTAGGCGTTGTTACTACTGCGCCTGATTTTACAAAGATATCAATCAGGCCTTCCTTAATTGCCTGTAAGTATATATTCTGTGTTGCCGGTATCACAATACAACGTGTATAAGGATTAACTTTTCTCCCCTTTAAAATTTTTGCGGCCAGGCGTAAATCCGAAATCCTTCCGTTGGTACAAGAACCTATTACCACCTGATCTAATTCTATATTACTTAATTGCCTTACCTGCTTAACATTGCTGGGAAGATGCGGGCAGGCAACCAAAGGCCCTATCTTCGAAACATCATATTCCTTGATTTGCGCATAAATAGCATCTTTATCGGATTTTAGATTTTTGAATTTTGAATTGTAATTTTGCCTTTTGCCTTTTACCTTTTGCGTTTCTTTGACATAGTTAAAGGTCGTCTCATCCGGCTCAATTATCCCGGACTTTCCGCCGGCTTCAATCGCCATATTGCACATAGTAAATCTGTCATCCATCGGCAGGCTGCTAATTACATCGCCGCTAAATTCCATTGCCCGATAGGCAGCGCCGTCAACGCCGATATCGCCTATTGTATGCAAAATTAAATCCTTACCACCGACCCATTTATTTAATTTGCCATAAAAAATAAATTTTATTGTTTCCGGGACCCTCAACCATACCCGTCCAGTTACCCAAGAAGCGGCTAAATCAGTCGAGCCAACACCGCTGGAAAATGCGCCTAATGCGCCATAAGTACAAGTATGAGAATCGGCTCCAATAACTAAATCTCCGGGGCCAACTAAACCTAATTCCGGAAGAAGCGCATGTTCAATACCCATACGGCCCACTTCATAGTAATGCTTAATTTTATATTTTGCGGCAAAATCTTTTAATATTTTTGCCTGTTGCGCGCTCTTTTTATCCTTTGCCGGAACAAAATGATCGGGAACTAAAACAATCTTATCTTTGATTGCCGGATTAATCCCTAATTTTTCAAATTCCTCTATGGCTAAGGGCGCGGTAATATCATTGCCTAAAGATAAATCTACCTTTGCCCAGATAAATTCACCTACCCGAATATCTTTCTTATCAGGCGTGTGAGCCAATAATATTTTTTCAGTAATTGTGTAAGGCATGTAATATCTAAGTTAGAAGTTATGAATTATGAGTTACAAGTTATGAGTTAAAAACTAATAACTTATCACTTCTCATTCATAACTTCACTTGAATTTTTTTACTACTAAAGTGGCGTTATGCCCGCCAAAACCCAATGAATTAGACATCGCCACTTCTACTTTTGTGTTGCGGGCTTTATTAGGTACGTAGTCTAAATCGCACTCAGGGTCAGGATTTTCGTAGTTGGTTGTAGGCGGGATAATATCATTTTTTATAGCTAAAGCGCAGATAACAAACTCGATTCCTCCGGCCGCGCCCAATAAATGTCCGGTCATGGATTTCGTAGAACTTACCGCTATTTTTTTAGCGTATTCACCGAATAATTTCTTAATGGCTAAAGTTTCAATCCGGTCATTAAGCAATGTGGATGTTCCATGAGCATTTATATAAGAAACATCTTTGGGCAAAATACGCGCGTCTTTTAAAGAAAGTGCCATCGCTCTTACTGCACCGTCAGCGGTTGAATCAGGTGCCGTAATATGATAGGCGTCTCCGCTCATGCCGTAGCCGACAATCTCGGCATATATTTTTGCCTTACGTTTTAAAGCATGCGGTAGCGACTCTAACAACACAACTCCCGAACCCTCAGACATAACAAAGCCGTCTCGGTCGCGGTCAAAAGGCCTGCTTGCTTTCTCCGGCTCATTATTTCTCTTAGAAAGCGCCTTTAAAGCACAGAATCCACCGATGCCCAGATACGTAATCGCACTTTCCGTGCCTCCGGCAAGCATTAAATCGGCATCGCCCCTTTGAATTATCTTAAAGGCATCTCCTACAGCATGCGAACCTGAAGCACAGGCAGTCGCAACGCAGGAATTCGGCCCTTTAAAACCTAAATCTATTGATATGTGCCCCGCTGCCTCGTTAACAATAAGCATCGGGATAAGAAACGGGGACAGCCTTGAGGGGCCCTTTTCAAGATAAACTTTAAACTGTTCTTCTATTATATGCAAGCTTCCTATGCCCGAACCAACAACAACACCCGCGCGGTTTTTATCTATTGCGGATGAATCTAGTCCCGCATCATTAAATGCTTCTCTTGCCGCGGCCACCGCATACTGCACAAATTTATCTACATGCCTTACTTCTTTCGCGGAGAAATACTTTAAAGGATCAAACCCTTTTACCTCCCCGGCAATCTGCGAATCAAAAGCTGAGGCATCAAAAACAGTAATCCTACCTATACCGCTTTTGCCGGCAAGTAAATTTTCCCATAGGGTTTTTGTATCATTTCCTAACGGCGATATGCTGCCTAGCCCCGTAATAACTACTCTTTCCATCTTTAATTTACCCTTATTTATAACAGTTGCCCCCCGATGTAATGTCGGGGGGCTATATAATCTAAAAAACCATTCGAAAAACGCTTCTATTGCTTTGTTTATTTATTTACGGCTTTGGTCTCAATGTACTTTATCGCATCCCCTACTGTACCCATCTTCTCCGCATCCTCATCGGGAATTTCAATTCCGAACTCTTCTTCTAAAGCCATTACCAATTCCACCGTATCCAAAGAATCTGCGCCTAAATCGTCAATAAACGAAGCCTGAGGAGTAACCTCCTCAACTTTTACACCCAGCTGTTCTGCAATTATTGACTTCACTTTATCTGCTACTGCCATTTTTTTCCTCCTTAAATAACGCTACAGCCTACGCCATCCCGACAATCGTTCTGGCGATAGATATTAACAATGCAAGCTGCCCGTCGGGATTTAACCTTTGACACTCGAAATTCCCAATGTCAAAGATAAGTTTCCCCGCTTACGGCGGGGTCACCTACATAACCATACCACCATCAACCACAATTACCTGGCCTGTAATATAATCCGAATCGCCGCCTGCTAAAAACAGGCATGTTTTGGCTACATCTTGCGCCGTGCCAAACTTACCCAAAGGGATATTTTTCAACATCTTTTCCTTTATATCTTCGGGAAGTTTTGCGGTCATATCCGTCTGGATAAACCCCGGCGCAACTGCATTAACACAGATATTACGCAGAGCCAGTTCTTTTGCCGTTGACTTTGTAAAACCAATGATACCTGCCTTAGATGCCGCATAATTGGCCTGCCCAATATTGCCGATCAGGCCGATAATAGAGGCAATATTTACAATCTTACCCTGCCTCTGTTTTATCATTACCTTTGAGACAGACTTAGTAACATTAAATGTGCCTTTTAAATTTACATTTAGCACTAAATCCCAGTCTGACTCGGACATCCGCAGTAAAAGACCATCGCGGGTAATCCCCGCATTGTTAACTAATATATCAATCTTGCCGAATTTGTCAAGGATTTTGTTTACCATTTCCTCAACTTGGGCAGAATTAGTCACATCTACTTTAAGGCCAATGGCTTTCTTGCCAAGCGCTTCAATATCTTTAGCAGTTATTTCTGCTGATTCAAGATTTACGTCGCAGATAGCGATATCCGCGCCTTCTTGGGCAAAAAGCAGGGCAATTTCTCTGCCGATCCCCCGGCCAGCGCCGGTAATTAAAACAACTTTGTCTTTTAGACGCATTTTAACCTCACTCCATTAAAAGTAACCAGAAACCAGATACCGGTAACCAGAAAAAAATTCTGGTATATGGCAACTGAAAACTGGCTTCTAATTTAAAATGTCTTCCGCCTTTTCTATATTCGCTACCTCTAAACTTGGTTCTATTTTCCTTAAAATACCTTTGAGGGTCTTACCCGGCCCAATCTCAAAAAATCTCTTTACCCCTTGCGCCAACATAAAACGTACCGAATCCTCCCAAAGCACCGAAGATTTTACCTGTAAAGCAAGCTTTGCGCGCATGTCCTCAATTGAGACAAACGGCTTAGCCGTAACATTGCTAATTACCTCGGGATGTGGCATCCTAAAAGCGGTTTTTTCTAGAATTCCCCCCAACTTTATGCTTGCTTCTTCCATTAATGTAGAATGGAATGCGCCGCTGATCCCCAATTCTATCAGGCGCTTTGCGCCTTTTGCTTGGGCCAAAACAGAGAATTTATCTACATTTTCTACGTTACCGGTAACCACCACCTGTCCCGGGCAATTAAGATTAGCGATTTCGTTTCCCGCCTCTTTAGATAAATTCTTTACCGTTTCCAAATCAAGGCCTAGCACTGCCACCATTTTACCGGGATATTTTTGTGCAGCTTGGCTCATCAGTTCTGAACGCTTTTTAACCAATACGAGTGCATCGTCAAACTTTATCGCCCCGCAGGCAACCAATGCCGAATATTCCCCTAAACTTAGGCCCGCAGCATACCTGACACCTGCCTGTCCCACCACAGGTGGGGACACTTGACACTTAACACTTGTCTTCAGCGCTTCAAATGCGGCAATACTCGTTACTAAAATTGCGAGCTGGCAATTATTAGTTTGAGTAAGCGCATCCAATGGGCCATCAAAACATAATTTAGACAAATTAAAA
Source organism: Candidatus Omnitrophota bacterium (assembly GCA_030681595.1). GTDB lineage: Bacteria > Omnitrophota > Gorgyraeia > Ghiorseimicrobiales > Ghiorseimicrobiaceae > CAKKQO01. The sequence goes on from JAUXSB010000003.1 coordinate 197,341, forward strand.
CCTAAAACTTCATCTGCTCTGTCAAAGACCTGTTTTGCTTGAAGATATCTCTCATATAAATCCCTGCCCATACCCACATATTGCGCGCCTTGGCCGGGAAAAATATAAGCAATGTTTTCTACCATATAATTACCATAGCGCCCCAGACAAGCCCTGCGCCGAAGGCATCTAACACCACCACATTACCTTTTTTAATCCGGCCGGACTCTACAGCTTCGCAGAGCGCAACTGCCGTTGAGGCAGAAGACATATTTCCGTATTTTTCAATATTAAAATAAATTTTTCCCAGAGGAAGCCCGGTCTTTTTGGCTACCGCTAAAAGGATCCGCATATTTGCCTGATGCGGAATAAAAATATCCGTATCTTTACAGCTTAAGCCCACCTGATGCAAGGCTTTATCGGCGGCTTCGCTCATCGCTCTTACCGCCACCTTAAACAATTCGTTACCTTGCATATGCACAAAATGTAATTTATTGGCAATCGTCTTTTTGCTGGGAGGCAGGCGTGAGCCTCCCGCAGGTAAGGTCAATAAATCAGAAGAGCTGCCGTCTGCGGCTAAATATGTAGAGACTATCCCGCCGCTTTTTACCGGCGCTAAAACACAAGCTCCCGCGCCGTCTCCAAACAAAACACAGGTATTACGGTCTTTCCAGTTAGTGATCGCGGAAAGTTTCTCTGCGCCGACAACCAAAGCATTTTTATACGCGCCGGACAAAATGAATTTTTCCGCGGTACTTAAAGCGTAGACAAATCCGGCACAGGCAGCGCTAATATCAAAACAAACGGCCTTTTCTGCGCCGAGCGCCTTCTGTACCAAACAGGCGGTTGAAGGAAACTGCATATCCGGTGTAATCGTCGCCACAATAATTAATTCCAAATCTTTAGGCCTTACGCCCGCTTTCTTTAAGGCTTTTTTTGCCGCCGCGACCGCTAAATCGCTGGTGGCTTCATTGCTTGCCGCAATCCGCCTCTGTTTTATGCCGGTACGAGTAATAATCCATTCGTCGGAGGTATCTACCATCTTCTCTAAATCAGTATTTGTAAGCACCTTTTTCGGCAGATAGCTCCCTACGCCGACAATACCAACTTTCTTTGTTTTAAGCATCTACCCCTCTTTTAATTATCTTGAAACGACCAGGTTTCTCTGAATCGCCTCTATAATTCTATCGTTTACCTTGCGTTCTACTTCTTCTTTTGCCACTCTCACCGCGTTCTTTACGGCTTTGGAATTTGAACGTCCGTGGCTGATAATTACTATCCCATCCACCCCTAAAAGCGGCGCGCCGCCATATTCGGAATAATCCATCGCCTTCTTAAATCTTTTTAGGCCGCTTTTTAACAATAAAACGCCTAATTTAGTGGCTAAATTCCGCATCAACTCGCGGTATAAAAATACGCTGATAGTCTCAGCTAAGCCTTCGGAAACTTTCAAAATCGCGTTACCGACAAAACCATCACAGATAATAATATCACAGGCGCCGGAAAATATATCCCTGCCTTCTACATTACCGATAAAATTAAGCTTGGTTTTCTCTAAAAGCGTAAATGTCTCCTTAATAAAATCCGTACCCTTGCCTTCTTCCTCTCCGACATTTAATAACCCCACAGAAGGATTCTCTTTCCTTAAGATATGGCGGCAATAGGCATCGCTCATGATCGCATAATGCAGCAGATGCAACGGCTTAGGGTCTATATTTGCGCCGACATCTATTAAGAGTGAAACCCCTCTTAAAGTAGGAACGATAACGGAAATCCCCGGCCGCTCAATTCCGGAAAGCATCCTTAAAGAAAGCGTGGCGGCGCAGACTACGGCGCCGGTGTTCCCGGCGCTGACAAAGGCATCAGCCTTGCCTTCTTTAAGCAGGCCTATACCCTTAACAATGGAAGAATCCCGTTTTTTACGCACGCTTGAAGCGGCAGGCTCATGCATCTCAATCACTTCTTCGGTATGATAAATTTCAACACTCAAGCCGCTGGTATTATGCTTAGAAACTTCCCGTTTTATCTTCTCGGCATCGCCAATTAAAACTATGCCGATACCATATTCTTGGGCAGCCTGTAACGCGCCTTCAACCACTATCGAAGGGCCGTGATCGCCCCCCATGGCATCAACTACTATTTTCATATCAGTTTGTTTTGCTGGCTTATTAGTTTATTGCTTGTCAAAGCGCTATCCGGCCAAGCAATAAACTGTTTAACTAATAAGTTATTTTGCTTTCTTTTCTTCTTTTTCTTTTATTTCAACAACCTGTTTTCCGTTATAATATCCACAGACAGGACATATCCGATGCGGAAACTTCGGCTGTTTGCACTGAGGGCAAACATTTAATATAATTGGTTTTACTTTTTTATGTGCCCTCTTCTTTAATGTCCTTGCTCTGGAAAACCTTTGTTTTGGTAATGGCATTTCTTCACTCCTCTCTTCGTTCAGAAATTAAAAATTAAATATCAAATATAAAAAATTTAACTAACTGTTTTAATCCTTAAATTATGTTTTTTCCCGCAAAATGCGGGAAATATTTGGTTTTTAACTTTTACTATTACAATCACATCTTCCTTTATTTAAGTCCTCCCCGCATTTCTGGCACAAGCCTTTACAATCCGGTTTACAGAGAGGATTTAAACTATAAGTAAGTATAATTTCGCTGCGTAAATCTTCGGTTAAATCAATCACGGTATCGTTTCTGCCTACCGTATAATCAAAAGCTATCTTGCGCCTTAAATCCTGCGGATATTCCAGCAGGCAGCGGGAACACGTTACCATAAGCGGAAGAAAAAGCTCTCCCTTTATGATTGCTGTATCGTTCTTCTTTTCAGCACTCAGGTTGACCTCAAGCATGCCCGCGAATTCAACATCAGGCATCTCCAAATCCAAAGCCTGGGGCGCACATTTCTCGCTTAGCGCGATAACATTATCCTTAGAAAGCTTGCTGATATCTATCTTCATTTTCCAAGGCGTATTTTTAGGCGGTCTTCAATATCTGCAGGCAGGAAACTGGAGAGGTCGGCCCCTAAGCTGCCGGCTTCTTTTAGTAATTTAGAAGAAATATAACTGTAACTCTCGGATGGCATAAGGAATATTGTTTCTAAATCAGGCGCGATTTTTCTGTTAGTTAATGCCATCTGGAACTCATATTCAAAATCCGAAAGCATCCTTAATCCACGGATAATCACCTTTATTTTATTTTCACGGGCAAAATTTACGGCCAAACCCTTAAAAGAAGTTACTTTAACTCCGTCAAATTGCTTGGTTGCGCTCTTAAGCATCTTTACCCTTTCTGAAACAGAAAAGAGTGGTTTTTTCTGAGCATTATCCGCAACTGCCACAATAAGTTCGGGAAAAATCTTTAATGCCCTCTCAATAACATCAATATGGCCGTAAGTTACGGGATCAAAAGTACCGGGGTATATTGCTTTTTGACACATACATCCTCACTTTGTTCGGAAAAAACCAGATACCTGTTTCCAGACACCGGAATATATAAATCTGGTTACTGGTTACTGGTTACTTTTTGATATAAAGATAATAGCGTATCTCCGTATTTGTATTGCTTAAAAAGCGTAAAATCACCTGATTTTTCCGGCAGGAAGTCCTTTTTAAAATGTTGAACCAAGATAAAACCGGAAGGCGTTAATATATCATAAGCAGCCAATGTTTGCAAGGTTTTTTTTGCCATATCCTGATAATAAGGCGGATCCATAAAAATAATGTCGAACTTCCGGCCTTCTTTACTCAAGCGCGCTAAAGCCTGCTGGGTATCCAAGCCGATAAGGCTGTATCCTGCTTCGCCCAGTAAAGAAAAATTATCCTTAATTATCTTTATGCATTCCGGGTCTTTTTCTACAAGCACCAATTCTTTAACCCCCTGCGATAAGGCCTCAATGCCAATTGCCCCTGAACCCGCAAATAGCTCTAAAAAAGACAATCCCTCGATGCCGCCTAATATATCAAATAAAGCCTTCCTCACCTTATCCTGGCTAGGCCTTATCTCTTTGGGCATTTTAATCACCCTGCCTTTATATTTTCCGGAAATTACACGCATATATTTAGCTACCTTCCCGTCAACCTACCGTCATCAATTCTTCATACTCTGGAAAACGCTTCTTAAGTATTTCTCTCAATGCCAGATTTTGACGCTCTGCCAAGAAAGGATCGGCCCGCAGCAATTTATACGCTTCTTCTCTTGCATCTTTCAGCAAATGCATCTGAGTCAAAGGGTTAGCGATCCTTAACTCGCTTAAACCATGCTGGCGATGCCCGAAAAATTCACCCGGGCCCCTGATTTTTAAGTCTTCTTCGGAAATCTTAAAGCCATCGGACAAACTGGCAATCGCCCGCATCCTCTCCCTTGCGTCATCATTCTTAGGGTTAGCTATAAGTAAACAATAAGACTCCCAGGCCCCCCTGCCAATCCTGCCCCTTAACTGATGTAACTGCGTTAAGCCGAAACAATCCGCTTCTTCAATAAGCATAACCGAAGCGTTAGCCACATCTATCCCCACTTCTAATACCGTGGTTGCCACTAAGACATTAATTTCGCCCCGCTTAAAATCCGACATTACCCTATCCTGCTCATCCTGCCTTAACCTGCCATGCACCAAGCCAACCTTAAATCCCTTAAATATCTCCTGCGCTTGCCGATAAACCTCTAGAACAGAATAAGCCCCGGAAAATTCCGCCTCTTCTATCTTAGGGCAGACTATATAAGCCTGCCTGCCTTCCTTAATTTTTTCTTCAATAATTTTATAGGCTTCTTTACGCTTATCCGGGCTGTAAAGTATCGTCTTGGGCAGAATCCTTCCTTTAGGCAATTCATCCAGCACGGAAATATCCAGATCCCCATAAATAGTCATAGATAACGTACGCGGTATAGGGGTTGCAGTCATAATTAGGCAATCGGGGTTATTACCTTTTTTTGGCAAAAGCGCGCGCTGGCCCACCCCAAACTTATGCTGCTCATCAATAATTACCAAGCCTAAATTTTTAAACCTTACGCTTTCCTCTAAGAGGCTATGCGTACCAATAACAAAATCTATTCTACCCTCGGCTATCTCGTTATAAATCTTTTCTTTCTCGCCTTTCTTCAGGCTGCCTGCAAGTAACGAAACTTTCAATTTTATATTTTTAATTTTTGATATCTGCTGCTGGATATTGATATAGTGCTGTTTAGCCAAAATTTCCGTGGGGGCCATAAAGGCAGCCTGGTAACCCCCATCAAAAGCAATTGCCGAAGCAAGGAATGCGACTGCCGTCTTGCCGGAGCCTACTTCGCCCTGAAGCAACCTCTGCATAGGCGAGGAAACAGACATATCTTTTTTAATTTCAAGGAGCGCCCTTTCCTGCGCAGAAGTGAGGCTAAAAGGTAAATTTTGAATAAGGGAACTAAAAACAGGCCCGCCTATTTTATGAATCACTCCTTTTTTTTGGGTACGCTTCATCTTACGCATAATAATCGGAATTTGATATAAAAAAAATTCTTCGAAAGCAAGCCGGCGATAAACCTCTTTCTGGGCTGCCTCATCAGGAGGAAAATGAATATAGATAAGGCTTTTCGCCAAGTTTAAGAGATTGTGCCTTTTTCTTATGTCGTAAGGGAGGCCTTCGGATATTTTGGGGATAAATTTATCCAGCAGGCTTTTGATTAGCTTACGAAAATACCTCTGGGTTATGCCTTCGGCCAGGCTATAGACTGGGATTATCGGATCTAAATTTAAAGCCGCATCTTTTAATATTTCGAATTCCACGGGCTCCATCTGCAGGCGCCCATGATAGCTTTCTATGCGCCCGTAAAGGATAACTTCTATCCCCGGCTTGAAATAATTTTTCAGATACGGCTGGTTAAACCATACACAGTAAATTTTACCTGTCTCATCCCCAAAGGCTACTTCTAATATACTAAAACCTTTCTTTCTCCATGAGCTCCTTTGGCCAGAGGCTAAAACCTTTGCTTTTATGACCTGAGATTCTCCCGGTTTAAGCTGGGATATCGCAACGGCCTTACTGCGATTAAGATAACGCCTGGGAAAATAATAAAGCATATCTTCGGCGGTTTTGATGCCTATTTTTCCTAATAATTCCGACTTTTTAGGCCCTACGCCTTTAAGGTAACGCACTAAAATATTTAGCGTCTCTTCCATCGCAAAAATATTATACTATAATATAAGTAAAATAAAAACAAAAATCAGAGGGTAATCCGAGGCTCGCCTGATTCAGGGTATGGTTGTTGGCGCAGAGGGTATTTTGGCCTGGGCGGAATTTCAGGCTAGGCTTTACCGGAGCTGACCGTTATTTCAAAAGAATATTAGATGACTGCGACTGTGATACTACTTCAAAACCGTTAAATTCCGGCATAGCGGGCATAGGGATATCCTTTACTTCTGAATTAACCGTAACTTTATAAGTCAAAACTTCATCAACCGTAATCTCAAGCTTATCTACTTCTGCCTAAATAGAAATCTCTGCAAAGGCTAAAAAAACAAAAGAAAGCATAAAGGCTATCGTTAATATGCTTATTTTTCTCATAATATTTTCTAAAATTAATACTGCCCGGAGGTGGTGATCGCGCTGGTAAGGAGGTCTACGCGGACAAACCTGTTGAGGTTAACAGTAGTAGTAAATGCGGTATAAGGAAAAGCACCGGTTCTTCTATAGGCATAGGCGGCATTGCGCAGAGGAGCAACTCCGACGTTATCATAGACATAATAGCTAAACCAGGCGCGCGTTGCTACATTGGGGTTATCCATCATGATAATATTCCATGCCGCGTTGGTTGATAAAGGGGTTAAATCAGCGGTTAAATTAAAAGCGGGGTCCTCGGCCCGTCCTGTTTGAAACCCCCGGTATATTACCGAAAGCATAGCCTTTGCTTCTGCTCCCCGGGATCTCTCTACCGATACAAAATAACGGGATATACCCAGCGTGCTGAGTATCCCGACGATGACTAAGACGATAACCATCTCTATCAGGGTAAAGCTTTTTGTTTTTAGCATTATCAAAATCAGGTATTTAAAGTAGGATTATTATCGGAAGCAGCTTTATCTGTTTTTACTATTGCCTTAGGCTCTGGCTGAACAGCTACGGGTTTACTCGGTGCTGCCTTTTCCTGATTAATCTCGGATAAGTGCCTTTCTAAATCGTCATATTGCTCTTTTAGGCCGTTGTATGCTTCATTTAAAGAAGAGATATCCTTATCTTTTTTTCTTAAAATATCGTTAAGGCTGCGGATTTCATTCACCTGCCTGTCTAAAAGGCTGCGGTTATCGCTTAACTGCTTATCTTTGGCGGCAATATCGGCCTTGAGCTTTTCAATAACTTTTTTGGCTTCAGCCTCTTCGGTATTTTTAGCTTCTATTTTTTTATTCTGTGCCTCTAATTTAGCTTTTAGGCTATTAAATTCATCTTCCATGCCTTTAAATTTCTCTATTTCTTCTTTTAAGGCGTCGTTTTTCTCTTTTGCCTGAGCAGTTACCTCTACAAGCATTTTGCTAAGCTCTGCTTGGCTCTTCTTATCTAAAGCAGACGCCTTGATGGATAAGAAAATAAGTATTATCAGAAAGATAGATAAGCCCGCGATAATTCCTAAAAACATTTTAACCTCTCAGTCTTAGTGCTACATCAAATAATGTCTTTACCAGAAAAATGCGTAAAAATACCAACAGCAAAAAAGCAATTAGCGGAGAAATATCCAAACCGAAACGAAGGTTTAAGGGAAGCATTTTTCTTATCGGATAAAGTATCGGTTCGGTAACTTTATATAAAAACTGGACTATCGGATTATGGGGATCAGGATTTACCCAGCTTATTAAAGCCCTGATTAAAATAATCCAGTAAAGAGCATGCAGTAAAATATCTAATACTTGAGCGGCCGCATTAATAAAATTACTTATTACAAACATATTAGTTTAATTATACTCCAAGCTTATATTTAGTCAACGTAAAATATACATTAAAGTAACTGCCTCCGCCTGATTTCTCCTCAAAATAAGTCGAAATCAAAACGGCTGGGACAAAAATAAAGCCACCCTTTCAGGTGGCCTTATTTTTGGTTGCGGGGGACAGAATCGAACTGTCGACCTTCAGGTTATGAGCCTGACGAGCTACCTCTGCTCCACCCCGCGATATTTTTTAAATTCAAAAAGCTATTAATAATTATATCAAAACTTAAAACAAACACAAGCTTTATTCTTCGGGAGAAATACGGTAAATAGTCTCTCCCTTTTTGGTAATGCCCATCTTCTCCCGGGCCGCTTTTTCGACATAGAAACTGTCCGTCCGCAGATTTTTATTCTGCTCGGCTAAAGAAATGTTTTCTTTAACCGCCTTATCTATTTTTTCCTGCAGCTCTTTGTTTTCCTGCTTCAACTCCTGAATTTTGGAAAACGCCGGAAAAAATATTACCAGTAAAGCCAAAATAGCCGCTAAGGCAAACCCAAACTTTCTAAACATAGCTTTACCTAAGAAAAACTTTAGTGCTTCCAAAGTCTCCCGGCATAAACCGCTTCTTTACCCAGCTCTTCCTCAATCCTTAAAAGCTCGTTATACTTAGCAATACGTTCGGTGCGCGAAAGAGAACCCGTTTTAATCTGGCCGCAACCGCTTGCCACTGCCAAATGAGCAATAGTTGTATCTTCGGTTTCACCTGAACGGTGTGAAATTATAGACTTATAATTGTACTTCTTAGCTAACTCTATGGCATCTAAAGTTTCACTAAGCGTCCCAATCTGATTCACCTTTATCAAAATCGCGTTGGCTGTCTTTTTATCTATGCCTTTCTGCAGAATTTTGGTGTTAGTTACAAATAAATCATCGCCTACTAACTGGGCCTTTTTGCCTAATTCATCGGTCAGTTTTTTCCAACCGTCCCAATCATCCTCGCCTAAGCCGTCTTCAATAGAAACCACTGGGTATTTAGAAAGGATGCCTTTATACATCGCTATCATCCCTTCAGCATCCTGCTCTCCGCCTAATCTCAGTTTATATTTTCCGTCTTTTCCGAAAGAGCTCGCCGCTACATCTAAAGCCAAATATATGTCTTTCCCGGGTTTATATCCCGCCTTCTCAATTGCCTGTATTATCAACTCAAGCGCTTCTTCATTAGATTTAAGGCTGGGAGCGAATCCGCCTTCATCTCCAACAGAAGTAGATAATCCCTTTGATTTAAGCAGGCTCTTTAAATTATGAAATACCTCGCATGCCTTGCGCAGCGCTTCGCTAAAACTTCCTGCGCCTATAGGCATAATCATAAACTCCTGAATGTCTAAGTTATTATCCGCGTGCAGGCCGCCGTTTAAAATATTCATCGAAGGAACCGGCAGGATATTTGCCTTGTCTTTGCCTAAATAGCGGTAAAGCGGTTTTTTGGCAGAATTTGCTGCCGCTTTCGCTACCGCCAAAGATACACCCAAAATCGCGTTAGCGCCTAAACTTGATTTATTATCTGTCCCGTCTAATTCCAAGAGAAACTTGTCAATTTTACGAAAGTCCGGGGATAGGCCTTTTATCTTAACGGCAATTTTTGTATTCACATTATTTACCGCTTTTAAAACACCCTTACCCAGATAGCGACTTTTATCGCCGTCTCTTAATTCCAACGCTTCCAACTCTCCGGTAGAAGCCCCTGAAGGAACGGCCGCCCTGCCTAATACGCCGTTATCTAAAATTACATCTGTTTCAACCGTAGGATTACCGCGGGAATCCAGAATTTCCCTCGCCCAAACTTTTTTGATTACTGTCCTAGCCATTTTGCTCACCCTTTCTTTATACATTGCCGTAATAACGGCTGAATTGGAAATTTTAAGATTAACATAACTGCCCAAGCCTGTCAAGCATCAAGGCATTGCCGGCAATCACCTGCTTATTGCCGCATATGGGCAGATTTGATTATAGGCACAATAGGTGCAGGATAAATATTGCGGCTTTGCGGGAAATTCGGCTCGGCGTATGCCGATAGCCGCTTCTTTTATCACACTGATTGTTTCTTCCAAGCCTGCGTCATCTTTTTCCGTGCTGCCTATCAACCCAGAATCTAAAAAATAGAGCCTCAAGCTTTGCGGTAATATGCTGTAAATACATTTATACGCCAAGGCATAAATAGATAACTGCAGGCTTTCCTTAGCTTTTCTGTCGGCATCTTTTTGTTTTTTAATAGCAGATGTTTTAAAATCTATTATTACCGCCTTATCACCAATTATATCAACACGATCCCAGCGTCCGCTGATTTTATTATTTTCCATAAAAAAAGAAAATTCCTTTTCCATGTAAGCAGGCAAGCTGGCTACTTTCTCCTCTTCCTGAAAAAACATCTTTAGCGCCCGATAGGCAGAAGCCCTTCTCTCTTCAATGTGTTCCCTAGAAAAAAAACCTTCCGCCCTAAAAGACGCGTCAAAGGCGCGGCACAACCCTTCTTTACTAAAGGGAATTTTATTTATCCTATGCTGATAATATTTTAATACCGCGTCATGCATTGCCTTGCCGTATAGCACTGTATGATGAGACATAATCGGGACACGTAAAATATGCACATATTTATATTTCAGCGGACAACTCATATAATCGTCAATCTGGTAATAGCTTAAATTTAAAATTTCATTGTCCTGATCTATACCGGTTACTAAGGGCGGGGGGGTTTTCTGGGCGCCTGTTGCATTACGCTTAATCGCTTCTATTGGCGATGTTTTATTGACTTTGGAGGCTTGGTTATTTGCTTCTCCTAACGCTTCCGGGACAAACTGGCTTATTTTTCTTATCTTCTTACCGCCGTAATCAAGGGAGGAGGTAAAATAAAGCTCTTCCTTTGCCCGAGTCATCCCGACATAAAATAAACGGCGCTCTTCCTGAATATGAAAATTCCCCGAAGGAAGGGCATCCTTGATTAAAACATCAGGCACTTCTATCGGCTCTGCCCTCCTAGGCCAAGGGAAACGCCCCTGGACTAAACCAACCATAAAAACCACCTTAAACTCCAAACCCTTTGCCTTATGTAGAGTCATAACCTGAACTGCCGAAATATCTAAATCCGGCTCTACTGTTGCAGGGTCATCCCCTGCCTCTATGAGAAGGCTTAGATGTGCTACAAAATATACTACCCTATCTTCCTTCCCTAAATCCTCATAGCTGACAACTAACTCAAAAAACTTAGCCAAGTTACAGATTTTTTCTTCATTTGCGGCACTTGGATTTTTGGTTAGCGAAGAAAGATACCCCGTATCTGTAAGAAAAAGATACAATAACCTTCCGGTAGGCATATCCCGCGAAGCGCGCAGATATCTTTCCATATCAACGATAAATCTGCTAATTACTTCTCTAGACTTTTCGGACACATCGCCTAATAGAGAATCATCCATCTTATACCTTAAAACAGAAAACAAAGACAGGTTTCTCCTCTTGGCATAATGCATAAGCAGGCTTAAATCCACGATATCCAGCGCGTAAATGGCAGAATTTAAAAGATGATACGCGCTAAGGCTGTCTTCAATGTCCGCCGCCAAGCGTAAAAATGAAATACACAGCCTCACTTCCTCTTTAGAATATAAACCCTGATTACCGCTAAAACGCCACGGGATACTCAGCATATTTAATGACCTTAAAAAAGGATCGGCATCATTATTAGAACGCACGAGTATGGCAAAATCAGAATATTTATAACTATTTTCTACTGCTTTTCTCTTTATAAGGCCGGCTACAAAATCCGCCTCTGAAGAAATCGTGTCAAAATTAAAATGCTCAACTTCCTTACCGTCTTTACTTAAACCGATTAATCTCTTATTGATATTGCTCTTAATCTCAAAACGATCCGGGTTATTATGCTGAATTAAGCGGTATGCCGAATCAAGGATATTTTGGCTGGAACGATAGTTCCTTATCAAAGTAATCTTTTTCGCTTTGCGATAAGTACTAGTAAAATTAAGTATATTACTGTAGGCGGCCCCGCGGAATCTATAGATACATTGATCATCGTCTGCCACAACCGTGATATTACCGTGCTTGCCTGCCAATAGTTTCACCATTTCAAACTGGGCAAAATTTGTGTCCTGAAATTCATCTATCAAAATATATTTAAACTTTTTCTGATAACGCGCCAGCACTGCCGGATGCTTACACAACAACTCAAGGGCAAGATAAAATTGATTACCGAAATCAACCATGCCCTTTTCATTCAAAAAATCCTGGTATTGCTTAAAAACATTAGCAAGCTCAGTATGCTTTATTACCTCTTCTTTTAAAACAGGATCCGTATCCGCGCCCGGCAATAAAGCTAAATTGCGCGCGTAATCCAAATACTCCTTGCTGGAAATATTTTCGTCTTTTAAGCGGCTAAAATAAGTTATTATCGCCTCTATAAACCTTGCCGGGTCAGATAACGGCCTATAATAAGAAAGATTGAATTTAAAAAGGTGTTCCTTAAAAAAAACCGCGGCCTCAGGCCGGGTTAAAACCCTAAAATCCGGATCCAACCCTAACACCAAAGCGTTTTCCCGTAAAAGTTTATCCCCAAAAGAATGAAACGTAGAAATCCATATTTCGGTATAACCGTAAGGCACAAGGACATCCACGCGTTCTTCCATCTCAGACGCCGCCCTATCCGTAAATGTAAGGGCCAAAATTTCATCCTGCCTTGCTTTCTGAGCCGCCAAAAGATAAGCAATCCTGCGCGTTATTACCGATGTTTTCCCTGTTCCGGCTCCGGCAATAATCAAAAGCGGCCCCTTATCATGCGTAACTACTTCAATTTGCTCCTGATTTAACCCTTCCAAAACGTTATCCATTGTAAAATTTTAAACGCCAGCTCCGACGTTTCAGCCGGAGTCCCAACCGAAGAGTCGGAATTGGCAGATTTCTTCTCCTTGCGCCGCGCCCGAACGACTGTTCGGTCGGGCGGGCCACGAAAGGATTCACGGCATCAATCAAAAAATTTACGCCAGCCGGCATTTTTTTGATTGACAATACTCTATTTTTGAGTATACTTATATAGATTATTAACCCAAAAAAAGGAACTAAAAAATGGCTAAACAATGCGCGATTTGTGGAAAAGGTGTTGTTGTCGGAAAAATAATTATTCGCCGCGGTATGGCGAAGAAAAAAGGCGGCGTCGGGCAAAAAACTACCCGCACTACACCCCGTAGATTTCTCCCCAACCTGCAAAAAGTTAAACTTATCGTAAACGGTAGAACCCGAAGGACCTACGTCTGTGCAAAATGTATTAAGGCCGGGAAGGTCTGACATCCTTTAGGTTTAGCTGTATCTGACGGTTATCCTGCCAAGTGTCTAAAGACGCTGAATAAACCAAGTCTAGTTTTTCATTTTCTGACACAAGGCCAAACTTGTCTCCCATGCCAAAACCTACTACGGGAAAAGTCAACCTTCCGTCGTAAACCCAGAACTTAAGCGTATTCTTTCCTAAAACATTAGGCCTGCCTCTTACAAAAAGCTCAGAAGACAAAAATAGCGGCTCGGGATTACCGGCACCGAAAGGAGCTAAGTTATCAAGGCCGGAAACTAAATCCAAACTAAGTTCCGCTAAATTTACTTCCGCATCAATATCCAGGCAACGGATTAAGTCCTGCGGCGTTAATTCTATTCTAGCGATATCATTTATTAAATGTTTAAACTTCTCAATATTTGCCTCTAAAATAGTAAGCCCGGCCGCATGCGAATGCCCGCCATATCCTTCAAGAAATTCTCCGCACCGGCAAAGCGCATTAAAAATATGGAAATCCCGGATAGAACGGGCAGAACCCTTACCCAGAGAACCTTCAGTAGAAATAATTATAGCCGGCCGGTAAAACCTATCGGCTATACGCGAAGCAACAATCCCTAAAACTCCCTGATGCCAACCCTCACAGCTTAAAACAATTACACTGTGATCTTTAAAATTTACCTCGCGCTCAACCTTAGCTAATGCCTCATCCAATATCTTCTTTTCAATCTCCTGCCGGCGGCGGTTCTCCACATCTAACTGACGCGCTAAATCTTCTGCCTCCGAGTGAGAAACTGCGGTCAAAAGATTAAAGGCAATCTCGGCAGAACTCATTCGCCCAGCGGCATTTAAACGCGGGCCCAAGATAAAGCTTACCGCATAAGGATCAAGTTTCCTGCCTCTAATACGGCAGATATCAATTAACGCTTTTAATCCGGGCTTCCTTGTCTGGCTCAAACACAAGAGGCCCTCTTTAACAAGTATCCTGTTTTCTCCCAAAAGCGGCACCACATCCGCAACTGTGCCCAATAAAACCAAATCTAAATCGTCTACGAGCAAATCGTCACAAAGCTTTTGGCATAATTTATAAACTACGCCTACCGCCGCTAAATCCCTAAAGGGATAGTTATGCCCTTTTAGCTTAGGGTCAACCACGGCAAGAGCGTTCGGCAATTTTTCTTGCGGCTCATGATGGTCGATAATAATGCTGTCGATTCCGGAAGCATTGAGTAACTCTATTTCTTTAAAATTAGTTATACCGCAATCAACGCTGATAAATAAATCAATTTTTTCTTTTCCGGCAAAACTTACTGCCTCTTCATTTATGCCATAGCCGTCCCTTAGACGGTGAGGAATGCAATGTTTTACCCTGGCTCCTAATTTCTCGAGGGTAAGTTTTAACAACGCGCAAGATGTTACCCCGTCAACATCGTAGTCGCCAAATATAAATATCTTTTCCTTTTTTTCTATCGCCTGCTTCATCCGCTTGACAGCCTTATCTATATCCGGCAAAGATAACGGGCTATGCAAAAAAGACATATCCGAGCGCATAAATACTTCTGCATCTTCCTTATTCTTTACATTCCTATTAATCAACACTTGAGCTAAAACCGGCGGGATATTTAAGGCTTTGGCGAGGGATACCCTTAACAACGGTTCAGGTTTTGCTACATTCCATCTTTTTTGCATTTCTTTATAATTCTTTATTCCTATCCCGAAGCTACGGTCGGGATAAATTCCGGCACACAGGTTATGTCAACTACCGTTTCCATAACCTGTGCCGTTATTTACATTCTCTCCGGCGCAGATAACCCTGAAAGTAAAAGCCCGTTTCTTAATACAATCCTAACCGCATTAAGTAATTTAAGGCGGGCACAGCTTAAATCAAGGGATGCTAAATCCAAAACTTTATGCTTATCGTAACATTTATGAAAATCCGCGGCCAGTTCTACCAAATATTGCGTCAACGGATAAGGATCAAACAGATCCAAGCACAAACTTAAAGCCAGCGGAAATTGCGCTAGTTTGCGCATAAGCATTAATTCTTCGAGGTTGGTGAGCAGTTTTAAGTCGGCATTTCCATGCGGGAAATTCTCCTCCTTTTCCTTATGCAATATGCTGGAAATCCGCGCGAAAGCATACTGGATATAATAGACAGGATTTTCCTGAGATTCCTTTTTGGCCAAGTCCAAATCAAAATCTAAGTGGCTGGAAACACGCCTTGCAACGAGAAAAAAACGCGCCACATCTTTGCCTACTTCGTCAATAATCTGGCGCAAGGTTACATAACTTGCCTTTCTGGTCGACATCGGCACAACTTTACCTTCGCGCAATAATGTCACTAACTGCACAATTATTACAGAAAGAGCATCTTTCTCCTGCCCTAACGCAGAAACAGCTGCGCGAATTCGCGGGATATAGCCATGGTGATCCGGGCCCCATAAATTGATTACCCGTTTAAACCCACGCGCAAATTTATCACGATGATAGGCTATATCCGGAGCAAGATAAGTATAGCTTTTATCGCTCTTTATAATCACTCGGTCTTTATCATCGCCAAAAAGGGTTGACTTAAACCAAACTGCCCCTTCGGAATCATAAATAAAATCTTTCTTTCTTAAAAATTCTATTGTATCTTCAATTTTTCCACTTTTGCTTAAAGCGCCTTGGGATGACCAAACGTTAAATTTAACATTAAAGTCTGCCAAATCATTTTTTATACCATCTAGTATATTTTTTACTCCGTATTCGGAAAAATTAAAATTTTGATTTTCCAGCTTCAAGTTTTCAATTTCGGCGGCCATATCCTTCACATAATCCCCTTGATAATAATCTTCGGGAAAATCTATTTTCTCGCCCCTTAATTCTTTAAGCCTTAACTTGATAGAATTACCTAAGATATTAATCTGGTTACCCTCATCGTTTAAATAATATTCCCGTGTTACGCTAAAGCCTAAAAATTCCATTATCCTAGAAAGAGCATCCCCTACAGCAGCCTGCCGGGCATGGGCGATACTTAACGGCCCGGTGGGATTAGCACTCACAAATTCAATCTGTACCTTTTCTTTATTTCCGAGGTCAACTTTGCCAAAATCACTATCTAACCTGATAATTTCCTCTATTTTTTTATAAAAGTATTCGTCTTTAATGAAGAAATTAATAAATCCCGCTCCGGCAATTTCAATTTTCCCGATTTCATCTTTTAACGGGGAAACGCTAATTTCTTTCTCTAGAATCTGTACAAGGGATTCGGCGATAATGCGGGGATTCTTTTTAAGGATCTTGCTTAATTGTAAAGCGGAATTGGAAGATAAATCACCGTGTATTCTCTCAGGCGGTATATTTAAAGAAAAAACACTTGAAACAAAAGCCTCGTCCTCTGTAATTTGGCCTGCCGCTTTGCCTATTACGATACCAAGCTTTTCTTCTAAATCAGTTTTTATCATTATCTAATTTTACCGCTTCGGCAGAAGACCAAAGCCTCTCTAAAGCATAAAATTCGCGCATATCCGAACGAAAAATATGCACGATTACATCGCCAATATCCAACAGCACCCAAAGGCAAGTATTCTTTCCCTCATAATGCAAGATTTTGATGCCTGTTTTTTCAAAGCCATCTTTTATCGCCTCGGCAATTGTATCTACTCTCTTGCTCGATTCAGCTTCGAGAATTACGAAATAATCACAGAGGTTGGAAATTTTGCCCACATTCAAAATAACAGGGCCTTCGGCCTTTTTGTCTTCTGCAAGCTTTACCGCGAATATTGCTTTGTCTAAAGCGTCTATTTTAGCCTACCTCCAGTTCCCAAATAATCTTATAATAAAAACAGCGGACAGAAAGCTTCCAAAGTTCTGTAAGCGATCTGGCCGCTGTCTATTGCATCTTACCTAAAATTTATTTTTTACCCACTATCTTATACATCCCTGTGCCGCAGTCCGGGCATTTGCCCTTTACTGCTGGGCGGCCGTTCTTCATCGTTACTCTCTCTTCATTCTTCATATCTTTTTTGCCTTTGCACTTTACGCAATAGCCCTGTTCTGCCATCTTAATCCTCCTCAATGACGACACGAGTTATAAGATCCGCCGTAGGCGGAGACGTAACTCGCATGTCGGAATTGATACCGACAGCTACAAAGAAAATTTGGAACAAATTTTTGCAGTGTTTTGCTGTCGGTATATACTTTTACTAATCGCTATCTTTATAAATACGCCGGATTGCTGCTTAGAATAAATCTTTTTATTATTATACACCCTAAATTTATAAGGTCAACGCTTATTTAACCCGCCGGGAACCAACATGTTTTTCTTCAATTTCTCCGACGATTTCTTCAACCAGGTCTTCCAATGTTACCAGCCCAAGCGTTTTTCTCTTTTCATCAACTACAACCGCGATCTGTACCTTATCAGACTGAAATTTCCTCAACAGCTCGTTGACCTTCATCTCGGCGGACACATAAAACGGCTGATGAGCTAAATCGGAAAGCACAAATAAGCCTTTATCCCTAAGTATATAGAGTAAATCACGGGCATAAATTATACCGACAATCCTATCAATAGAGCCTTCATAAACCGGGATACGGGCATGGCCCTCTTCGGTAAAAATGTTCAATAACTCCTCCGGGCTTGCCTTAACGTTTATTCCGACGATATTTTCTTTTGCAACCATGACATCCCGGACTTCGGTATCGCCGAATTCAAGAATACGGTGAAGCATTTTTCTTTCTTCTTCGCTAACCACGCCTTCTTCCTTGCCCGCCTCAATCATCAGGCGCAATTCCTCTTCGGTAATTAAAGGAGAATGGCCCGGCAGGCTGCCGCCGAATGCTTTAATTAAAATCCGGCTTAGCCCGCTAAAAAAAATCGCAAGCGGCCGGAATAAAACAATTATTCTTTCCATTACCGGGGCGGTCAAAAGCGCAACCCTGGCCGAATACCGGCTAGCCAAAATCTTCGGAGTTATCTCGCATAAAATCAATAGAAAAAAGGTAGTAACAAAGGTAGAAATAACCACACCCCAGTTCGGGCCGAATTTATATACGAAGACCACCGTAACAATAGCGGAAATCGCCGTATTCACCAAGTTATTACCGACTAATATAGTCGCAATCAATGTATCCAAATTCAGCATCAGGCGCTGTACGATGTTGGCATTCTTTACGCCTTTAGTAAGCATGTGTTTTAGCTTAATTTTACTTAAGGCAATAAGGGCGGTCTCAGAAGCAGAAAAAAAGGCAGATAAAAGAGCTAAAAGCCCTAACGCCGTTAATACTAGAATCAATTCAAGCATATTATAATGAAAACACTCCGGTTATCTTTTTTTTATCTTTATCCAAAACCGGCCCGATCAGAGCTAAATTCATTTTCTCGTCGCTAAAGATCATTTCGGCAATTCGTAGCAAGTCCTCTATCTTTACTTTGTTTAATTCCCGTATTATTTCTTCCTGTGTTTTTACCTTATCTAAAGAAACGGTCTGTTCTCCCATATAGAGCATTTCTTCCATTGTCTGCTCAAGGCCAAACGTCAGCTGGCCTAAATAAAAATCTTTTGCGCGCCTGAATTCAGAAATACTTACTTTTTTGGCTTTAATCCTGCTCAACTCGCCAAGTATAACTTTTATCGCATCCAAGATCCGCCTGTTATCCACGCCGGCATGCACGATAAATGCGCCGGTATCCGTAAGAGACTTCACTTGTGTGCCGATTTCATAAGCTAATCCTCTTTTTTCCCGCAGCTCATCAAACAGGCGGCTGGACATATTTGCCCCTAAGATAATATGCAAAAGCATAAGCGCATGCCGGTCGGGATGACCCCTTTTTAAACTATGAAACCCCAAAGCCAAATGTGCCTGCTCGGTCTTCTTATAAAAAATGTTATGTGCTTTTTTAAAATCGGTTTTAAAAGGAATAAACGTATTCTTATCGGAGCGGGGCAATTTTGCCAAGTTTTTTTTTGCAATCTCAAGCAGCCTGTTATGCGTAATATCTCCGGCAGAAGTTAAGACTAAATTCTCTGCTGAATAAAACCTGTCTTTAAAAGATAACAAACCTGCGCGTGAAAGTTTTTTTATTGTATCAGGCGTACCGGCTAGATTCATCCCTAGAGGGTGCCCCGGCCAAATAAGTGCATCCAGAAGTTCATAGACATAGCTCTGCGGCTGATCGCGGTACATGCGGATTTCCTCCAATATTACGCAGCGTTCTTTTTCTAATTCTGTGCCGTCAATTAACGGGTTAAGCGCCATATCGCAAATTATCTCAAGCGACCGCTCTAGATGTTTACTCAACACCTTAGCCAAGTAACATGTGCATTCTTCGGAGGTAAAACCGTTAAGAGAACCGCCAACACCTTCAATCATCTCTTTAATTTGCCTGCCGCTAAACCGCCTAGAGCCCTTAAAACACATATGCTCTAAAAAATGCGAAATACCATTATTCTCTTTATTCTCAAACCTTCCCCCGGCGCCAAACCAGATGCCGAAAGAAATAGATTTCATCTTCGGCATGTTAGCCGTAACCACTCTTACGCCGTTATCCAGTACTGTTTTTTTATACATTCCTCAACTCTCCGGTTAAGCTGCGCACAAATATGCCAATATTTTTAATCAAATCTTCTTTATTTAAATTTTCGGCTATCTTATTCACAATCGCGCTTCCGACAATTACGCCGTCACAAAAATTAGAAAGTTCCCTTACCTGTTGAGGCCGGGAAATCCCGAAACCAACGCATACCGGCTTGGTTGTATATCTTTTTATCAAACTAACTTTCGCCCTTAAATCATCTGCCAGTTCCTTACGCGCTCCGGTAATGCCGGCTAAAGAAACATAATAGATAAAGCTACTTGATGCTTTTGCTGCTAATTTTATGCGTTTTATACTGCTCATCGGTGAGACAAAAAATACGGTATCTATTTTCCCCCTGCGCATTACCTTGATAAGCCCTTTTGCTTCCTCAAGCGGTAAATCCGGGACAATCACGCCGTCCACACCGGATCTTTCTATTTCGGATGCAAAACGTAAAAGCCCCATCCTGTATATCGGATTATAATAAGACATCAAACATAGAGGAATTCTCACATCTTTCCTGATACTTTTTATCAATTGGATTATTTTGGCAAGGGTGGTTCCATTTTTTAAAGCGCGATGGGAAGCCGCCTGTATTACCGGCCCGTCGGCTAAAGGGTCGGAAAACGGCACCCCTAGCTCAATAATATCCACGCCGCTTCTTTCTAATTCAAAAATTAATTCTTTGGTCACGGATAGACTTGGATCGCCGACAGTTATGTAAGCAATAAACGCACATCTGTTTTTTCTTTTAAGCTCTTTAAACTTTTGCGCAAGCCGTCTCATAGTTCCATCCCCTTTGCCTGGACGACAGTATTGATATCCTTATCTCCCCTGCCGGAAAGGCAGACCACCACCAAATCGCCTTTTTTAAATTTTCCGCCGATTTTTACCGTATGGGCAACCGCGTGGGAAGACTCTAAGGCAGGGATTATTCCCTCTGTTTTACACAATAAATCAAATGCCAAAAGCGCCTCTTTATCCGTAACTGCCGCATACTCGGCACGCCCCGTTTCTTTAAATAAACTGTGTTCCGGGCCTACCCCGGGATAATCAAGCCCTGCGGATATAGAATGCGCGGTTTTAATTTGTCCGTCCTTATCCTGCAAGACATAACTTAGAGAACCGTGCAAGACGCCTTTTGAGCCGCGGCATAAGGTTGCGGCATGTTTACCGCTGTCAAGCCCCAAACCAGCAGCCTCAACACCGATAAATTTTACCCTATCTTTTAAAAACGGATAAAATAATCCCATGGCATTGCTTCCGCCTCCCACGCAAGCAATAAGACAATCCGGTAGGCGCCCTTCTTTTCTAAGGATTTGCCTTTTTGTTTCTATGCCGATAACCGATTGAAAATCACGCACCATCGCGGGATAGGGGTGCGGGCCGGCGGTTGAACCGATTAGATAATAAGTATCGCGCACATTGGTTACCCAATCCCTGATTGCCTCGTTCATCGCGTCTTTCAAAGTCTTGCTGCCGCCAGAAACCGGAATAACTTTTGCGCCCAACAATTTCATCCGGAAAACATTCAATGACTGCCGCTTTATATCTTCTTCCCCCATATAAATACAACATTCTAATTTAAAAAGGGCGCATACTGTGGCTACTGCCACCCCATGTTGTCCGGCGCCGGTTTCCGCGATAATACGGCTTTTCTTCATATGCTTTGCCAGAATAATCTGGCCTAAGGTATTATTGATTTTATGCGCGCCCGTATGTAAAAGGTCTTCGCGTTTTAAATAAATTTTTGCCCTGCTTATTTTTTTGCTTAAATTCTGCGCCAGATATAAAGGCGTAGGCCTGCCGGCAAACTCCAAAAGGTAATAATTCAACTCTTTCTTAAAACTTTTACTTTTCTTTATGTGCCGGTATTCAACCTCCAAGCCTTCCAGCATTGTCATCAATGTTTCAGGTACGAATTTTCCGCCAAATTCCTTAAAATGCCCGTATTTATCGGGAAGCATAATTACCCCTCTCATTCATAATTTATCATCGTCATCGTAACCGGCCCTAAATAAAAAGGGCCGGATATCTTCACCGGAATAAATTTTTCCGATACCTCAAACCAGATTTTATGCCCCTTCGGAAAACTTTCTGCCATGTGCGCCTGATATACGCCAAAAGGAACTACCAGCTTTTCCTGTTTAGCAAACCTCATAATAAACTTAGCCATCGGTAAAGTAACCGGAAAATCCCTGCCCAGCTCAAAATTGCCGAGCTTACGGTAAAGAAAAGTTAATAAGATTACATTCTGTATCTTATCGTCCTGCTTAAGCTCTTTGGAACGGACCCGTTTCTTATTAATCTGGGTAATTCTTACCGAATGATTAGCTTGGTCATACTCCTCTATGATACTCATCTTTCTGCCCCAATTATTGATATCCCGTTCTATCCTAAGAGGCAAAAAATTTTCCGTATCCGCATACATTATTTCCGTGTCCTTAAAATTTAAGGTATCGGTAGAAAAAAGTATCAGATACACATCTTTTCCTTCTAATTTTGTCCTGCCCTTGTAAGAAAGCGTAGCCCTGCCGATATTTATCCCGTTGAGCTTAATTTGATAGGTTATGGTTTCCCCTGCCTTAAAAGGCAACACTTCGTCCTGCGGGATAATGGCTTTATTTTGCCATACTTCAAGCGCCCCTTGCGAGACAGAATTGCCCGGAAAAAAATATATAGCCAGGAAAATAAATAACGACGAAGCAAGCACTATGATTAAAACCCTTATTTTCATTCTTTAGCCATCCTTATAAAATCCTTTATTTTTTGATGGTCTTTTTTACCCGGAGCTATTTCTAGCGAACTAGAGGCATCCACCCAATCAGGCCGCGCTGTTTTAACCGCCTCCTTGACATTATCTACCGTAAGCCCGCCGGAAAGAAATACGGGTTTCTTTATACAGTATAAATGCCTTAACAGCTTCCAGTCAAATCTTTTTCCGCTGCCCCCCCTCTTTGAATCGCAAAAGGCATCAAAAAGGTAGGCAAAAGGGTTATAGTTTAAAACGTGTTTTAATTCTACTTTATCCTTTATACTAATTACCTTGATTATTTTATAACCCTTAAACTTACGGCAAAAGCTTACAGATTCATCCCCGTGAAATTGCAATATATCAAACCCGCAGGAATTAGCAATTTTTTTTATTGTTTTCTCTCTGCTATTTACAAATACTCCAATCTTTGCAATATTTTCCGGCAGGCTCTTAATTATATCTTTTACTTTCTCCGGCGCGATATAACGCGGGCTTTTTTTATAAAAAACAAAACCCAGCGCGTCGCAACCGGCATCTATCGATGCCTTTGCGTCTTCCAAATTAGTTATCCCGCAAATCTTGACTTTAACCACTATCCAAATAATTCCTTAACTTTTGCGCCGATATCCTTACTTTTCATAAAAGTTTCACCGATTAATACGGCATTTACTCCTAAATTTTTTAAGAATTCTACATCATTTTTTGTCCTAATCCCGCTTTCTGAAACGATAATTTTATTTTTAGGAATAAATTTAACCAAGCGTTTAGTCCGATTAATATCAACCTTAAAATTATGCAGGTCACGATTATTTATGCCGATAATCTCGGCTCGGGCGCCAAGCGCTTTTTTAAGGCTCGCCACGCAATCACACTCTACCAAACAATCCAATTTTAATTTGTTAGATAAATTTATAAATTTCTTTAACTTTTCAATCGGCAATATGGTAGAAATCAATAAAATCGCATCCGCCCCCCAAACGCGTGATTCGTAAATCTGGTATTCATCAACGATAAAATCTTTTCTTAAAATAGGTAAATTGACTTCTTTCTTGATTCGCCCGATATAATCAAGTTTCCCGTGAAAAAAATCCTCCTCGGTCAAAACTGAAAGAGCAACCGCGCCGGATTTTTCATAAATCTTGGCAATTTTTACCGGATTAAAATCGCGGCGGATTAATCCTTGCGAAGGAGACGCTCTTTTTATTTCCGCGATCAAAACAGGCCTTTCCTTTTTATTCAATGCCCGCCTAAATGAACGCGCCTTCGGCGCCTTTTTTATCCGGGAAAGTAAACTTTCCAGAGGCAATTTTTGCTTAGCGAGTTTTATCGCCTTTTTCTTCTCTAAGATTATTTTATTTAGGATATTCACTTATTTGACTGTTCTTTCAAGGCTTCAAATTTCTTAAAAGCATTTCCCGAAAATATAGACTCCCGCGCGATTTTTACCGCGTCTTTAAAATTATCGCTCACACCTACGGCGACAATGCCTAAAGCGGCATTTATCAATACCGCATCGGCCCTTGACGATTTTTCTCCATTCAAAATATTAAGGATAATTTTTGCGTTTTCTTTAGCGTCTTTACCCGGCAGAAGCCCGGATAAATTACCTTCGCTTAATCCAAAATCCTGAGGCCTCAAATAATTAATCTGTATTTGCCTTAAAGGATGGCTTATTTTTTTATCTATTAATTCTACGACTTTTGTCTTTCCCTCAATACTAAGCTCATCGAGCCCTTTTTCGCTATACAAAATAAAAGCCCGCCTCGACTCCAATTCACCTAAGGCCTTCGCCATAATCTCGGTCAATTTTTCTTCATAAACGCCGATAACCTGAACATCTGCCCCAGCCGGATTACATAACGGCCCCAAAATATTAAAAATAGTGCGTGTTGCCAACTCCTTGCGCGCCTGTACCGCGTATTTCATTGCCGGATGATACATTGGCGCGAAAAGAAAACCAATGCCGATCTCCTTAATAATTTCCTCTACTCTCCTGGGAGGTGTTTCTAAATTTAAACCAAGCTCCTTTAAAACATCAGCGCTGCCGAATTGGCTTGAGACTGCCCTGTTCCCATGTTTAGCTACCTTTATGCCGCATCCGCCAATAACAAAAGCCGCGGCTGTGGAAATATTAAAAGTATGAAAACTTGAGCCGCCTGTGCCACAAGTATCCAAAACTATCTCATCGGGCGATACGCGCACGTTAACGCGTATCATTTTTTCGCGCATTGCCTCCGCGGCTCCGGCAATAATCTCAGGCGTCTCCTTATCCTTAAGCGCCAAAAGGAATTTTTTCAAACCTTCGGTTTCGACCTTCCCGGACATAATATCACTAAAAACATATTTTATCTGACTCCTTGAAGGCAAAACCCCTTTGGTTAAAGAACAGGTTATATCTAGTATTCTATCCATTTATAACATTAAAAAATTCTTTAATATATGCTTGCCGGGTTTAGTTAAAATCGACTCGGGATGAAATTGCACGCCCCAGAGGGAAAAATCTTTATGCTTTAGGCCCATTATTTCATCTTCTTTAGTCTCTGCTGTAATTTCTAATACTTTCGGCAGGCTCTTCTTTTCAACCAATAAAGAGTGATAACGTGTAGCCTCAAAAGGGTTTTCGATATTTTTAAAAATGCCTTTGCCGTTATGATAAATTAACGATGTTTTACCGTGCATCAGGCGGCTTGCCAGGATAACTTTGCCTCCAAAAACTTCTCCAATACACTGATGGCCAAGGCAGACGCCTAAAATGGGGATTTTTCCGGCAAATTCCTTTATAACCATGCGGGAAATTCCGGCATCCGCGGGTGTTCCGGGCCCCGGAGAAATAACAATCTTTTTTGGCTTTAGCCTTTTAATCTGAGCAATCGTTACCTTATCATTACGAAACACCTTTAAAACTTGGCCTAATTCGCCCAAGTACTGCACGAGGTTATAAGTAAAAGAATCATAATTATCGATCATTAGAATCATATTTTTTCCTTTTTTAACTCACCAATTCCCTAACTCCTTAACTCTATTCCTTCTCCCTCCAGATACGCGCGCCTAGTTTCTGTAATTTCGCTTCAATTAGTTCGTATCCGCGGTCTAAATGGTAAATACGGGAAATCTCAGTGCGGCCCTTAGCTACTAAACCTGCTAATACTAAGGCCGCGGATGCCCTTAAATCAGATGCCATAACCGGCGCACCCGATAACGCCTTCACTCCGGAGATAATCGCATGCGGGCCTTCTTTCTGGATATGCGCGCCCATACGGTTTAATTCCGCTACATGCATAAATCTATCGGGATAAATCTTTTCCGTAACCACACTCACGCCGGGTGTTACGCTCATCAGCGACATAAACTGCGCCTGCATATCAGTGGGAAAACCCGGATAAGGAAGCGTGGTAATATTTACTGGCTTAAATTTATTCCGGCTTGATTTTGTATAGATATAGCCGTCATTTTTTTCTACTGTCACGCCTGCCTCTTCTAATTTATCGATTAACACCGACAAGTGCTGATACACGGCTCCTTTAATAACAATACTGCCTCGAGTAATTATGCTGGCCATGATAAATGTTCCAGCTTCAATCCTATCGGGAATTACTTTATGTTCTGCCCCACCCAAACTCCTTACGCCCTCTATTTCGATATTGGGGCTGCCCTGTCCGGTAATCTTAGCGCCCATCTTGTTTAAAAAATTAGCCAAATCCGCGACCTCCGGCTCACACGCCGCGTTCTCAATTAAAGTCTTTCCTTTTGCCAGGACTGCCGCCATCATCACATTGGCTGTCGCTAAAACGGAGGAGCCAAACTCACCGCCTAAATAAATCGATCCGCCTTTTAAATCTTTGACACTCGCGTTAACGTACCCGCCGGAAACGCTAACCGCCACGTTAAGCCTTTGCAGCCCTTTTAGATGCAGATCTACGGGGCGTACGCCGATAATGCATCCGCCGGGAAGAGAAACGCGCGCTTTCTTTAATCTGCCGACCAAAGGACCCAACACGCAAAATGAAGCACGCATCTTAGAAACAAGATTATAAGGCGCGGTATAACTCTTAAGCTTTTTAGCGCATATCGTAACTTTTCCCTTATCAAATTCTGCCTCTGCCCCTAAAGCGCGTAAAATCTTAAGCATCAAATGCATATCCCGTAAGTCAGGGACATTTTTTATAACACACGGCTCATCGCTAAGCAATGCCGCGGCCATAATAGGAAGAGAGGCGTTTTTAGAGCCACTGATATTTACCTCCCCTTTAAGCCTTGCTCCGCCTTCAATGATTAGTTTGTCCATTTATCCTCGCTTGGCTTACACGATACCAGTCTCAGTAACCAGTAATTCAGTAAATTTTTGCCTGGTATCTGGTTACTTAAATTTTAAAACAATTATCCTTTCTATAAGATTATAATCTTTAATGGTTTCACTAACCATAAAATTTCCTGATTGCTTAGCGATATTCCCTATTGCCTCTTTTTGGTTATCGCCCATTTCCATGATTAAATAACCATTTTCCCTTAGGTGCCGGGGCGAATCTTTGATTACCTTTCGGTAAAAATCTAGGCCATCGCAGCCGCCATCTAAGGCAATCATGGGTTCATATTGCACTTCTTTAGGTAATTTTTTAATCTCATCACTACTAATATACGGGGGATTGGAGACAATAATATCGCAGCAGGCAACAGGCAGCAAGCAACAGGCAAAAAAATCTGATTGTAAAAACTTAATTCTGCCGGCGACATTATTTAATTCCGCATTTTCCTGCGCAATATTTATGGCTTCGAGAGAAATATCTATTGCAATAACTTCTGCCTCCGGTAAAAATTTTGCCAGACTCACGGCAATACATCCGGAACCAGTACCAATATCCAATATATTTAAGCTTGCAGCCTGTAGCTTGCAGCCTGTAGCTATTTTTATAGCCGTTTCTACCAAAATCTCTGTCTCGGGACGAGGAATAAACACACCCTCCCTCACCATAATCTTTAAGCCCATAAATTCGCTCGAACCTAAAATATATTGCAAAGGCAGGCCGGCAGAGCGTAATTTAAGCACGTCCTTTAACCGGGCATAATGCTTAGCGTTTAACAACCCGCCCTTTAGGTATAATTCATGCCGCGGGCAATCCAATAAACTCGTTAGGATTAATTCCGCTTCATTCATACTGCCTCGCTTTTTTCTTTATTTTCGCTTTCCTGCAGGACCTTGATAAATTCTTCTATATTCCCGTTTAAAACATCTTCAAGCCTGTATACGGTAAAATTAATCCTGTGATCAGTAATACGCCTATCCGGAAAATTATAAGTACGTATCTTTTCGGCCCGATCGCCTGTGCCAACCTGCGACCGGCGCTCGGAAGTCATCTTATTAAATTCTTCCTGTTTTATTTTATCTAAAAGCCGCGCCCTTAAAACACGCATTGCCTTATGTTTATTTTTTAACTGCGAACGCTCATCTTGACAAGTGACTATCACTCCGCTGGGCAGATGAGTAATTCGCACTGCCGAATCAGTTGTATTGACGCTCTGTCCACCTGCGCCCTTGGAACGATAAACATCAATTTTTAAATCCTGGGGATTAATAACTAAATCCACCTCTTCCGGCTCAACTAATACGGCAACGGTCACTGTGGAGGTATGAATCCTGCCGGAAGCCTCGGTTACCGGAACACGCTGGACGCGGTGCACGCCGCTTTCATATTTTAAATTTTTATAGGTGGCCATACCGGAAATGCTAAAGATTATTTCTTTAAATCCTCCGGCATCGGTGGGATGGCTAGCCATTACTTCATATTTATAGCCTTTGGCGTCGGCGTATTTCGTATACATCCGGTATAAATTACCGACGAAAAGGCTTGCCTCCTGGCCGCCCGTGCCGGCGCGGATTTCCATAATAACTTCTTCATGCTTATCCGCGCCTTCTCCGGAAATTAAAGATTTAATCTCTGCGCTTAAAACCGGTATCTCTTCTCTTAGTTTAGCTATCTCGCTTTTGGCTAAGTCCAAAAAGCTTTCATCGTGCTGCTCAGAAAGAAGGCGCTCCAAACCCTTTAATTCCTCATCCTTGCTATTAAGAAGCTTGGCCCTCTCAACAATCCTGGAGAGCTTAGAAAGTTCCTTGGCGTAAGCCTGATACTTATTTTTATCGGCAAGGGTTTCCTGCTTCACCAAAAGCTCTTCCAGCTCTTTATAACGCGACTCTATTTTTTGTAGCTTTTTAAACATTTTCGATGACGACACAAGTTGCAGAGACTCCAAAAGAGACGTAACTTGTATGTCGGAATTTAACCCAGCACTTATTTTTACTAAAAATAAGTGCTGAATAAGTTCGGGCAGATAACTTATGTCGCCTTACAAGTTCCATAAGTTAAACCCTCCCTTATTTCTTATATTTCTTCATAAATTTATCGACTCTTCCTGCCGAATCCACAAACTTCTGCTTGCCCGTAAAAAACGGATGGCATTTAGAGCAAATTTCTACACGGACATTCTGTTTAGTTGAACGAGTATGGATTATCTCCCCGCAAGCACAAATAATCGAAGCCTCCTGATAATTTGGATGAATTTTATCTTTCATTTTATTTTCTCTCCTTAATGACGACACGATTTACGGAATGTTAATGAGATAAATCGTATGCCGGAATTAATCCCGCTGAGTGTGCCAAAATTGTAGACCCTCTGGAATTTCTTTGAAATTCCGAGGACTTAGTCCCGGAAATTCTTCGAATTTCTCGGGGATAGAATTTTGGCACACTCAGCGGAATATCCTCACTTATTGGTTCATGCTCGCCAAGAACTCTTTATTGTTTTTAGTTTTAGACATCCTGTCAATAAGAAGCTCCATTGCTTCCGCCGAATTCAAATCATTCAGCACCTTCCTTAATATCCATATTTTCTGCAAATCATCTCCTTTTATCAACAGCTCCTCTCTTCTTGTATTTGAACGCTTAATATCAATAGCGGGATAAATCCTGCGCTGGAATAAATTCCTGTCTAACTGCAGTTCCATGTTGCCGGTCCCTTTAAATTCTTCAAAAATAACTTCATCCATGCGGCTGCCAGTATCAACCAAAGCGGTCGCGATAATAGTAAGGCTGCCTCCTTCCTCAACAGCCCGGGCGGCGCCAAAGAAACGCTTAGGTTTATGTAAAGCATTAGAATCTACCCCGCCGGATAAAATTTTCCCCGAATGCGGCACTACTGTATTATATGCCCGGGCAAGGCGGGTAATACTGTCCAGTAAAATCACCACATCTTTACCATGTTCAACAAGCCTCTTTGATTTTTCAAGGACAATCTCGGCAACTTGAACATGGCGCTCTGCCGGCTCATCAAATGTAGAAGAGATAACTTCCCCTTTAACACTCCTCTGCATATCGGTAACCTCTTCCGGCCTTTCATCAATAAGCAAAACTATCAAAACTACATCCTGATGATTTTGGGTAATGGAATTGGCAATTTTTTGTAAAAGCACGGTTTTACCGCTATAGGGTTGTGCCACAATTAAAGCACGCTGCCCCTTGCCTAAGGGAGTAAGCAAATCCATTATACGGGTAGATATCTCTTCGGGATTAGCCTCAAGAAGAAAACGCTCATGCGGATAAATAGGCGTTAAGTTGTCAAACAATATTTTATCTTTTGTGCTCTCCGGGTTTTCAAAATCAACCGCTTCAACTTTTAAAAGCGCGAAATATTTTTCCCCCTCTTTGGGCGGGCGGATCTGCCCGCTTACGGTATCGCCGGTCTTTAAGTCAAATTTTCTTATCTGGGATGGCGAAATATAAATATCATCCGGGCAAGGCAGGTAATTATAATTCGGGCTCCTTAAGAATCCAAAACCATCTGGAAGGATTTCCAAAACCCCCTCCCCGAACATCAGCCCTTCTTTTTCTGCCTGCGCCTGTAAAATTTTGAAAATCAAATCCTGTTTTTTTAAGCCGCTGACGCCGTTAACATTTAAATCCTTTGCTATTTTGCTCAATTCGGTAATCTTTTTTTCTTTTAAGTTTATGATATCCATCTTTTACCCTCTCCTTAATGAACACATAAGTTACAGAATGAAATGATGTAACTTATAAGTGTGAATTAATCCCGCCGAGTGTGTCAAAATTGTAGAATAGAATTTTGACACATTATACGAGGCGGGACAACGACTCCCATACTTTTTTTACCTCTTTTTCGGTATCCGCCAATGTCTTATTATTATCTATCACGTAATCCGCTATTTTGATTTTTTGCGATAGCGGCAGCTGAAATTTTATACGCCTTAAAATATCAGCCTTTTTTAAACCAAATTTATCGCCGAGGCGCAAAATCTGTGTGCGCCTATCGGCTTTTACTACTATTAATTTATCCATTGCTTTATGCAGGCAAGTTTCAACAAGTAAAGGAGCGTCTAAAATAATTATTTTCCCCGGGATATTTTTTTGCGCACGCCTGACTTCGCTTTTTATTCTTTTTATTATTGGCGGGTGAATTATTTTCTGATAATCCGATAATTTTTTTGTATCATTAAATACAATATCTGCGATCTTTTTACGGCTTATTGATTTATCCTTATTTAATACCTGCCGGCCAAATCTTAAAATTATTTTCCTGTATATTCCGCTTTTTCGCGACATGAGTAAACTATGCGCTATGTTGTCTGCGTCAATAATTTTTGCCCCTAATTTCCTAAAAATACCCGCTACCGTGGTCTTTCCTGTGCCAAACCCGCCAGTAAGGCCGATAATAAGCGCCTTGCGCATAGTCTATAGCTCCAGGCTTTCCATGCTATACCAGCTCTTGCCGTACGCTGCTTCAACTTTTATCGGCACAGAAAGCGATAAAACATTCTCCATATTCCTTACCGCTAGCGTATACAATTCCTTAAGTTCATTTTTATCCACGTCAAAAATAAGCTCATCATGAACCTGAAGCATCATTTTTGACTTGAGCAATTTTTTTTTAAGTTCATTATGAATATTTACCATCGCCAGCTTTACCATATCGCTGGCGCTTCCCTGAATAGGGGCATTTATTGCCTGGCGCTCCGCAAAACCCCTTAATTGGTTATTAGGGCTGTTTATTTCTTTTAAATACCTTCTCCTGCCTAAGAGTGTCGCGACAAAACCGTCTTTTTTGGCTTTAGCTATAGTCTCATCAATATATTTTTTTACCCCGGGATACCTCAAAAAATACTCATCAATAAACCTTCCCGCGTCTTCATTAGAAATACCCAGGTCTTTACTTAATCCAAAACTGCTCATACCGTAAATTATTCCGAAGTTTACTCTTTTTGCGGTATCGCGCATCTTTTCACTCACTTTTTCTTCAGCCACGCCAAAAATCAGCGATGCCGTATAGCGGTGCACGTCCTTATCTTCTTTAAAAGCACGGATTAAATTGGCATCGCCGGATAAATGCGCTAAAATCCTTAACTCTATCTGGGAATAATCACAGGCAAAGAGATAGCTATCCGCTTTTGAAGGGATAAAGGCAAGGCGTATCCTACGGCCTTCTTCAGTTTTTACCGGGATATTCTGCAAATTAGGATTAGAAGACGACAGCCTCCCCGTCTGGGTACCTGTTTGATTAAACGTTGTATGCAGCCTTCCATCAGAAGCATCTATCAAGCCGGGCAAGGCATCTATATATGTAGACTTTAATTTCAGCAACTGCCGGTAGTCCAAGATTAAAGCCGGAAGGCTATTCATCGCGGCTAATTTCACCAGGACTTCCTCATCAGTAGAAGGCCCTGTTTTCGTTTTCTTAACGATCGGCAATTTAAGCTTATCAAACAAAATAAGCCTTAATTGCTTAGGTGAATTAATGTTAAACTTTTTTTCCGAAATTTTATAAATTTCGCCTTCCAATACCGATATGCGTTTTTCTAGTTCTTCTGATAAAGACGCCAAAATATCTAAATCGATTTTTACGCCTGTCATCTCCATATCGGAAAGGACTTCTGTCAGCGGCATTTCGATATCACGAAATAACTTTTCCTGATTCCTCTCTCTTAGATTTTGCTCAAGCACCTCTTTTAGGCTAAGAATTACGCTTACCATCGGCCCTTTCTCTTTACGCAGGATATCATCCGCATCTAAATATTCAGACGCCAAGTCCTCTAAATCGTAGGAAGCTTGTGCGGGGTTCAAAATATAGGCGGCAAGCATTAAATCAAAATCCAGCCCCGAAAGTTTAATGCCGTATTTAATCAACCCTACCATTGCCTGTTTTAAATTATGCCCTATTTTCTTGATATCCCCGTCACTAAAAATATCATTAAATTCGGGATAAAACCTATCTTCTACGCAGTAGCTTGTATCGCCCTGATAAAAGTAAATCTTTGGAATTCTCCCTTCAGAAAATTCCGGTAAAAACACTAGGCGTTTTTCTTTTTTTATCTCCTCGACTATTTTTTTTACTCCTGAGAGCGCATCTAATTTTTTAACGTCCGCTTGCGGCGCGTTAGGCTGCGCTCCTTTAACCGGCAGGTCCTTAAGCAGGATTTTAAATTCAAGCCTCCTGAAAATCCTATATAAACTATCATAATCAGGGCTTGTCACTTTTAACTTGGCAAAATCCAGGTTTAAGGGGACTTGTGTATTTAAAGCTACCAATCGCTTGCTTAAAAACAACTTATCCTTTTGTTCCTCTAACATATTCCTTACACGCTGCGGCAGGACGCCATCGATATGACTTAATAAATTATCTATATTGCCGTATTTTTTTATTAAATCAACCGCGGTTTTTTCTCCTATGCCCTTGACTCCGGGAATATTATCTATTGCGTCTCCGGTTAGAGACAACATATCAGCTATCTGCCCGGCCTCTATGCCAAACCGGTTTATTACGGCCTCCCTATCGATTATCGGAACGCTGTGGTATGGATTATATACCCTGATATTACCGTTAATTAACTGGAGCATATCTTTATCGGCAGAAACAACAAAAACATCAAAATCATTCTCTGCTTTTGTCGCGATAGTAGCAATAATATCGTCCGCCTCAAATCCTTCTTTTTCAAAAATAGAAAACTTATAGGCTGAAATCACCTCTTTGATTATGTTTATTTGGGATACGAGCTCATCCGGCATATCCGGACGCCCGCCTTTATAATCAACAAATATTTCTTTACGGAAAGTATCCCGGTTGACATCAAAACAGATGGACAGGTAATCCGGATTATTCTCTTTGAGAATTTTATTTAAGATATTTAAAAAACCGTAGACTGCGCCTGTAGGCTGTCCGTAAGAAGTAGATAAATTTGCCTTAATAGCAAAAAAAGCGCGGTAACAGAATGAATTTGCGTCAAAGAGGAATAATTTCGGTTTAGGCATAATTTATATTAAAACCAAACAATAAAATCTATTTATCTCGGTCTTTGAATTAACCATTTGGGCAGCTTAAAGGTCATCCTAGAAGGCAAGTATTTAACATTTGGATAAAATTCGGGTTTAGATATGGGAAATTTTAAGGTTTAAGATTGGTGCTGATAAATTATTTCTTATCTTATTTTTTGGCGGTCCATCTCCAACAACAATTTCTTAGCCTCTTCATCGTAGTTATTCTTTTTAATATAGGGCTCACTGCTCAGATTTTCGAACTTGTGCTTCATCGCCTCTATTTCATCCGAAAGAAATTCTGCGTCCTGCCTTTTGAGGTCCTCTGTTATTTGCGGATAAATCTGGCCAATCTGGCGTAAATGCTCTCTCGCTTCTGAGACGCCGCGGGAATGCGGCTGGCCAAAACGCAGCCTTTGTTTCCAGTAGAAAGCCGCTTTTAAAAAATCGCCCTCTGATTCATACAAAGCGGCTAAATTATAATAGACTTCTTTATAATTAGGGTCTATTTCTAATGCGCGCTGATACATTGCTCTTGCCATGCTTTTATTGCCCTTGCGCTCATATAAAACCCCTAAATCGTTATAGGCAATGCTGTAATTGGGGTCTACGGCAATCGCTTTCTCATAACAGGAAAAAGCGGTTTCATAATCACCGATTCTTTGGGCTTCATAACCTCTTTCCCGATAGAGACGAGCCTCTTCTTTGACGATGCTGGAAAAGGCAAGGGAAGGCAACAAGATTGAGAGAAATACTAAGATTAGCTTCTGGGGACTTACACCCTTATTCATCTGCTATTTTTAATTGTAGTATATATATGGGATATTTTCAAGATAATTTTTAAACATAGCCCCGGCAAGAGAAGACACAAGGTAATCTGTCATAAGCCGGCCAATCAGATCAAAGACGGTAAACTAAGTGCTGGATGAGCGGTTTTCTCTAAATAAGCAAGGAGTTCTTCACTGGTAGTAGCAACGGTTTCATCAGCGATTTTATCCACGAAATCAGGAATACCTATTTCTTCCGAGCGTTTCTTTAACTTATCCGCCAGCACTTCCTTTAACTCTTTAGGCATCCAGACCAAACGCGCCAGCCCCCCTTCAGAAGATATAAACTTCTTGCTAACAATATAAAGTTTACCGACGCCTAAAAATCCCGGCGTCTGGACCCCTCCGCCGACAGATCCGGCTAAAGTAGTAAAAGTCATCCCGGAAGGGGTCATTCCGGAATAATCACGGTGCACTACCATCACGCCGTTTACTTCCGGAATAATCGCTAAGATGCACTCAAAACATCCGCAAGACGTCTGAGGTGAATCCATAATTGAATACATGCTTACCTGATTTATTGTTTTATTGGACTTCTGGTTAAAAAAATCATTAACACTCTTCCACTGTCCCAATCTTTCATCTATAGGGCTGGCTTTTTTAATCGGCTGGTTTGGCCCCGAAGGCATAATCTCATAAGATGCCTTGCCGTCCAGCCAAGAATATGCCCCGCATAAACCTAGCCGCTCCGGAGTTATTACGCAGACATGGTTGGGGGCAAATGACTGGCAAAGCGTGCAGGAGTAAAAAGTATCCACGCTTTCATCGGTCATTCCCATTAGCCGCTCATCGCGCTCGGCATACGCCTCTTTTGCCTCGCTAATCAAACGTTCCACATCTTCTTGTTTTGTGTAGAGATTTACGCTCACCTTATCTACTATCGCGCTATATTCTTCATGGAGTTTGGCGTGGAGAATTGTTCCAATATGTTTTAGGCGGAATCCTTTATTAGCCGCGTCTTGGCTGATGCGAACCCAGTTCATATCGCGCTGGCCTACATGCATTAGCCCCATAGCGCAGTTAACGTAATGATGAATCTGGCGCTCTAAAATAGGTTCAAAATCCTTCTGCATTTTGCGCCCGGCAACATCTACAATTATTGCCAGCGGCATAGACTTAGAACCCTGCGGCAGGTTATCGATATCCGGCCCTATTACTTCTATCTGTCCGTCATTAACTTTATCCAGGCTTGAACTTTTTAGATACTCAAAAGCAAGCGATGACTTCGAACCAAACTCGGCAAACAGCTGCTCTTTTCTAACACGTTCTCCTTCAAACGCAGCCCCGTATAAAACAGGAATAGGTATACTCGATACTTTTACTTTTACACCACGGACCTCTATGCACCTGGGCACAATTTTTTTATAATCCAACTCTTTAACTAAGGCCTCATAAGTGGTCACACCGGTCGGATGGATTTCGGGGATATCCGTGTCAGCAATTACAGGGAAACCCATGTTTATTGCGCCTGCCCCTGTGGCGTATTTTTCATCATCGACTAAACCCAAAGTAAGGCCAAAAGCAAATACCCTTTCCTTGCAATACAATAAGCACTTCTTGGCATCACCGGGCTTAAGCCCGCCGAAGGTAAGCGCAGACCTTATCGCCCAGTTTAAAGGATAAATCGCAGAAATTGTATCACGGCCATAAGGAACAATATAGTTATCCCAACCCATCTGCACATCTTCTTCTTTCAACTGGTCGACTATTGAACGCCCATTGGTAGATGAACCCACAAAAATTAAAATATTTCTTTCCTGAAGTTGGCGGATTATATCAAGGGCAACCTGGTTACTGGGGGCAGCCCCCAAAATTGCGGCGAAACCCGGCATGCGGCCATCTACAAGCTGAATACCCAATGAACGCATAATCGTATCCGTAAAAAAACCATTGCAATCTGGCTGGGGTTCAGTCCTATAAAGATAACGTATGCCCACGATTATTTCCTCGGCCAATAAAGTGGATATCCCGGCATCTAAGGCATCCCCCAGATAAGGCAGCCAAAGCTTATCCGAAGGGATATTCTGCGGTAAGAGCTTCTTGGTATATTCGAGAATTCTCTTAGCATCTCCCAATGTCCTTACCTCTGCCGCCAAAAGAGCATTGGCCATGGGGAAATAAAAGGCGGTTTCCGGAAACTCAACCTTCTGTGACTCCCCCTTATCGGAAATAGCTTTGATTAAATCTTCTTCTGCCTGCCTAACTATTTTTTGTGCCCCACGAATTACTGCCTGCGCGACTATCCTAGACATAACTTACTCCTCTTATAATAATTATAAATAAATTTTTTCTTCTTTTTTTTTAATTAATTCCGCGATCTTGGCATAACTTAAGTTCGCGTCCAATAAATCATCCTTTATTTTAGAAATATCAGCCTTTTCTTTAATTAATCTTAAATAAAGACCGCTGTTTCTAATATCCCCCACCAACAAAGCGCCGATTAACCGGCTGCCTTTCAAAACCAATTTTTTATAAAGATTTTTTTCTCTATCCAGAGAGGAAGCCGCCTCTAATTCAGTGTCAAAAGCCCCCATAGAAACAAGCGGAAGGCCGAAAAAGTCAACGGAGTTCATCCCTAGCGAACCGGTATATTTAATATTTTCCCCCGCAATATTTAAGCCGGCAATCCTTCCCTGCTCTACCGCGCAGGGCCAAAGCGCATTATTCTCGTATTTATCTGCGGTTAAATCAAATGTCTCGGCCACATCACCTGCGGCATATATATCATTTACGCTTGTACGCATACTTTCGTCAACCAGAATACCTTTGTCTGTCTTAATATCTGTTTCAGAAATTAATTTAATATTAGGCGCTACTCCTTTGCCCACAATCACCAAAGAACAACCTATTGCTTTTCCGCTATCAAGCTTTACCGCCCTTAAATCTCCATTTCCGATAATTTCAGAAATATCCGTATTCAACATTACTTCAATACCATTCTTCTGAAAACAGTTCAAGAATAATTCTGAAGCCGTCTTATCGGCAATCTGGGATAAAATCCTGCCTGATTTAACAATTACTTTTACGTCAAGCTTGCGCTTATTTAAGCCATAAGCTGCCTTTAAACCTATTAACCCGCCGCCCAAAACACAAGAAGTATGCGAAATAGATGCGATGGTAATAATTTCTTTTGTGTCTTTAATAGTACGAAAACCGAAGACTCCTCTTTTAGTTACACCTTTTAATTCCTTGGGTATTTTAGGCGATGAGCCAGTAGCGATAATTAGGCTATCATAACTAATTTGCGATTTATCCTCTAAAATGATTCTTTTCTTCTTGCTATCGACACGCTCTACTTTTTTTTCCAAGAGAAGCTCAACATTATTGTCTTTATAAAATTTGGCATCGCGGTAAGTTAAATCTTTCTCTGCTACCGTTCCGGATAAATAATTAGAAATTAAACACCGGCAATAGGCTAAATACGCCTCGTCAGAAATCACCGTGATTTTACTTTCACGGTCTCTTGAACGTATCCCCTCGATTGCCGCAACCCCTGCCGCAGAATTACCGATAATAACGATATTTTTCATATTGATTGATTACAGCGATTTTTTACTGGATTTTTTATCCGCCAATATTTTATCATATTCTTCTTCTTCCAGATACATAATTGCGCCCACAGGGCAGGCCTTAATACAACGCGGCTCATCCACATCCGCGCATAAATCGCATCTTATGGGGATTTTAAGTTTTTTATTATCCCTAATTGCCCCGTAGGGACAAACCATCACGCACATCCAACAGCCGATACACCTGTCTTTATCATGGATTACCCGTTTTTTATTCTCGTCATAAGTTAACGCCTTGGCAATACAGGCATCCACACAAGGATGCGTTTTGCAATGACGGCAGGCAATAGGGAAATTTTTACCTTGCGTTGTTTTAACAATAACGCAGGAGCGCGGTTTTATCTCTTCGCCAACCGCCTTAAATAAATCCTTTGATGCGCTTTTACCTGTAGCACAGGCAATCTCACAGGATTTACAGGCTAAACACTTAGAAACATCATAGTATAATTTTTTCATTAATTAAATACCCAATCACCAATTACCAATTACCAAATCCCAATTAATTCCCACATTGTTCAATTTCCAATTTTTTTATATTGGTCATTGGTAATTTATTTAACATTGGCAATTGGGCATTGATCATTTTTAGTTACAGCCCTGCCGCATCTAAAACTAAAGACACCTTCTTATCCCAGCCAATAGACATTATATGTATGCCTTGGCATAGCGGTTTTAATTCTTTAATCAAACGCGCGGCAATTTCAACGGATTTTGCGGCTTTATCCTTTGCCTCTTCCATTTCTTTAATTAAGTTATCCGGGACATGCACACCGGCGACATTAGAATTCATAAAACGCGCCATCCCGGCGGATTTTAAAAGCACAATCCCGGCAAATATCGGCACGCCAAAATCTTTAACTATCGACATAAACCTGGCAAATTTATCTACTTCATAGATTGCCTGTGTCTGAAAAAATTCAGCGCCCGCATCTATCTTCTTCTGCATCTTTAAAATCTGCGGCTCAAGCGGCTCAGCCCCCGGATTAACTACCGCGCCCTTAAAAAATTTAGGCAATGTTCCTTGTAGTTTTTTACCTGCCATATCCACGCCTTGCTCTAAACCCTTGACTGCTTCCAATAACTGCACCGAATCAATATCAAATACGGCCTTTGCCTGCGGATGGTCACCTAAAGAGGGGTGGTCTCCGGTTAAAAGTAAAAGATTTTCTATGCCTAATGCCGCGGCCGATAAAATATCCGACTGAAGCGCAAGACGATTCCTGTCCCGGCAAGTTACCTGATACACCGGCTCAAATCCATGCTGCTTTAATATACCGGAAACTACCAAAGAACCCAGCCGCATAACTGAACTCTGCAAATCAGTAACATTTATCGCATCAACTCTATTTTTAATCAGCTCACAGTCTTCTAAAATAGTCTTGGTCTCAATGCCCTTTGGCGGGCCGACCTCATCTGTCACAATAAACTTCTTTGCCAAAACCTTCTCTTTAAATGTCATCTTATCCTCTGTTTAATTTTATCTTTTTTAATACATGCTAAATGAATCCGGTGAATTTTGGAGCGCCCGCCACACTAATTGTCGGGCAGGAATTGACGATTTTACCTAGCCTCCCCGGAATACTTTATGGTTTTGATTGAAAGCGCATTAGAAAACTTTTGGCAAATGCCAGCCCGACTTAAGTCTGGCGGGTCTGCAAAGTGTTACGACGAGTGAATGACGAAACTGACCGAAGGGAATTTCGTCAAATGAACGAATCGTAAACTGTAACAAACGGCAAAAGATTTCAGCGCCGAAAGCGAAACCATAAAGTATTATACCTGCCTCACCATTTTCTAAATATAACAAACACTGCCGCAATAATCAATAAAAAACCAACTAAATAATTCCATTTAAACCCTTCTTTAAGATAAAAAATTGAGAAAATAGTAAAAATAACTAAAGTTATAACTTCCTGTATGGTTTTAAGCTGTGCGGTAGTAAATTGATATGAACCGATTCTGTTAGCCGGGACCTGAAAGCAATATTCCATACTGGCAATCAGCCAACTGACTAAAACCGCAATCCAAAGCGGTGAATTTCTATATTTTAAATGCCCGTACCAAGCAAAGGTCATAAAGATATTAGATATTGTCAAAAGAATAATGGCCTTCATTTAAAATCTTCAAATGCTTTTTTGATCCTAGACAGTACGCTCTCGTCTATTCTAACTTTATATGGAGCTAACGCTCCGGGCACTAACTTTACGTCGTAATATGCAATCTCTAGGATAAATGGCGCGCTTAAAAAGTAATTCTTTTGAAAATACGGCGAGGTATCTTCATGGGCGCGCTTTTTACGCCGTCCTTCGAATGCGGTTAAATTTTGATATGCCTCTTGGGCCAGTGTATTATTCGCGTACCTGTTTATTCCAATTTTTACACCTTCAACAATCTTCTTTTTCCGTTCAACCGGCGCTTTTTTACCGGCCTTAAAACCCATAGCCGTAAACATATTTTTTGCGCCTTCTACTACTTGTTTTTCTTCTTTGGTTAAAACTGGTGGTTCTTCTACAGACAACCCATGATTTTTAAAATGAAGTAGCAAATCATCTATGTTTTTAGTTTTTCCGCAGCCTAAAATAAAAAGAAAACCTAAGCTTAATAAAATGCTTATTTTAAAAATATTCTTTAGCATAAATTTTATCGTTGTATTTTCGCCGCTTCAACTAAGTTACGCATTAAAAGTGTTACAGTAAGGGGACCGACGCCGCCGGGGACAGGGGTTATATACGAAGCACGCGCTGAAGCGCCTTCAAACTCCACATCACCGACAATTTTATCATTGACGCGGTTTATACCCACATCTATAACTATCGCACCTTCTTTTACCCATTCGCCTTTAATGAGGCCTACGCGTCCAACTGCCACGATTAAAATTTCTGCCTTTCTAACGTGTTCTTCTAATTTTCCGGCCTTGGAAGTTCCGATATGACATACTGTTACGGTAGCAAATTGCTCAAGTAATAAAAGCGCAAGCGGCTTGCCTACAATTTCGCTGTGCCCTACAACAACTACTTCTTTTCCGTATAAATCTACCCCGCTTGCCTTAATTAACTCCATACAAGATGCCGCGGTACAGGGCGCTATTTTGGCTTTACCGAATAAAATTTTTCCGATATTTTGCGGATGCATCCCCTCTATATCTTTTTCGGGTGCGATAAACTGGCTAATTTTCTTATAATCTATCTGTGCCGGAAGCGGCATCTGGATAATTATCCCGTTTACATTTTTATCTGCGTTTAATTTCTGGATAAATTCGATTAGGCCGCTTTCTGAAATATTTGATTCCAGTTTATGAAACTGGTAATCAATACCTAACGCCTCAGCAGTTTTTTTCTGGGATTTAACATAGGCCTCGGCTCCGGCATTATCCCCAGCAAGGATACTGGCTAAAACCAGTTTTCTACCCAAGGCTTCGATTTCTTTTTTTATTTCTTCTTTAATTTTCTCGGCTATCGGTTTTCCTTCTAATAATTTTGCAGGCATGCTTACTCCTTGTCAGCAAGACAACACTCGCGCAATTCCGCTTAGCGCGGGGTGTCGATATTAACCAGCGCCGAATTAAACCCCGCGCTCAAAAGTTCCGCCCCGGCTAAAACATCATTTATCAAATACGTATTGCCCTTCTCTGCCAAAGCCGGACAAAACTGCAGGGCTTTATAGCAAAGAATAGAAATTTCCTTAACTATCTTTTGGGATTCTTTTTTGGCGGCTGCCTTTATTCTTTTATCACTTGTCCCGGCATATTTAGAATAGACGATAACATCCAAATCCACTAACTCTAAAAATCTCGCTCGAAAACTCTCCGTCTTAGAAAGTATCCGCTTAATTTCTTTTTCGTATTTTTTATATTTTTCTTTGCCTAATGTGAAATTGGCCACCATCGACAAAAGCGCGCATCCCAAAGCGCCGGAAAGTGCCGCGACACTACCTCCACCGGGAGCAGGTTTTTTGGCGGCTAAATCATCAAGATATTTTTTAATAGATTGATTTTTATATAACATTTTGTTAGATATATGCTGTGTCATTTGAGCGAATTGCAATTTTAGCCAAGCACGCACAGGCATTTTAAGGTATCCCGCTCAAAGAGCGGGACGCCGAGTATGTTTGACCCCACACCCAGTGTACTGGGTGTGGGGGAATTACGCAGGCGCTTAAAATGCCGAGAACTTGGCGTATAAAAATTGCACCTGAACGAAAAGGATACAGCATATATCTTACGATAACCCCACTATCTTGCCGTCTCCATCAATATCTATCTTTGTGCCTGCCGGAATAGAGGGTAACCCCGGCATGGTACGCATATCGCCTAATAAGGCGTATAAAAATCCGGCACCCGCGGATACTTTTATTTCGCGGATTGGCACGATGAAATCTTTAGGCCTGCCCTTTAATTCCGGGTCATGCGAAAGCGATAAATGCGTCTTAGCCATACATAAAGGAAGCTCGTTAAAACCTAATTTATTAAACTCTTCTATCTGCTCTTTAGCAAGCGGCGAAATATTAATATCCTTTGCCCCGTAAATCTTTGTGGCAATCGCATACATCTTCTCTTCAATCGCACTATCTAATTCATAGAGGAACTTAAAATTAGATTTCTTCTTTGAAACCTCAACCACTTTTTCGGCCAATGCCTCGCCGCCTTTTGAACCCTTAGCGAATAAATCGCTGACAATCGCATCTTCGGCTCCGGCATTTTTGGCAATCTCTTTAATTAAGACGATTTCTTTATCCGTGTCAGAAGAAAATCTGTTAATCGCCACCACCACCGGGATACCAAAAATCTTAATATTCTCAATCTGTTTTTCTAAGTTTGCGGCACCCTCTCTAATCGCGGGCAAATTCTCGCGCAATAATCCCTCATCAAGCGGTTTTCCCGGTTTAACCGTAAATTTGCCTGAATGCATTTTTAAAGCGCGTACGGTACAGACTAAAACTGCCGCATCAGGCGCCAGGCCGCTTACCCGGCATTTAATATCAAAAAATTTCTCTGCCCCGCAGTCCGCGCCAAAGCCTGCTTCGGTAACCACGAAATCAGAAAGCCTTACCGCAATTTTATCGGCAATGATTGAGCTATTTCCATGGGCGATATTGGCAAAAGGCCCGGCATGCACAAAACACGGCGTGTTGTCCAATGTCTGCATTAAAGTCGGATGTATAGCGTCTTTTAGAAGCGCTGCCATTGAACCGGCAACCTTTAAATCTTCGGTTGTAATATATTTCCCGTCAAAAGTCTTGGCTAACACAATTTTTCCGAGGCGGTTGCGTAAGTCCTGTAAATCGCTAGACAGCGCTAAAATTGCCATTATTTCGCTGGCAACAGTAATATCAAAGCCAGTCTCTCTGGGATAAACCCCGTCTACCTTATCGTCTAAACCAACACTAATCTTGCGTAATGAGCGGTCACTTACATCTAAAACCCTGCGCCAAAAAATGGCTTTAGGATCAATATTTAGTTTTTTCCTGAATAAAGCGTTTTCTAAAAAAGCGGCGCATAAATTATGCGCCAATCCCACAGCATGCACATCACCGGTTAAATGCAGGTTAAAATCTTCCATCGGCACTACCTGCGAATATCCGCCGCCGGCAGCCCCGCCTTTTATACCAAAGACAGGGCCAAGAGACGGCTGCCTAATGCAAGTAATAGTTTTTTTACCGATTCTATTTAACGCCATTGACAGGCCAATAGTAGTTACGGTTTTACCCTCACCCAAAGGCGTAGGCGTCATTGCCGTAACTAAAATATACTTTGCCTGCTTTTTTGACTTTAACTTTTTTAACACAGACGGCAAAACTTTTGCTTTGTGCTTACCGTATAGCTCTAAATCAGCCTCTTTAATCCCGATAGAGGCGGCTATTTTTTGTATAGGTTTTAATTTTGCGGCTTGAGCTATTTCGATATCTGAAAGCATGTTTCTCCTTGTCAGTTAGACAACACCCGCGCGCTTCCGTTTAACGCGGGGTGCCCGTTAATAACTAAACCTTTCGCTTAAAGGGAAGGCGTCAGTAAATAGGTTGATTTTCTTCCCGGAAATAGATACAATATCGAATCTCGCGGCTGAATCCATTAAATTTTTAGATTTTAGGTATGAAATGGCGAGGACTGATAGTTTAAATTGTTTATTTTTATCTACTGCCTCGTAAGGCTGGCCGAAAAAACTAGTCACCCGTGTTTTTACCTCAATGAAGCAGAATACGTTTCTATCTTTTGCTATGATATCTATCTCGCCGAATCTCTTAAGGCGCCAATTGCGCTCTAAAATTTTATACCCTTTTTTCTTTAAAAAATTAACTGCTTCGTCTTCGCCGGCTTTGCCTAAAGCAATATTATGCATTACACATTAAACTAACCGGATAAAAACTTCTACGGTGTATCGCTGATACCCCTGCTTTTTTTAGA
Source organism: Candidatus Omnitrophota bacterium (assembly GCA_030681595.1). Taxonomy (GTDB): domain Bacteria; phylum Omnitrophota; class Gorgyraeia; order Ghiorseimicrobiales; family Ghiorseimicrobiaceae; genus CAKKQO01. Next base: position 241,962 of record JAUXSB010000003.1, read on the forward strand.
TTCAGAATATGCTCACGGGTTCCATACCCTTTATGCTGCTTAAATCCGTATTCAGGGTAAACCTTATCGTATATCTGCATAATACGGTCACGCGTAACCTTTGCTATGATAGATGCACAGGCTATTGATAAAGACTTACTATCCCCGCCTATAATACACTGGAATTTATAAGGAATATCTAAGGCGATATTTGTACCGTCAATCAGAAAAGATAATCTTTCAACACCTTTAATCTTATGCACACAGGAATAAATCGCATTTTCCATTGCCAGGCGAGTCGCCCTAAGTATATTCAGCGTATCAATTATTTTCTCGCAAATTATGCCTGTTCCAAAGAACGAATTTTGCGTTATCTCGTAATAAGCTTTCTCCCTTTGAGACGCAGAAAGAAGCTTAGAGTCATCAATTCTGTTTTTAAATTTTATTTTCTTTAAGACTACCGCCGCAGCCACCACTGGCCCTGCCAAAGGGCCGCGGCCAGCCTCATCTACGCCGCCGACACATTCAAATCCCTTTTTTAATACAGCCGACTCGTAGCTAAAATTAGGCATACCAATATACCAGCGTATCACCGTCAGGCGCTTTTATATTCCGGCACTTGACAGTTGATACTATTATAAGGTCGCTTTCCTGCCTACTTTCTTGCGTAAATAATATAATTTTGCGCGCTTTACCTTTACAGAACCGGCAACTTCTATATTCTTTATAGAAGGAGAATGCACTATAAAAACTTTTTCAACTCCCTCGCCAAAAGATACCTTTCTTACCGTAATAGTCAGGCGCAGGCCGCTGCCTTTTTTGGCAATAACTGTCCCCTCAAAGGGATGAAGCCTGATTTTATCCCCTTCGGGTATCTTTACGTAAACTTTTACGTGGTCGCCGATATTAATTTTCGGCAAATCGGTTCTTAACTGTGCCTGTTCTAATAATGTGACTTTACTCATTTAATTACTCCTTCCTTATTTTCCGTAGAATTTAAAAGATCCGGCCTTTTTAGGCGCGTAACCTTAAGCGCCTGATATTTACGCCATTCATCGATTTCCTTATGATTTCCGGATAAAAGTACTTGGGGAACCTTCCTTCCGCGAAAATCAGCAGGCCGGGTATATTGCGGATACTCTAATAGATTACCCTCAAATGACTCAAATTTCAAGGAATTTTTATCGCCCAACACTCCCGGTATAAGCCGTGTCACAACATCCACTAAAACCATTGCCGCAACCTCGCCTCCGGTTAAAACATAATCACCGATAGAAATTTCACTGTCCGCTAAATTATCCCTTACGCGCTCGTCTATGCCCTCGTAATGCCCGCAGATTAGAACTAGATGTTTATTCTTAGCTAATTTTTTGACTAAACCTTGAGTTAAAGTTTTACCTTGGGGACTAAGCAGAATAATTTTTGTGCTTTGCACTTTGCGTTCTGCACTTTGCGCTTTGCGTTTTTTTGACGCATGACGCATGGCGCATGGCGCATGGCGCAAAATATTTTCTACTGCGCGAAATATTGGCTCTGGGCTCATTACCATGCCGCTTCCGCCGCCAAAAGGGCGGTCGTCAACTTTTCTGTGTTTATCTAAAGTATAATCTCTTAAGTTGTGAATATGAATTTTTAATTTTCCTTTATTCTGCGCGCGCTTGATAATAGATTCATCCAACACGGCTGAAAACATATCGGGAAAAATTGTAATAATATCTATACGCATATTACCTGCAAGGATAGACTTTCCTATTACTCTCAAGGAAATGTCCTAAGGGGTTTTCTTCATCTGCCACAACAGCCAACTGCCCGAACCTAAACAAATTAACATAAAGATAACGGCCAAACAACGGATAAAAAAACCCAAAGTAACATCAAGTCCGATTATATTCAGACGGTTTAATAAATAATTCCAGTCGTGCACCACATCTTCCATCCCAAACAACGCTGCCAACGGCAGATTCATAGTGCCGGCATCTCCAACGTATCTTGCTACGCCAAAAAGCGCCGTAGCAAGCCACCCGAAGGAAAGCGTCACGGCAAAAAAATCCTCTTGCCGGTAAAAATTTATAACTCCGAATAGCGGAGCGAATAATTCAAATAGCGTCCCGCCCAAGATATTAATAAATTGGCCAAAAGGAGAAAAAAGTAAATGCCCCAACTCATGTATGCCTAAATTAAGCGGCCCAAGAATATCGCTATAGCCCGGATTAAACAAATGCCGGATAAAAATATATAAAAAACCCAACAGAAGCGGAAAACGCACCAGCCAGTTCCTGCCACGGCAGTACTCAACCGCTTCAGAACACAACAATTCTATTGCTTCTTTAATAATCTTCAACCTTCGTTTTGGCTATGCTGTAAGCGGCAAAAAATTCTTTTTTAAAATCAGAAAACCTGTCTTCGCTGATTGCCGCCCTGGCTTTCTCCATAAGAGAAAGATAAAAATAAATATTATGATACGAAACCAGTATCGCCCCTAAAATCTCGCTTGCGTTTAATAGATGCCTTATATACGAGCGCGAATAATCCCTGCAAACAAAACAGTTGCATTCCTCATCTAACGGCCTTAAATCATTAATGTAAGGGGAATTCCGCACCACAATTTTTCCGCGCCAAGTAAAAACCGTGCCGTTTCTGCCGTATCTTGTAGGCACAACGCAATCAAACATGTCTACGCCGCAATCTACCGCTGAGATCATATCTTCCGGAGTTCCTACGCCCATTAAATAACGAGGAAATTCTTTAGGTAGGTATTCGCAGGTCGTTTGTACGATATTATACAACAAATCCTGCGGCTCGCCAACTGAAATTCCGCCTAAAGAATATCCATCAAACCCTATTTTTGCCAATTCTTCCGCGCAATATTTCCTTAAATCCGGATAAGTCGCGCCTTGTACAATACCAAATAATAAATTTCGGGATGCGGGATACGCCAGCCCGACTTCATTCTGGCGGGGGATGCGGGATTGACTAAGCGCTTCTTTAGAACGCTTTGCCCATTGAATGGTCCGCCTCATCGCTACTTCTGCTTCATCTCTAACGCATGGATAATGCACGCATTCATCCAAGGGCATTAAAATATCCGAACCCAGAGTAAGCTGTGTCTCAATTACGCTTTCCGGGGTAAGGGTATGTTTCGAGCCGTCGATATGCGACTGAAATTCCACTCCCCTATCGGCCACCTTTCTTAATTTTGCCAGGCTAAATACCTGATATCCGCCGGAGTCAGTTAAAATCGGCTTATCCCAGTGCATAAATTTATGTAAACCCCCGGCATTTTTAATTACCTCTAAGCCCGGGCGCAGGTACAAATGATAAGCGTTGGCAAGGATAATCTGCGCAGAGCACTCTTCCAAGTCGCGGACAGTGAGCGCTTTGACTGTGCCCTGTGTGCCTACCGGCATAAAAATCGGCGTATCAATTACGCCATGCGCTGCCTTTAATTTCCCTAGGCGCGCATTTGAATTCTTATCCTGATGAATTAAGTTAAAAGACATAGCCCGCCTATTTTAATACCCTTTCTAAAAATTCCCTTATCATGGGAACAACCTTATGCTTCAACTCTATAAATGCTGTGTTGTGTCCGCCGATTATCTCTATTAATTCAGCGTTAGGTGCTACGGAAAAAAGCTCCTTTGCTAATTGATACGGCACGATCTCGTCATTTTTAGAATGAAAAAATAATTTTGGGGCTTTTATATTTTTTATCTTAGACAAAGAATCAAAGCTTATCATATAGAGAAACGATGGAATTAACGGGTATACCCGCTTCCCCATAGCCTTGGCAGAAGTAAACGCCCCTTCAATAATCAAGGCGGCGGTGGCATTTTTTGCGGCTAAATCTATAGCCATCGCCGCGCCCAGAGATTCGCCGAAAAGCACAATTTTCCCGGGGCTGGCTTTACGTATTTCTGTTAAATATTTGTATGCCGCCTCCGTATCCAAATACAGGCCTTTTTCCGAAGGCTGTCCTTTACTTCTTCCGTATCCGCGGTAATCAAAAATAAATATATCCAGCCCGAGATTGTTAAAGATTAATATTTTTTCCAGGCGATGGCTGATATTCCCGCCGTTGCCGTGACAAAATAATAATACCCCCTTGGGAGAATTTGCCGGGATAAACCATCCGGAAATTTGTATGCCGTCTTTTGTTTTAACCCTCACATCCTCATAGGCCAAAGCTACATCTTCGGGTGTCGCTTCAATTTCCCTTAAAGGAAAATACACATTTTTTCTTTCCAGGTATCTTAAGAAAAAAAATAAAAAAATTACCGCCAGTATTAAATTTATTAAAGCCTTTATCATATCTTTCATTTAATGCTTACTTGTTACTACATAACTTTTCATAATACTCGGCAGGCTTACCGTCTTCTAAAGGAAACTCCGCGCAATTTTTTGGCCTAACCTTATAGACCAGGCATTTTTTATCATCCGCCTGAAAAATACACCGGCCGTCTTTAACCAGTGTTTCATAATTATAACCGGGTGCTGGGTTATCTTTGGGATGGACCAGCCTAAACCATGGCCTCTTAACTTTTGGCGATAAAGCAATAATTTTCCTTGCTTCCTCCCGGCTTAACTCTACTCCTTCCTGACAACATGAACCTGACTTACAACTAGTGCATTTTTCTAGTAATTTTTCCATTGCCCCCTCACAAAATCAGCCTGTTCGGCTCTGTTAAAGATTATAACGGTAGGCAAAACTAATAGAATTTCGTGTGCGAAGAAGTTCCATTAGTTTTACGTTTCTCAATAATACCGTCACACTATCAACATTGCATCACCATAACTGTAAAACCTGTATTTTTCTTTTATTGCTTCGTTATACGCGCTTTTGATAAGCTCGATGCCGGCTCCGACGGAGTCGGATGCGCCTGCGGCGCAAAAAGCACACACCAGCATAAAAAGCGTACTCTTGGGAAGATGAAAATTAGTCAAGAGGCAATCTACCGCCTTAAATTGATACCCGGGATAGATAAATAGATTGGTATAACCTTTATGGGTAGCGGGCAAATCCCCTATTTCCTCAAGCACCCTGCAAGAAGTTGAACCAACAGCAAAAACACGCCCCCCCGCCCTCTTTGCCTCGCTTATTTTTTCTATCAACTTCGCTTCAACCTCAAAATACTCTGGCTCCATTTCATGGCTAATAACATCCTCTGCTTTTACCGGCTTAAAGGTGCCTGTACCGACATGCAAGGTAACATAGTCAACCAATACGCCTTTAGCGCTAACTTTCCCTAGCAATTCTTCGGTAAAATGCAATCCTGCGGTTGGCGCGGCAATTGAACCGGAAGTTTTTGCAAAAATTGTCTGGTATCTTTCAAAGTCTAAACTTTTTGATTGCCTCTTAATATAAGGCGGTAGCGGCATTGTCCCAATTTGATAAACTTTATCTATGCCTTCTTGCTCAAAAGCAATTTTCCCTTTTTCAACTATTTTTGCCTTAAAGCCGCCATTATTATCATCAAACAAAATCGCCTCGCCTTGTTCAAACTTTTTAGCCGGTTTTACCATCACCGAAAAAATATTACCTTCTCTTTTAAGCAACAAGAATTCTATTTTTGCACCCGTCTTTTCCCTTACCCCGAATACCCGCGCCGGAAGAACCTTGGTATTATTTAAAATAAGCAGGTCGCCGTTTTCAAAATAATCGGCTATCTGGAAAAATTTTTTATGCGCAATGCGTTTGGTACGCCTGTCTAAAACCATGAGGCGGCTATCATCGCGCTTATCAAGCGGATACTGGGCAATTAATTCTTTGGGTAAATTATAATCGAAATCAGAAAGCCACATTGCCTATTTCCTCTATTTTTGCCCCGGGATAATAGAATTTAAGGATATCCTGATATTTATAGCCTTTTCTAGAAGCAAAATACGCCCCCCACTGGCACATCCCCACGCCATGGCCCCAGCCGAAACCTTCAAAATATATATTATCTCCGGAAAATGTTAAGTCAAAATTTGTGCTGCGGATATCCGTTCCCCCGATTATCTGGCGAAAATCCTTTGCCGAGATGATATGATTAGCGGATTTCGATTTTAACTTTAATTTTTTTACCCTGCCTGACTTATCCCTGCCCAAAATTTCTATTGCCTCTAAAGAATCAATGCTATATCCGGATTTATTCAATTTATTAATAAGCTCCGAGCGAGATAAAGTTTTTTGCCATTTGAAATGCTTCGACTTTACGCAAAAATTGCAATCAACTCCTTTAAGCGGGACAAGATTCATATCCCAAAGCTGGGCCGCATCTTCTGTCTTTCCCCCGCAGGTGGCATGAAAGTATGCCGGAAAGATTTTTCCCTTATAAGTCAAAACCAATCCCTTGGTATGCTCAACAGCAGAATTAGTCCGGTAACGCTCGGCGTCTTTACCGCCATACACTTGAGAATAAATATCGCTGGTTACATCGTAATCTTTATCTTTACTCACTTCTTTCTGATAAAGTACGTATGTACGCGTAGCTACTGCCTGCGCGCAAAGAGCCTCTTTCGGCCAATGATGCGATACCTCATGAAATAAAACCCCCTTGACGTAATCTTCCAAATTTAGACAATTTATTACCGAGAAGCTTAGGTCATTTTCTTTTCTTATAATCAGCCCGCCGCGCAAAGGGCGGTTGTTTAAATAAAATAAGGCGCTTTCCGGAAAAATAACTATCCTGTTTTCCCTCAAAAGATTATCGCCTATTGTTATACCGTCTATATCCATATATACTTTCGCATTTATGTTTTCCCCTGCCCCTAAGGCGTTTTTTGTTTTTAAAGATTCTATTTTGTAATTGCCCTTTATATAAAGTTCAAAAGACGGAGCATTTTTTAAAATAAGCACGCGTACATAATTGCCAGTCTCGGATTGGGCATAAGCAAAAGAAAGGTAGCAAGTAGCAAGTAGCAAGTAGCAAGTAAAAAATAAAAAAATAAATAAGCTGGCGACTGGCGACTGGCGACTGGCGACTGTTTTCATCGGCGGGACCATAGCCAAAAAATTATTGAAATGATGATACTGATTAAAATAGATGTGGCGAGAGGAAAATAAAAAGTAAAATCCTTCTTTTGTATTAAAATATCTCCGGGAAGTTTTCCCAAAAATGGAATTTTCCCGGCAAAGGTTAATAATAATCCGATGCCGATTAAAACAACGCCGAAAATAATTAAGGTTTTACCGATTTCTTGCATCTTTCTAATTCCGAATACGCGCATCCGCAATATTTCTGCCTATAAAGATTTGCCCGCTTGGCTCTTTCCTGCGCTTCTCTAAACCCCGGGCGAAAATCCTCAAAATAAAATTCAATATCTGTATCTTCCGCTACTTTCTCGCCCGTAATTTTAAGCAAATCCTGATCCTGATAGGGGCTGACTAAAAGCGTAGTCGAGAAGCTGTCAAAATTATTATCTTTCGCAAACTGTGCTGCCTCTTTTAAACGCATCTGCCAGCAGATGTTACAACGTTGTGGCTTTTCCGCATCAGCCGCCACTAAATTTAAATAATTATTACAGTCGTTTTTGCCAACGATTAAATCAAACTTAATATCTCTTGAATAATCCTTTAAGGTATTAAGCCGTGTATCATACTCAGCCAAAGGGCTGATATTAGGATTATAAAATAACCCTGTAACCTTAAAGTGTTTTTTCTTAAGCTGTTCTACGGGATAAATCAAACACGGCGCACAGCAGGTATGGAGAAGTAGTTTCATATTTACTATTCTTGAATATTTATTTTCCTGTCACTCGTTGCTATTTTCTACGATTCTTTTAAAAGTAGTAATACTTCCGTTCATTTCTTTTAAAACAAATTTTTCTTTGCTTACCGCCTGGATGGGATTAATATCTTTTTCACCCGCTTCCCCGACAAGAATGGTATCTTGATTGTATGTCCAAATAAATTCATTATCCTTCACTTCCCATGTTCCGGTTAGTATATCGGGTGATTCCTTGAGAGGACAATACCCCTTCGAAATAAATGTTCCATCTAGTTTAATTGTAATAACTGAACGCACGCTCCCTACGGTCGCCTCCCATGTTCCGATAAACATTTCATCGACGCTCTCTATGTTATCTTGGCAGAAAGACGAAGGCATGAGTAGCGACAATTCCAAGAAAGCAAAAATTAAGATATTCTTTATCATGTGACCATTTCTTTAAAAATTTATATTTTACATTCCGCTCATCCCATACACGATAGACGAACTTCGCTTTTTTGTGTTAGATATATTTTAAAATGAATCCGGTGATTTTAGAGCTTTTTTTGACGATTTTAGTAAAACATGCTAATAATTTTTTAGCGGGTGGCGAGGTTTGTGCTTTAAGAAATCCTCCACCTCACAAACTATATATTTTGCTGCGGGATCTGGAAAAGTGCATTAGAAAGCTTTCGGCAAAAGTGCGCAAGGAATTACGGCGAGTGAATGACGGAACTGACCGAAGGGAATTCCGTCAAATGAACGAGTCGTAAACCGTAGCGCCCGGCGAAAGATTTCAGCACGTGGACAGTATCCCGCAGCAAAGTATATACTAAAACAACTCTTCCTGTTTCTCGTGTTTTATACCGAAATGTTCAAAGGCTGTCTTTGTGGCGAGGCGGCCACGCGAGGTACGCTTTAAAAATCCAGCTTTTAATAGGTATGGCTCTATTGTATCCACTAAAGTATCTATTTCCTCGTTTAAACTTGCCGCGAGCGATTCAACCCCGACCGGCCCGCCATTATAAAGTTCAATAATTGTCCTGAGTACCTTACGGTCGTATTCGTCTAAGCCTTTTTTATCTATGCCTAAAGAGGTAAGCGATTTTTCGGCTATCTCTTTTGTAATAACCTTCGCCCTATCTTTTACCTGCGCGTAATCGCGCACGCGCCGTAAGAGCCGGTTTGCAATGCGCGGCGTGCCGCGGGAGCGACGGGCAATCTCTAAAGCCGCGTCTTCTTCTACTTTTACGCCTAATAAATCCGCCGAGCGCTTAATAATCGTGGCTAAATCCTCGGGCGGATAAAAATCAAAATGATAAAATATGCCAAATCGGGAACGCAGCGCTGAACTTAAAAGCCCGCTTCTGGTGGTAGCGCCGATTAAGGTAAAACGTTTTAAATTAAATTTTATTGTACGAGCGTAAGGCCCTTTATCTACGATAAAATCAATCTGCGAATTTTCCATTGCCGGATACAAAAACTCCTCCACTACTTTAGACATACGGTGTATCTCGTCAATAAAAAGCACATCCCCTGTGTCTAAATTGGTAAGGATGCCGATTAAATCGCCGGCCCGCTCAATGGCAGGGCCGCTTGTGGCGGTAATCTTTGTGCCCATTTCATGGGCAATAATGTAAGAAAGAGCGGTTTTTCCTAATCCGGGAGGGCCGGATAAAAATACATGCTCCAGTGGTTCTTTACGTTCTTTAGCGGCAGTGATAGCAATTTTTAAACTTTCAACTATCTCGGCCTGCCCGACAAACTCGCTAAGTCTTCCCGGCCTAAGCGAAAGGTTTAAAACTATATCTTCCTCAGTCTCCTGCTTTAAAAGCAGTTCCGAAGGAAAAGAGCTATTTTCGGATGTACCTGTAAGTATTTTTTTTCTTCCTGTGGGCATAAAAAATAAAATTACGGGCGAGCCGGCTATCTTTGTACCGGGACAGGGACGATATTTTCTTCATTACGGATAAGCTGGATTCCGCCGAATAATTCTGACTGCACTATTTTTATTTCCTTAATTTTGATCAGCTCAAGGACCGCCAAGAACGTCGCGACAATCTCTAATTTGTTCTTGGCCCGGGCAAATAATTCAGAAAGCTCTAATCTCGGCTTTTCAAATAAAAGATGTAGAACCTCGTGGATTTTTTCTTCAACGGTAAACTCATCTTTGATGACTTCATAAAATATATCCTTGGGAATATCTTTTAGGGCTTTAGAAAAAGCAGAAATTAATTCAAATAGACTGGCTTCAAAATAAACCTCTCCGGTTTCTTCGTCTTTTGCCTCAATTCTGCGGGTGAAAACATCCTGGCGTATTTTTTCGCGGCTCCTTAAGTGTTCGGCGGCCTCTTTAAAGCGTTTATACTCCAGGAGCTTCTCCACTAAATCTATCCTCGGGTCGTCCTGTTCTTCCTCGGCTTCTTCTGTGGGGTCGGGCGGAAGAAGCATCTTGGATTTTATATGCAATAAAGTCGCGGCAATCACCAAGAATTCGCCGGCGATATCTAAATCTAAAAGTTCCATCAATTCCAAATACTGCATATATTGGTCGGTAACTTCTGTCATGGGAATATCGTAGATATTAAGCTGGTCTTTTTTTATTAAGTAAAGCAATAAATCCAGCGGCCCTTCAAAAACCTGTAATTTAAGCTTATAGCTCATTGGCCCTCGTTTTCTACAAACCCATTGCTTTTTTTACTTCCGCCATTACGATAGAGGTAACTTCCCGCGCTTTATTCTTTCCTCTATCTATTATATCTAAAATTTGCTGTTTGTCAGATAATAATTTTTTTCTCATTGACTGGATTGGGTTTAAGCGCTCAATTAAAATCGAGGCAAGCCTTTTTTTACACTCAGTACAGCCTATTCCTGCCGCACGGCACTGCTTATCCACTTCTGCCTTAACTTCAGGCTTAAACACCGCATAATAGCTATGCACATTACAAATTTCGGGATGCCCCGGGTCAGACAGCTTTATACGCGCGGGATCCGTAATCATCGACATAACCTTTTTCTGTATCGCATCCGGCGCATCAGAAAGATAAATGCAGTTACCGTAACTTTTAGACATCTTCCTTCCGTCTAAGCCTAAAAGGCGCGGAAAAGAAGTTAAAAGTGGCTGGGGAGCAATCAAGACATCCCTTTTATATAAACTATTAAAGCGGCGGGAAATTTCCCGGGTTAGTTCTAAATGCGGCAACTGGTCTTCTCCCACCGGGACAAATTCACCTTTATAAATCAAGATATCCGCCGCCTGTAAAACCGGATAACCCAAGAAACCGTAAGTAGTAATGTTTTTTTCCTCTAATTCTTTAAGCTGTTCTTTGTAGGTAGGGCATCTTTCAAGCCAACCCAAAGGGGCCAAACACGAAAGGATAATAAACAAATCAAGGTGGGCGTTAACTTCTGACTGAATAAATATTGTGCTTTTTTCGCCTGATACACCGCAAGAAATCCAATCAACGACGTTATCAATAATATTCTCTTTAATGGCAGAGGGCAAGGCATATTCGCTCATTAAAGCGTGCCAGTCGGCAACCATGAAAAAACATTCGTATTCTTCCTGGAGTTTCGCCCAGTTATTCAGCGCGCCGACTAAATGCCCCAAATGGAGTTTTCCTGTCGGGCGCATACCGCTTAAGACGCGTTTTTTCATTATCTCCCTATCAAAAAAATAATGAAAATCTTTTAAAGCCGCACATTAGAAATTTTTCGGTAAAAGTGCGCAAGGAATTACGGCAACGACCCATCCTTCTCGGATGGGTACCCCGACGGAACTGACCGAAGGGAATTCCGTCAAATGAATGAGCCGTAAACCGTAGCGCACGGCGAAAGATTTCAGTGCGGCGGATAAAGATTTCCATTATTTAAAGCTTCCTCGCAATCTTTTCTATCTCAAAAACTTCAATTACGTCTCCTACCTGATAATCGGTAAAACCGACGGCGGCCACGCCGCATTCTAAGCCTGCTTCAACTTCACGCACATCATCTTTGAAACGTTTAAGAGAAGAGAGCTTCCCTTCAAATACCGGCTCGCCGTTTCTTGTTATGCTTACGGTTGAAGAACGCATAATCTTTCCTTTTTGCACAAAACATCCGGCGATTAGGCCCGACTTGGTCAGGTTAAATACCTGCCGCACCACTAGATTGCCTATAAAAATCTTCTTTAGCTTCGGCTCAAGCAAGCCCTCGAGCGCTGTCCTTACTTCATTAATAGCTTCATAGATAACGGTATATGTCCTGATATCTATTTCTTCCTGGCGCGCTTTTTCCTTGGCTGCATCGTCTGCATCAATATGAAAACCGATAATGACTGCACTCGATGCCGCAGCCAAGACTACATCGGATACATTAACATTGCCTATCCCGGTATGAATAAATTTAACCTGGACTTCATTCGTAGAGAGCTTACCTAAAGAATCTTGCAAGGCCCCCAAACTTCCCTGTACATCAGTTTTTAAAATAATGTTTAATTCCTTGATTTTCCCTTCCTTAATTTGGGAAGAGATATCTTCCAGGTTGATTCTTTTTATCTTCGGCTGTATTTTATTAAAGCGCGCTTCATCTTGCTTTTGCGAAGCGATGTCTCTTGCCTGTTTCTCGTCAGCCACTACATAAAAACGCTCTCCTGCTACCGGAACCCCTGATAAACCGTTTATTTCAACCGGTTTAGCGGGCGGCGCATGCTCAATGCGCCCGCCTAAATCATCAAACATCGCTTTTATCTTACCGTAAAACTGCCCGCAGATAATTACATCGGAAACATTGAGCGTTCCGTTCTGTACTAAAATGCTGGCAACTGAGCCCCTGCCTGGGCTTAATTTAGCATCAATAACGACCCCTGAAGCTTGCTTATCAAACTCAGCCTTTAATTCCAGCATTTCTGCTTCAAGCAAAATCATTTCCAATAGTTCATCAATGCCTTTACCGGTCTTAGCCGAAACCCCCACGGCAATAGTCTTGCCGCCCCAGTCTTCAGGAGTTAAGTCCGATTCGGAAAGCTGACGCTTGACTTTATCTAAATCGGCCTGCGGTTTATCAATTTTGTTGATAGCTACAATAATAGGGACATTAGCAGCCCTGGCATGGTCAATAGCTTCTTTAGTCTGGGGCATAAGGCCGTCATCTGCGGCGACCACTAAAACTACTATATCGGTAATATTAGCACCCCTTGCACGCATCGCGGTAAAAGCCTCATGGCCGGGCGTGTCTAAAAAAGTAATTTTCCCCTTAGGAAGATTTACTTCATATGCTCCGATATGCTGGGTAATACCTCCGTGTTCTTTTTCGGCGACCTTGCTTTTTCTTATAGCATCCAAGAGCGAAGTCTTCCCGTGATCAACATGGCCCATAAAAGTAACGACCGGCGCACGCGGAAGAAGTAAACTCGAGTCCTTTTTCTCCGTATGCTCTTTGATTACCAATTCTTCCGCCGATAGCGCCTTTTTTAGTGCTATACCGAATTTTGCGCTTACCTTATTTGCCAGCTCTTCGTCCAAAAACTGATTAATATTAACCAATATACCGCTATCCATTAAAGTTTTAATAATCTCTGAGGGCTTGCGGTTTAATTTTATGCTTAAATCTTTTACGGTAAGAGGAAACAACGCTTCCAGCTCTTTTATTTCTGCAAGCGGCTTCTCTAGTATCGCCTCTGGAACCACTTTTGGTTCTTTAATTTTACCGGGCGCTACGGCAACTTTCGAAGCCGGTTCTTTAGCCTTAGGTTCAGCCGCCCTGACATGGGCCTTTCCCTGTTCTTGTTTAGGCAAGGGTTTAACTTCCGGCTCAAGGCTAGGTTTTAAAACAGCCGGCTTAGAGACAAAAGGCATCGCCTCATGCGCTGGCTTTTTCTTCTTTTCCCCCAAAGATAAAGTAGGCTTTGCCGGCTCAAGGCTAGGCTTTAACAATTTTACCTGTTCCCCTACGGGCTTTGCCGCCTTTGTCTTCTTGGCTTTGAGAAGAGCAACTTTCGCTTTTTCTGAAGCTACCTTTTTTATCTTGAGAAACTCAGCACCAACGGATTTTTCTTTTTTAACAGACGCCGCTTTCTTTTTCTCCGCAGACGGCTTAGTGGTTTTAAGCATATATTTTTCTCCGATAAGTTATGGATTTATTTATCCATGAGCTTTTTTGCCTCTTTAATAAGTTTTAAAGCGGTTTTCTCTCCCACGCCTTTTACTTTCATCAAATCTTCCGCTGAAGCCGAAGCAATCGCGCCAACATCTTTAAATCCTGCTTCTTTTAAATTTTCTGCAGTTTTTTCACCCACTCCGGAAAGCTCCGATAAATCCACGCCGGCTTCTTCCTTTGCTTCTTCCTGCTCTTTTTTAGCTTCTTTGGCTATAGCCGCTTCCTTATGCATAGCCTTTGTACGAATATCAATATTGTATCCGGTAAGGCGCGATGCTAAGCGCACGTTTTGCCCGCGCTTGCCTATAGCCAAAGATAATTGGTCATCATCTACGGTTATTCCGGCAGTTTTATTTGCTTTATCTATTTTCATTTCGGCTATCTTGGCAGGGCTTAATGCTCCGGAAATATAATCACGCGGCTCATCAGACCAACGCACAATGTCTATCTTTTCATTATGCAGTTCGCTGACAATATTTTTCACGCGCGCCCCCCGCATCCCTACGCAGGCGCCGACGCAATCTATTCTTTCATCTTTAGACCATACGGCGATTTTAGTCCGCTCCCCGGAATCGCGCGCAATAGATTTTATCTCAACAATCCCTTCGTAAATCTCGGGAATTTCAATTTCAAAAAGCTTCCTTACCATATTCGGATGCGCCCGCGAAAGAATAATCTGCGGGCCGCGCGGCTCTTTTTTTACTTCTAAGACGTATGCTTTAATACGGTCACCCTGTTTAAACACATCTCCGGGGCACTGTTCACTATAAGGCAGGAATCCCTCGGCCTTACCCAATAAATCAACAATAATATTTTTTTTCTCAAAACGATAAACTGAACCGCTGACAATCTCTCCAATCTTTCCCTGGAAATCGGTAAAGATCACTTCTTTTTCTGCTTCGCGTATTTTTTGAATTATGATTTGTTTAGCAGTTTGTGCCGCGATACGGCCGAATGCCGGAGGATTTACCTCCTTATTATCAACAAAAACTTTTATCTGGCCGTTAGACTTGTCTAACTCTACCCTTACTTCCTGTTCCGGGCCCACATTAATTACTTTCTTGGCCGCGGATACAAGCGCTGTTTCAACCGCAGAAATCAATACATCCTTTTTAATTCCTCTTTCACGTTCTATATGCTCTAAAACTGCCAATATTTCCTGACTCATTGCTCCCCCTTTAAAATATATTCCTTGCTTTATTAATATTACCCAACAATATACTTGCTTTTTCCCCGTTGTCTAATTCCAAATCTATTTTCTCTTGATCTGAACCAATAAGGCAACCCGTAAGCTCTAATTTTCCGCATACCGGCCCTCTTAGAAAAACTCTTATTTTGCGGTTTAAGACACGCAGGAAATCATTTTCTGTTACTAAATTACGGTCAATACCCGGAGAAGAAACTTCTAAATTATAAGGCTCAGCTAATAACGCATTTTTATCTACAAAATCCCTGATTTCCCTGTTTAATAGAGTGCAGCCTGCAAGGCTGATACCGCCTTCAGGCATATCAACCAAAAACGTTAAAAAAGTTTCTATCCCTCTTTGGTATAATTTCATATCTACCAATTCAAAACCTTTTTCCTGAATTAACGGCTCAAATATGTTTCTTAATTGTAAAATTCTTTCTTGCGGATTCATATTTATAGTTGCTCGAATTTCTTATTAATATATCCGGATGATTTTTTCAGTTGCGGATAAAATGAAGGTTTTGTGCCGGTTAAAATAAGCTCTGCGTTATCCTTGAAAACATCCCTCGGTAAAGAAAAAATATCGCGCAAGGCGTACTGGTCAGTTTTTTCTTTTCCGACTTCGGTAATATGGGTTATGCGGCGCAGGCCTTCGGAAGTACGTTCCATATGTACAATTAAATCCGCCGCAGAGATAATTTGGCGCATAATAACTTGACTGGATAAATTTGCCCCGCCCATTAAAGCCATAACTTCCATCCTGGACATCGCTTCTTCAGGAGCACTAGCATGCAAAGTAGTCATCGAGCCTTCATGGCCAGTATTCATCGCCTGCAGCATATCAAGAACCTCTTCTCCGCGTATCTCGCCGACAATAATCCTGTCCGGCCGCATATGTAAAGCGTTCCTAAGCAAATCCCGTATAGTTATCCCACCCTTGCCTTCAATATTGGCAAGCCTTGCCTCCAGGCGCACGACATGAGGCGATAAAGGCCTTAATTCTAAAGTGTCTTCAATAATAATGACACGCTCATTAGCCGGGATATAAGACGACAGGACATTTAAAAGCGTTGTTTTTCCGCATGAGGTGCCGCCGGAAACAATAATATTTAACCGTGCAGAAACAGAAGCCTTAAGGAATTCTGCCGCTTCTTCAGTTAGAGTCTTAAAACCGATAAAATCCTGGATAGAAAAAACCTGATGCGAAAATTTATGTATGCTGATGACCGGCCCGCCTGAAGCCGTGGGAGCAATAACTATATTTACCCTGAAACCGTCCTTAAGCCTTGCATCAACATATGTCTCGCTTTCATTAACGCGCCGCCCCAGCGGCGAGAGCATCCTCTCTATTAGTATCATCAGTTCACGCTCAGTGCTAAAACGTATATCCGTTAATTCCAATTTACCATTACGCTCTATATATATCTGGCCAGGCCCATTCACCATAATTTCTGTAATAGATTCATCCGCGATTAAGCCCTCTAATACTCCAAGCCCCAGTATTTCATCTACGACTTCCTCAACAAGCTTCCTCTGATCTTCTGGAGAAAACGCAATCCCGCGCTCTCTTCTTAAGACAGCATTCGTAACTTCTAATGTCGCCCGGTGCAGCTCATCTTCGATAGCCTTGGAATTCTTCAGGAAAAAACTCGCGGGAAGGCGGCTATGCAGCTGCTCTTTAATTTTTTCCTTAAGTTTAAATCTTTCATCCATCTCTTACCTCAAGCGTTTTTCTAATTTGTGCCGCGGCCGAATCTTTACCGACAGCCACAATAATATTATCTCGGCGCTTTACGATTTCAAGCTTACCTTCATCTAAATTTTTTTCCCCAATAATAATTTTTACTGGTATACCGATTAAATCCGCGTCTTTAAATTTTGCACCGGGGCGCTCATCGCGGTCATCCAATAAAACATTAAATTCACCGGATAAATCTTCATAAAGCTTAAACGCCAGCTCTTTGATCCTAGAATGCTCCATATTTAAAGGGATTATCAGTAAATCATAGGGGCTTACTTCCCGTGGCCATATTATACCATTTTTATCATAATTCTGCTCGATAATTGCGGCGATTAAACGGCTTACCCCTATACCGTAACAACCCATCACTATCGGCCTTATTTCGCCGCTTTTGCCGGCAAAAACCGCCTCCAGTGTTTTACTGTATTTTGTGCCTAATTTAAAAATATGGCCTACCTCAATTACGGTTTTTGTTTCTAACTTATTTTTGCAGTTAGGGCAATTCGTTAAGCCGTCTTCGGCGGTTTTAGCAAAATTGCACCCCGGGCATACTACTACCCTGTCTTCCCCGCTTAAAGCCTCCACCATAAATTCGCAGGATTCGCTGCCACCCATTACGCCGCAGTCTGCCTGTGTAGAAAGAAAAGAAAGGCCGCACCTTTTAAATATCGTTTCATATGCAGCAAACATCTTGCGATAATTTTTATCCAAACTATTTTCGTCAACATCAAAACTATAAGCATCTTTCATGATGAATTCGCAGGCCCGCATTACTCCAAACCGCGGCCTTAACTCATCGCGGTATTTAGTCTGAATCTGATAAAGCGTTACCGGTAACTGCCTATAGGAACGCACCTGATTTTTTACCAAATCTGTTATTACCTCTTCGTGGGTTGGGCCTAAACAGAGTTTTCTGCCGCGGCGGTCAGTGAACCTGATCATCGTCTCGCCCATTTGTTCGTCTCTGCCGGACTTGACCCATAATTCCTGCGGTTGCAGGCCCGGGAGTAAAACCTCCTGCGCTCCTGTCTTATCCATTTCCTCGCGGATAATATTCTCGATATTTTTTAAAACTTTAAAGCCCAAAGGCAGATAGGAATACACTCCTGAAACGAGCATGCGGATAAGGCTAGCTCTTAACATCAGCTTATGGCTAATGCTTTCTGCGGCCTCAGGCGCCTCCTTTAAAGTATGAATAAAACTTTCTGACCAAAGCATTTTTCCTCACTACGTTCGGAAGAAACCAGATACCAGTTGCCCGAAACCAGGAAATTCTGGCATCTGGTTACTGGTTTCTGGTCACTTTATAAATATCTCTTTTAACAACACTTCCACGCATTTATTGGCAGACACCTTTTTTATCGGCTTTCCGTGCTTAAACAATAACCCGTCTTTTTTACCAAAGGCAATACCTATATCTGCTTCTCTTGCCTCTCCCGGTCCGTTGACGACACAGCCCATAACGGCCACCTTCATTGAGTTAGCGTTTAGCGGATAGCGTTTAGCGGATAGCCTCTTTTCTAAATTATTAACGATATTTACCAAATTTACTTCGCATCTGCCGCAGGTAGGGCAACTGATAATCTCAGGGCCAAAATTGCGTAAACCTAACGAGCCCAAAATAACCTTTGCCGCGCTTACTTCGTCTTGGGGCTTTTCCGTAAGCGATACCCTGATAGTATCTCCAATCCCTTCCAATAAAAGCGCCCCCAAGGCAATGCTTGATTTTATTGCGCCTGCATACGGGCTTCCTGTAGCGGTAAGGCCTAAATGCAAAGGATAATTGGTAAGTTTGGCCATTTTACGATAAGCTTCTATGGTGTCAAGGATGTTTGAGGCTTTCAATGAAACCACGATATTATAAAAACCAAAACCCTCTAACATCTTTATGTAATCTTGCGCGCTTTTCACCATTCTTTCTACACTTGACCCCTGACCCCTGACCCCTGACACTTCTTTTTTTACCGAGCCGGAATTAACTCCGACCCTAATCGGAATTCCGGCTTTTTTTGCCGCTTCTGCTACAGTTTTAATCTGGCGAGCTTTAAAAATATTTCCCGGGTTTAGTCTTATCTTATCCGCACCGTTTTTTATCGCTAAAAGCGCTAATTTATAATCAAAATGAATATCCGCAACTAAAGGAATATTTATTTTACGTTTAATCTTGCTTATCGCCGCGGCCGATTCTTTATCCTTAACGGTAACTCTTATTATTTCGCAGCCGGATTTTTCTAGCGACTTTATTTGCCTAACAACCGCGTCAACATCCTTAGTATCGACCTTTACCATTGACTGAATGATGATAGGATTACTGCCGCCTATCTTCACTCTACCTATTTTTATTTCTCTGGTTTTATGCCTGTCTATCTGCATTTTAAATCAATAGTATGATTGCGGAATCATTTAAAAGATTTAACCCAATTTGCCACATTATCCAAAACAGAAAAATTAATTATATCATTATAAACAGTAAAAACCGCAAGCATTATCAAGAGGCTCATCCCTACGCGGGCAATTGCTTCTTCGGTGTTTCTCTTTAGAACTCTTCCCCTGATTTTCTCTAAAAATATAAGGGCAAGATGCCCGCCGTCTAATACCGGAAAAGGCAAGAGATTAATCACGCTTAAACTTAAACTAAGAATGGCTAAAACATGCAATAGCGGCCCTAACCCCATGCTTGCCGCGCCTGTTGTAATATAATAAATACCTATAGGCCCGGCGACAGAGCGCTTAAAAGAAACCTTGCCTGTAAACATTAAAGCCAGTGTTTTATAATAAAAAAAAGTGGTTTTTAAATAATCTTTTAAAGCTACGGGCAATACGTCTTTTATTCCGTATTTCAAATGCCCCTGTTTTATTCCAATGAGCGATATTTCCTGTTTGCCTTTCATTGTATCAAATTGCTCTATCTTAGTAGGTATTTGTAGTATTTTACTTTCACCGTTCCTTAATAATGTAATACTTACCGGCGTACCTTTTTTATCTTGTATAAACCCGACCATTTCAATCCAAAATTCCACCTTCTTGCCGTCAACGGAAATTACTTTATCCCCGGCTAATACACCGGCGTCAAAAGCCGGATAGCCTTCCATGGTCTTGCCTATCGTAGTGCTGGAATCAGGAATACCTAAAAGCAGTGCAAAACAAAGGCAGAAAAACCCTAATATATAATTTAAGCCTACCCCGGAAACAATAATCTTTGCGCGATCTTTAGGTTTCTGCGTTAAATATTCATCTTTTTTTCCTTTGCACTCGCCCCATTCGTCTCCTGCCATTTTAATAAAACCACCTAATGGAAAAACGCATACCTGATATAAAGTATCGCCTTTTTTTATGCTGAACAGCTTTGGCCCGAAGCCTAAAGAAAATTTCTCTACTTTTACGCCTACTTTTCTTGCGGCAATAAAATGCCCGAACTCATGCACAACAATAAGGATACTTAAAATTATAAGCGGAATTAAGAAAGATAGCATTTTACCTCGTTTCTTGCCCAGGCATCTATTTTTAATATTTCTTCTAAGCCCGGGTTGCTGACTACCCTATGCCTCTCTAACACCTTTTCAATGATTTTGGCGATCTCGATAAAACTTATCCGCCTATCTAAAAAAGCACACACTGCCTCCTCATTAACCGCGTTTAAAACACAAGGGGCACTCCCCTTAGCTAATGAGGCCTCTTTTGCCAACCGCAGGCAAGGAAACTTTTTAAAATCGGGCTTTGCAAAGGTTAATTTTTTAATCGCGGTAAAATCCAAATTTTTAAAACCGGAATTTATGCGTTCGGGGTAAGTTAAAGCATACTGGATAGGAATACGCATATCGGTAACCGCAAGCTGGGCCAAGACAACACCGTCAATAAATTCAACCATGGAATGAATTATCGCCTCCGGATGTATCAATATCTCTATTTCTTCGGATTTTAAACCGAACAAATACATTGCCTCAATTAATTCCAAGCCTTTATTCATGAGTGTCGCCGAATCGATAGAAATTTTTCTGCCCATCCTCCAACGCGGATGGTCAAGCGCCTTATCCGGAGTTATCCTTGAGAATCTTTTTTCCGGCATATCTTTTAATGGGCCGCCGGATGCTGTCAGGTATACTTTTTTAAGCGTTGCCTTATCCTCATTCTTAAGGCATTGGAATATCGCGCTTTGCTCGCTATCTACCGGGATTATCTTAACTTTCTTTTCTTTTGCTTTTTTGACTATTAACGGCCCTGCCATCACCAAGGCTTCTTTATTGGCCAAGGCAATTGCCTTGGTTTTCTCTAATGCTTTTAATACCGGTAAGAGTGCCCCGCTTCCGCTTATCGCCATTACCACTAAATCGCTTTTGTTATCAAGTAAATTTTCTATAGCGCATTCGCCCTTTAAAACTTTAGTTTTTCCTTTGATTTTCTTTTCCAATATCCTTGCTTTCTCTATATCGCCTATCGCCACATATTCAGGAGAAAATTTATCAATCTGTTTTAACAGTAATTCGGTATTAGAATGCGCGGATAAACCCAACACCCTGAATTTATCTTTATTGCGAAAGATTACGTCTAAACTATTTTCCCCGATAGAACCCGTAGAACCTAATATAATAACCTGTTTCATTTAAGCTTCTAAAGCGCCTTATCAATAAATACGCTCATAAGAAAATAAAATACCGGGGCAGTAAAAAGCAGGCTGTCTATAATATCTAAGACTCCGCCCATACCCGGAAAGATATGGCCTGAGTCTTTAATATGACAGTCACGCTTAATCAACGATTCCGAAAGATCGCCCAATTGCCCCAAAATTCCCAAACCTACGCCCAATAAAACCAGATGCAAATAAGAAAAACCCGGAATAAATACCTTACTGGCAAGAGCTGCGAGCACCGAAAAAATAATCCCCCCTACCGCCCCTTCGATAGATTTTTGGGGGCTGATACGTGCAATTAAGCTGTGCCGGCCGTATTTCGTACCGATTAAATATGCCCCGATATCCCCGGACTTGGTGATTAAAAGTAGCGCTGCCACTAACCATGCTCCTCCGGGCAAAAGCTTTATTTTAATTAAAAAACTAGAAAACCAGGCTATGTAAAGTATCCCGAATAACGTTGTTGAAACTCCTTCTATAGCGCCTTTATTCTCACGCCTGGTAAATTGCAGGAGGAAAATTATCAGCAATGCCGCGACAATAAATAATAATTCCCAGCTTTTGGTAAGTTCAAATTTAAAATAAATAGAGAGGGGAATAATTAGCCCGATGACAATGCCAAAATATTTGTATATTTGGATGCCTTTTCTTTCGACTAGTGTAAAAAATTCATAAAGCCCGAATACGGTAAGAATTATAACCAAAACGGCAAAAACCCAGTTTACCAATATGCTGATAACGCTTAACCCTATTAAAAATAATGCGCTGATTACTCTCTTAACTGTCATTTTATCCTTCCGAACCTCCTCTGGCGGCTGCTAAAAATTTCTATAGCCTCTTCTAGATCATTCTTCTTAAAATCAGGCCAGAGCTTATCAGTAAAATACAACTCTGAATAAGAAAGCTGCCAAAGCATAAAGTTACTGATACGCTGTTCACCTGAAGTACGGATTAAAAGATCCGGCTCAGGCAGGCTTTTGGTATAAAGATGGCCCGAGAAATATGCCTCGTTAATTTTCCCGGTATCAAAAGACTTGTCGTTTTTTATTTCTTCGACAATGGACTTTACGGCATTGATTATTTCAAAACGCCCTCCGTAATCTAGCGCTAAGTTTAAAATAAGCCTCGAATTATCCCGCGTAGATTTTACCGCTTCTTCTATTTCGCGCAGTAGGCGCTTGGGTATACGGTCGCGCCTGCCCATGACATTTAGGCGGATGCCATTTTTTTTTAATTCGCCTAAATTATTTTTCAGGTAATTTTCCAGATACTTCATCAACATATTTATTTCGTGTTTAGGCCTGTTCCAATTTTCCGTAGAGAAAGTAAATATAGTAAGTACTTTTATCCCTAATTCATTGGCGGCATTGACTATTTCTTTAACTCTTTTTACGCCTTCTAAGTGTCCGAAGGTACGCGGGAAACCTCGCGCCCTTGCCCAGCGGCCATTGCCATCCATTATAATCGCTACATGCTGAGGTATCATATAAAAATATGTGATTAACAAAACGGGGGATTTTTATCCCCCGTTTTAAAGCCTGGTAAATACGCCTTAAAGAATACGCCTGTTTTGCCGCAGGCTGAATATCTTGTCTACTTCATTGAACCATCCTGTTTTTTCTGCTTCTGGCGCTCTTTCATTAATGACTCTTTTAAATCTTCCTCAAGGGTTTCTTTAAGCCGGGTCATTTTCTCTAGTTCTTCTTTTAAGCTGTCGTTGACTAATTGCTCCTGCACCAATGCTTTCTTTGTAGCTTGATTAGCCGTCTTTTCCTCTTCTATCTGGGAAGCTAATTGCCTGATATTTTCTCGTAAGGCAGACTTTTCTTTTAAAAAATTTGCATTCTGCTCTTCCATCTCTATACGCTTCCTCAGTTCTTCCTGTAGATTATTTTTATATTTGCCTATTTCGCTGTGTACTCCGATAGCCCAAAAGAAAAATATCAAGCATAATGTACTCACAATCAGAATAATACGATTCTTAACTGCATCTTCAATCATAGACCCCCCTTGGAATTAATTTATATAAGTCCTATTTAAGGTTTTCTTCCTGAAGTAACTCTGTAACGGGCTGAGGCCGCGCAGAGCCTTCTTCTTTTTTTATCTTGGTTACTTTAGGCAGAATAACAATTTCCACCCTGCGGTTAAGCTGACGCCCTTCTTTAGTATCATTGGAAGCTACCGGGCGAAACTCTCCATAGCCTATCGCAGAAACTCTCTCTCCGGTGATTTCCGTATTGCTTACCAGATAATGCAAAACGCTTAAGGCGCGTTGAGCGGATAATTCCCAGTTGGATTTCCAATGCGAGCGCTTAATCTGGACATTATCAGTATGGCCCTCAATACCCACATTTAAATCCGGGACATTT
Source organism: Candidatus Omnitrophota bacterium (assembly GCA_030681595.1). GTDB lineage: Bacteria > Omnitrophota > Gorgyraeia > Ghiorseimicrobiales > Ghiorseimicrobiaceae > CAKKQO01. The sequence goes on from JAUXSB010000003.1 coordinate 265,690, forward strand.
TCACTTAACACTTTCGCGATTTTATCTAAGCTGTTGAAAGCAGAGCTCCTGACTTCCGCTTTACCGGAGTCAAAAAGGATATCCGCAAGAAAAGTAATCACTAAGCCCTTCTCTGCCATTTCTAATTTTACCTGCTTATCGGAAATTTCCTGCTTCAACCTCTCTTCTAAAAGCTTCTTGACATCCTCAAGCTCGCTCAATTGCTTACTCAGCGATTCGATTTTTTCAACATCCGACTTTCTGCCCTTTTGGAAAATTATTGTGCAACCGGCCAATGTAATTGCCAATACACAAACAAAAAATATTTTTAGCTTCTTTTCTAGCGCTTTAAGCATCTCTGCCTCCATGATTAAATACCGACGAATATTCTGGTGGGTTGATATAATTACTTTTAACTATATCATAACACCTTAAAAAGTCAAGTAAAGTTTAAAATACCACATATAATATATAAAAGGGTACGCTGCCTACCCTGACGAGTTATAGCCAATCTATTTGATAAAGCTACCAACCGGCCTATCCTTCTAGGATTAACGAAAGATTGTCTCTGACCGCGCCGACCCCACAGAAACTATCCTTATTTTTGCCAAAATCAGATCCTCTAGCGCGCATAGGTAATTTAAAGCATTTCTGGGAAGCCGGTTAAATTTATGTATCTTGCTTAAATCACTGCACCATCCTTTAAACGTCTTATAAACCGGCTGCGCCCCCGTTAACACTTCAAAATCGTACGGGAAATTACGGAATATTTTACCTTTATATTTATAAGAAACGCAAACCGAGATTTCCTTTAAATTATCCAAAACATCCAGCTTCATCATTGCTACCTCGCGCACACCACTTAAACTGGTGGCATATTTTACTAAAACAGCATCAAACCATCCGCACCTTCTGGGCCGGCCGGTTGTCGCGCCGAATTCCCTGCCTTTTTCTCTGATAATATCGGATAACTCATCCTTAAATTCGGTAGGGAAAGGGCCCTCTCCTACGCGCGTTGTATAAGCCTTTACCACACCAACAACTTTATTTATTGTTTCCGGGGGCATCCCCGATCCGTTGCATATCCCCCCGGCAGTCGTATTAGACGACGTCACAAAAGGGTATGTCCCGAAATCAATATCTAAAAATGTTCCTTGTGCGCCCTCGAAAAGAATAGATTTATTTTTTTTGACTACTTCCTGCAATAAAATGGTGGTATTGCAAATATATTTTGAAATCCTCTTGCCGTAATCAAAGTATTGATTATAAAGCTGGTCTAAATCAAAACCGGGGTGCTTATATACTTTTTTAAAAATTTCGTTCTTTTCTTTAAGGTTATCTTCTAATTTTTCTTTAAATACATTCGGATTGAGCAAATCAACCGCCCTGATCCCGCAACGGGAGATTTTATCGGCGTAACATGGCCCTATCCCGCGGCCGGTAGTGCCTATACGCTGAGTTCTTTTTGATTCACGCAGCTTGTCTAAAATACGATGATAGGGCATAATAATATGGCAAAGCTCGGATATCTTAAGATTAGATTTAAGTTTTATTCCGTTTTTATCAAGATATTCCATCTCCGAAAGTAAAGACTCGGGGTCAATCACTACCCCATTTGCAATAACGCAGGTTTTGGCCTTATGCAGAATTCCCGAAGGAATAAGATGAAAGACAAACTCCCTGTCGCCAACCACAACGGTATGTCCGGCGTTATTGCCGCCCTGAAAACGGACAATATAATCTGCTTTTTCGGCCAAGATATCAATAATCTTGCCTTTGCCTTCATCGCCCCATTGTAAACCAACTATGGCTGTATTCATATTTTTATGGTTTAGCGGATAGCGTTTAGCGGATAGAAAAATAAATTCGCTATACGCTATACCCTATACGCTCTACGCTAATTATGGTATCATCGTAAATATCTTACGGGCAGACGCCGGATATTTAGCGATAAACATAAGTTCAGCTTCAGTCAGCGGTTTCTGGTTATGTACATTGGCATACCTAACCAATTCCAAAACCTCTGTTGCCTCCCGGTCATCCTTGAATTCTATTTCTAATTTCTCATAGACGTTTCTAAAACCTTTAATGCCGCTGTATTCCCCGGCAGTAATCTTACGCCCCGTTTCAATAATTTCAGGCTCGCCGCGGCCGAGCTCCTCAAAGTCGTAAAGTTCGTAGTTACGCCTGTCTTTCAGCGCCCCGTCGGCATGAATTCCCGATTCATGCGCAAAGGCATTCGATCCTACTCCGGGTTGGTTTATGGGTATCGGTACGCCAAAGGCATAAGACGCATACTTACATATCCGCCAGGTAACTTTTAAATCTATTTTTTCATCCAGAAAATATTTATCCTTAAAACCCGTGCCGTATTTTATAGCCAATATTACGCTGACTAAATCGGCATTACCCGCCCTCTCGCCCATACCGTTGACACAAGTATTAATATAGGCATCGAATCCCGCGTCTAGAACACCCCTCGCACCGCAGATGGAATTGGCTACTACCAACCCCAGGTCATTATGGCAATGTACTTCTAAGGGCAGCTTTACTTCTTCTGCTAAGGCGCGCATTCTTTCATAAATAGTATAGGGTGTATCGCATCCTAAAGTATCACAGTAACGGATACGGTCGGCACCCGCCTTTTTGGCTGCCTTAGAAAACTCCATCAGGTACTCCATACGCGTACGCGAAGCATCTTCGGCATTTACCCCTATTGACTCTGCCCCCAAATCCCTGGCGCGCTTAACTGCTTCTTTCATCTCGCCGATTACGCTCTTATGATCTAATTTTCCCTTAAATTTATGCATAATCATCTGGTCGGATGTAGAGATGGAAAGATTAACATGTTTTAGCTTAGGCGTTGATTTAAAAGCGGCCTCCACATCACTAACTGTCGCGCGCAGCCATCCGCCTAAACGTATAGGCTTAAGCACGCCTATCTTTGCCAGATCCAGGTTAGCATTTAAATAATTCGTTTCGTGGCGGGTAACCGGAAAACCAAATTCTGTCTGAAATACGCCCATTTCATTTAAGTACAGGTTTATCATTGTTTTCTGCAACTTAGACAGGCAAATCCTTGAAGTCTGCACTCCATCCCGGTTAGTTACATCAATTATGTGAATTCTGTTTTTTGGTTTCATTTGATAAGCCTCTCTAATTCTTCTTTTTTGGGTGTTTTTACTACGCTGAACACTTCCTGATTCTCAATCAAAAACGTCCCGGACGACCTGATTTTAAGTTCAGAACTTAAACTTATATTTTCCAAGAGCATTTTCTTCCCCGCGGGAGAGAAAATGCACTGCTTTACGGAGTTAACATTTATACCACAGGAATCCATACAATAATCCCACCATGTACTCTGGATATTTTTACTACGACAGGAAAAATAGTCCCACCACTTATCCGGATAATTGTTCAGAACACAGGCACTTCTTGAGTCCTCCTCAAGTTCCGGCAGGCCGTTGGGAGTAATTATTCTATCGCCGTCTATAAGGCCTAAGAAGTGAATCTTAAATTTCAGCTTTTCTTTATCCTTTAAGAAATCTTTCATCATTTCTAAAAGCGGCTGGGCATTTGCGTCATAGAGGCTGATAAATAAATCCAGGCTGCCTTTGGTCCTTTGCCGGCCTACAAAGAAAGAAACACCTAACACAGAAGGATCAAGCAGGTATTTATCCCCCTTGACCATTAATACTTTACTGAAATTTGTAAAAGCCGGGCTCTTTTCCACGTCCCTGCTAAAAATATATGCCGGCAGCATATCAATGCCGAATTTTTTAACTAAATCCGCGCCTTCTTTGGTTTCGTAATCTAAATAGGAAATTTTAAGATTGGCAAATGTCTGCCCAAGATCTTCAATCCCTTTTGCCACATCGCAGCTGGCGCAGATCTTAGGCTTGATAACAAGAAGCGAAACGGGTTCCGGCTTCTTAAAAACACATTTGGCAAAAAGCGTGGCCGGCTTCTCACAAGTCCCTATAAGCGATTTCTGGCGGCAGTTTTTGTCGGAAAAACATTTGGGTAAAATAGCGGAGATTTGCGGGTCATCTTTTATTTCCTTGTCGATATTTATATCTTTTATAGTGTGCTTTATAACTTTACCGTTTTCTATTTCTAAATCTACCCTTCCCAGCTTCCTGCCCTGCCAGGCCGGCCGCAGTATTATCGTATCCTTAACCTTGATTTCCGGGTTAGGGTTATTTGCCAGGCGATGGCCGCAGACTAAAATATCGATCCCGGGTACACGGTTAATTAAACTTAAATCCTGTTCTTCGCCTAAGTGGCTTAAAACTACAATTATAGCCGCGCCCTCGGCGCGCAGGTTTTTAATACCTTTTTCCAAAGCTTCTTCCGGGCCAATATATTTTATATTTTCAAGTTTATTTTTTACATCCGGCGTACTCAAAGCCAATATGCCGATTTTAATTCCGCCAACTTGTTTTAAAAGAGCGGGCTGCAGGTAATCGTCTTCTATGTTAGAAGAAATAAAGGAAAGGGTTTTTTCTTTCGCCGCGCTTTTTAAAAAATCATCTCCGAAATTAAACTCTTCATCACCGATAGCAATGGCATCGTACCCCATTATTTTCATCGCCTCTAAATTTATCAGGGTCCTTTTTTTATCTAAATCCACGTTTTGGGAATATTCATCCAATAGCCCGCCGGCAAATACGCCGCCTGAATCCAGGAGCAAAACATTGGGAGTTTCTTTACGTATCTGTTTAATTTTGGTAGAACGCGCGGACACTCCCCCGTCAAGGCCCAAAGGGCAATCACAAGAATAAAGCATGGAATGGGTCTCTCCCGTATAAAGGATAGTTATTTTCTTTACATCAGCCGCTGCAATAGAAACTACCCAAAAAACCGGGATAAAAACAAATAAAACAAATCTTATTTTTTTCATCATGACCTCGCGATTAATAGAACCACCCCCAACCCAAAAAATAAAACTGCCGTAATCAATTTTACCGCCGACAGGTGCCTGCGGGCAGCCTTTTCAAAATGAATTGATGTCAGTCCAAAAAATGCCAACACAAATACCGCTACTAAAGGAAGGATAAACATCAGGTTATAAAGCAAAAGATAAGCCATTGCCTTTATCCTTAAATCCGGAACTTTTAAAATATACGCTATTGTGGGCAAATATAGCTGTCCGGTACAAAATAACTCTAAAACTGAAACCAGGAATCCACAGGATATACTTGCGGCAATGAAGGCAAACAGCGGCTTATCTTTACCTTCTTTTCTTATCAGCTCCGCCCTTATTGTGCCCTGTATCTTTCTTTTAATCAAAACCGGAAGCTTTAAAATTATCCTATCCGCATCCTTTGTCTTATTATAAATCCAAAAATCATACAAGCTGACTAAACCGACAGCAAAAGCAAATAGCGCGATAAGCCGATAAAATATCTGCGAGAAATAACTAAATACTTCAAGGCTCCTTAAAGCCTTGAATAATCCCGCGCCGATTAAGAGATAAGTTATATATACGACTATGATAAATAAGCTTCCTATAATAAGCATATCTCTTTTTCTGTATCCGGCAAATGATAAAAAAGAAATAAAAAATACCATTACCGTAAAAGCGCATGGATTTACGCCGTCTATAAAACCCACTGATAAGACTGTCAAAGAGCCGAAACTTAAAAACCTTCTTATAAATGTTTCTTTTGTGGCTGCGATATCCGCGAAAACTTCTACTTTTATAACGGAATTTACGCTATCACTGGTATAGATATATAGCGGCTTTGAAATTTTTCCTTCAAAACCCGTGGTATTAAAGTTAAATGTTACCTCTTGCCGTGCGCCTACGGCAAGCTCGACTTTGCTTTTAGGGCTAAGCACGGTAAAACAACTGCAGCTTAAGGTCTCAACACTTATCTTAACCGGTAAACTGCTGTGGTTTTCAACAAAGAAACTCTGGGTTAAGGCAGCGCCTTCCCCTACCTTGCCTAAATCTAACCTGTTATCTTCTAAGGTGGTGGTGATATTTTCCGCAAAAACAAAAGAAAAACTACAGAGAACAAAAAGAATAAAACTATAAACTATAAACTGTAAACTGTAAACTTTTTTCACAATTTTATCATCTTTACCGCAGAGATATTCTCTATCTTTTTTATCTGGTTAAGCACGTCTGGCGAAGGCGCGCTGTCAATATTTAACACACTGATAGCCTTACCTCCGCGCACCTCTCTGCCAAAGGTCATCGCGGCAATATTAATATGCTGTTTACCTAAAAACGTACCTAAGCTGCCGATTACCCCCGGCTTATCCAAATTATGTATTAGTAGCATCACTCCTTGGGGAGTTGCCTCAAGGTAGAAATCGTCCAGCTTTACGATACGCAATTCTTTATTGGTAAACAAAGTCCCGCTCAAGCGGTGAATATCCTTATCGGTCTTTACTTCCACAGAGATTAAGTTGGTAAATTCTTCCGATTGTTCAGACTTTGTTTCATTAAGTTTTACGCCTCTTTCTTTGGCTAAACTTAAGGCGTTCACGAAATTAACCGTATCCTGCAGTATCGGCGCAAGCAGGCCCTTTACTAAAGCTATTGTCAGGGGCACACAGTCAAGCTTGCTTATTTCTCCGGAGTATTCAACGGTAATATCCGAAAGCCTACCCTCAATAAGCTGCCCCACAAATAACCCAAGCTTCTCAGATAGGTTTATATAAGGCTTAAGAAGTTTACAGACTTCCGGCTCAAGGCAAGGATAATTTGCCGCGTTACGAATTCCTCCGCCTAAAAGCGCATCCCGGACCGCTTCGGCGATTTCAACGGCCACGTTTACCTGCGCTTCTTCGGTAGATGCCCCCAAATGTGGCGTAACCACTACATTACTTAATTTTACTAATGCGGAATCTTTTGGCGGTTCATTTTCAAATACATCTAATGCCGCCCCTGCCACCTTTTTCGCCTCCAGGGCCTTAAGAAGCGCTGTTTCATCAACTATCCCGCCCCTAGCGCAATTAATAATACGCACGCCGTCTTTCATCATGGCAAACTCCTTATTCGAAATCATGTGTCTTGTCTCATCGGTTAAAGGGGTATGCACCGTAATATAATCCGCTTTCTTAAATAAATCCTTTAGTTCCATCAGCTCAATACTCAACTGTTCTGCCTTGCTGCGCGATAAAAACGGGTCGCAGGCGACTATTTTCATTCCAAAGGAAAGCGCACGCTTAGCAACTTCGGTGCCTATACGGCCCAATCCGACAATACCAAGAGTCTTTCCGTAAACTTCTACTCCCATAAACTTAGAACGTTTCCATTCTCCGGATTTAGTAGAGCTGTCCGCTTGCGGAATATTACGCGATAACGCAAGGAGCATGCTTAGCGTATGTTCACAAGTAGATATCGTATTGCCTCCGGGCGTATTCATTACAATAATACCTTTAGCTGTTGCCGCCGCCAAATCTACGTTATCCAAGCCTACGCCGGCACGCCCGATAACTTTTAATTTATCGGCGGCGCTGATTATATCCTTGGTTACTTTTGTAGCGCTCCTTACAATAAGAGCATCATAATCTTTAATAATTTCTTTTAACGCTTCCGGTTTAAGCTCTGGTTTCACATCTACCTGAAGCTCTTTTTCCGCTTTTAAAATTTTTAACCCTTCTTCGGATAACGGGTCGCTGACTAAAATTTTTATCATGGATGACTCCTTTGCTGCAGTCTAAGCCTTGCGCGCAAACATTTCTTCCGCGGCTTTTACGCCTGCACCCAGCTCAAACTTATGCCCCATCTGTTTTAAAACCTTTTCTAAACAGGATATCCCGATAATAACATCAAACTCTTCAATATAGCCCATATGGGCGACTCTTATGACCCTGCCCCTTAACTCAGCTTGCCCTCCGGCAATAGTTACACCATAGGTATCGCGCATTGTCTTAACTAATTTTTCTCCGTCTATCCCAGCAGGCACTTTTACCGCGGTAACTACATCACTAGAAGCGCTTGGCGCGAACAACTCAAGGCCAAGAGCCTTCACTGCCGCGCGTGTGGCATCCGCCATCTTTTTATGCCTTAAGAAAATTTTCTCTAGCCCGTCTTCTTTAACCATCTTAAGCGCTTCGCTTAAAGCAACAATCAGGGTAATCGCCGGGGTAAATGGCGTATCGGTTTGAGCCCATGCTTTCTTAGCCGCTTTTAAACTAAAATAATATTTAGGGCACTTCGAGCTTTCGCTTAATTTTTCGGCCTTGGGGCTTAGAGAGATAAAACCCAAGCCAGGCGGAAGCATTAAACCTTTCTGCGAGCCAGAAACCACAATATCGCAAAACCAAGCATCAGTCTTTAAATCGATCGCGCCCAACCCGCTGATAGCATCTACCACCAATACCGCCTCTGTATCTTTTACCACTTTGCCGATTGCTTCAATATCATTGACTACGCCTGTAGAAGTCTCGCATAAAGTAGTAAATACAGCTTTAATTTTTGGGTTTGCCTTTAGCCTTTTTTGTATTTCCGAAGGGTCAACAGCCTTTCCCCATTCCACATCAATAACTTCGGCGTTAATACAATAACTCTTACAGATCTCGGTCCACCGCTCTCCGAATTTACCGCCCTGGATAACTAAAACTGTATCGCCGGGCGAAAGTAAATTTACTACTGCTGCCTCCATAGCCCCTGTCCCGGACGAGGCAAGGGTATAGACATCGTTTTTTGTTTGAAACACATACTTTAATCCTTCAGTAGCTTCTTTTAGGATTACCTGAAACTGCGGCGTCCTATGATGGACTATCGGACGAGCCATCGCAAGGCAAACTTCTGGCGGAAGCGGCGTTGGGCCGGGAGTCAATAGATAATTCTTACGCATAGAGCCTCCTCAAATGAACAGACAATTTATGGAACACGGAGTGCGAGATAAATTGTAGGACGAAGTCCGTCTGTGAATTTGGCCCAGCACTAATTTATTCAAATACCAACTAAAATTTCTCAATCCAGCCAGCTCGGAAAATTAGTGCTGGGTAAATTCGGCCATACAACTTATGTCGCTCTACAAGCTCCCTAAGTTGTGGCTTTACTTATTTCGTTGTAACAATCACTTCATCAATTATGCCGTATTTTTTCGCCTCTTCAGACGACATAAAATAATCGCGGTCAGAGTCTTTTTTTACTTTCTCGACAGATTGTCCTGTATGTTTGGCTAAAACCTGCTCTATCTTTTCTCTTAGGCGCAATATTTCATTTGCCTGGATAGAAATATCTGCCGCCGCACCCTGCACGCCTCCCCAAGGCTGATGTATCATAATCCGCGAATTAGGAAGCGCAAAACGTTTACCCTTTGTGCCGGCAGATAACAAAACCGCGCCCATACTTGCGGCCTGCCCCACACAATATGTGCATACAACAGGTTTTACAAACTGTATAGTATCATAAATTGCAAGCCCTGCGGTGACAGAACCGCCCGGAGAATTAATGTAAACATTAATTTCCTTGTTTACATCCTCCATTTGCAGAAAAAGCATCTGGGCGATAACCAAATTTGCTACATTGTCATCTATGGGAGTGCCGATAAAAATAATCCGGTCCTTAAGCAAGCGGGAGTAGATATCATATGCCCGCTCAAACCCCCTGCTTGTCTGCTCTATAACCATGGGAACCAAAACCTGGCCAACTTCTGGCTCGCGCCTTTGAGAACTTGTATACATACTTACCCCCATTCTAGCGTTTAGCGGTTAGCGTATAGGGTATAGGAAAAATATAAACTAAACGCTATTCGCTATACGCTCTACGCTAATTTTCTGTCCACTCCGCCTCCCTTAAAAGGAACTCCATTACTTTTGCGGTGTTGTGTTTTTCGTCTAATTTTATGTTTTCTAATTCAGAAACTTTGTCCAAAATAAAATAAATTTTTAGGTCCTTTATCGCTACTTCACGCAGGCTTCCTTCAACTTCTTTCTTTTTTTCTTCGATTTTTTCCTTAGGCATCCCCTGCTGCATCAGGCGGTATTCCAAAACATGCAGCCTCTCTTTAAGCTCGCGCTCAATAACAGATACCGGCAACTCGATTTCAGAATTGCCGATAAGAAAGTCAACTACCTGTACCTCGTGTTTGTTGCGCGCATTTTCCGAAACAGCAAGAAATAATTGGTTCCTGACAATCTCGTGCAGATTAGCTAGTGACGGATAACCCAAGCTTTTTGCGAGGTTATCATCAATTGCCTCAGCTTTTTTTTCTTTCTTTATGCTTTCCAAGGCTTCCTTAATTTTATCATCGGTTATTTCTACCGGTTCCCTTTTTATTTTTATGGCTTTATATTTTTTAATCTTTACCTCGGGTTTTACCTCCACTATCGCTTTAAAAGAAAAACTATCCGCTTTTAAATTGACTTCGCTTATCTGGGGATGGTCAATGACAAAGATGTTTTCCTGTTTGACAGCCTGTTCATATAAGCCTTCTACCAGATATTGGCTCACCAAAGACCTTGCGGTATCATGAAATCTCTTTTCTAGTATATCGCGCGGTATTTTTCCCGGCCTAAATCCGGGAACCTTGGATTCCTCATTTATCTGTTTATAAACATCTTCGAATTTACGGGCAACTTCGTCCTTGCCCACCCCAACGCTCAATTCCACTTTTGACTTAGCGATTTTTTTTACTGTAACATTCACTTTTAATACCCCCCCCCGATGTCAATACAAGTTATATTTTTTAACTCCGCTGGTTAAACACTACGTCTTTAGAGGTATAATTTTACAGGTAATCCCGACTCCTTGCTTAAACAAGCTAAAATTATCGTAGAGAATTTTAGCTTAAGCTTCGGAGTGAATTTGTTCCGATTTCTCATCAGGGCAAATTCACATCCTGAACTTCTCCCCTAAATAAACTTCTTTTGCCCGCGGGTTATTAATTAAATCTTCCGCGGTTCCTGAAATAAGAATACGTCCCTCGGCAATTAAATAAGCCCTGTCGGTTATAGAGAGTGTTTCCCGAACATTATGATCCGTTAATAATACGCCCATGCCTTTTCTTTTTAGTTCTTTTATAATCTGCTGCGCTTCATTGACTACTATCGGGTCTATGCCGGAAAATGGCTCATCCAAAAGGATAAATGAAGGATTAGTAACCAAAGCCCTGGTTATCTCTAACCTCCTGCGCTCGCCGCCCGACAACATGTAAGCCTTTTTCTTAGCTAGATGAGCAATATTTAACTCATTTAAGAGACTTTTTAATCTAACCTTTCTTTCCCTTGGAGAAAGTTTAAGCGTCTCTAAAATACTCATTATGTTTTCTTCAACTGTCAACCTCCTGAATATCGACGCCTCCTGCGCAAGATAGCCTATGCCAAAACGAGAGCGCTTATGTATAGGACATTTGGTAATATCTTCCTGGTCAAAAATAATCTTCCCCTTATCGGGCGCGATTAACCCCACTATCATATAAAAGGTAGTGGTCTTGCCCGCCCCGTTAGGTCCAAGTAAACCTACTATCTCGGCACGCTTAACTGCGATATCAACGCCGTTTACCACCCGGTGGCCGCCATAGGACTTAACAAGCCCTTTAGTTTCCAAAAGATGCATTGATGCCCTCCGAAGAATAAATCACCAGGCGAGGCCTTCCGGTAAGCACTACTTTTTTATCTTTTGCGGTATAGACCGCTTCCTCGCTATAAGTAGTATTCTCTCCATTTATTATTTTTACATGACCCACCGATTCCACCTTTTCAATTGACTTGCCTTTAATATCAAACGATACGGTCATTTTATCCGCATACATTTCTTCCTGTGCATGCACAACCTTAACATTTTTGTTAAAAACAGCGACTTGCTTTTCGTAGTCGACATTTAACGACCCGTCGCAAGTAATAGTAATCGGCTCTTGCGCTTCTTTCTTCGGTTGGCCGGAATTTTCTTGTGGAGCAAAAGAAAAATTGGCATCTTTAATATCTACTTTTACATCTTCATTAAGTTTTACTTTTTTTAAGTTCGGCTCTGCCTCAATGCCGCGGCCTACTGCTTTTAAATTATCCTTTGTGATATCCACGTTATCTTTACTGCTTACCCGTTGAATGTCCTGCTGCCAGTCCAGCGAATCAGTAACCAGCTTGGCCCCACTGTCAGAGGTCACCACCACATTATCTTTTAGGTGGACTTTACCGTTAGCTTTATCGTAAACTCCAGAATCGGCAACAAGGTTGACGTTATCCTGCTCGCCGTAAACCCTGGCTTTTATATCGTTAAGTTTTACCGTATCAGAAAAGATATCCGCGGAATTACCCTTTACTTCCCATGTTTTCTTGCCTTGTTCGCCAAAACCGGATAGCTCAAAATCAAGGATCTGCTGATTAGAGCTATCCGTGTTCGGCCCTATCGCTTCTTCGGCAGATAAGTTAAACGCAACAAAAAAACCTAAAATTAAAAATAAGGATATCCTCATTATTACGCAGCTTAAATATCCAGCATTTTGTCTATTGCCTTAATTGCCCTTTTTCTTATCTCGTCAGGGACTTTTACCACTTCTTTTAAATCCTGCAATGACCAAAGCACCTTTTCTAGGGTTATTTTTTTCATGTTCGGGCATACAGCGAGTTCTGATGCCGGGTAAAATTTTTTCTCGGGGTTTTCTTTCTTTAAACGGTGGATTATACCGACTTCTGTAGCGACAATAAACTCTTTGCCTTGAGATTCTTTAGCAAGCCTGCACATCTTGCCGGTAGAAACTACCGCGTCTGCAAGAGCAATTACTTCCGGCGTGCACTCCGGATGTGCCATCACCTTCGCCTTTGGATGCAGGCGGATTTGCTTTATGATATCTTCGGGCAAGATCTTGACATGTGTAGGGCAATAGCCGTCCCATGAAATAAGCCGCCTGCCTGTTTTTTTAGAGACATAGTCTGCTAAATACTTATCCGGGATAAAGATAATTTCGCCTGTCCCCGGTAGGGGGCCTGCCCCCGATAGGAGGTCGGCATCTTTTAATTTTAAAACTACGTCTACGGCATTAGACGAAGTACAACATATATCCACTTCTGCCTTTACCTCTGCTGTAGTATTAACATACCCCACTACCATAGCTTTTGGATTACGTTTTTTAAGCTCGATTAAATCTTTGGCTGTAATCATATTCGCCATCGGGCATCCTGCGGAAGCATCCGGGATAAGCACCACCTTATCGGGGCATAGGACCGAAGCGGTTTCAGCCATGAAATACACACCGCAGAAAACGACTACCCCTGCCTTACTTGAGGCGGCGGTACGGGACAGCTCTAAAGAATCACCGGTAAAATCAGCAACATCCTGTACTTCAGGCAACTGATAATTATGCGCCAGGATTACCGCATTTCTTTCTTTCTTTAACTGCTGTATCTCTTTTACAATATCCTGCATATTGTCAGTTAGACAACACTTGCGCAATACCGCTTAGCGCAAGGTGTCAGTACTAAACCGTTCCTAATTAATGCTTTCCCTAATGATTCCTCCGCCCAAGACGGTGTCCTTTTGATAAAAAACTACCGATTGTCCCGGAGTTACTGCCCTCTGAGGCAAACTAAACTCTATCCTTACACTATCCTTATTAATAGGAATAAGGCGGGATTTTACTTCCCGATGATTATACCTGATTTTAGCGCCAATGGCAATTATTTTTTTAAGTGGTAATCCCATGAGAAAATTAAGGTTATCGGCAATAAGCCCTTGCGCGCAAGTGTCTTTTTGCCCTCCTAAAACAATCACATTCTTCTTGGCATCTATTTTTACCACATACAAAGGCGCCGCATACCCCCCGCCTAAAGCCCGGCGTTGCCCGATAGTATAAAAAGGTATGCCCTGATGCTTCCCTATCACTCTGCCGTCTATATGGATAAGCGCACCCGGCACTATCTCTTTACCTATACGCCCGGAGATAAAAGAACGATAATCATCATTAGGAATAAAACATATTTCCTGGCTGCCCGGTTTATCCGAAACCGGTAAGTTAAAATTACGGGCGAGCCGGCGCACCTCTTCTTTGGTATATTTACCGAGAGGGAAAATCAGATACGGCAATACTTCTTTTTTTATAGCATATAAAAAATAAGACTGGTCTTTTTGAGAATCCTTGGCTTTCTTTAACAAATACTTATGTTTCAAGCGGTTATAGCAAAGCTTTACGTAATGGCCGGTCGCCAGATAATCACAAGACAACTCCCTTGCTTTCCTTAAAAGCAGATTAAATTTTAAAAACTGGTTACATTTTACGCACGGATTAGGAGTGCGCCCGGCAAGATATTCACTGCAGAAATTTTTTATTACTTTATCTTCTAAAACAGTTCCAAAACTAAAAACATAATGCTTAATCCCCAAAGTATTCGCGGTCTTACGCGCGTCTTCAATACCGCTAATCCCGCAACAAGAGGGCCGTTTTCTATTATCCGCGGCTTCTTCATCAAACAAAGATCCGCCGGAGGCGGATCCGCCTGCGGTGGAAAAACACATAGTCCCGCCGATAACCTCATAGCCATCTTTCTGTAATAAAGCGGCGGCAACTGCCGAATCTACTCCGCCACTCATCGCAACCATTACCCGTTTCTTATTATTAGTCATTATTCAATGCCCAATTAACCAATTACCAATTTCCAATAAATGTCCAATTGTTCAATTACCAATTTTAATTTGACATTGGTTATTGGGATTTGTTAATTTCAACGAATGTTGATAACGTCTCCCGATAAAACCTTCTCAATAAAACCCGTATCCCGCCTGACTAAAAGCGCACCGTCTAAATCAATATCCTGAGCCTCTCCCTGAATAATCTTATCATGCGACCTTATTTCAATACGCCTGCCTAATATAAAAGATGCCGCTTTCCATTTTTCCAATATCGGTTTAAAGCCGTCTTTTTTCAAGGAAAGGTAATTCTCTTCAATTGAACGCAATATTTCTTTTGCCAAATCAATACGGGATACTTCCCTCTTAAGCTCTTCCTTCAAAGACGTGCCTTCCTTAGGCAGAAAAGACTTGGAAACATTCACATTAACCCCGACTCCGATATTTATAAATTTTATCTTGTCGGCCTCGGCATTCAACTCGGTCAATATTCCTGACAGCTTTTTTCCACCGGCCATTATATCGTTAGGCCACTTAATTAAAACAGACAGGCCTGTTAATTTCTTTATTGCTTCAGCAATGCTTACGGCGGCCATTAAAGTTACCTTGGGCGCTTCCTGAGGCAAGAATTCCGGCCGCAGGATAAATGAAAAATATATGCCTTTGTTTTTTGGCGAAAACCAGCTTCTGCCCATCCTGCCGCGGCCTTTAGTCTGACTCTCCGCAAAAACTACCGTTCCTTCGGGTGAGCCCTTTAGGCCTAAATCAAAGGCAACGTCCATAGTAGAAGTCAGCGTATCGTAATAGAAAATTTTCTTCCCGATAACCTTAGTGTTAAGGTTATAAGAAACTTCATCCGGCAGGAGCTTATCCGGTATAGTTATGATTTTATACCCCAAATGCGGGACAGCTTCAATAACATAACCGCCGGCGCGCAGGTGCGCGATATGCTTCCACACCGCGCTGCGGGAAATTCCCAATTCACGGCTTATCTCTTCGCCGGAGACAAAACCATCCCGCATCCTTAAAAAATCTAAAACTTGTTTTGCCATAATGCCAGAATTTTATTTAGGTTCGTAAAGAGGGGACATTCTGCGCAGCTTATCCACAATTTTAGGCAGGTGTTCTAAAAGGTAACCGGCATCCGTCTTTCTACTAAAGCGGCCGAGCGTAAGGCGCAATGACCCATGGGCTATTTCATGAGAAAGCCCTATAGCCAATAACACGTGCGACGGCGAAAGCGAGCTTGAAGTGCAGGCTGAACCGGTAGAGGCAGCAATACCCAATAAATCTAAATTTAAAAGGATAGATTCACCTTCAATATAAGAAAAGGAAAAATTGACGTTGTTAGGCAGGCGCCTTTCGGCATGCCCGTTTAAGCAGCATTCCGGAATTTTTTCAGAGATTTCTTTTATTAAGAAATCGCGCAGCTCAGAATGAATTTTTACTTCTTCTTCTAATTTTTTGCCGCATAATTCAACAGCCTTGCCTAAGCCGACGATTCCCGCTACATTTGAAGTTGACGCCCGCCTGCCACGTTCCTGATCCCCCCCGCGGAGATAAGGCGAAAATTTTGTGCCTTTTTTAATATAAAAGGCACCCACCCCTTTTGGGCCGTAAAATTTATGCGCCGAAAGCGACAACATATCTATACCTAGGTTTGTTACATTTATCGGAATATGACCCACAGTTTGTACGGCATCCGTATGCATATAGACGCCGTTTTCCTTGGCAATTTTGGAAATTTCTTCTATCGGCTCAATACTCCCTATTTCATTATTGGCATGCATTACGGTAATCAGGATAGTTTCTTTGGTAATAGCTTTTTTTACATCGGCGGGATCAACTAACCCGGTTTTATCTACCTTTAGATAAGTAACTTTATATCCCTGTTTTTCCAAAAACTTGCACGGTTCAAGTACGGCATGATGCTCAATGCTAGAGGTAATGATATGATTACCTTTGTTTTTAAGCGCGTTGGCTACGCCGAAAATCACCGCGTTATTAGACTCTGTCCCCCCGGAGGTAAAAACAACCTCCTCGGCCTTTGCCCCCAGAAAAGACGCCAAGGTTTCGCGGGCTGCCTCCATCCCTTTTCTTGCCTCTTGGCCAAAAGAATGAATACTTGAGGCATTGCCAAAGATATCCGTAAAATAGGGCTGCATTGCCCTAAGCACTTCCGGGTCAACCGGTGTCGTTGCCGCGTAATCTAAGTAAATTCGTTCCATAATAAATTTAATTTTTAATTTATCATCTCATTCATACTTCCCGACCTATACCCCTCAAGGTCTAAAGTTACATAATTATACCCTAATTTCTTGAATTTGTGAACAATTTTTGTTTTATCAAGCGTTAAGAAATGCCGGATTTCATCTTTAGGCACTTCAATGCGCGCTAAACTGTTATAATGCCTGACCCTTACCTGCGAAAATCCCGCTTTTCTTAAAAAATCCTCCGCCTTATTGATACGAGTTAAAGCGTTTTCCGTAATCGCTGATTTATAGGGAAAACGTGAGGCAAGGCAAGCCAAAGAAGGCTTATTCCAAGTAGAGAGGCCCATTTCTTTAGACAGTGTGCGGATATCTTGCTTAGTCAACTTCGCCTCTTTTAACGGCGAACGCACATTATGTTTTTCTTTCGCTGTTGCTCCCGGCCGATAGTCTAACCTATCATCGTAATTTGTGCCATCAAGTACGTATTTTATATTATGCGCCTTAGCTATTTTCTTTAACCTTGAAAATAACTCGTCTTTACAATAAAAACAGCGGTTTTTGGGATTTTTGGTAAAATGCGGATTATTTAGTTCTTCGGTGGCAATAACCTGATGTTTTATCTTATGCTTTTTGCAAAAATCCGCTGCCTCTCTTAACTCTGATTTCGTATAGGTGGGGGATGTTGCAATTACCGCCAAAACATTTCTGCCCAGAACGTCTGATGCGGTCTTAAGTAATAAAGAGCTATCCGCGCCTCCGGAGTAGGCGACCAATACAGACCGCAGCATACGGATTATTAATTTTAATTTTTCTAACTTTTCTAAGCAAACACGCATTTTGTCCAAATGGCTAATGCTTTAGTCGTGCATATGCTCGCCTGCGTTAGGATGCGCCTTCTCTTCCCTTTCTATCTTCTGGATATATTTCTGCGGGTCGCGCTTAAAAGGTATAATGCAGCTAGCACAGCAAAATCTGTATCTTTTGCCTTCATAAACATAACTGGTTGCCAACTCATCTTTAATCTTTTCGCTGGTTACCGGACAGTATTGGTTATTTACATCTATAACATTTGCTTCTTCTGTTTTATTCTGCGCACTTTTACTCTGCCCCTCTCGCGAGCAAGAAACAAGAGAAAATATTGCTAAACCTGTTATTGCAAAAATGGCTATTGTTTTAAACATATCTACCTCCTTTATATTGATTGTTGCCCTTACCCCATTGTCCACCCCAGAGATGGACAATGGGGTAAATAACGCATGACGCAACGACCTACGCTATTGGGCTAACCTATAAACTTTCTTTTCTTATTGGCTATTTTTACTATTTCCATTGCCCAGAGCGGGAAAGAAGAAATAGCGATAACCAAAAACCAGTCAAATAATCCCAAGGGCTCTGTCTTAAATACTTTTTGTAAAAACGGCATATAGACAACTGCCATCTGCAAAGAAAAGGATACCGCGGTTGCAAAAATTAGTTTCTTATTGGTGAATAGCCCTATCTTAAATAAAGATTCCGTCATGTTCCGGCAATTAAAAGAGTGAAATAACTGGCTACAGGCAAGGACTATAAAGGCAGCGGTCCTTGCCCGGTCTATGCCCTCTTTTTCTATAAACAAAACAAAGCTAAATGCAAAAAGGCTGCATATCGCGATAAAAGCGCCTTGGGACATTATTAACAACGCCCTCGGCCTCGTCACCACGCCTTCATTTACAGGCCTGGGCGGGCGTTTCATAATATTTGGGTCAACTGGATCAACCCCTAAAGCCAAAGCCGGAAACCCATCAGTCACTAAGTTTACCCAGAGTATATGAATGGGTAATAACGGTACAGGCAGCCCTATCAAAGACGAGACAAACATTACCAATATCTCTCCGGCATTACAAGACAAAAGGTAATGAATAAATTTCTTAATATTATCATAAATACCTCTGCCTTCCTCAACCGCGGACACAATAGAGGCAAAATTATCATCGGTTATTACCATATCGGATACTTCCTTGGTAACATCTGTACCGGTAATACCCATTGCTACCCCTATATCCGCTTCTTTTACTGCCGGCGCGTCGTTGACACCGTCGCCGGTCATGGCTACAATTTCTCCGCGTTTGCGCAGCATACGCACAATCCTTAGTTTATGCTCGGGAGAAACCCGGGCATATACCGAAATTCTTCCTACTTCTTTATAGAGTTCATCGTCACTTAATTTATCTAACTCCTCGCCGGTAAATGCCAAGGAATCCTCTTTGAAAAGTCCAAGCTCGCGGGCAATAGCCACTGCGGTATTCTTATGGTCTCCGGTAATCATTACTGTTTTTATGCCGGCATTGACGCAATCGGCGATCGCCCTTTTAACCTCTTCTCTTGGCGGATCGATCATGGCAACCAATCCCATAAAAGTAAGGCCTTTCTCAACCAGCGCTGCTTCATACTTCTGTCCTCTACTGTCCAAAACCTTACACGCTATCGCCAAAACACGCATCGCGGAATTAGCTAAACCGTTGTTTATCCCGAGTATGTTCTCTTTTTCTTCATTGCTTAACTCTTTAAGCAGGCCATTTTTTTCGATATATGAACAATCCTTTAAAAGGACATCGGGAGCACCTTTGACAAAAGCGATAAGCTTATCTTTATCATTACGGATAATGGTCATTTTTTTGCGCTCAGAATCAAACGGTATTTCATCAATAAAGGGAAATTCTTTTTCTTTTGCTTCTTTCCACAAGCCTGCCTTAGCTGCTGCCGTCAAAATAGCGCCTTCGGTCGGGTCTCCGACTATTTTATAGGTTTGGTCATTTTTAATTAACTGCGCTCCGTTACACAATATGCCGGAAATTAACGCCTTATTTAAATCAGAATAATCCAAGGGATTAATCTTTTTCCCGTTTAGCGAAAACTCTCCTTTTGGTTCATATCCTATGCCGCTTACTTGAAATAACTCGCCCCCGGCAAAAACTGCCCTGACCGTCATCTCATTCTTTGTTAATGTGCCTGTTTTGTCTGAACATATAACCGTAGCGCATCCCAAGGTTTCAACTGAGGGCAATTTTCGTATAAGCGCGTTACGTTTAACCATCCTCTGCACGCCCAAAGCCAAAGAAATCGTCACTACCGCCGGCAAGCCCTCAGGGATAGCCGCTACCGCCAAGCTTACCGCAGTCAAAAACATTTCTAAAATCTCTCTACCCCGGATAACACCTAAGATAAAGACTAAACCCACCAAGACAAAACAAAGATAAACAATCCACTTTCCAAACTGTTCTAATTTTTTTTGAAGAGGCGTGGATTCTTGAGCGATTTCCTGGATCATCCCGGCAATCTTGCCCAATTCTGTTCGCATGCCCGTTTCAACCACTATTGCCTTTGCCTTACCGCAAGTAACTGAAGTACCCGTATAAACCATATTCACCCTGTCTGCTAAAGGCACGTCCTTTTCTTTTAACGAAAGCACGGTTTTTAGAACAGGTACGGATTCTCCGGTAAGAGATGCTTCCTGAACATTAAAATTAGAAGTAAGCCAGACAAGGCGGCTATCCGTGGGGATATTGTCGCCAGCTTCTAATTCAATCAAGTCGCCAGGCACTAATTCATAAGAAGCGATTAATTTATAATGGCCGTCGCGTATTACTTTTGAAGTAGGGCTGGATAACTTTTTTAAGGCGGCCAGGGATTTTTCTGCGCGATACTCCTGAATAAAACCTAAAAACGCGTTTAAAATGACAATGGCAACTATTGCGAGGGCATCAATCCATTCTTTTAAAAAACCTGAGACTGACGCAGCTCCGATTAAAACCCAAACAATAAAATCTTTAAACTGCTCCAAAAAAATACTAAAAGGAGAACGGCCTTTTGTTTCTTTTAATTGATTTGGCCCAAACTTATCTATTCTTAATTTGGCTTCGCCAAGCGTAAGGCCTAAGTTTAAATCCGTTGACAGCTCCTCAATAATTTCCTGAACATCCAATTGCCACCATGGTTTCATTCTTTATAATACCTTTCTTTAATTTTAAGGTTAAGCCTTAATTTTTAAAGGACTTTCTTTATAGAGGCTTCTTTCCATATCACGTAGAATGTCGGTATGACTATAAGGGCTAAGATTACGGCGCTGAAAAGTCCGAATATTATCGGAGCTGTGTAACGCTTAAGGAATTCCGCACCGATCCCTGTCGCCCACATGGCCGGCATTAGGCCTAGTATATCGGCCGAACATGTCATCATCGCTGGCCGTAGCGCGCGGGTCGCGCCCTCAAGAGACAGCGCGCGTATATCTAGAGATGATTTTATCTTTCCTTCATTCTTCCACCGCGCGTAAGCCTCATTCAAGAATATCATCACGAGAGCACATAAAGCTGCGCCTATGCCTACAACCTCAATCATGCCGGCCCATACCGCGATGGACATATTAAAACCTAAAAGCTTTATTCCCAAGATCCCCCCAATGGCCGTGAATGGCATAGCGAGCATTATTAGACATGTGGCTATGATAGATTTAAAATTAAAATGATACAATATAAAAATAAGCAAGAGCGCCATAGGTATGAAAAGCCCTAGTCTTTTTTTCACGCGTTCCATATATTCATACTGACCGCTCCAGGTGAGCGTATACCCAGGAGCAAGCTTAACTTTCTCTCTAATGACTTTCTTAGCGTCGCGCACATAGCGGCCTATATCGCGGCCGGCCGTATCTACATATACATATCCGGAAAGCATACCGTTCTCGTCCCTTATCATAGCAGGCCCGAGCGCAATCTTTATATCCGCCAGTTGCTCTAACGGCACTTGCGCGCCTGACATCGTAGGAATCAGAACACGCTTCAGTTTATCTATATCATCCCTCAATTCTCTAGGGTAACGCACATTAACCGCATAACGCTCCCTGCCCTCGATGATAGTGGTAATATTCTCCCCGCCGATTGCTGACATTATAACCATCTCAACATCGTCAACGGCCAAACCATAACGGGCAAGCTGTTCGCGTTTAAGATTAAAATCAAGAAAATACCCTCCCGCCGTTCTCTCGGCGTAGATACTGCGGGTGCCGGGAATTTCTTTAAGCGCCATCTCTATGTGCTCACCTATCTTTTCTATCTCTTTTAAGTCAGAGCCGAATATCTTTATCCCGACGGGTGTGCGCACGCCTGTGGTGAGCATGTCGGTACGAGCCTTTATCGGCATGGTCCAGGCATTGCTGACGCCGGGAAATTGCATGGCCTTATCCATCTCTTCGACAAGCTCATCAAAAGAAATGGGTATTTTTATGAATGGCATAAATTTAGCAATCGGCTTCTTCTTCCATTCATTCTTCGGCTTCAATATCACTGTTGTCTCCATCATCGAGAAAGGCGCAGGATCGGTCGAAGATTCTACCCTTCCGGCCTTTCCGAAAACCCTTTCGACTTCGGGGAAACTTTTTAAAATTTTATCCTGACTCTGGAGTAACTTATGTGCCTCGGTCACAGAGATACCGGGAAGCGTAGTCGGCATGTAGAGAATACTCCCCTCGTAGAGAGGCGGCATAAATTCTGATCCCAAACTTAGGAAGACGGGAATTGTAAATCCTATAGCCGCGATTAACGCTATAAGTGAAGCCTTTTGGTGAGCGAATGTCCACTCAAGCGCCTTTTTTAGGTAACCGGCCATCGCCTTAGAGGGTTTGTGGTCCTCAAGCGATTTTCCTTTCGCTTTCCGCAGAAATATCATAATTAATGGCGGTATCAAAGTTATCGACAGTAACGCGGCGCACAATATCGTAAATATCTGGGTTGCGGCCAGCGGCCTGAAAAGCCGGCCCTCTTGCGACTCAAGAGTAAAAAGAGGTGTAAGACCGATAACCGTGACCAAGAGAGCCGAGAAGATGGTAGGGCCAACCTCTTTCATTGCCTTGATCATTATCTCCTTACGGTCGCCGATAATTTTTCCTATGGATAGCTCATGAAGCTTCGTATGGACATTCTCTACCATGACAACGCCCACGTCTACCATATCGCCTATGGCCAGCACCACACCGGTGATAGACATTATATTTACCGTAAGACGCATCCCCCCAAATGGTATAAAAGCTATAAGCGCCGCTATAGGAATCAATATTATCGGTATGAGCGCGGAGGGTATATGCATGAGAAAGAATATAATCATGGCCGCGACTATTAAAAAATCTTCTAATAGGACTTCGTTCATTGTATCAATTGACCCTTTAATCAATTCAGTGCGGTCATAGGTAGTAACGATCTTAACGCCTTCCGGAAGGCTCGGTTCAATCTCTTTAAGTTTCGTCTTTACCCTTTCAATGACCTCGAGCGCGCTCTCTCCATATCGCATGACGACGATGCCCCCTACGACATCGCCTTTTCCGTCTAGGTCTGCCACCCCGCGTCGTATATCCGGCCCGAGCGCTACGATAGCAATATTCTTGATCAGGATAGGAACACCGGCCTTTTCATCTAAACCTACCACTATATCCTCTATATCCTTCACAGACTTCGCGTAGCCTCTTGCCCTCACCATATATTCCACGCCGGTAAACTCAACCAGCCTGCCACCCGCGTCATTATTGCCCTTCCGGATTGCCTCGACAACTTTCATTATCGGTATACGATAGGCCGATAGTTTATTAGGGTCAACATTAACCTGATATTGCCTCACAAATCCACCAATGGGTGCCACTTCCGCGACACCTGGGATGCTCTGAAGGTAATAACGCATATACCAATCCTGAAATGTCCTTAAATCTGATAAAGAGTTTTTTCCGGTCTCATCAACAAGGGCATATTGGAAGACCCAGCCGATCCCTGTGGCGTCCGGCCCAAGCTCTGTCGTAACACCTTCGGGTAAACGCGAAGTTATCTTCGAGAGATATTCTAACGTGCGTGATCTGGCCCAATAGACATCCGTTCCATCTTCGAAAATGACGTAGATGAACGAATAACCAAAGTCGGAGAATCCTCTGATCGCTTTAACCTTCGGAGCGCCCAGAAGAGCGCTTATTATGGGATATGTCACTTGATCTTCTATGATATCGGGTGAGCGATCCCAACGAGAATAGATAATAACCTGCGTATCTGAAAGATCCGGTATGGCGTCAAGCGGCAAGCTCCTGAGCGCCAATACACCGCCGAAGACGGCGACGCCCACCAGCACAAAGACTATAAATTTATTCTTCGCGCAATATTCTATTATTTTTTCTATCAATGTTCTCATATATAATGTTTACCCCGTTAGAGAATAAAGTTCTCGAACGGGGTTTATCTATTGACTGTGTTGGTGGCTTTGGCTATGGCTTTGGCCATTGGAGGCCAAACCATTGCCTTGTGGCTTATCGGAAGCCAAACCATTGCCCTCTGGCTGATGAGACGGGCCACTCAAAGCAGATTTTAGCCTCGACTCCGAATCAACCAGAAAATTGCCGCTTGTCACCACGATATCCCCCTCTTTCAAGCCGCTTAGTACCTCGTAGTAACCTTCTGCTTTCTGTCCCAGAGTAACTTCATGAGATTCCAAAACATCACCTTCTCTTGAAAGATAGGCTATTTTCCTTAGGCCTGTATCCATAATGGCAGATTCAGGCACTACCAACTTCTCTCCAAGGCCCACTTTTATCTTCGCATTCACGAACATTTCGGGCTTCAATTTATCACCAGTGTTAACAACTTCAACACGCACCTGATTCGTTCTTGTGCTCGAATCTAATACAGGATTGATGGACACGACTTTACCTGTGAATTTCTCTCCGGGA
Organism: Candidatus Omnitrophota bacterium; assembly: GCA_030681595.1. GTDB lineage: Bacteria > Omnitrophota > Gorgyraeia > Ghiorseimicrobiales > Ghiorseimicrobiaceae > CAKKQO01. The sequence continues at coordinate 290,141 of JAUXSB010000003.1, forward strand.
TATGCAACGGCTTCAATGTCCACGCCGTCACCAACCTTAATAAAACTTATTTCGTATTCATATACGGAAATATAAGCCCAAACGAGTTCTCCCTTACCGGGAAGATACAGATTCGTTTCGGCTTTGCGCGTCTTTTCAAGAACAGCTATCTGGCCGTCGTTCATCCCCAAGAGTTTTAGTTTATTGCGGGCCGCCTGCGTAAGTCTCTTGGCTCTATCAATGACGTCCTGAAGAGGCGAATCTTTTACATTATCTTCAGCATTCAATGCCTGAACAAATTCTTCTTGTGTTACGGCAAGCTCAGGGTCATAAGCGATCTTACCGGACACGCGCACAACTTTCGTTAAATCCATTATCTTAACCAGCTCTGTTTTAACACCAATCATCTGTTGCCTCTCAGGGCTTATTGTTATGCTGGGCCCTGCGGAAGCAGCCACCGAAGACACATCTTCGTATACAGGAGCATAATCCATCCCCATAGAATCTTTCATCGGCACTGGTGACGTGGCTTTGGGATCCATCGGGTTTCGATAATAAAGGAGCTTTCGCTCTTTTTTGACACCCGTCAAAACAGACCCTTGGGGTGCTTTATCATTAGAAATTTCCACTACTTTCCCACTTGTCGTGGCGATGACTTCGCCGCAGACGGGACAGGCAAGCCGCTCGCCCGGCTTAATATGCGCCTTAATAGACATCGGGCAATTCTTCATAGTGCATTTATGTGTAACACAAACCTCTTCCAATGTTTTTTCGTTAGATTGAGCTGGCACATTCATTTCTTGACTCGAAGCCTTATCCGAAAAATTGTTTTCTGCTTTAACCAGCTTCATACCGCAAATAACACAATCCCCGGGCTTATCAGACGTATATGTCTGATGCATCGGGCAACGATAAACGGCTTTACTCTCTGAAACAACGCTGGGGTCAAGCGATCGCCCGCAACCTGTAAACACAAAAACCGCTCCAACAAATATGACTGCCGCGATAATCGATAGCCCTTCTTTGTATATCTTCATACTCTCCTCTTCCCTTCCTTAAATTAAAAATCTATGTCTGTCCCGACAATTCTCTCAAGATCCGCTAAAGCAATTCTCAAATCTAATATTGCTTTGTAATGATCCAATTTAAAGTTTATCAGCATCCGCTGGCTGTCAAGCACAGTTAGGAAATCCGATTTCTCGGTTTCATAACCTTTTATGGCAACGTTTACCGTTTCCTGTGCTTGCGGGATAAAAGCAGTTTCGTATAACTCGATGAGTTTCTTATTTGCTACGGCTCTCGCGTAAGCATCGTTTATCTCAAAGAGAACGGAATTTTCCTTACCTTTGTATTCGGCTTTTACCATTTCAAGATCGGATTTCATCTCTTTAACACCAAAAGACTGTTTTTCAAAAAACCACAATGGGATAGTGACGCCTATCATTCCTGCCCATGCACCCTCTTCGGCACGGCCTTTATCAACCATCTGTTTAAATTTAACAGTAAAATCAGGCATAAATTCATTAAGTGAAAGATCGTAAGCCGCTTTACCGCGATCAATCGCATACCGGTATGCCTTAAGTTCCTGATTGTTATCAAGAGTCAAACGGTAAAAATCATCCAACGTGCGGTTAAATTTAATTGCCGCCTCAACTAAAGGAATCCCGAAATCTTCCCTGGGATCTCTGTTGAGTAACACGTTTAGTTTCGCTTGCGCGGTGACCCGTTTCTGCTCAAGCATAATCAGCTCATTATCAACTCTTGCAAGCTCCACTTGAGCTTTAAGCGCATCTGCCTGTGTTCCCTGACCAGCCCCGTATCGCGTCGCCGCGGTTTTAGAAAGTTGATCTAAAACATCTTTATTTTCTTTATTAATTTCAATTGCCTTGTAAATAAGAGCGAGTTCGGAGTAGGCGCTCTTTACTCGGGAGATAACATCCCGATCCTTGGCCTTGTAGTTTTCGTATGCCATTTTGGCAAGTTTTGATGCGATCTTCGCGCGCAAATATAACTTAGTGGGAAATGGAATATCCTGGGAGACAGAAAATGTTTTCATCGGTTTTCCCGTCAACATTCTGTCGGCAGTTATCCGATCGTATTCAAATTCAATCATAGGATCGTTTAAACTTGCGGCCTGCGGAATCCGCGCGCTAGCGGATTCAAACGCATTTTTTGCAGAGAGAATCTCGGGGTTCAAAGTAAGCGCTTCTTTTATCAGGGAATCAAGAGTATAGGGCTGGCTGTTTTCGGCTTTAGCCGTGGAAGAAACCAAAAGAAGGAGCATGAACAAAGAAGCGGCTTTCCTGATAAACATTCTTTTCCCCATATTCATTCACCCCCCCTCCGTACTTAATCCAACGCTTGTAATATGGTTACTGCTGAAAAACCCACAAGCCAGAGGGCAGTGGTTTGGCTTCCGATATAGCCACAAGCCACAAGGCAGTGGTTTGGCTTTCAATATAGCCAAACCCAGCATTAACTTGATTACACACCAGCCCGACTTCAGACTGGAGGGGATTTTAAAAAGATTACATAGATTAAGCTCGACGATGTTCTAATCGGTGTAATCTGGTTTTTTCCGCCAAAGGCGGATCCGCCTTTGGCGGAAATCACTATAATCATAGTTTCCAGGCTTTTTCAGTAAAAACTAATTTACATTATACTGCCCAAGATACAAACAAACAAGAATCTTTTTCGGGGATGTTCGCTATAGTTTTCTAAATTTATTCATCAAATCTATTACCTCGTCAATCTTTTTAGACTTCTCCAATTCTGATTTTCCTTTGAACGCCTCAATTACGCAGCCTTCAAAATGCTTCTTAAAAATCTTGTCCTCAACTCTTAAAATAGCCCCAACTATGGAATGAAGCTGGGTAAGGATATCCACACAATATCTTTTTTCTCCAATCATTTTTTGCACGCCCCGGACTTGTCCTTCGATTTTCTTTAAAAAATCTAACTGTTCTTCGTGGGTAGTTTTTTGTTGTATAGGCATATTTACCTCCATTACAAGTATACCATACCCTCCTACCCTATGTCAATGGTGAAACTTAACATCTTCTATCTATTTGACAACGGCCTTAAATTATCTTACGCACGTAGATATCTTTCAATATCTCTTTATCTAACGCTATCTGATTATTACCTATTTGGATAATATAAGAAGGTTTAGTTTGGTGTAAAATAACTTCTGCCCCGGGGAGAATCCCTAATGAAGCAAGGCGGTCAAGGCGGGGATAATGCGTTGAGGTAATATACGCCACTTTTGCGCGGGAGCCGGCAAGAAGCTTTGAAAGCGGACTTACTACACTTTCCAGGTTTGGCTTTGCCTTAATGCAGCAGGCGCCGGCAGGAATCAATCGCCCATGCGGGCATTCTTTTGGATGGCCCAAAAGCGTACAAATTGCATCGGCTAACTCATGCTGGATGACATGCTCAAAACTGCATGCGTTTGTCTCCATCTCCTTCGGCGAGACGGCTAAAACATCCGTCATTAAACGCTCGGCTAACCTATGGCCGCGGATAATCTGTAAAGCTCTCTCCTCTCCTTTTTCAGTCAGGCAGATTTTCTCCTTTTCCTGCCTAAAGTATCCTAATTTTTCCATTTCAGAAATATCTAATCCGGTAATATTTTCCCCCTCGGAAAGGCAGAGCGTGCGGGAACTCACCTCCCCCCTTTCCCTCTCTATCCATATCTCTTCCAAAATCTCCTCTATTTTTTTCTCATCCATCATTTTTCTCCGTTTTATAACTTGTTGATTAAATTGTCGGCCTCAAGCAATAATACTTGCTTCTCCTTTCGCCATTAATCAAATCCGAAATCCTAGGCCTGAATTCCAAAACAAATCCGAATTATTAAAGATAAAATTTTCAAAACTATTTTTTGCTTTAATTATTCGAAATTTGGTAAATTATTTGTATAATTCGCCATTCGAGTTTCGTCATTCGGTATTCAAAAGCTTTATTCCAAAATAACTTCTTCATCCTTAACCGGCACATACGCGTCAAGCCCTTTTGCCAAAAGCGTTTCTTTTAAACTTAAAGCTTGGCTTTCTTCGCCGTGTACCAAAAATACCCGCTTTAGCGGAGCACAGGACAGAGAAAATTCCAGTAATTCTTCTTTATCCGCATGCCCTGAAAAAGAATTAATTATTACCACCTCGGCATTAAGTTCGTATTCTACGCCGAATATCCGCACCACACGTATTTTATCAACAATTTTCTTGCCTAAGGTATTTTCCGCCATATATCCGATTACAAGCACGGTATTGCGGGAATCTTCAATGTTGTTTTTTAGGTGGTGCGATATTCTTCCTGACTCGCACATACCAGAGCCCGCAATAATAATCATCGGCCGCCTATCATCATTTAAGCGTTTAGACTCTTCCTTATTGCGAATATATCTTAAATGCAGGGATTCAAAAGGGCTATTTCCCTCTCTTATGGCCCGGCGCGTTTCCTCATCCAAAAAAGATAAATGCTGCTTAAAAACATCGGTTATGTCCGTAGCTAATGGGCTATCTACGTATATAGGGATGGTGGGAATGGCTTTTTCGCCAAAAAGTTCCTTTAGTATAGAGAGTGCTTCCTGTGTACGCTCAAGGGCAAAAGCAGGAATAATAATTTTACCTTTGCGCTCTACGGTACGGTTTATGGTATCGCGAAGTTTGCCTTTTGCCTCAGCAATAGGGGCGTGCAATCTTGCCCCGTAGGTGCTCTCTATAATCAGGTAATCAACATCCTTAGGGATAACCGGGTCGTTTAATAAAGGCAGGCCTTTTCTGCCTAAGTCCACGGCGTAAGCCAGGCGGATATTACGGGAATTATCTTTTATATCCAAAACAATAATACTTGAACCCAAAATATGGCCGGCATCATATAAAGTCACAAATATTCCTTTTTCCAAAGGAAACTTCTTCCCATATGAAATCGGCCGCGCCCTTTTCATGCTGGATGATGCCTCTTTTTCGGTATAAAGCGGCGCGCGCTTAGGCAGGCCCAGCCGCCTGTTAATCTTATTAACATACCTTATATCTTCTTCCTGAATTTTTCCGGAATCTTTAAGCATTACCACGGCTAAATCTTTAGTCGCCAGCGTCGTATAAATTTTGCATCTCAACCCCCGTTTAATCACGCTGGGGATATTGCCGCAATGGTCAATATGCGCATGCGAAAGCACCAAAGCGTTAACCTTACGCGGATTATAGCTAAAAGTGGTATTTGCCTGATATGCGGCATCGCGGTGCCCCTGGAATAAGCCACAGTCCAGTAAAATCTGCGCCTTATCAGTCATCACCAAATGGCTTGACCCTGTAACGTTCCTCACCCCGCCTAAAAATTTTATCCGCACCGCCATAAACTAAACCTTTCTCTATTAATAACTTTACATTTTAAGCAATGCTTAAAATGTAAAGTTATTAAACAGATAATTGGAAATGCTGGAAAATAAAATTTACGACACCACCGGCAAAAACAGCAAAAAAGAGCACAAAAACGAAAATAAAAATTGCGATCTTTATTCCCCTCTCTTTCATCATCACAAAAAACTGCGCCACGCAGGGAACGAGCAAAGTCATAGTCAAAACACTGACTAAAACCTGTAAGTTGGTAAGTAGCCCCTGTCTTTGCAAAGCATATAAACCGGCGGCGCCGTAATCGCGCCTTAAGAATCCGATGATAAACGCTTCTGCCGCCTTTGCCGGAAGCCCTAAAATATCTACCACAACTGGGGCACAAAATTCTATCACAACACCCAGAAGATTAAACCAGTTTAAAATAAACAAAAGAAATGTCCCTAAGACAAAAAGCGGAACCGCTTCCTTAAGGTACCAAAATAGGCGCGCCTTTACCTTGTTTAAAATATTAGACATAAGCGGAAGTCTTACCGGCGGAAGTTCCATTATAAATTCTGAGGTTTCACCGCGAATTAATTTTGACGCTAAATACCCGATAAGGCCCAAGATAAAAAAAAGTATCATCAGCCAGATTAAAATTATCTTTACGGATATTGCGCCCAACATACCTAAAATTACCCCTAACTGGGCAGAGCAGGGAATCACCATGGCTAAAAGTAATGTGGCGATAATGCGCTCTTTTTTTGTTTCTAAAATACGCGTGGTTAAAACCGCCATTGTACCGCAGCCAAGCCCCAAAATAAAAGGAAGCACAGCCTTACCGTGCAAGCCGATTAATTTAAAAGCCCTGTTAACCACGGCGGCAAGCCGCGGCAGATAACCCGAATCCTCTAAAATCCCAAAGACAATAAAAAATGTGGTAACAATGGGAAATATTATGGCAAAGGCGTAAGTCAAGGCCATAGTAACCAAACCGTATTCGCCTACCAACATCTCTCTTACGAAAACAAAAGGAATAAATTTATCCACTACATTTGTAACAATTGGGTTAATAGCGCCGTTAAATATTTTCTCCTCAATAAAATCCACCAAAAAGCCTGCGCCGAATTTCCCCACAAAAAGATAAGTCAGATACATAACCAATGCCGCAAAAGGAAAACCCCACACCGGCGAAACCATTATCTTATGTATAAAATTAGAGGCGCTTAATTGAGGGACGAAAGTTACACTTGAAACTTTGTTAAAAATTTCTTTCGCCGCATCATGCCTTCTTTGGATAATTGTAGATTTTAAAGAGCGGCCAAAGCGTTTTCTTGCTTCTTGGGCGGTTATTTCAACCTTTTGCAATACATCATCGCTTACGCCTTGCCGCTTAAGGCATTTTTTAAGCGTTACGTCATTGGATAAAAATAAAAGCGCAGCCAGCCGCTTTGACCCAAGCTCCTGGGGCAACAAAGAACAAATCTCGGCTATTATATTTTCTATTTTTTCTCCGTAATTAACTTTAAAGGGAGAACTCCTTGCTTTGGGGATTTCTTCTAATAATTTATTTAGGCCTGTTTTTTCCGTAGCAATTGTTGCGACAACCCCTATCCCCAGCACTTTAGTCAATTTTTCAGCATCAATTTTTATACCGCGGCTTAGCGCTTCGTCATACATATTTAACTCTAAAACCAAAAGCAAGCCCATTTCTATAAGCTGAAATGTAAGCAGTAGGTTGTTTACGAAATTCTTAGTATCAAATACATGAAGGACAATTCTTTCTCTATATTGGCATAAAATATCCCGTGTTACCTGCTCGTCTTCAGAATAAGGAATCAAACTGTTTATCCCCGGCGTATCTATCACATGATATTGATGGCGGGCAAAACTAGACACGGCACTAGTAACTTCGACGGTGGTGCCCGGATAGTTAGATACTGTCGCATATGTATCGGTTAAGAGGCCAAACACTACCGATTTACCTACATTAGGATTCCCCGCCAGTATAAGTGGCAACTTATCCTTTAAATCTATCTTAGTAATATCTGCCATATTTATTCCCTTTTATTTTTTAGGGCTTCTGTTAAAATCAGTGTAATCATTTTGAAATCCCCGCCTGACTCCCGCCCGAACGACGTTCAGTCGGGCGCGGTCTGTCGGGCAGGTGTGTAATCAACAGCCCGAAACACGATTTTGTTAAGGGCTGTATTTTTTGCAATTTTTACAAATACCGAATATCTGAAATTTATGCCTTGTGGGGATAAAACGATATTCCTTAGCCAAATCCTCCTGTAATTTTTCTATATTAGGCTGTCTGACCTCAATAAACTTGCCGCATTTTGTGCAGATAAGATGATCGTGATGTTCGTGCCCGTATTTATGCTCAAAACGCGCCACACCGTCGCCAAAATCAACTTCCTCGGCAAGGCCAGCATTACAGATTACCTTCACTGCGCGGTATACCGTGGCGTATCCGATATTCGGGTGCCTGCGCCGGACTAAATTATAAAGTTCAATCGCGCTTAAATGCTTCTCTGTCCCTAAAAAAACCTCTAGTATAGAGTCGCGCTGGGTGCTCTGCCTTATGCCATTGGCCTTAAGGTACTGTGTAAATACATTGTTTGGAGAATCCATAATCTCCCTTTTATGTGTAAATGAAATTCAATATCAATTATACCAATAAAAAAAATTCTGTCCACTAAAATTTGCTGGCTAGCGATTAAATTTTAGCTGATGCCCGCCACAAAGCGTTGGCGGACAGGCCGCAAATACTTTTGCGGCGCAACTAAACTTTTAAATTCTTAGCCTATCGAGCTCATCTTCCATAATCGGCTGCACAGATAGAAGAGTTTTTTCTTTCGCGGGGTAAAAATTCTTTTCTATTGAAACTGCCTTTGCGTCTTTTTTATCGCAGTAACGCGCAACTATAGCGGCGCAAAGATGTTCCAACTCAACCTTGCCATTTAATCCCCGCGCAATGGCGGTTGGGCCAGTGGTTTCAAGAGGGCTAAAACAAATATCGTCTTCTCTTGCCAAATCTAAAAGGCGCAGGTTTTCTCTCTCATTCCTGCCCACGACTAATTTCAATTTTTCATTTATGCGAAAATGCCTGCCGAGCTTAAGTAATTCTATTTCATCCAGCGTAAATTGATTGTGCTTCATCAAATCTTTTATGCGGCGGCTAAACTCCGGATCTGTCAAAAGGCATCCTCCGGATGGGCAGGGATAATCGGTTATGCCAAATTCGCGAGCCAGTCCTATCTGCGGGCTTCTAATTCTCCCGCTTAAATCTAAAAGGATTTCCCTTTTTACCCACCCTTCTTTTTCGGGGATAGTCTCTGGCATTAGCTTGGCGGAAAGCGGCCTAAGGATTAAACCAGACAACCCCGTTTCCTTTTCTATTAACTCTAATTGCCGCATCCGTTGAGACATCGGCCGCTGTCCTAAAACCTCGCCGGTAATAATGAATGACGCGCCCACATCCTTCATAACTTCTTTTGCCCTCTTAAACATCATAACCCGGCAATCAAGGCAGGGGTTAATATTACTGCCATAGCCGAATTTTGGTTTTTTTACAATCTCTAGATATTCTTCCTTAAGCGAAAACACCCGGAAATCTACGCCGATTTTTTTTAACTGCAAAACCGCGGAACAGCCATCTTTTCGGTTACAGCGGCAAAAAGGACTAACGAAATTCAAGGCGAGGAGTTCAATGCCTGAATCTTTAATAATGCGCAAAGCGATTAAACTGTCCAAACCACCGGAGAATAAAACCAATGCCTTTTTCATTATATTGTTTATGTGTAGGTCAGTGCTCTATTAATTTGGTGATGACGGCTAGAAAGATAACGCCTGAAAGCAGGATTATTGCGTTTAATTTACTGCGTATCTTATGCGTCTGAGGAATAAGGTCTGAAGCTGCTACATAGATAAAGGATCCGGCGGCAAGCCCTAAAAGCAACCCTAATATTTTTTCCGGGATCCCTTTCACAAAAGGATAAAAAAGTATCGCCGCAAGCGGCGTACTAAGTGCCACCAACGCTGAATACCAGATAACTTTCTTGCGCGGCATTTTAGCATACATTAAAATGCTGGTAGTAGTTATCCCTTCAGGAACTTCATGCAAAATAACCGCTAAGGTAGTCACCGTGCCTAAACTTACGCTTATGCCAAATCCTAAAGCGATGGCAATTCCGTCAATCAGGGAATGAAAAGTAAGGCCCGCCAGCGATAAAATCCCCAAATTATGCAGTTGGCATTCTTCATCATGGCAGGGATGCAGATTTATTGACTGCTGTAAAACATAAAAAAGTAATATCCCGGAAAGTGCCGCCCACATTGCTTCATTTGTCAAAGAGACCGCCTCAGGCAAAAGGTCTAAAAAGGCGGTAGCGAGCATCACCCCCGCGGCAAAACTTACCAAATAAAGAGAATTTTTTCTTGCCCATGCCTCTTTATAAAAAAGCATGGCTGTCCCCAGCATTGTGGCGATACCGGCAATTAAACTATAGATTATGACGTTTAGATATTGCATATTATTTAGCGTAAAGCGTATAGCGTTTAGCGTATAGTAAAGAATGCTTAATGCTGCCCTTAGCTATTCTATGCGCTATCCGCTACCCGCTAAACGCTGTTTCTAAACCCATTCGTTATCGGCATCCTGCGATCGCGGCCGAATGCCTTAGGCGTAATTTTTATTCCGGGCGCGGCTTGCCTGCGCTTGTATTCGCTTTTATCTACCAAAGATATCACCCTTGCCGTTACCTCGCTAGAGTAGCCTTTTTTAACTATCTCTCCCAAACTTTTATCTTCTTCCACATAAAGTTTTAAAATCGTATCCAATAAATCATACGGCGGAAGCGTTTCCGAATCCTTCTGGTTGGGCCGTAATTCCGCGGTCGGCTCACGGCTAATTACGCTTTGCGGAATAATTTCTTTGTGCGCTTCTTTATTCTTAAATTCCGCCAATTTATAAACAAGTGTTTTTGGCACATCCTTAATTACGCCGAATCCGCCTGCCATATCGCCATAAAGCGTACAATATCCGCAGGAAACTTCAGATTTATTTCCTGTAGTTAACACCAGCCAGCCGAATTTATTGGAAAGCGCCATTAGGATATTTCCGCGGATGCGCGCCTGCAAATTCTCTTCGGTAATGTCAACAGGTTTATCTTTAAAAATTCCGGAAAAATCAGCCAAATACGCTTTAAAGATATTCTCAATATTGATATCAAAAATTTTAATCCCTAAATTATGGGCTAATTCATGTGCGTCATTGCAGCTTCGTTGGGCGCTATAACGCGAAGGCATAAACACGCCAAAGACACTCTCTTTTCCTAAAGCATCCACGGCTAACGCCGCAACTAACGACGAATCAATCCCGCCCGATAACCCCACAACTGCTTTCTTAAAACCATTTTTTAATACATAATCTTTCAGGCCTAAAATTAATGCCCGATAGACTTCTTGAACTTCTGAAAACATCTCTACCGGATTAGGCGTAATTACCGGTTTATCGGGATAGATTTCTTTTTTTACAACTATTATTTTCTTCTTGCTTTTAACCTGCGGGATATCTAAATCAAAAATGCGCAGTTCTTCGCAGAAGGCACCCGCTCGGCCAATAATCTTTCCTTTATCGTCTATAACTAAACTCTGCCCGTCAAAAACCAGTTCGTCTTGACCACCGACTAAATTATTATAAACAATAAATACCCTATTTTCCTTTGCCTGCCTTCTAAAAATATCATCCCTTTCTTTGCCCTTGCGGCGATAATACGGAGAAGCGCTGATATTTATGATAAGCTTAGCACCCTGCTTTGCAAGATGCGCCAGCGGCCCTTGTTTATGCCAGATATCCTCGCAGATGGTTACGCCAAAGTTTATTTTAGAAAGCCTGAACACCGGATAGTCATAGCCTGGGCTAAAGTATCTTTTTTCATCAAAAACGCCGTAATTAGGAAGCATGGTTTTACGATATATTCCTTTTATTTTTTTATCGCTGATTACTGAGGCGGCATTATATAAATTGTTTCCTAGCTTATCTACAAAGCCGCAGATGACAACGCTCTTTTCTACGGATTGCGATAGTTTCCGTATCGCGGAAAGATTCTCAGCGATAAATTTATCTTTTAGAAGAAGGTCCTCGGGAGGGTAACCGCAAATAGCTAATTCCGGAAAGACTATAATGTCGGGATTGGATTTTTCGCTCTCTGCAATAAAACGAGTTATCTTAGCTAAATTCCCCTTAATGTCTCCGACTGTCGGATTTATCTGGGCAATGGCTACTCGTATCTTTTCGTTTTTCATTATCAAATTAACCAAGGATTACTACCCCTGCATTTCTTTAGTTAAAATTATTGCTTCGGAAATTTGGCGCATTGATTTACGCTTATCCATACTGTATTTCTGAATTAAACGGTAGGCATCTTCTTCGGATATTTTTCTCTCTTGCATTAATATTCCTTTTGCGCGCTCCACAATCTTCCTTGATTCAAGCTCTTCCTGAATAACTTTCGTTTTAACCATTAATTCGGTGTTTTCAATAACAAGCGCTGCCTGATTTGCCACGGTAGTTAAAACATTAATTTCATTTTTGGTGAATTTATGCGGTGTGGCGGTATAAACATTGATTACGCCGATAGCCTTATTTTTTACCGTTAAAGGCACGCACAATAACGACGCCAGGCCTTCTTTACGGGCAATATCCTTATATTTATACTCCTTTTCCTCCATTACATTGTAAACGCTCTTAGGCCTATTCTCAATAACCACTTTTCCAGCAATACCCTCCCCTACCTTGAGCGGGAGCTTCTTATTGTAGGCTTCGGAAATAGATTGCGTGGCACGAATAATCAGGCATTCCCCTCTTTCGTCCAAAAGCATAATTGAACAAATTTTTGAATCCATTACCTGCGCTACCACCGCTACAATCAAGCGTAATATATCCTCCAAATAAAGGTCTGAGGTAATCGCCTGGCTTATTTTAGAAAGCGCGGCAATGTGATTATCTACGCCAATATTTATCTTTGCTATATTTGTCCTCTTTGCCATAACCTGCTTATTTATTAATGCTTAGATCCGCTGTATATAAAATTGGGCTGCGCATAAAGGATGCGCGGGTCATTTTCAAACAATTTAAGCATATCGTTGACAGTTTTATCTTTCGGTAACCTAATAAGATAAGTCCTATTCGGGATTAAAAATCTTATAATCTCACAATGATATTCTTTATTAATAATCTTTAGGGTTTCCTCGGCTTTTATTTCCGGTTTAAATCTTACCAATAGCTCGCCTTCAACATATTTTGCTTCACGGGCCTGTTTTTTATCTATTACGCCGGCTTTAAAAGTAGAAAGTTTTATTTCCTGCTTGGCCTGAGAAGTTTTCCCGTCGGCATCCTCAGCACCTGCCATACCGGAAAATATAACTACATATCCAAAATAAAATATTACAAATAAAGAAAATGCTATTTTCATTGCTATCGCCATATTTATATTTTTATGATATGACAAAAAGGCGTAAGCGTCAATCAAAAGAAATGCGAGATAAACTCCTTAGCACTCTAAACGGTTTTTCTCTCTTTACCTCGGCCCCGCTGCTTGAGCCGGTTAAAACAACAATAGTTTTAATTCCGGCCCGCCTTCCAGCCTCAGCATCTATAGCCATATCCCCTACATAGAAAGCCTGGTTTTTTTTTGCACCCATCCTTCTTATTATTTTATTTAAGATTTCCGGGCGGGGCTTGCCGAATTTCAATTTATCGGCACAAAGGCAATAGTCGAAATATTTTTTAATTTCCAGGTGCCTTAAAAGGATTAAAGAAAATTTTGTCGGACGATTAGAAGCAACCGCTAATTTGATGCCTTGCCTTTTTAAACGGGTAAGAAGCCTTTGAGCATGCGGCATTAGCTTAGAATCTTTCAGTAACGCGGTTTTATGGTGAGCGCGGTAAATACTCAACGCTTTTTTAAGGGCCCTCTCCGGGATAAACGGCTTAAGCAGATTTTCATCTCCCCACCCAACCGCTTTTTTTATTATAAAAGCACTCTTTAGAGGAAAATTAAGCCTGCGCATTGTATAGTTAAAACTGTTCACAATGGCGCCATAAGCATTAACAAGCGTACCATCTAAATCAAAAATTACTAACTTAACTGACATGGGCAATAATTTTAAAAAATCGTTGGAGAAATTACTTGCCCGAATGAAATCGGGCGGGGCTCTCAACAGGCAAGAATGTTAATCCGTGCGGCTTTAAATTACTGAGCCTCCGATATATAATGGGTACATTGGAGGCTCAGTATATAGATCTTCTTGATCTATTGCGCAGGGGCATCCTCGTAGGGCTCTTGCTTCATTTTTTCTACGCTTACGAGCCTGGCAATGTTTCTGCCGCCAATATCAATAAAGTAGTCTACGCTTGCGCTATCCGGCGGCTGAATCTCACCTAAAGACTGCGCGTTCTCAAAGACAGTCCTTTCATCCGTATAAAAAATAATTTCCTTCTCGGCGTCTGTTTCATAATCCGGATACTTCACGGTGAATTTATTCTCTACCGCATCCACAGAAACCACATCTCCCCAAACCCATTCTAAATTTTCTTCACTGGCCGCGGCGTCAGTTTTATTTTCTGCTTCCTGCGCGGTAAGCTCACCGGCCTCTTTGGCTTCCGGAAGAACCACCTCTGTTTGATTAGTATCCTGGGCAAAAGAAAAAACAGTACCGGATAAAACTAAAATAACACCAGCCACAATTATAAAAATGTAATTCTTCATAAACGCCTCCTCTAAAAATTAAGGCTGTAAAATTCCTCCTGAAATAACCAGCTTTACGCCTTGTTCTATAGTCATATCTAAATAGAGCACGTCTTCTTTCTTACAGAATACGAAATATCCGCTGTAAAGACTGGGGATACTGGGGATAAGCACGGTTACTATTTCCGAGTTAATCTTTGCCTCTACTTCTTTTAATCCCTCATTGGTAATAAAACCCAACGAATAAATCCCTTTACGCGGATATTCTATCAAAACTACCTTTTTAAAGGTAGGTTTATCCTTAGCAAAAACCATGTCTATAAACTGTTTGATGTAAGGATAGATTTTAGAGACAAAAGGAATTTTTAAAAACCACCTTTCTAATAAATGCAAAATTCTCTTTCCTAAATAATTCGTGGCAAAAAAACCGGTAAGAAGGATAATTAAAAGAAAAAGCAATAACCCCAAACCGGGGATTGTATAGCCAAAATATTGTTTAAAATATAAATTAATATACCTACCCAAAAGCCCATCGGCAAAACGAAAGAGCGCCGCCAAGATATAAATAGTGATGATTAACGGGAGAGTCAGCGCTATACCGGTAAAAAAATATTTACGTAACTTACGCATAATATAACTGTTTTTTATTTACCTGCCTGGTGACTTTATTTTCAATTCGCGAACCCTAATTGCCCCGATAAATAACCGCCGGTTAAACCATCAATGGAAGCTGTCAATTCCTGCAGCCTTAATTCTTTTTCTATTTTTATCCTCGGCTCATCCGGCGGAGAAAGAAAAATTTCTGCCTGTAATCTTCTTCTTTCGTAATAGAGGCGGGTTACTTCATTAAGAATGTCGTCTCTTAACTCTACCACCAGTACATGAATTGATAGACAAGGGGGATTGCTGCCCCGGGAAAGTATCTGCGTACGGGAGAATGGGAAATTTGCAGACAAGCTCAAACTCTCCATTTCCATAAACGGGGATCCTGTTGACAAAAGCTCCTAAAACTCTACGTTTCTGCGATATAGTAAGCTTCTTATCCGACTGATAGATAAACTTAGCGTAACGCAAAATAGCTTCTTTATTTATGCCCTCAGATGCTACGCCCCTTAAATATTCTATTTTCATGCCAAGTTCTCTCTTCTGTTGTTCAAACGCGCTCTTCTCTTTTATTAATCCAACTAACTGCATCTTAAACTCATCTTCATTTATTGTTTGTCTAATATGGAGTGAAACTAAATTATCCTTATAATTCTGGAAGTCTTCTAATTTCTTTACTACCCGCCGATATTCTTTTTGACATAAATCAAGGTTCGTTAAATTAGGAACTTTTGACTCCTGCAGCGCTTCCATTATAAGATCCGGCCTTCTTGCTAAATTCTGTAATGCCAACCAAATCTTACCATTATATTCATCAAGCGGAAAAGTTTTCATTGAGCAATTCGGTTTTGCCTTATCAAACCAGTGCGCGAATCTTGTCTTGCAGCGGTAAATCCAATGCCGATACCCAGGACTACCGGTTGAACCAACTTTAAAAGTATTATGACAAGACGTACACTCCAAGATACCGGTTAACAGTTGTAGTGAATTAAAATCTACCCGGCAATTTCTTTTCTTCTCAAGCCTATCCTGTATCAACCTAAAAGTATCATTCGAAATTAAAGCCGGATGCGCATTAGGAATCTCAGTAAATATTTTTTCATCGCGCCAGCGTTTCTTCCCTTCTTTTGTTTTATAATGCTTAAATTTCTGATGTACCAACGTACCTTTATATGTTGGATTCCTTAAAATATAATGAATCGCCTGCATGGCCCAGAGCCTGCCCGCGCGGTTCTTCTGTCCACGGTTATTTAATTCAGCTGCTATTTTTTTAATTCCCAATCCTTCATCCAGGAATAAATGCACTATCAATCTATGGACCTGAGCCTCTTCTTCGTTGATGATTAAGTGTTTGTTTTTTTCCATGTCAAAGGAAAATCCATAAGGAGTCGTTCTGCCGCCCCATTCGCCGCGTTCCGCTTTAATTTGACGACCTCTATTCGCGCGCTGTATGAACTTCAAACGCTCAAACTGTGCAAAAGCGCCAAAGATATTTGACATTAAATCTGAATCTACATCGTTTAAGGATATCTTCTGCGAAGGCGTGCAAATTAAGATATTATTTTCCCGGAAAATTTTCTTTATTAATGTTAAAACCCCTAAATCTCCGCGGGAAAGTCGATCCTGATCAACAACCCAAACTGCATCGAATTTCTTTTGCTGGGCATCTAAAAGCAACCGGGAAAACTCCGGTCTTGCCTCGATAGTTTCCCCTGAGATACCGGCATCAGTATAGATATCAATAAACTCATGCCCCTCTTTTGCAATACAATCTTTAAGGACCTTTTCTTGCGCAGGAAGAGAATACTTATCTACTTGCAATTTAGTGCTTACCCTAGTATAGATAACAGCTTTCATCATTTATTATGTTTCTCTATAAAAGATTGATTTCCTAATAATCTTTGTATTTCTTTAAGAGCAAGCTTGCTGGGATTCCAATGATCATTTTCCCAGCGATTTACAGTACAACGAGAAACACCTATTTTTTGGGCAATCTGTTCTTGCGACATTTTAAGTTTTTTCCGAATCTTTTTTATATCTAATGTTTTCCCCATCTTGGGATAAGCGTAGCATATGTTACAGAGCTTGTCAAGTTAAACTTTATTTTTCATAATGTTTTCCATTTTAAGTTTAATTTCATTCACAGGAATCTTGTTCCATTGTTTTAAAGTTGATGTTATATCCCTAATTACTTGGCTATTAAATTTAATATTTTCCTTTTCTAATATTAAACAAGCAGTTTGAATTGCTGCCTCTTCAGATAAACACATATCTTGCATGACGCTATCAATCGTTTCATAAGCCTTTTTTAAAGTATTCTTTTCCATTATTTATTGTTATGAAATTTTGAGTTTCTTAAAAACAACTTGAATGACTTATCCACAGAATTCACAGCCTCATTTATTTACTACTATTTCTTTCTTTATTTTCTTTAATTACTAGCAGAGGGTAAACTCACCCTCTTTCTAGGGGTGACCTTACCCCTTATGTAGGGGTATTTTCACCCTGTTACTA
>JAUXSB010000006.1 GCA_030681595.1 Candidatus Omnitrophota bacterium
CAAAGGCCCGACATTTCACGGCAGGGATATATTTGCCCCGGCTGCTGCATGGCTCACAAAAGGCATAGAAACAACAAAATTTGGAGAGATGATTACTGATTATATCACTCTGCCATTTCCATCTGTCTCGATGCCGACAAAAACAAGTATAGAAGGAGAGGTTATATATATAGACCGCTTTGGTAACGCGATAACAAATATAAAAGCAGTGGATTTAAATACTCTCTACAGCCTTAATTCAGAGGCCAAATTGAAGATTGTAACAAAAGGGAAACAGACAGAACTTAAGAGCTACTATTCAGAGGTCACAGATAAAGGTCTTTACTCTCTAATAAACAGCTCCGGATACCTTGAACTCTTTGTTTACAGAGGGAATGCCGCTGCAGAGTTTAATATAAAAGTAGGGGACATCGTTGGAGTTATGCTGACACAATAGATTTTTACAGCTCGATTATAACCGCATCTTCATCGCACTCCGGGAATTTCGGGCACCTCAGGCAATCTCCCCATATCTTCTGAGGAAGTTTTGATTTATCTATACCTTTGAACCCCGTCTTCCTGAAAAATTCAGGCTGATATGTAAGTGCAAATACCCTCTTTATACCGAGCTCTTTTGCCTCTTTAAGACAGGTTTTAAGGAGGCGCTTTCCGATCCCCTTGCCCTGTAACTCCTCGCTAACAGCCAGAGACCTTATCTCTGCAAGGTCTTCCCATAATATGTGAAGGGCGCATGCGCCCTTTATCTGCCCTCTGTCTTCGCATACAAAAAGGTCTCGGATATTTTCATACAGGTCATTGAGAGAGCGCGGCAGCATCTCTTCTCTTTTTGCAAATTCATTAATTAGCTTCTGCACCTGTTTTATTTCAGTTGTTTCTGCTTTTCTTATCTTCAATATATTTTCTGCCTCTTATTATCGCTTCTTTGTTTGCGCCAAGGGATTTTTTCCTTTCCGGAGGAGTTAGCTCTTCAAGGGCATTAATTGCTGATCCCTCTTTTACTATTCCTGTCTCCGCAAGTAAGGCGCTAAGCATTACCATATTTGCATATTTTGTGTTTCCAATTGATGCCGCTATCTCACTTGCAGGTACATCTACAACGCGCACATCAGAGCGCAGTTCGGGTTTTTTTATAAGAGACGAATCAAATATTAAAATTCCGCCATTCTTCAGCCTCGGCTGAAATTTATCAAGAGATGCCTCGTTCATTACTATAAGGATTTCAGGATTCCTGACAACCGGAGAGCCTATCATCTCGTCAGAGATAATCACAGTGCAGTTTGCAGTGCCGCCGCGCACCTCAGCGCCATAAGAAGGGAACCATGTAACCTCCCTGCCCTCAAGCATACCGCTGTACGCAAGCAGTTTGCCGAGGAACAGGATGCCCTGTCCGCCAAATCCAGCTACCATTATCTTATGTTCCAA
>JAUXSB010000010.1 GCA_030681595.1 Candidatus Omnitrophota bacterium
CCGGCACTTGCCACGATGTTATCGGTCATTATGACGGATGCAGTTGTCTCCGAAAATCTTCACAGTATTTTTGCCAGATCTACTGATCGCACATTTAATCGCATTGACTCTGATGGTTGTACATCAACTAACGACACAGTGTTGCTGATGTCATCTGGTGCTAGTGGAGTTGAAATTAGTGATGATCAACTTGAAGAACTACTTATGGAGATTTGCGGATCGCTATCTAATCAACTTATCGCCGATGCAGAAGGCTCAACAAAGAGTGTTGCCATACACGTTACTCATGCAGCCTCAGAGCGTGATGCTGTAGAAATTGGACGTGCCTGTGCACGAAATAATTTATTGAAAGCGGCATTATTTGGTGGAGATCCAAATTGGGGCCGAGTACTTGCTGCCGTGGGTACTGCCGATGCTCAAATGAATCCTTTGACAATTGACGTAAAACTCAATGGAGTTCAGGTAGCCACTAATAGTGCACCGGATGCCGATAAAACTTTAGTTGATTTTTCTAATAGGTTAGTTGAGATCGAGATTGACATGCATAATGGTGAACATTCTGCGGTAATTGTGACTAATGATTTGTCTCATGATTACGTTCACGAGAATTCGGCTTACTCAACATGATTGTCGTAAAATTTGGCGGTCATGCAATGGTGAATGAGAGCGGAAATTTTGCTAAGGCGATTGAGGCCGCCCAAAAGATGGGCGAAACGGTCGTTGTAGTCCATGGAGGTGGACCCCAGATAGACCAAGGATTGAATGCAGCGGGTATCGTAAGTAGATTCCTGGGTGGCTTTAGAGTTACTTCTCCCGAAGTTTTCGCGGTAGTTGAAGCGGTTTTAGCTGGAGAAATTGGTCCGAGCATTGCTCGCACACTCAACGATTTTGGTATCAAAGCGCAAGCCATATCTGGACGAACACTTCCGACCCTAAAAGCTAAGAAAAGGAGTTCACTAGTCGATGGCACGAAAGTTGATCTGGGTTTAGTAGGAGATGTAGTTTCTGTGGATACTTCTAAGATTATGACACTAGTGAGAGAAAATGTAGTTCCGGTTCTTTCACCAATAGCTGCAGATATAGCGTCTGACAATGGACTCAATGTAAATGCAGATTTTGCCGCGGCGGCTGTTGCAGGCGCACTTGATGCCTCAGTTTTGATTATTATGACCGATGTTGAAGGTATCTACCGAAATTGGCCAGATAAATCCTCGTTGATACAGGAGATATGTGCAGAAGAGCTTGAATCTCTTAAATCTACATTTTCCCAAGGCATGGCGCCAAAAGTTCAGGCCGCACTCGATGCAATCGCCCATGGCGCTAAAGCCGTGAGAATTATTGACGGTACTGATCCTGAAAGCTTCGCCGCCGCCCTCGCTGGCACAGGCGGAACCTTGGTGGTCGCATGAAGAATAGTGATTTCACTCAACGTTGGAACTCTGCCATTCAAAATAACTACGGTACTCCAAGAATTGCTCTTGTGAAAGGCAAAGGTATTGTCGTCACCGATGCTGATGGGAAATCCTATTTAGATTTTCTCGGTGGTATTTCTACAAATCTTCTTGGACATGCACATCCAGTTATCACAAAGGCAGTTAGCAAACAGATCTCCATTTTGTCACATGTCAGCAATTTCTACGCTCATCCAAATGTGATAGAGCTTGCCGAAAAACTTATTTCAATGACGGGTGCGCAAAGTGGACGAGTTTTCTTTTGTCAGTCAGGTGCCGAAGCTAATGAAGCCGCCTTCAAACTCTCACGCAAAACAGGGAGAGTTCGTGTAGTTGCTGCCCTTGGGGCATTTCACGGTCGAACGATGGGAGCCTTATCTTTAACTGGGCAACCTTCAAAGCGAGAAGCATTTCTACCGTTGATTAAAGGCGTGAAACACGTGCCTTTTGGAGATATTACCGCGATGCGTAAAGCCGTCACCAAAAAAACAGCAATGGTAATTATCGAACCAATCATGGGTGAGGCGGGGGTAATTGTTCCGCCACCCGGTTACTTGCAAGCAGTTCGTGAATTATGCGATGAAAAAGGCGCCTTACTTGTCATTGATGCGGTACAAACCGGAATGGGTCGCACGGGGGATTGGTTTGGTTATGAATACTCTGGAATCACACCTGATGTAATTACTTTAGCTAAAGGGCTAGGCGGAGGCCTTCCACTTGGTGCCATGATCGCCCTCGGAAAAGCCGCTGATTTATTTCATCCAGGAGATCATGGATCAACTTTCGGGGGAAATCCAGTTACGACCGCTGCAGGTCTGGCAGCGATAAAATTTATTGAAAACAAAAATCTGCTCAGTACGGTTATAGTGCAAGGGGATTATTTGATGCAAGAGCTTGCGCTAATCCCAGGAGTCAAAGAGGTGCGCGGTGCTGGTTTATTACTGGGAATTGAGCTTGAGAGCCTGGATGCTGCAGTAGTTGCACGCGCCCTTGAAGAAAACGGTGTTCTAGTAAATGCGGCCACCGCTTCAACTATTCGAATTGCACCAGCATTAATTGTCACGGATTCACAAATCAAGAAATTTATTTCAATTTTTCGAAAGGTGCTCATCGATGCCAATTAATGCACAATCTGTTGCAGCACGAAGAGCTAAGGCCATCTCTCTCATTCAAGAGGGATTGGTTCACTCGCAATCGGATTTAGTTGTCTTACTCAAGAAAGCCGGCTATAAAGTAACGCAAGCTACTGCTAGTCGTGATTTAGAGGAGATTGGTGCAATCCGTGCACGAAACACGGTTGGTGAATCAACATATGAAATTCGTGAAAGCTCAGACGATGCAATCGTTCGAAGTACGCCTGTGCCTTCTCAGCTCATTCTCTCCGTTGACCACAGTGCGAATTTAGCTGTTATTCATACTCCACCTGGTGCGGCGCAGTTTCTTGCAAGTTCTCTCGATCACGCTAACCTGACAGGAGTAATCGGTACTATCGCTGGTGACGACACGATAATTTTGGTATCCAAGAAAGCAACTGGCGGAGCGAATTTAGCGAAAGAATTGCTGGCATATGCACGTGGTGCGGGAAAGAGGAAGTAATGGCGCTGTGGGGTGGACGTTTCAGTCAAGGACCCGAGGAATCAGTATTTGCTCTCTCTAGAAGTATTCAGTTTGACTGGCGTTTAGCCCAGTATGACCTTCGCTCCTCAAGGGCACATTTAGCAATCCTGAAAAAGAATGGATTGGTAAATATTGATGATGCCGCTGCAATTCTTGTTGGATTAAAAGCGCTTAGCGTTGAAGTGGCCAATGGTGAATTTAAACCCATCGCAAGTGACGAAGATGTTCATAGCGCTCTAGAGCGTGGATTGACCGAAAAACTCGGCGAAATTGGGGGATCCTTGCGTGCCGGTCGATCTCGCAATGATCAAGTCACGACAGATCTTCGTCTCTTTGCAATCGATCACATGTTAGAGATTGCGATGCTACTTACCAAACTTCAAGATGCAATCTTAAGTAAATCCGCGGAATACATCAATGATCCAGCACCTGGCTTCACCCATATTCAACATGCTCAACCCGTCTCATTTGCACATGAATTAGCTAAGCATGCACATGCCTTTGCCCGCGATCTTGATCGGATAGATGATTGGTTAACGCGTACATCTGTTAGTTCATTGGGTGCTGGTGCTTTGGCTGGATCTTCACTTGCGCTAGATCCCGCATTCACCGCGACAAATCTAGGTTTTGCAACTTCTTTTGCCAACAGTATTGACGCCGTCAGCGATCGCGATTATGTCGCAGAGGCGCTCTTTATATATGCAATGATCGGAACGCATCTCTCGCGAATCGGCGAAGAGTGGACACTCTGGTCATCTACCGAGTTTGCTTGGGCCAAAGTGGCCGATGGATATTCGACTGGCTCATCGATTATGCCTCAGAAGAAAAATCCAGATATGGCCGAATTAGCACGCGGTAAATCAGGAAGGCTCATCGGCAATCTCATGAGTGTATTAACTATGCTCAAAGGTCTTCCATTTGCATATAACCGAGATCTACAAGAAGACAAAGAGCCTTTGTTTGACAGTATCGACACATTGTTGCTCGTTCTTCCCGCGCTCACTGGAATGATTGCAACAACGGATTTTGACCGCGATAAAATGGCGCTAGCCGCACCAACTGGTTTCTCATTAGCCACGGAAATCGCCGATTATTTAGCTAAAAAACGCGTTCCGTTTTCCGAGGCCCATGAAGCGGCAGGAAAGTGTGTGGCTCTGTGTGAGGCCTCAAATCTTCAACTTCATCAACTCACCGATGCTCAGTTTCTTCAGGTACATCCACAACTCGACGGGGGAGTGCGCGCGGTATTAACAGTCCATGGCGCATTGAATTCGCGCACAACGCTAGGTGGCACTGCGCCGGCACTTGTCGCTACGCAGATTAAAGAGGCCCAGATTGCTAATGCAAAGACCGAGCAGAAAATTGCCAACGGGAAGCAGGCATTTTCAGAGATGATGAGCGCATGAATCTCATTGAAGATCTTCGCTGGCGTGGCTTGATTGCACAATCGACCGATGAAAAAGAACTGATTGAAGCGCTTAAGAAGCCAACAACACTGTACATTGGCTTTGATCCCACCGCAGCTTCATTACATGTGGGCAATCTTGTGGTTCTTTTAGTCTTGCGCCGTTTCCAATTGGCTGGACATAATCCCATCGCTTTAGTAGGAGGCGCTACTGGCTTAGTTGGCGATCCAAGTGGGCGAAATGATGAGCGCACACTTAACAGCAGTGAAGTTGTTGAGGGCTGGGTTAAAGGAATTCGTAAACAAGTTGCAGCGTTTCTAGATTTTGATACTCACGTAAATCCAGCGGTTGTAGTAAATAATTTAGATTGGACCGCACCTCTTAGCGCAATTGAATTCCTTCGAGATATTGGTAAACATTTTTCCGTCAACCAAATGCTTTCGAAAGAATCGGTATCAGCACGTTTAGATGCCGGTGGCATTTCATACACTGAATTTTCCTACCAAGTCTTGCAGTCATATGATTTTCTAGAATTGTACCGACGCAATAACTGTACGCTTCAACTTGGGGGCTCTGATCAATGGGGCAACATCGTTGCCGGCTTAGATTTAATTCGCCGTGTTGAATCAAGAAGTGCCCACGCACTGACTGTTCCATTATTAGCAAAATCAGATGGCTCAAAATTCGGTAAAACCGCGGGTGGTAGTATTTGGTTAGATCCTACGATGACTTCTCCGTATGCTTTTTTCCAATTCTGGCTTAACTCAGAAGACAAAGACGTTGTTACTTTTCTGAAAATATTTTCTTTTAAATCACATGAAGAGATAACGGAGTTGGAAAATTCGCATGCGTTAAATCCGGGTTTACGTGAAGCCCATCGGGCATTGGCACAAGAGCTCACAACGCTGGTTCATGGAGCCGATGCAACAACTCGAGTTGAAAATGCGGCACGTGCACTTTTTGGTCAAGGCGATCTAGCAGAACTCGATGAAGCCACTCTTGCAAGTGCTTTAGCTGAACTTCCGCGGACTGTAATTTCAAAGAATCAAGAGTTTCCTACATGGGTAGAACTCTTAGCAGCAACAGGTGTCGTAGATTCGAAATCAGCTGCGCGTCGCGTAATAAAAGATGGTGGCGCATATCTCAATAATGAGAAGGTCGCATCTGAAGAGTTTGCTCTGACGAAATCCTCGTTTTTATGCGGCAAATATGCGGTTTTAAGAAAAGGCAAGCGCGATCTTGCCGCAGTGGAGCTAATTTAACCTTCATTTTTGTTGGCTAAAAGCTTAGCCCGCTAGCGTTATTTCATGTTTTCTCGTAATGGAGAATTTCAAGAGAGCCGATTTGACCCATAAGAGCGTGCAAGTTATAGTTTGCATCTTGTTGTGAATCGGACGTCTTAGGCCGAACAGCATCGATTATCAGCTCTAACTCATACATGTAGCCCGGTTTGACCGCGCCCGCCTGTATGGGCTAGGTTTGGCAGTCTGCCCTGAAAACAGGATAAAACCTGGGACCAGTGCGCATCCGTACCTTGAGAACTCAACAGCGTGCTATAAGTCAATGCAATATATGCCATATGTGGCTCTATTTGACATGCTTTAAATAGCGCAAAGTGCGTGTTTTACACTCGCTTTTTGATAATACCCACGGCAAAATAAATACTTCAATGAGGTATGACCGTTAAAAGTTATACCCGTTGATTTCCTTTGGATATAAGACAAAATAAACGTTAGTTTGTTTGTCTGTACGCCAGATAAAACTTTCTATGGAGAGTTTGATCCTGGCTCAGGACGAACGCTGGCGGCGTGCTTTACACATGCAAGTCGAGCGATGAGATCCCTTCGGGGATGGATTAGCGGCGAACGGGTGAGGAACACGTAAGGAATCTACCTTCAACACTGGGATAACTCCGGGAAACCGGGGCTAATACCGGATACGAGAACCGCAGGCATCTGTGGCTCTGGAAAGTTTTTCGGTTGAAGATGACCTTGCGGCCTATCAGCTTGTTGGTGAGGTAATGGCTCACCAAGGCGACGACGGGTAGCCGGCCTGAGAGGGCGACCGGCCACACTGGGACTGAGACACGGCCCAGACTCCTACGGGAGGCAGCAGTGGGGAATATTGGGCAATGGAGGAAACTCTGACCCAGCGACGCCGCGTGCGGGATGAAGGCCTTCGGGTTGTAAACCGCTTTCAGCAGGGAAGAAGCGAAAGTGACGGTACCTGCAGAAGAAGCACCGGCTAACTATGTGCCAGCAGCCGCGGTAATACATAGGGTGCAAGCGTTGTCCGGAATTATTGGGCGTAAAGAGCTCGTAGGTGGTTCGTAACGTCGGATGTGAAACTCTGGGGCTTAACCCCAGACCTGCATTCGATACGGGCGAGCTAGAGTGTGGTAGGGGAGACTGGAATTCCTGGTGTAGCGGTGGAATGCGCAGATATCAGGAGGAACACCAATGGCGAAGGCAGGTCTCTGGGCCATTACTGACACTGAGGAGCGAAAGCGTGGGGAGCGAACAGGATTAGATACCCTGGTAGTCCACGCCGTAAACGGTGGGCACTAGTTGTGGGAACCTTCCACGGTTTCTGCGACGCAGCTAACGCATTAAGTGCCCCGCCTGGGGAGTACGATCGCAAGATTAAAACTCAAAGGAATTGACGGGGCCCCGCACAAGCAGCGGAGCATGCGGCTTAATTCGACGCAACGCGAAGAACCTTACCAAGGCTTGACATATACAGGAATATGGCAGAGATGTCATAGCCGCAAGGTCTGTATACAGGTGGTGCATGGTTGTCGTCAGCTCGTGTCGTGAGATGTTGGGTTAAGTCCCGCAACGAGCGCAACCATCATCCTTAGTTGCCACCTTTTGGTATCGAAAGATGTCAGGAGAGCACTCTAAGGAGACTGCCCTGGATAACGGGGAGGAAGGGGAAGATGACGTCAAATCCGTATGGCCTTTATGCCTTGGGCTACACACGTGTTACAATGCCTGCTACAGAGGGTTGCCAACCCGCGAGGGGGAGCTAATCCCATAAAAGCAGGCCCAGTTCAGATTAGAGTCTGCAACCCGACTCTATGAAGCCGGAATCGCTAGTAATGGCGGATCAGCTACGCCGCCGTGAATACGTTCC
This sequence comes from Candidatus Omnitrophota bacterium, assembly GCA_030681595.1. Lineage (GTDB taxonomy): Bacteria > Omnitrophota > Gorgyraeia > Ghiorseimicrobiales > Ghiorseimicrobiaceae > CAKKQO01. Next base: position 7,610 of record JAUXSB010000010.1, read on the forward strand.
CGGGCCTTGTACACACCGCCCGTCAAGCGATGGGAGCTGGGGGTACCCAAAGTCTCCGAGCAATCGGAGCCTAAGGTAAATCTGGTGACTGGCGCTAAGTCGTAACAAGGTAGCCGTACGGGAACGTGCGGCTGGATCACCTCCTTTCTAATTTATTACTTCGGTAATAAATTGCAATTATCGAAAGATAATTGCGTAATCCTAAGAGAAGGGTTACGGAAGATTATGTGATATAAAGAATGATATAGAGCCTATTAGATTCTCTCTAGAGGCTTGGCTATTTTAAATTTTTTTCTCCGAAGGCGAATTCCCGCCCGGCATTATTGAGGCGGGGGCCTTCGGTAGAAAATTTTTTGGAGTCATCTCTCTCGCGAATAATCAGCGTGGGCAGAGGGCTTCTAATTTTGCAAATGGTAAATAGCAAATAGCAAATTGAATCAGGGCAATTTGCTGTAAGCCATGAGCGATTTGCCAAAGTTGGGCCCATAGCTCAGTTGGTTAGAGCACAGCCCTGATAAGACTGGGGTCAGTGGTTCGAATCCACTTGGGCCCATTAAAACAGATTTAAGATTAAAGAGCTAAGAACCAAGATGTTTTTTCTTAAATTTTAACTCTTAGTTCTTTATTCTGATTTTCTGGGGGCGTAGCTCAGCTGGGAGAGCATCTGCTTTGCAAGCAGGGGGTCGCCAGTTCAACTCTGGTCGCCTCCACCAAGAAAATTTATACATAAATTTTAGTTCACAGTAAACAGTTAATTGTGAACGTGCGAACTCGTTCGCATTTATGTTCTTTGACAATTTTTCGTCAATATGCATTAATCCGCTAAGTCTCTTTTATTTTAAGGGATAGTTGTGGTCAAGCTACTAAAGGTTTATGAAGGATGACTAGGTCAAATTAGGCGATGAAGGACGCGGTAAGCGGCGATATTGCCCGGGGGAGCTGCAAACAAGCTTTGATCCCGGGATTTCCGAATGGGGAAACCCTTCTTGAGTTATATCAGGAAATCCTGATCTGAAATTCAAAATAGGATTAGGAAGCGATACCCGGAGAATTGAAACATCTAAGTAACCGGAGGAAAAGAAAACACCGTGATTCCCCCAGTAGCGGCGAGCGAAAAGGGAAGAGCCTAAACCCAGCACTTAGCAATAAGTGCCGGGGGTTGCGGGACCTTAATGTGGTAGATGGATAGACAGCAGAAGTGCCTGGAAAGGCATGCCAAAGAGAGTGAAAGCCTCGTATGTATAATCTTGAAGTCGCCTAAAGGTATCCCAAGTACTACGGGACACGGGAAACCCTGTAGGAATCTGGGCCGACCATGGCCTAAGGCTAAATACTAAATTTGGACCGATAGTGCACAAGTACCGTGAGGGAAAGTTGAAAAGAACCCCGGGAGGGGAGTGAAATAGAACCTGAAATCATAAACTAACAAGCGGTCCGAGCTCTATGAGTTTTGGCGTAAGCCAAAGCCACGAGTGAGGGCGTACCTTTTGCATAATGAACCGGCGAGTTATTATATGGTGCGAGCTTAAGGCCGTCATGGCTGTAGGCGTAGCGAAAGCGAGTCTGAATAGGGCGCATTAGTACCATATAACAGACCCGAAACTAAGTGATCTATCCATGGCCAGAGTGAAGTCCCGAGAAATCGGGATGGAGGCTCGAACCCGTCAGCGTTGAAAAACTGTGGGATGAGTTGTGGATCGGAGCGAAAGACTAATCAAACTTAGCAATTGCTGGTTCTCCCCGAAATAGTTTTAGGACTAGCCTCGTAAAATGGATGATGGGGGTAGAGTACTGAATGGGCTAGGGACCTTACCAGGTTGCCAAACCCAACCAAACTTCGAATACCATCACACCTTATTACGGGAGTCAGACTACGAGGGATAAGCTTCGTGGTCGCGAGGGAAACAGCCCAGATCGCCAGATAAGGTCCCAAAATATAGTCTAAGTGGTAAAGGATGTGAATTCACTTTGACAACCAGGATGTTGGCTCAGAGGCAGCCATCATTTAAAGAGTGCGTAACAGCTCACTGGTCGAGTGATTTCGCGCCGAAGATGAACGGGGCTAAAGGCTATTACCGAATCTGCGACTTTTATCGTATTTATACGACAAAGGGGTAGGGGAGCGTTCTGCAGTAGGTTGAAGGTGTACCGTAAGGAGCACTGGACGAAACAGAAGTGAGTATGCCGGTATGAGTAGCGAAAATCACGGCGAGAAACCGTGACGCCGAAAATCTAAGGTTTCCTGGGGAAGGTTAATCCGCCCAGGGTTAGTCGATCCTAAGTCGAGGCCGAAAGGCGTAGGCGATGGATAGTCTGTTAATATTCAGACACTGGTTTAAGGGCGTTTTACTTGAAGAATTGACGCAGTAAGCTAAGCGTGCGAAGTGTTGGATGTCTTCGTTCGTGCCTATAGCTTCGATGTAAAAGTCGGAGGGAGGGGTGCGGGGATCCTGCGCTATGGCAAAGGAGAAGTCGCTCAACACTACACTGCCGAGAAAATTTTCTTCAAGGAGTTCTTGAACCAATCGTACCGTAATCCGACACAGGTAGATAACCATAGAATGGTAAGGCGCTCGAGCTAACTCTCGTTAAGGAACTCGGCAATCTAGCCCCGTAACTTCGGGAGAAGGGGTGCCATTGATAGTGAAGAGATTTACTCTTGGAGCTGTTAATGGCCACAGTAAAGTGGCCCGTGTGACTGTTTAGCAAAAACACATCTCTCTGCAAAGTCGTAAGACGACGTATAGGGAGTGACACCTGCCCGGTGCTGGAAGGTTAAGAGGAAGGGTTAGCCGCAAGGCAAAGCTTTGAATCGAAGCCCCAGTAAACGGCGGCCGTAACTATAACGGTCCTAAGGTAGCGAAATTCCTTGTGGGGTAAGTTCCCACGCGCACGAATGGTGTAACAACATGGGCGCTGTCTCAACGAGAGACTCGGCGAAATTGTAGTGGCGGTGAAGATGCCGTCTACCCGCAGCAAGACGAAAAGACCCCGGAACCTTTACTGTATTCTGGTATTGAATTTTGGTCCAATTTGTGTAGCATAGGTGGGAGGCTTTGAAGCCCCGACGCTAGTTGGGGCAGAGCCACAATGTGAAATACCACCCTCATTGTACTAAGATTCTAACTGCGCGCCGTGAATCCGGCCGCAGAACAGTGCCAGATGGTCAGTTTGACTGGGGCGGTTCCCTCCTAAATTGTAACGGCGGGGCCCAATGGTTCCCTCAGGCTGGTCGGCAATCAGCCGTTGAGTGTAAGAGCAAAAGGGAGCTTAACTGCGAGTCCGACAGGACAAGCAGATGCGAAAGCAGGGTTTAGTGATCCGGTGGTTGAATATGGGATTGCCATCGCTCAACGAATAATAGGTACTCCGGGGATAACAGGCTTATAGCGCTCGAGAGTTCATATCGACAGCGCTGTTTGGCACCTCGATGTCGGCTCTTCCTATCCTGGGGCTGGATAAGGTCCCAAGGGTCCGGCTGTTCGCCGGTTAAAAGGGTACGCGAGCTGGGTTCAGAACGTCGTGAGACAGTTCGGTCTCTATCTGCTGTGGGCGTCAAGATACTTAAAGAGGAGCTCTCCTTAGTACGAGAGGACCAGGAGAGACGAACCTCTGGTGTTCCAGTTGTCCTGCCAAGGGCAAAGGCTGGGTAGCTATGTTCGGAAGGGATAAGCGCTGAAGGCATATAAGCGCCAAGCCCACCTCAAGAACAGGTATCTCTTCCGTCGCAAGACGGATATAGGCTGGTCGTAGACTACGACCTTGATAGGCGCAAAGTGTAAGACTCGCAAGAGTTTTAGCTAATGCGTACTAATCTGCCAATCGGCTTGGCCACTATTTTTATCCCGTGATCTTATTAAAATTAGTAACTTGCGGATTAAATGTATATTGACGAAAGATTGTCAAACAAAATTTGCCAATGCCGCCGTTGGCGGCACCCCGCCATTAGGCGGTGGCTAGCGATTAGATTTGGAGTGCTTTTGCCGAGGGGGAAACACCCGTTCCCATTCCGAATACGGTAGTTAAGCCCCTCAGGGCCGATGGTAGTGTAGTCGCAAGGCTATGTGAGAGTAGGTCGGTGCTCCATTAAATTTAAAAAGCCCATCATTGAAAAATGGTGGGCTTTGCTATTTTATATTGACATTCGGAAAAGCTGTGGTATTATAATTCTACATAGGAGATCATCCCTTCAAATATCCGCAAATTTCTTAAAAAATCAAAAAAATTAAGAGGGAGGTGAGAAAAAAAATGAAGAAGTTAAGTTTGTTGGTGCTCGCGTTCTGTTTAGTTTGTTCTTATGCCTTTGCGCAGGAGGCAGCCACTCTTGGTTCGGAGGCCTCTGTACCGGCGGTAACTGATGAAACGGTTACGATTACCGGAACCATCATTGATAATATATGCGTAGGTCTACAGAAACCGGAAGAGTTAGGTGAGTTTGTAAAGACTCATCCGAAGTCCTGTGCGGTCATGCCGCAATGTGCAGCAAGTGGTTATGCTATCTATGCCGACGGAATTATTACTAAGTTTGATAAGGATAGCAGCGTTAAGATTACGGAGTTCCTGGATAAGGAAGACAGCAGTCTTAATGTAGTAATAACTGCTAAAAAGGCTGGCGAAGAGTTAAGCCTTGTCTCAATAGAAAGCCAAAAAGAAGCTAAGGAATAGCTAGCTTTTTATAGATTAAGGGCCGCTTCCGGTCTTGGAGGCGGCCTTTTTATTGACGCTACCCATATATGTCAAGTTTTGTGTTTCCGTTTTTTCTTTAGGAATATAAGTGGTATAATATTAAAAATAGGTATATAAGTTAACCCAAAAATTGTGATTAAAGGAGCAGGTCTTATGTTTAGGCGTTCTGTTTGGGTAGTGATGCTTTTTTTATTGGTTGGCTGTACAGGATTGCCGGCTATAAAAAATATACAGGTCTTTGATGAGAAAGATTATATTGCCGGCGGCCTGCAGGATACCATAAATCAGGCGGTATACTCGCGCCTGCCTGATTACGAAAAGCTTACCTATGAAGTTAAATGGCTTGGCTTAAAGATTGGTACCCTTACTACTTCCATAATGGGGATAAAGAATTATAAAGGAAGGGATGTCTATGTCCTTGAGGCAACGATGAAGACAGACGATTTTTTCTCCAGAGTTTATAAAATAGAGGACCGCTTTGTCTCTTATCTGGACGCAGAGAAACTTCATACTTTGCATCATGAAGTATACCGCAGGGATGGTAGCTATAGAAAGGACGCGGTTACGGAATTTGACCAGATAAATCACAAAGCTTATTTTAAAAATTTTATTGATAACTCGGAAAAAATTTTTGATATCCCAATAGGTACGCACGATATATTAAGCGCTTGTTATTATTTTATGATTCTGCCGTTAAAATTAGGAGGCGGGGTCAATTACTATGTATGCAACAATGAAAGCAATTACCAGTTTTTTGGTTTTGTCCGCTCCAAGGCGTCAATAAGGCTGCCTGCCATGGGTAAAAAAAAGTGGGAAGCTATTCTTCTTGAGCCGTACGCTCAACTTAAAGGTAAAAAAGTAGATAAGGGCAGAGTCAGAGCTTATTTTAGCACGGATAAGCGCAGGATCCCTTTAATGGCAACTGTCAAAGGCCCGATATTTAGCGAGGTGACGATTTCGCTGGTGAAGATAGAGGAGGGGAGCAAATAACCCGCTCCACTTACTCTCTCGCCCGCTAAAGTTTCCTGTTAATGGCGTTAGTTATTTTTTCGCTCAGATGATTTTCTTCACGCAAAGTTTTTTATCATTTCGGTACTGCGGAACTCGTTCTTCGGCGCTTACAGCGCCAGGAATGAACTCAGACAGTCCTCGTACCCCGCCTGCGGCGGGGTTCCCTCAATGCTAAAAACTGCTTTGCTAAAAATCATAATTTGCTCAAAAATGCTAACCCATTAACTATATAACGAGGGGCTCGTTCGCAAGTAGAGCCGATTATTCGTAAAAAAAGGAGAGGTAGAAAACAATTCCACCCCTGCGGTGGAATTAAGGTTCTTTGTGGCTCCCAGCATTTAGTTTCAACGCGCGATTCTCAAATTTCTTAATGAAAATTTTGGCTGAAGGGTGCATAATTTAAAGAAACCGGGAGGTTAAGAATGAACAGAAAGAAAATATTGATTATCTTGGTGTGTATGTACGTTTTTTTTGGTAAGCCTTATGCCGGCGCAAGTAATGATAATTCAAAGCATTTACGGCTTAAGCATCCATTAACCTATAAAGAAGAAGCGGGCGTGTCTAGAGGCTATGATTCTGGCGGGGTATTAGGGGAAGAAATCCCTCACAGAAACGGTAAACGTGAAGGTATTGTTAAGCGATATTTTTCAGATGGGAAGACATTATTTTCCGAAACGCCTTACAAAAACGGCAAGAAAGAGGGCGTAGGAAAAGAGTATCGAGCAGATGGAACTATATTTAGAAAAACCATTCATAAAGACGATAGAGCAGAAAAAGATTTTATATATTATGATAATGGGCAATTAAAAGAAGAGAATGTTTATAGCCGGCAATATGGATTGGAGCAAAAAAAGGCTTATTATGAAAAAAGCGGTAAGATAAAATATGAAGTAAGGTATGGCAGTGGCGGCAGAGTAATAGAAACAAAGAATTATGAAGATGACCCGCGTTTTTGGCCAAGAGGCGTAGTAGAATATGGAAGGGATGATTTCGGTAAGTGGCATTGCAGAAAGGACGGAGTTTATGTTAATCCGGCACATTTTTTTGGTACCGATACATTAAGTATGGAGACTCCATGTAGAAATTACGAGGTAGAGGGAATATTAAAAGAATATTATCCTGATGGCGAGAGTGTCAATAGGGAAACGCCGTATCGCAACAGCAAGCGAGAAGGGGAGGAGAAAAAATATTTTCAAAATGGAGCAGTTGAGTCGATAATAACTTATAAAAACGATCAAAGAAACGGTTTAACAAAGCAGTATAATATGGATGGCAGCTTGGTGTCTGAGACTATGTGGCAGGATAATATACCCATGGCTGGTAAAGACTATAAAAACGGAAGATTGGATATGGAAACCATATACGAAGACGGCTATTTAAAAATGAAACGAAAAGTTTACGATGATAAAGGAAACCTGATTCGCCATGTTGGATTCGATAGCATAGAAGGGGTAGAAATATATTACGATAAAGATGGCAATGAGATTTCTCGTAAAAAATGGAACCATTAGTGTCGTTTCTGAATAGTGCCCCGAGCGGAATATTGTTTGGGGTTTTTGGTTTAGGGAGTGCTAGGTGCGCGAATTAATCCATTTGCTATAAGCGTAGTCAAGAAGGGATGCGTGGGATTCGGGGAGGATGTTGATTAGCTTTACGCCGGCTTCGGATTTTCCTTCAATGTTTCTTTTCCAGATGACTTTTGCGGCGAGCGAGATGAAGGAATCGGTATTTGGTTCTTCTATCCGCATATTAATGCGGGAATTAATATCGTAGTCAAATTTGTCGCAAATAAGCCTTAAGCCTCTCCTTGAGATATCGCGCACCTCGACAGGGAAGCTGTCGTCGTTGAGTTTTAATACCTCTGCTTTAAGGTTTATGTTAAACCTTATTGGTTCTTGTCTTCTTTCATCCATACCGAAATTATACTCTCCTGTATTTCTATATTCAAGATAAAATTTGTCTGCTTTTTTAATTTTTGATGCAAAATTCCGGCTAAACGGTATAATAGAATATATGAATATCGATAATGATAGATACATGGAAAAGCAAGAAGATGAATTCGCCAAACATGAGGCAAGGTGTGTGCGGTGCGGCTCATGCTGCGGCGTAACGGATGGCAATCTTTGCGTTAAGCTCGGAAGAGACGCATGCAATAAATATTTCTGTAAGGATTATGAAAATAGGATAGGCCAGCAGGTTACTGTGTCGGGAAAACATTTTAGTTGTATACCGATAAGGGTTTTTTTGCAATTTAATCCGCCATATCCGAAGTGTGCTTATTCAAGGTAGAAAAGGTGATTGTGCAATTTAATCTGCTTAAAGAAGAAATAAAGGTTATTTTATCGGGCGCGTTGCGTATTGATGATAGTAACTACCTTGAGGCGGTAGCTACAAAAGGCGAAATGCGCCAACTTATTAAAAGATTTGAAGCTTTTTTTGGTTTACCCGTATGGCCTTCTGCGATAGAACTGCCTATTCATGTCCGTAAGATAATTGATAATTACGGCGGAATTATGCCTCAGCAAACATTGTATTTTCTTTGGGAAGGAAACGATGCTGTCTTCGCTATGCTTTGGCCGTGGCAAGACGGAAATCATACTACCGTAAAAATCATTAAAACTCCCTAATTTTCTGTTCCCTACCTTTTAAATTTATGCTAATATATTTGGGCTAAATATATAGTTTCATCATAACCGCAACTTTTAAACGAAAGGGTGAGGTATGTTTAGAGAAAAAATTAAGGTATTGGATTGTACAATTCGAGACGGCGGTTTAATCAATAACCACGATTTTGACCTGTCGTTTGTGCGCGAGGTATATAAGGCGCTATCGCAGGCAGGCGTGGATTATATGGAAATCGGCTATAAAAATTCCAAGCGGCTGTTTTCTAGCAAAGAATACGGAAAGTGGAAATTCTGCGACGACGAGGATATAAAACGGGTTATTGACGGCATAGACTCAAAAACTAAAATATCCGTAATGGTAGATGTGGATAGAGTAGATATGGAAGATATCCCTGAGCGCAAGAACAGCCCGGTAAGCATGGTCAGAGTCGCCTCCTATGTTAAGGACATCGATAAGGCGATACATCTCGCGAACCATTTTGCCGATAAGGGCTATGAGACTACGGTAAATATTATGGCCATATCGCGCGCCTTGGATAACGAGTTGAACGAAGCATTGGAGCAGCTGGAGAAGGAAAGTAAGGCGGATGTAATATATATCGTTGATAGTTTTGGCGCGTTATACCAAGAGACAACAGAATTTTTGATTAAGAAAGCAAAAAATATTATCAAGACTAAGGAAATAGGCATACACGCGCATAATAATCAGCAGTTGGCTTTTGGCAATACCATAGAGGCGATAATACACAATGCCAATTATATTGACGCGACTGTTTATGGCTTAGGCAGGGCCGCTGGGAATTGCCCGCTAGAGTTAGTTCTTGGATTTTTGAAGAACCCGAAATTTGATATCCGGCCGGTGTTGGACCTCATTTCTAAAGAGTTTATACCGTTGCGTGAAAAAATGGAGTGGGGGTATATTATACCTTACGCAATAACCGGAATTTTAGATGAACATCCCCGCTCAGCAATGGCGTTACGCGAGAGCGACAAAAAAGAAAATTACCGCGAGTTTTACGAGAGCCTAGTCAGTGATATTGAAAAATAATTTATGGATATAAAAAGGTTTAAGAAAAAACCATTAATGGGGATTTTAAGAGGAATAGAATCAGGCAGTTTGGGGCCGTTGATAGAAACTATTTTGTTGAGCGGGCTTGAGACTATAGAGATAACCATGAACACAAAAAATGCGCCGCAATTAATTCGCCAGGCGCAAAAATTATCCCGCGGTAAACTGATGATTGGCGCCGGCACCGTGCTTAGTATGGATAATTTGATAACGGCTTTGGATTATGGCGCAACCTTTATTGTTATGCCCGTCTTTGTTAAGGAGGTAATCGGGTATTGCCTGAAAAAGAGAATACCGGTTTTTCCCGGAGCGCTTAGCCCTCAGGAAATATATAATGCCTGGAACGAGGGCGTAACCATGGTTAAAGTTTTTCCGGCTAAAGTTTTCGGGCCGGATTATTTTAACGAACTAAAAGGCCCTTTCAATGATATTGAGCTTTTGGCATGCGGCGGCGTGACACCGGAAAATTTAAAAGAATACTTTGCAAGCGGTGCAAGCGCAGTTGCTTTTGGTAGTAATGTCTTTAAAAAAGCGTGGCTTGAGGCGGGAAGTTTTGAGAGTATTGGCCAGGAAATAAAGAAGTATTTAACTTTTTTTAAATGAGGTGGTTGGCGTGAAAATAAAGAGAAGAACAGCAATAGATCTATCGATACACTTTATTTCTACGGGTTTATTTGCGGCAATAATTTATAAAATAAGCGCTAACTTTATTTACGTTGGTATCTTTATGGTAGGTGGGATTTTGATAGATCTGGATCATTTTATCGACCATTTTATTCACTTTAAAAATCGATTTAGGTTAAGCGATTTTTTAGGCAGTACCTATCTTAAGTCAGGCAAGGTTTATCTGTTCCTGCATTCTTGGGAGCTTAATCTTGTTATTCTTTTGGCCGCCTTAGTTATTAAATCTTACGGTTTATTTATACTTTTTCTAAGCTTATCTATTCATCTATGCATAGATAATATTCAGAGGAGAAACCGTTTAACCTATTTTCTTATTTATAGATACTATAAAGAATTTGACCGGGATATTCTCCTGCCGGAATTGAAAGGCGAATTTTAATGCTAAAAATAACCGGTGATTTTATCGGCAAGGTAAAATCCGGGCTAGATTTATCAAAAAGGGGCAGGGCGAATTATAATATCCACAAAGATTATAATGATCCGGTCCAGCGCCTTTTTAATATCGCAAACAAAGCTACCTATGTCCGGCCGCATAAACACGAAAATCCCGATAAATTAGAGATATTTGTTATTTTAAAAGGCAGGATTTTACTCGTAGAATTCGACGATAGCGGGAACGTTACGGATTATGTCGTGTTAGATAAAGAAAAGGGAAACTTTGCGGTTGAGATTCCCCCTAGGGTTTGGCATTCATTTATATGCTTAGAAGACGGCTCCTGCCTTTATGAAATAAAACAAGGGCCTTATATTCTCAAGACGGATAAAAATTTTGCTCCTTGGGCGCCGGAAGAATTTAGTGGTGAAGCGCGATTGTATAACAAAAAGATCCTTTTACAGTTAAGCCTATAAGCGGAGGTAGAAAATGGCTAAATCAATAAAGGGGACGCGTACGGAGAAAAATTTACTGGCTGCTTTTGCCGGTGAATCACAGGCAAGGAATAGGTACACCTATTTTGCAAGTAAAGCCAGGAAGGAAGGCTTTGAACAGATCGCGAATATTTTTAGCGAAACCGCCGAGAACGAAAAAGAACATGCCAAATTATTTTTTAAGTATCTAGAAGGAGGGGACGTAGAGATTACCGCTTCATATCCGGCCGGAATGATAAAAGATGCCAAGTGTAACCTTGAGGCGGCTGCAGCCGGTGAAAATTTAGAGTGGACTATGCTTTACGCGGATTTTTCTAAAGTTGCCAAAGACGAGGGTTTTGCCGAAATCGCGCGGACTTTTGAGCAGGTGGCAAAGGTAGAAGAATTTCATGAATCAAGATATCGAAAGCTGATTAATAATATCGTAAATAATGAGGTATTTAGGAAAAAGACGCCTGTGAAGTGGCATTGCATAAACTGCGGCTATGTCGTTGAGGGGACAGACGCACCGAAAGAATGCCCTGTCTGTAAGCATCCGCAAGGCTTTTATGAGGTTTTAGCGGAAAATATTTAATTTCCTTGCCAGTCGTTGAGAGGGGAATTCTATGCAGTTTACGTTAACCCAAGGCTTGTCATCCGTTATTATCATGAGCTAAAACGACGGTAATCTGTTTGACAGCAGCGGAGTTATATAATATAATAAAAGCTTCAAAAGTATTTAAAATATTTTAAATAAGGAGGCAGAATGAGCCAGGAGATTAAGAAAAAGGATGATGCAGTTAAGGTAGATAACAATCGCCAGAAAGCGCTGGAGCTTGCTTTAGCCCAGATTGAGAAGCAGTTTGGCAAAGGTTCAATTATGACCTTAAGCAGTACAGCTAAGATGGATATTCCGGTTATACCGACGGGTGCTCTTTCTCTGGATATGGCCTTGGGGGTGGGTGGGATTCCCCGCGGAAGAGTAATTGAAATTTTCGGCCCAGAGGCTTCGGGTAAGACCACGCTTACTTTAAGCACAATTTCTCAGGCTCAGAAACAAGGCGGGACCGCGGCATTTATTGATGCCGAGCACGCCTTTGATTCTACCTATGCGAAAAAAATAGGGGTGAAGCTGGATGACCTTTTAATCTCTCAGCCGGACACAGGAGAACAGGCGTTGGAGATTACGGAGACTTTAGTCAGGTCTAACGCCGTAGATTTAATCGTAATTGATTCGGTGGCGGCACTTACTCCTCGCGCCGAGATTGAAGGCGAAATGGGCGATTCGCACATGGGGTTGCATGCGCGGCTTATGTCGCAGGCGTTAAGAAAACTTACCGGCGCAATAAGCAAATCCAAGACCTGCGTAATATTTATTAACCAGATACGCGAAAAAATCGGTGTTGTGTTTGGCAACCCCGAAACCACTACTGGAGGAAGGGCGCTAAAGTTTTATTCTTCCGTGCGTATTGATGTGCGCAGGATTGCCTCTATTAAAGAAGGCGAGACCGTCATCGGCGGAAGGGTAAGGGCGCGAATAGTGAAGAATAAAGTTGCTCCGCCTTTTCGTGAGGCAGAGTTTGAGATTTTGCACGATGAAGGGATTTCCCGTTCCGGCAACATTTTGGATATCGCGGTAGAAAAAAATATCATAGAAAAAAGCGGCGCCTGGTTTACTTATAAAACAGAGAAAATAGGGCAAGGACGAGAAGCGGCGCGAGCTTATTTAAAAGAGCACGCTAAAGCTTTGGATGATATTGAGAAGGAGATAAGGAAAAATCAGTCAATCGCATAGAGAGGCCATATTAAGATAATGCCGGAAAATAAAGAATTAAACCGAGCGTACAATTACGCATCGCGTCTTTTAAAAATCAGGCCACGCTCAGAGAACGAAATAAGATTTAGGTTAAGTCAAAAAAAATACAGCCAAGATGTAGCCGAGGCGCTGATTAAGTCGCTTAAAGATTCAGGATATGTTGATGATTTTAATTTTGCCGTAAGCTGGGTAAGGGAAAGGATAGCCAAGCCGTTAGGTATAAGGCGACTTGAGTTTGAGTTAAGAGAAAAAGGCGTAGCTAAAGAGATAATAGGGACGGTCATTGCGCAGGCAAAAAAAGATTATCCCGAGCGTAAGATAATCGACGGATTAATAGAAGAGAAGTTTGCTAAATTTTTAAATAATCCAATAGATGAAAAAGTGCGGCGTAAAATTCAGGGGTTTTTGCTGCGTCGGGGTTTTAGCCCGGATAAGGTGATAGAAGCGATAGAAAAATTAGTAGCATAAATTTATAGATGACAACAAACGAATTACGTCATAAATATTTAGAGTTTTTTGAGCTAAAAGGCCACAAAATAGTCCCTTCGGACCTGCTTGTTCCGGCAGATGACCCGACAGTTCTTTTTACTTCAGCCGGGATGAACCAGTTTAAGAAGCAATTCTTAGGTCAAATTACTGATTTTCGTAGGGCTTCCACCTGCCAGAAATGCCTCAGGACAGACGATCTGGATAAGGTAGGCAAGACCGCCTCCCATCATACTTTCTTTGAAATGCTGGGAAATTTTTCCTTTGGAGATTATTTTAAAAAAGAGGCGATTAGCTGGGCATGGGAATTTATGACTGTAGCCCTTAAAGTACCCGAAGATAAACTTTTGGTTTCAGTGTATAAAGATGACGCTGAAGCGTATAAAATCTGGAAAGACATAGTAAAAATTCCTGAAGCAAAAATTGTAAAATTAGGCGATCATGATAATTTCTGGCCGGCGGACGCGATTATCGAGGGGCCCAACGGGCCGTGCGGGCCGTGTTCGGAGATTTTTTACGACTGGGGAAAAGACGCTGGGTGTGGTAAGCCGGACTGTTCGCCCGTATGTAGTTGTGGAAGGTTTGTCGAGGTATGGAATTTAGTTTTTACGCAGTTTAACCGTAAAGGACAAATTGGCGTAAGGGGTGATTTAGAGCCTCTGCCGAATAAGAATATTGATACCGGCATGGGCCTTGAGCGGATGGCCTCGGTTTTGCAGGGCGTAAAAACTAATTTTGAAATTGACATTTTTGAACCGATAATAAAAGAGATAGTATCGGGCATCAAATATCAAACATCAAGCAGGGGAGCGGTTAACGCGGTAGCAGACCATGTCCGTGCCGTTACCTTTGCTATTTCAGACGGTGTTATGCCGTCTAACGAGGATAGGGGTTATGTTATAAGAAAGCTTATCCGCTTGGCTTATTTACGCGGGAAATCCTTAGGGCATAAAAAACCGTTTATTTATAAGATCGTACCTTTAGTGGCCGAAGTAATGAAAGAGCCGTATCCTGAATTGACTTCGCATCGTGAAAATATCTCATTGATTATTAAGGCGGAAGAAGAAAGATTTTGTGAAACGCTTTCCGAGGGTGAGAGGATTATTGCCGATAGAAAAGAGCTGTCCGCAAAAGATGCTTTTATGCTTTATGATACGCACGGCTATCCTTTGGAGCTATTAAGAGAAAAAGGGGTCAAGTTTAACGAAAAAGAAGTAAACGTTATGCTGGAAGAGCAGCGCGCTCAATCCAAGAAATCCAGCCTTTTATCCGGAGATGTTTTTGGAGTAGCTGCTTCAAGCACGGATTTTAAAACCGAATTTTTAGGGCATAAGCAGGAAAGTTCTCAAGCGCTGGTCCTTGCCGTGCGCCAAGATAAAGAAGGTACCGCGATAATTTTAGATAAGACGCCGTTTTATGCAGAATGCGGCGGGCAAATCGGCGACAAGGGCAAGATAGAATCCGGGTCCGCTTACGCCGAAGTTCTTGATACAAAAAAAATAAACGATACAACCGTGCATCTTGTCAAAATCATAAAGGGAGAATTTAAAACAGGCGATGAAGTGAGGGCAGGAATAGATAAAGAAAGGCGTTTAGATATCGCACGAAATCACACCGCTACTCATTTACTTCAGGCGGCATTACGTAAGGTTTTGGGCGAACACGTCCGTCAGCAGGGTTCGCTTGTTTCGGACGAATATTTGAGGTTTGATTTTACTCATTTTAAGGCGCTGACTAAAGAAGAACTTTTACGCGTTGAAGAACTGGCCAATGAATATATCCGTAATAATGATAGTGTATGCAAAGAAGAATTGGGCCTCGATGCGGCAAAGAAATCCGGGGCGCTAGCTTTTTTTACGGAAAAATATAGCGATAAAGTGAGAGTTATCTCGGTAGCCGATTATTCAAAAGAATTCTGCGGCGGCACCCATCTAGATAGCACCGGCCAGATTGGGCTTTTTAGGGTTGTTTCGGAAAGTTCCATTGCCTCAGGGATACGCCGTATTGAGGCCATTACAGGCAGGACAGCTTACAAAAAAATGCAGGAAGATGTGGCATTGATTAGGGATTTAAGTGAAATGCTTAAGGCTCAGCCAGAAAACTTAAAGGGCGAAGTGGAAAATATATTGGAACAGAATAAAGAATTGAAAAAGCAAATATCTGATTATAAAATATCTGATTTTGAAAATACAATTCCAGAATTACTGAAGAAAAGTATAATTATCAAAAACAATATTAATTTAATAGTTCTTCATCTTGAATTTAATAATATGCAATTTTTGCGGCAGGCAGCCGATAAATTGAAGGATAAGATAAAGGGTTCGTATGTTGTTTTCCTTTTTTATAGGGATTTGTCTACAGGAGATTATATTTTTACATTCTCGATATCCGCTGATTTAAAAGATAAAGGGTATGATGCAAGACAACTTATTTCGAGATTTGGTCTTAAGGGCGGCGGTAGGCCGGATTTAGTTCAAGGCGGCATGAAAGGGAGAGATTGGCATAGCGGGCAAGAGGAATTATGGCAGAATCAAGAAACAATTAAAACATATTTAAAGAATAATTTATGAAACTCATCCGTTCCACCAATACAAAAGAATTAGGAAAGATTTGCTCGCGGTATCTCTTGCGCAAAAAGCGTATTGAGGAAGTAGTGCGCAATGTTATTGAAGATGTGCGGTTATACGGAGACGATGCTTTAATAAAATATACCCGTCGGTTTGATAAGGTGAAGCTTTCTTCTAAATCTATCCGTGTAACCCAGGCCGAAATAAGTAGCGCATACCAGAATATCAGCCCGGATTTTGTGGCAAATTTAAAGTTAGTCATTGAAAACGTAAACAAGTTTTATCGTAAGCAAATAAAAAAATCATGGAAGATAAAAAATGAGGACGGCGTTATCTTAGGAGAAAAAATAACCCCGATTGAAAGCGTAGGCGTTTATGTGCCGGCAGGAACCGCGCCTTTGGTTTCGTCTGTTTATATGAGTGTGCTTCCGGCAAAAATGGCCGGGGTAAAAAGAATTGCCTTGGTAAGCCCGCCGGATAAATTCGGAAATATCAACCCGCATATTCTGGTGGTTGCGGATTTATTAAAGGTTAACGAGGTATATAAAGTCGGAGGAGCGCAGGCAATTGCGGCTTTGGCTTTCGGTACAAAGACTATTTTAGGGGTAGATAAAATTGTCGGCCCGGGCAACAGCTATGTAACTGAGGCAAAACGCCAAGTTTTCGGCTTTGTGGATATTGATATGGTAGCAGGGCCAACGGAACTGGTGGTAATTGCTGATCAGAACGCTAACATCGATTATGTCTCTGCTGATTTATCCGCCCAGGCAGAGCATGCCGGGGGGCTTGCGATACTTGTTACTACCAACAAAAATTTTGCCCGCCAGATGAAAGATAAAATTAGTTTAGGTTATGTTATCTTAGCAAAAAATTTAAATGAGGCGGCGGAAATTTCAAACCGTATCGCTCCCGAACATCTGCAGATAATGCTTAAAAATCCCAAAAAGTTACTTTCAAGGATAAAAAATGCCGGCGCGATATTTTTAGGCGATTTTACACCTGTTGTAGTCGGTGATTATGTGGCAGGGCCCAGCCATGTCCTTCCTACGACAGGAACGGCGAAGTTTTTCTCCGGGCTATCGCTTACGGATTTTTTGAAATCAAGCCATATTATATCTTATTCTAAAAGGGCCCTTGAGAAGGTGAGAGTGCTCTTAGAAAAGTTAGCCGGTATTGAAAGCTTAACTAAACATGCGGAATCAGTGAAGATAAGATTTGAGGATAAATGAGTTTTTGCATCGAATTCTATACGCCGGATTCATTAATATATTTAATTTATCCCGCCTCGTAATATGTATCAAAATTTTGTTCCATAATTTTGATACACTCAGCGGGATCAATTCGTCCCGAAGCTACGGGGCTCATCGAGAGGACAAAAAATGAAAAATAGAGAGTTTATTATAGCGCGCAGAACTAACGAGGTTGACATAAACGGAAAATTAGTAATCGATGGCACCGGAAAGACTAAGATAAAGACGGGGTTTGAATCACTCGACCATTTATTAACGCTCTTTGCCTTTCATGGATTTTTTGATTTAGAGCTGTCCGCAAAAGGAGACTTAACCCATCATATTCTTGAGGATATTGGAATCGCCTTAGGCGATGCTTTTAAGAAAGCATTGGGGGTATCATCAAGCATAAAAAGATACGGCTATGCTTCAGTTCCAATGGATGAAATACTGGCCAAGGTTTCAGTAGATTTAGGCGGCAGGGATTCTTTTGTATGGCATGGAGTGGCTGGAGTGGTTAATGTTAAAGATAGCTTGGATTTAAATGCCGGCGAATTAAAGTTATTTCTAGGATCTATCGCAAAGCATATAAAGATGAATTTATTTATAGAGTATCTTTCGAATGTTGGCGAGATAGACACCCATCATCTTTTTGAGGCAATATTTAAGGCGTTAGGCATAGCTTTAGACCAAGCCACGCAGATTGATCCGCGCAGGAAGGGTATTCCCTCCACCAAGGGTATAATCGATTAAATGAACCCCGTTAGAGATAGTCCCCGCTTTTAGCGGGGACGTCTAAAATGGATAAATGCTTGAATAGGCTATAGCTTACAGAATTATGAATACAGTAGGTATAAATACAAGAAAAGGTATCTCTAGCGGGGTGAAAATTGCAATCATTGACTACGGGATGGGCAATATCGCAAGTGTCAGGAAAGCCTGTATTCATTTTGGCGCAAGCGCGGGTGTCGTTACTAGACCTAAGGAGTTGGGCAGGGTTGATAAGATTATTTTACCGGGGGTGGGTGCGTTTGGCGATGCGATGCGTCAGCTTACCAAGATGGGCTTAGATAGCGAAATAGAAGAAAAGATATCAGCAGGCATGCCTTTTCTGGGGATATGCCTAGGGATGCATTTGTTATTTGAAAAAAGCGAAGAATCTAAAGGGGTAAAAGGGTTGGGTATTTTAAAGGGTAGGGTGGTGAAGTTTAAGGGGATGGAAATCAAAGTGCCGCATATGGGGTGGAATCAAATAAAAATCAAATATCAAAAATCCAATATCAAAAATGCAGTACTAAAAGGCGTAAAAGATAATTCTTATGTGTATTTTTGCCACTCATATTATGTAGCGCCGGTTGATAAGAATATAGTTGCGGCAACGACTGATTACGGCGGAAAATTCGCCTCAGTTATCGCGAAAGATAATATTTTCGGAATACAGTTTCATCCGGAAAAAAGTCAACGTACTGGCCTTAAAATATTGGAGGATTTTATTAAATTATGCTGATTATTCCCGCAATTGATATAAAAGATGGTAAAGTAGTTCGGCTCTGGCAGGGTGATTTCAATAAAATTAAAGCCTATTCGGATAGCCCTGAGTCGGTGGCTTTGGAATGGCAGCGGCAGGGGGCAAAATTTTTACATATCGTGGATTTAGACGGCGCCTGTTCAGGGAAACTGGAGAATTTATCGGCGATTAAAAAAATAGCCAAGATAATCAAGATTCCTTTTGAAGTCGGAGGTGGGATACGTAGCCTTACAACAATTAAACAGTTGATAAACTTAGGCGTCAAAAGAATAGTTTTGGGAACAAAGGTTTTGCAGGATAAGAATTTCCTGAAGGAGGCAATTGTAAAGTTTAGGGGTATGATTATCGTCAGTATTGACGTGCGGGAGAATAAGGTTGCTTCAGACGGCTGGCTGCGGGTAGGAAATTTAGATGCCATGGATTTTGCCCGGGAATTAAAAAGGTTAGGCCTTGAGACAATTATCTATACTGATATCAAACGCGACGGTACCCTCACCGGGCCTAATTTTGGCGCAATCGAAGAAATGGTTAATGATGCGGATTTAAAGGTTATCGCTTCCGGAGGCGTCTCTTCTTTAAAGGATTTAAGAGAATTAAGAAAATTGGAAAAGAAAGGCCTGATAGGCGTAGTTGTGGGAAAAGCCCTCTACGAAAATAGGTTTATTTTACGAGAGGCGATTAAGGTGGCGGGAAAATAAAAGTGTTGGCAAAGCGGATAATTCCTTGTCTAGATGTAAAAGCCGGCCGCGTAGTAAAGGGGGTAAAATTTTTAAACCTGCGCGATGCCGGAGACCCAGTAGATGCGGCTCGGTTTTATGATCAAGAAGGGGCTGACGAACTGGTTTTTTTGGATATTACCGCAAGCGCTGAAGAAAGAAAAATTATTCTGGATGTAGTACGCAGGACCGCAGAAAATATCTATATCCCTTTTACTGTAGGCGGAGGGGTAGGTAATATAGAGGATATAAGGAATTTACTTAATGCCGGAGCGGATAAGGTTTCTATAAATACCGCGGCAGTAAAGAATCCGCAGTTAATAAAAGAGAGCGCGTTTCGCTTCGGAAGCCAGTGTATTGTAGTGGCAATCGATGCTAAAAGAAGTTGGCCAGTTGGCCAGTTGGCCAGATAAAAAAATAAATGTTGATAAACAGATAAATAACCGGCAAACCGGCAAACCGGACAACAGGCAAACACAAAAATGGGAAGTATATATTAACGGAGGGCGTACCCCTACGGGTTTAGACGCGGTGAAGTGGGCAAAGAAAGCGGCGCGATTGGGCGCGGGAGAGATTTTACTTACGAGCATGGATTGTGACGGGACTAAAAATGGCTATGATTTAGATTTAACCCGTAAGATAACCCAGGCCGTAAATATCCCGGTGATTGCCTCGGGCGGCGCAGGGAAATTAGGGCATTTTTATCAAGTATTTAGGCAGGCGTCTGCTGATGCGGCGCTGGCGGCATCATTGTTCCACTATCGGGAACTAAGTATAAAACAAGTTAAGCGGTATCTAAGAAGAAGGGGCGTAAACGTTAGGTTATGAATAAAAAATGCGGAATGCGGAATGCGGAATGCGGAATTAAAACGAAGAAACTTCCGAAATTAAAATTTGATGATAAAGGGTTGATTCCCGCGATAATTCAGGATTACAAAACTAAAGAAGTATTGATGGTCGCTTATATGAATAAAGAGTCTGTTAGGCGCACTATAAAATTAGGGAAGACCTGTTTTTGGTCGCGCTCCCGAAGTGAATATTGGATTAAGGGTAAAACCTCAGGGCATTTTCAATTTGTAAAAAGTATTGCCTATGATTGTGATGCTGATGCGTTGCTGATTAAGGTGCGCCAGGTAGGCGTTGCCTGCCATACCGGGAATTACTCGTGTTTTTATAGAGAAATTAAATAATTTTTCTGATTACACTGATTATAATTCGATTACACCGATTAGAATTTGTGTAATCATTTTTAGAAATCAGTGTAATCTGTGTCTATGTATTATCCCAGCGAAACACAATTTATAAAGTTAGCTAAAAAAAATAACCTTATTCCGGTTTATAAGGAAATCTTTGCCGATACCGAAACACCGGTATCGGCTTACCTAAAGCTTAAGAAAGAGGGCTGTTCCTATCTATTAGAGTCTATCGAAGGCACAGAAAAAATAGCCCGTTTTTCTTTTTTGGGGACAAGCCCGTTAGTTATTTTTAAGGCTAAGAAGAATATTGTTTCGGTCGCCGGCTTTGGCGAGAAGCCCGTGAAAAAAGATTTTACCGCTAGAGAAAACCCTTTAGCAGAATTAAAAAAAATAATTAGTGGTTTTAGCTTTGCTGAAGTAAAAGGCCTCCCGCGGTTTTCCGGAGGATTTGTCGGTTACTTAGGATACGATATGGTGCGGTTCTTTGAGCCAAAATTAGCCAAGAATAAGATAAGGGATGAGTTAGGGCTGCCGGATGCATGCTTTATGCTTGCTGAAAATTTGATTATTTTTGACCATGTGCGGCATTGCCTTAAGATTATAATAAATGTGGATTTAAGAACTAAGAACTTAGAGGCAAGAAGAAGATATAGAGGGGTGGTTAAAAAAATCGAAGAAATAGAAGCAGAATTAAAAACGCCTATTGTTAATTTGCAAAAGACTCATGGTAAGGCAGCAGTTCAAATTAAGTCCAATATTAAGAAAGCAGATTTTAAGAAGATGGTGCTTAAGGCGAAAGAATATATAAAAAAGGGCGATGTTATTCAGGTAGTTTTGTCGCAGAGGTTTTCTTCTCCGGTTAAATTTCCACCATTTGATATTTACCGGAATTTGCGTTCAATTAACCCGTCGTCTTATATGTATTATCTTGATTTCGGCGATGTTAAACTGGCTGGTTCGTCTCCGGAGATGTTTGTTCGGTGTGAGAACGGTTTGGTTCAGACGCGGCCTATTGCCGGAACGCGCCGGCGCGGTAAGAATGCCGAAGAGGATGCAAAGCTTTCGCGTAATTTATTGTCTGACGCTAAGGAAAAAGCCGAACATTTAATGCTTGTCGATTTAGGCAGGAATGATCTAGGCAGGGTTTGTAAATACGGCACAGTCAGCGTAAATGAGTTTATGAATATTGAGAAATATTCGCATGTTATGCATATCGTTAGCAATGTAAGGGGTAAATTACGTAAAGATAAAGATGTCTTTGATGTGTTAAGCGCGACTTTTCCCGCGGGTACGGTAACGGGTGCCCCAAAAGTCAGGGCGATGGAGATAATCGATGAGCTGGAAAAAGTTTCGCGCGGGCCATACGCCGGGTGTGTAGGTTACTTTAGTTTTTCCGGGAATTTAGATACCTGTATTACTATCAGGACAATCGTAATAAAGAGAAATACAGTTTATATTCAAGCCGGCGCAGGAATTGTAGCGGATTCTGACCCGGATAAGGAATATCTTGAGACGGTAAGCAAGGCAATGGCGCAGATAGAAGCGTTAAAGTAAAAGTTGATTCGTACACATTTATACCGAAAGCAGAACGCTGTGAAAATTTCTTTGAAATTTTCTTGCAGCTTTCGGTATCAATTCGCGCACATAATTTACCTCGTCTTTCGGACTCCGTAAATTATGTGCTCATTGAGGAGAGAAAAAAATGGCAGTAACGATTAGGTTGTCAAGGCCGGGTAAATCGGCAAAAAAGAAGATCTTTTTTAGGGTTGGCGTGATGGATGCGAGAAAGGCACGGGATTCGCGCCTTATCGAACAAGTCGGTTATTATGACCCGAGCAAAAATCCGGCAGTCGTATCTTTAAAAAAAGACAGAATCGATTATTGGGTTTCTAAAGGAGCGACTTTAAGCCCAACGGTAAAAAACTTATTAAAAAAAGTAAAATAGGAAGAAAGGTTAATTCTCCCGCCTAGTGCGGGGTCATTGTCCCGATAGTAAAACACTGCGAAAATTTATACTAAATTTTCTTGTAACTATCGGGATCAATTCCGGCATATAACTTATGAGCGCTTCGCTCCATAAGTTATACCGTCATTGAGGAGAAGAATATGACACAGGCAATGCCAAATCCGCTTATGCAGCTTATTCCCTTTATTTTTATTTTTTTAATTTTTTATTTTTTAGTGATTAGGCCTGAAAAAAATAAAACCAAAGAACGGCAGAGAAAAATAGCGGCATTAAAGAAAAACGATGAAATA
The DNA here is from genome assembly GCA_030681595.1 of Candidatus Omnitrophota bacterium. Taxonomy (GTDB): domain Bacteria; phylum Omnitrophota; class Gorgyraeia; order Ghiorseimicrobiales; family Ghiorseimicrobiaceae; genus CAKKQO01. The sequence goes on from JAUXSB010000010.1 coordinate 30,324, forward strand.
GTTACTGCCGGCGGGATTCACGGCACAGTGATAAACGTTAAAGAAAAAACGCTGACAGTAAGAATAGATGATAATACTAAGATAGAGATAGATAAAACTGCGGTTGGCAGGATCGAGAAAGTGGCATAAGCCGGTAAGGCAATGGTTTGGCTTTCCGCTTAGCCAAAGCCATAAGCCGGTAAGGCAATGGTTTGGCTTTCCGCTTAGCCAAAGCCATAAACAGGGGAGTTAGAGGAAGGGAGATATGAATAAAAAACTATTCTGGAAGATCGGTTTTATTTTAGCATTAATTGCGGCGAGTATCTGGTATGCGTTTCCGCTGGATAAGCGCATAAATTTGGGGCTTGACCTGCAAGGCGGGATGCATTTAGTTTTAAAAGTAGATACCTCAAGGCTTCCTAAAGAGGCAAAAAAAGCCGATGTCCAGGAGCGGGCGTTGGAAATAATCCGCAACCGCATAGATTTATTCGGTGTAAAAGAGCCCACGATACACCTTCAGGGTGAAGACGAAATCATAGTACAGCTGCCCGGCCTGACAGATAGGACTCGCGCGTTAGAGCTAATCGGAAAAACCGCGCTTTTAGAATTTAAACTGGTCAGTGACAGTACCGATGATTTCAGGGCCGCTCTAGAGGGTAAGGTGCTGGAAGGCTATGAATTAAAATATGTAGAGAACGATAAGGACCAGCCGGTGCTTTTAAAGAAAACAACAGAATTAACCGGAGACAGCCTGATTAACGCGAATGTAGAGTTTGACCAAAGTGGTTTTGGCGAGCCGCAAGTAGGTATTGAGTTTAATGCTGATGGCGGTAAAAAGTTCTCTGAACTAACCCAGGCTAACGTCGGAAGGCGGCTAGCCATTGTTTTGGATGATAAAGTTTTATCCGCGCCGCGCATAAATGAGCATATTCCTTCGGGAAAAGCTGTAATTACCGGGCAGTTTAGCCCGGATGAAGCAAAAGATTTAGCTATACAATTAAAAGCCGGTGCGCTTCCCGCTCCTTTATACGTGGAAGAAGAGCGTACTGTCGGCCCGCTCCTGGGGCAGGATTCTATCCAAAAAGGCATTCACGCCACCATTATCGGCGCAAGCTGTGTATTTATTTTTATGGCGGTTTATTATCTTTTAGCCGGCGTCATCGCGGATATCGCGTTAATCATGAACTTTCTTTTAATATTGGCAGGGTTGAGCTTATTTAACGCCACTCTGACCCTGCCCGGTATTGCCGGTATTGTGCTTACGTTGGGTATGGCGGTGGACGCAAATGTCTTAATTAATGAACGTATCCGTGAAGAATTAAAATTGGGCAGGCCGCTTCGTTTAGCGATAAGTAACGGCTACAATAAGGCTTTTAGCGCGATATTTGATTCTAATATTACTACGCTTATCGCGGCATTTTTACTTTTTCAATTCGGCACCGGCCCTATCCGCGGCTTTGCCGTAACTTTAAGCATAGGCCTTATCGCCAGTATGTTTACGGCAATTGTGGTTACGCGTACTATTTTTGAACTGTTGCTTTTGACGAAAGCCGTCAAATCGCTTCCGATGCTTAGTTTTATTAAAGAAAACACCAAACTTGATTTTATCAGTAAAAGAAAAATATTTTTTACTTTATCTATTTTGACGATTGTTATCGGTACCGGGCTATTTATCTCTAAAGGAAAACGGATGTACGGCATTGATTTTTCCGGGGGGCAGGTGCAGGAATATAGCATATCGCCCGCGGCAGGCATTGAAGAGCTAAGGGGAGTGTTAAAAGAAGCAGGTTTCGGCGATGCCGTAATCCAGCAGGCAAAAGATAATCCTAAATTTGTGATTATTCGCACACAAGAGGATTCCGCGCAAATAGTTGAGAAAAAAATAAAAGAGCGTTTCAAGGAGCGGAAAGTCGATATTTTAAAAATTGAAAAAGTCGGCCCTTCGGTAGGCAGGCAATTAAAAGAGAAAGCTGTGCTTGCGATTTTGTATTCTTTGGCGGGCATACTTGTTTATGTCGGGTTTAGGTTTAAGAGGTTTGATTTTGCCGTAGCCGGCATTGTCGCTCTTTTTCATGATATTTTAGTAGCGTTAGGGTTTATGGCATTTAGCGGCCGCGAAGTAGATTTACTGATTGTCAGCGCACTTTTGACCATAGCCGGTTTTTCAATTAACGACACGATAGTCATCTATGACCGTATACGGGAATTAATGCGCCTTTCCCGTAAAGTAACCATGGGTGAGGTGATAAATTTAGCGGTTAACCAGTGTTTAGGCCGTACCATCCTTACCAGTTTTGTTACGCTTCTTACGGTTATTGCTTTATTTATATTCGGAGGCGAAATATTGAATAACTTCGCGTATTGCCTTTTGGTTGGTTTTATTTCCGGTGTTTATTCTACGGTTTATATTGCCAGCCCATTAATTCTTCTCTGGCACAGAAGGGTAAGATGAGTAAAAAACAATCCTTTTAAACGAGGGTTGGGGAATATAGAAAGATTAATCGAGGAAGAGCGGCGTGAACTTCAGATCCATCAAGCTTTATAAACAAGAAAGCATTGATTTGGATAAACTCTTAGAGTCTCTTTCAGATTTTGCCTATAGCCGCCAGCATAAAGTTGCCGAAGAAGGCGATTTTGCCTTAAGGGGAGGGATACTGGATATCTTTCCCGTCACTTTTGAGTATCCGGTACGCATTGAATTAGAAGGGGCCCGGATAGAGCATATCAATAGTTTTGAGCTTTCAAGCGGAAAACCGCTTTTTGAGCATACCTTAATTATAATCCTGCCTAAAAGGAAGTCAGAGTACCGTAAGGTTAAACATTTTAGTTCCGAAGAGCCTTTAGAAAATTTTATTGATTTAAATGCCGGGGATTATGTGGTGCATAACCAATACGGCATAGGCCGTTTCGTAGGTTTAGAAAAAATTGAAAAAGGAGATAGTGCGCGCGAGCATATGGTAATAGAATATGCCGAAGGTGATAAGCTGTATGTGCCGGAAGGTTTTATGCATCTGGTGCAGAAATATGTCGGTTTTGAGAAAAGGCCTCCGCGGATATATAAAATAAACAGCCCGCAATGGCAAAAAGTAAAAAATCAGGCAAAAAAAGGTATACAAAAAACGGCTTTTGAGCTTTTAAGGATTCAGGCGGTTCGGGCCGCGCTTTCCGGTTTTAAGTTTTCTCGTGATTCCGAATGGCAGAAGGAGTTTGAGAAAACATTTCCTTATGTGGAAACGCCAGACCAGTTAAAAGCGACCCAAGAAGTAAAAGAGGACATGGAAAACGAACGCCCGATGGATAGGCTTCTTTGCGGAGATGTCGGATATGGGAAAACCGAGGTGGCAATGCGGGCGGCTTTTAAGGCGGTGATGGATAACAAGCAGGTTGCCTTTTTGGTACCTACGACAATTTTAGCCGAACAGCATTATCAGAATTTAGCCGCGCGCCTGGCGGCTTTTCCGGTAAAATTAGCCATGCTTTCGCGTTTTAAAACCCAGAAAGAGCAGAAAGAAATCGTCGGCGAATTAAGCCAGGGAAGAATTGATATTGTTATCGGCACACATCGGCTTTTATCCGGAGATATTACTTTTAAAGATTTGGGTTTACTGATAATTGATGAAGAACAGCGTTTCGGTGTTAAAGCCAAAGAAAAACTTAAGTCTTTACGCCTTAGCGTCGATGTTTTGACTCTGACGGCAACGCCGATACCGCGCACTTTATATATGAGTTTAATGCAGGCGCGCGATATGTCTGTTATTAATACTCCTCCAAAGGACCGCATCGCGGTAAAAACTCAAGTAGCGCAATTTGACGAAGCTTTGGTAACGCAGGCAATCCATAGTGAATTAAAGCGGGGCGGACAGGTTTTTTTTGTGCATAACCGTGTTTTAGATATCGAGGATATCTTTAGCCGGGTTAAGCGGCTTTCGCCGAAAGATTCCCGCGTTACGATTATCCATGGGCAGATGCCGGCGCAAGAATTAGAAAAAGTAATGGTGGCCTTTTTAAAGGGCGAGATTGATGTTCTGGTCTGTACAATGATTATTGAGTCGGGCATAGACGTTCCAAACGCCAATACCTTGATTGTTAATGAAGCAGAGAACTTTGGCCTTTCGGATTTACATCAATTGCGCGGAAGGGTCGGCAGGTTTAACCGCCAGGCGTATGCTTTTTTGCTTGTCTCGGACAAAACAGGTTTAAACAAAGACGCGGTCATGCGGCTTGAGGCAATCTCTGCCTACAGCGAATTGGGCAGCGGTTTTAAAATCGCCTTTGAGGACCTGATGATAAGAGGGGCAGGTAATTTATTAGGGATAGAACAGCATGGCTATATTAATGTGATAGGTTTTGATTTATATTGCCGCCTGCTTCGCGAGGTTATCAGCGATTATAAGGCGGCCAGCGTTAATTAAATTAACCAAAGGGATGAGGGGATAATATGAAAAAGTATGTTTTAAGTTTAGTTTTTTTACTTTCTTTGTCTGGCTTAAGCTATACTCAAGACGCAATGAGCACGGACAGGATTATCGCCGTAGTAAATAATGAGCCGATTACGCAGAGCGATGTGGAGGAATTATTGGCGGTTTATTATATGCAGGGCGCATCTGTTGGACGGACCGAAAAAGAAATAGTTGAGGAAATAAAAAAAATGCAGCCGCTTGCGTTAAACAGGTTGATTGAAGATAAGCTAATTTTGACCGAGGCAAAAAAACAAAAAATTGAGGTTGATGAAAAGGTGGTGGAAGAAAGGATTGCCGAGATAAAAAGAAGTTTCCCCCAAAACCACGATTTTGAGCAAGCAATTATTGAGCAAGGGCTGACGCCATCCGGCCTAAGAAACAAAATAAAAGAGCAGCAGATGATGTCTTTGCTTGTTGAGACGGCCGTAAAAAGAAATATTCGTGTCTCTCCTACGGAAGTAGCTGCTTATTATCAGGTAAATCAGGATCAGTTTAACATCCCTGAATCAGCCGAAGTTGATTCTATCTTTTGCGATTCCCTCAAAAAAGCTGATGAGGCGCTTTCGCGCCTAAAAGAAGGCAAAGATTTTGAAGCGATAAGGCAGGAGTTTTCACTAAGTTCGCCTTTGGGTTTAATAAAGAAAGGCGAATTGATTAAAGATATAGACGGTGCCATATTTTCCCTAAGCGAAGGAGCGATATCCGATGTAGTTAAGGCAAATAACGGTTTTTATATTTTTAAGTTAGTGAAAAAAAATTCCGCCGCCAAGCTTTCGCTCGTAGAGGCGGAGGATAAAATTAAAGATAGGCTTTTTAAGGAAAAAATGGATGAAGGTTTTAAGAAATGGATAGAAGGGCTTAAAAAGAGCGCTTATATTGTGATTAAATAATTTCAATTGGCTGATAGAGGTTTATGGCTTTGGCTAATCGGAAAGCCAAACCATTACCTTGCCGGATTAGAAGATGTTTGCGTTAGGAGTTGAGTGAGGTGCAGGATGAGGATTAACTTTGAAGCTATTAAGATTTGGCTTTTCTGTATCTTATGTTTAAGCGTATTTTCCGCACCTTTCGTTGAAGCGGCGAGCTTTAATGATGCCGCCAACGGTAACTGGAATGACGGGGCAACTTGGGGCAATGTTTCGCCCGGCGTAGCAGGCACGGATTATCCGGGCGCAGGGGATACGGTGACAATTAATTCCAATACCGTAACCTTAGCCGCGGATGCCGCATGCGGCGATATTACAGTTGCCTTAGGCGGAACGCTTAGCGCAGGAACTTATACGATAATTGTCTCCGGCAACTGGGATTCAAGCGCAGGGACGTTTACGTATGGGACGAGCACGCTGAAGATGACCGGAAGCAATAAAACTTTCAAGGGCGTCCCGTGGAATTTGAGCATCGGCGATGGTGCTAATCCGGCAAGCGTGTCTTACTCGGTAGCTACATGGTATAACGTTGTTGACAATGATCTCGCTGTGGCAAATAATGCTACCTTGACTATTACTGGTGGCTATTATATATATCTGCCAGCGACCGGTGATATAACTGTAAACACAGGGGCTACGCTTAATGTTAATAATCCCGGCGCTTTAACTCGTTATATCACTGACAGCAGTTCACATATTAATAGCACTCTGCCTGATCCTAGCGTCGGGATAATTACCGGTACAGGAACTTTTGAGTACTTTGTGGGTACAGGAAATACTAATGCGCCGGTTACTGCCCGCACTTATGGCTGTAATTTAGCTGTGGCCGGGTCACTTAACGCTAAGGGAATTCTGGGCGGAGGAACCAGCTTAAATTTAGGCGCTAAAACCCTGTATTTGTACGATGTAGACACAAATAATGATTTCTACGGCATATTGGATAACACCGGCAATATCCCGGTTACGGCTTACGCATTACAAGTGGGGGGCGGCCCGTACTACGTAACGGGAAAACTAATCTCCCGTGGAGCTGTTTATACCTTTACTAACGTGAATGTTTATTCTTCGCAGGGTTTTGCAAGCCCGACCATAGACTGTTTAACCGGAGGAGAATCATCTACATGGAACGTTTCCGGCAACGTGACTATCGACGGCGTGAAAACAAATAAAGGCCTGATAACAGCCGGATCATCCACATGGAACGTCGGCGGCAACTGGACGAATAGCGGCACCTTTACCGCCGGTACCTCAACCGTAGATTTCAATAAATCCAGCGGTACCCAGACGTTAACCAGCGGCGGCATCGGTAGTGGGAGAAAATTCTATAATTTAAACCATTCCGGAGCCGGCACATTGTCCATCGCTACCAATAATGTAGAGGTAGATAACAACGGAAGTATCGCTAATGCCGCAGGTACAATAGCTGAGGCAAGCGGATATATTGTTCACCCCGCGTCTTCTTTGTTGCTTACTGATTCTTCCGGCTCTGAAGTATCCGAATACATTATCCGTACCGATAAAATCTATGTGCGTTTGGTTGATGAAGATGAAAACATAGACGGCGCATCCGCTGATACTACCACTGTTACGGTTTCCGGAGCTACCAACGGCGACGGCGAACAAATTACCCTAACCGAAACCGGCAACACTACCGAGATATTTATGAATTCAGGCGGCCTAACTACTGCGAGCTTTGATGGTTCAAAAACTAATAATGATGGGACACTGGAGTTATCTAGCGGTGAAACTATTACTGTTAGCTATACCGATTCTGAAGACGGCTCTGATACTAAAACCGATACTGCCACATCGCGCAATCCCGCGGCAAACTTTCTTGTCTCAATATCCAGCCCGCAGGTTGCAGGCTCTACTTTTGATATGACGATCACCGCCCGAAATGCCGATAATAGCACGGCGACAGGATATAGCGGTACAGTTAATCTTGCATTAACTTATGTAACTCCTTCAAGTGGCACAAAAACTCTTTCTACGGCGAGTATTTCTAGTTTTACCAACGGTGTTGCTGCTATAAGCCAAAGATACGATGATGCGGGCATAATTTCTATTACTGCAACCGATTCCGGCGATTCATCAATGTACGGAACAAGCAGCAATATTACTTTTGTTCCGGACAGCTTTACTGTATCGGTAAGTAAGACTACTTTATCCGTAAATGAGCCATTTACATTGACTGTAACTGCCAAGAATTCGGCAGGTTCAACTTGCGCTAATTATCAAGGTAGCGCTACGTTATCAATAAACTATGTTATCCCTTCGACTGATCAGTCAGGAAGCCTTTCTAAAGCACTATTTTCTTCAAGCGACTGGTCAAGCGGTGTCGCCGCTTTAACAAGTTTTACTTATAATAAATTCGGCGTTATCACTATTACCGTAAAAGACCCTACTAATACAAGCAAAGCTGAAACATCCAGTCAGTTGACGTTTTTACCTAAAGAACTCTTAGTTCAGCTTGATTTACCCAGCGGAGGAAGGGATTTTTACTATAAGGGCGAGGATATTGCTACCACGGTAACAGCTAAAGACTATAACGGTAATGCCGTCGCTAACTATGCAAACACTATTTCTTTTACCGGGAAAAACCTAATTTTGCCCGCGAATTATTCTTTTTCTTCCTCTGATTCCGGAGCGCATACTTTCTTAGGCCTGTCGGGTTCCATGAAAGGCAAAACTTCTGTTACTGCCACTGACAGCGTTTATTCCGCAGTCAGCGGTAAATCTTCAAAATTTACTATTAAGGAAGGGGTTATCCGTGTAATAGATACACAAGGCCCGGTAGGGACATTACCCGTTAATATAAAACTAATTGACTCTGACGGTAAAAATATTACCAATGACAGCTCTATTAGTTTTATGGTGAAACTTTCTGAAGCCATCCCAAATAAGAGTGCTACGTCTTCGGCCCAGGTTTCCGCGGTTACCTTTGATTCCGGGGCAGCCCAAATAGATGTAACCGATGATCAGGTTGAGATTGTAACAGTAACTCCTGTTTCAAAATATTACCTTGATGTTGTACCGGGTAAAGTTGCTTTCGGAGGAGTAGGCGCGCCGCGCCTTGGTGCCGGAGCACGTGTGCTTTGGTGGAGGGAGTTAAGGCAGGATGAGGAGAGGAAGTAATTCGCTATGTCGGCCAAAAAGATTATCATAACAATGGGAGATCCGTCCGGGATAGGGCCGGAGGTGACGGTTAAGGCGCTCTCAAAAGGCGATATAGGCAAACAAAACAATTTTATCATTGTGGGGGATGTTTTTGTCCTTAGTAAAATAAAGGGGTTTAAGAAACTTATAGGAAAAATAGAAATGATTGATTTAAAGAATGTAAATCACAAAGATTTTTCTTTCGGAAAAACTAGTGTCGAATATGGCAAAGCGTCTTTAGAATATATAGATAAGGCGTTGGATTTGATAAATGATGAGGGGATTAAAGCCTTAGTGACCGGGCCGGTGAATAAAGAGGCAGTTGCCTTATATAAAAGTGGTTTTTCCGGACAAACCGGCTATTTGGCGGAAAAAACAGGCAGCCGAAAATCAGCGATGCTGCTTACTAATGATAAGATGATTCTTGCTTTGGTTACACAGCATATTCCTTTAAGAGAAGTGGCAGGTCAAATTAGCGTTGACAAGATTTGCGAGGTTATTGAGCTGACCAGCGTTTTTTTGAAAAAACTCTACCGTATAAAAAATCCTCATATTGCTGTATCCGGGCTTAATCCGCATGCTTCAGACAGCGGGCTTATCGGAGACGAAGAGGAAAATAAAATAATTCCGGCAATTAGAGAAATGCAAGGTAAGATTAAATGCAGCGGGCCTTATCCCGCCGATACCCTATTAAGTCTAGCTCTAAACAATAGATTTGACGCCGTGGTGGTGATGTATCATGATCAGGCGCTTATTCCTTTAAAGCTGACAGGTAAAGAAAGCGGAGTAAATATAACTCTCGGCCTTCCCTTTATCCGGACTTCGCCTTTACATGGCACCGCTTTTGATATTGCCTCTAAATTTAAAGCAGACCCTTCAAGCATGATTTCCGCCATAAAGACAGCCCAAAGGTTGCTACTGAGCCTCCAATAAATAATGGATACATTGGCTGTGACGATTTTGGAGCGAGACAAGGAACGAGGACGCAGGCGTAGTCTATGTGCTACGCCAAGGACGAGCGACGCAGTCGCAGCCCAAAAGCGGCCAGCCCCGAAGGGGGAACCTATCTTTGGCCTGCTGCTTCGTTGCTTCTCCTCTGCGTACCGCATTGGGTACGCCTTCGTCGCCGCGCCTTGCATCAGGCTCAAACATAGGTCTCCAATGTGCCCATTATTTATTGGAGGTTCAGTAAGTAATGCATATTAAATTTCTTCCTAAAAAGAGCCTCGGCCAGAATTTTATTTTCGATGAAAATATCCTTAAAAAAATAGTTTCACATTTGGGCCTGGAGAAGAAAGATACGGTGCTTGAAATCGGAGCCGGCTTAGGCACGCTTACCAATTTTTTGATTAAGAGTGCCGGAGAAGTTATTGCCTTAGAGATTGATAAGCGGGCTGTGGAGGTACTGCATGATAAATTCAAGGATGAAAAAAACATTGAAATTGTCAATCAGGATATTTTAAAATATGTTATTCCTAGAAAATTCATTCGAAAAAAGCTTATCGTTGTAGGCAATATCCCTTTTTATATTACTTCGCCCATAATCGAGCGTTTATTTGGTTTTCGTGACAGGATAGATTCTATTTTTCTTACCGTGCAAAAGGAAGTGGCAAAGAGGATCGCAGCAAAACCCTCAACGAAAGATTATGGCGCCCTGACTTGTTTTGTACGGTATCATTCTCGGCCGGAAATCTTGTTTGATATTAAAGCCGGCTCTTTCTCTCCTGCGCCTAAAGTGGACGCCGCATTTATAA
>JAUXSB010000013.1 GCA_030681595.1 Candidatus Omnitrophota bacterium
AGAGCTTTTCGCCGCCGATCCAGCGCGCCGAGACGTCGAGGATCGCCGCCACGTCATGGTTGATCGGGGGAAAGAAATAGCCAGCCAGCCACAGGACCGGCAGCGCGAACAGCGGTACCAGCAGCAACCGCTCGACGCGCGGTGAAATCGCCGGAGGTTTGATCGGAACAGTTGGCAAGGCAGGGCGAAGATATCATAAGCTGACAGGAAGACGAGGCTTTGCAGCGATGGGCGGGGCGTGGAACGGGCAGAATACGAACGTATGCATGCCGTCGAAGACAGCATGTGGTGGTATCGCGGCCTGCGTATTCTGGCTGCCCGGCTGCTTGTCTGCGTGCTGGGCCGATCGTCGGTTGCAGGACCGGTACTCGATGCCGGCTGCGGCACCGGTGGCATGCTCCGGGTTCTGGGGCCCGACGTCGTCGGACATCCCACCCTGGGACTGGATTACGACGCCGTCGCCGCCACCCTTGCCATGGCCAAGTCCGGGCGGCCCGTGGCGTCGGGGTCGGTCAACGAAATGCCGCTGGGGACGGCCACGCTTGCGGGCTACGTCTCGCTCGACGTGCTCTGCCATGCCACGGTCGATCCGGCGCGCGCCCTGGCCGAAGCGCATCGCTGCCTCGGCCCCGGCGCCTTCGCCGTCTTCAACCTCCCGGCCTACAAATGGATGTTTTCGGCGCACGACCGACGCACGCACAATGCCCGCCGCTTCAGTCGTGGCGAGGCGCATGCCCTGCTCAGGGATCACGGGTTCCGCATCGTCAGGTCGAGCTACTGGAACACGCTCCTGTTTCCCGTGATGCTGGTTCATCGCCTTTTCGAGCGCGACGATGCCGAAAGCGACGTGCGCGAGTATCCGCGCTGGCTGGACGCCCTGTTCACCGCGACGCTCGCCATCGAGCGCGCGGTGCTCCTGGCCGGTCTCAACCTGCCGTTCGGCGGCTCCCTGATCGTCGTGGCGGCGCGTGATGGCTGACGGTCCGGCACCGGGCCTGTCCGTCGTCATACCGGTATACATGGGCGCCGCGACGATCGGCGAACTGGTCGCGGCCCTGCGCGCGCTCGAGATCGAGGGCGGTCTCGAGATCGTGTTGGTGGTCGATGGCAGCCCGGACAACAGTCTCGATGTCTGCAAGGAACTTGCCGCCCAGCCGGGCGCGCCCATCACGCTGCTGAGCCTCAGCCGCAATTTTGGCGAGCACAACGCGGTGATGGCGGGTCTTGCCCGGGCGCGTGGCGCCTATGCCATCACCATGGACGACGATCTGCAGAACCCGCCTGCCGAGGTCCGGCGCCTGTTCGAGCATGCGCGCGATGGCGGCTACGACGCGGTTTACACCTACTATGCCGAGAAGCAGCACGCCGCCTGGCGCAACTGGGGCAGCCGCTTCACCAACTGGTGCGCCGACCGGCTGATCGACAAGCCGCCCGGCCTCTATCTCTCGAGCTTCCGCTGTCTCTCGGCATTCGTGCGCGAGCGCATCGTGGCGAGCTACGAAGGACCCTTTCCCTATGTCGACGGCCTGGTGTTCCAGGTGACGCAGAACGTCGGCCGCTTGGAAGTCCATCATCTGCCGCGCAATGAAGGGAAATCCAACTACACGCTGCGGCGGCTGATGCGGCTGTGGCTGGCGATGTTCCTCAATTTCTCGGTGATGCCGCTCAGGCTCGCCACCCTG
>JAUXSB010000057.1 GCA_030681595.1 Candidatus Omnitrophota bacterium
CCAGATCGCCCAGGGCATGGGCGGCATCATGTGGGTCACCGGTCAGCCGGGCGGCGGTCCGGTCCGCGCCGGCATCGCCGTCGCCGACGTGGGGGCGGGCTTGCATTGCGCTATCGGCTGCCTGATCGCCCTGCTCGAGCGCGAGGTTTCGGGGCAGGGGCAGTGGGTCTCGAGCTCGCTGCTGCAGGCGATGATCTCAATGTGTGATTTCCAGGCGGCGCGCTGGACGCTGGCCAAGGACGTACCGGGCCAGGCCGGCAACAACCATCCGACCGGAATCCCGACCGGCGTGTTCAAGACCAGCGACGGTTACATCAACATCGCGGCGTCGGGCGACCACATCTACAAACGCTTCTGCGAAAGCATCAAGGCGCCAGAGCTGCTGACCGACGAGCGTTTCTCGACGGCAAAGGCGCGGGTAAAGCACCGCGACCTGCTGAACGCAGAGATCGACAATCGGATGGCCGGCTTCACCAGCGCCGAGGCGGTCGAGAAGCTGAACAAGGCCGGCGTACCTGCCGGTCCGATCTACAAGATGGACGAGATGTTCGCGGACCCGCAGGTCAAGCACCTGCGGATGGCGCGTGAAGTGAACCATCCCAAGCTCGGCCTCCAGGAGGTGATCGGCCAGGCGATCAACATGAGCCGCACCACGGTCGAAGAGTGGACCGCCACGCCGGAGCAGGGCGAGCACACCGCTTCGATCCTGTCGGAGTTCGGCTATGACGCCGCCGCGATCGACGGTTTCCGCAAGCGAGGAGTGGTCTGATGAGCAACTTCAGTCCGACTCCCAACATGATCGCGGAGAAGGCGGGGCCGGTCGGCCGGCTCGTGTTCAACAAGCCGCAGAAGCACAACGCCACCTCGACCGACATGTGGGAGGCGATCCCGGTCATCCTCGACGAGTTCGAGAAGGATCCGGCGATCCGCGTCGTCGTTGTCACCGGCGCCGGCGACAAGGCCTTCGTCTCGGGCGCCGACATCTCGGAATTCGAGAAAGCGCGCAACACGCCCGAGCAGGTGGCCTACTACGACAAGATCGGCGAGGCCGCGAACACCCGGCTCGTCAAATGCTCCAAGCCGACGATCGCCCGCATCCGCGGCTACTGCATCGGCGGCGGGCTGGCGACGGCGCTGCACTGCGACATCCGCATCGCCTCCGCCATCCGCAAGGTCGGCGTGCCGGCGGCGCGCCTCGGCCACGGAAACCGTGCCAGCGGCTTGAAGATCCTGACGGATCTGGTCGGCCCATCGCATGCCAAGGAAATCTTCTTTACCGCCCGGCACTTCTCCGCCCAGGAGGCGTTCGGCATGGGCCTGGTCACCCGCATCGTGCCCGAT
>JAUXSB010000017.1 GCA_030681595.1 Candidatus Omnitrophota bacterium
AGAGCGGCGGCCGCTCTCGGGGATGCTGCTGCATATCGACGGATCGGAGCATCAATGGTTTGGCGACGGGCGTTGGTACGACCTGATCGTGATCATGGATGACGCAACGAGCGAGATCTATTACACACAGCTGGTGGATGAAGAATCGACGCGGACGGTGATGGCCGGACTAAAAAAAGTGATCGAGCGGCAGGGGATATTCTGTGCATTGTATTCTGACCGTGCGAGCCACTTCTGGACAACGCCAAAGGCGGGCGAGCCGGTGGATCGGCAGGCTCTGACACAGGTCGGACGGGCCTTGCGAGAACTGGGCATACAGATGATTCCGGCCTACTCGCCGCAGGCACGAGGCCGCAGCGAACGCAGCTTTGGCACCTGGCAGGGACGGCTGCCGCAGGAACTGCGGATTAAAGATATTAACACCGTCGAGGAAGCCAACCACTTTCTTGAACGTGAATATATCGCTGAATTCAACCGCCGGTTTGCCGTTGCGTCAAGCGAAGAAGGGACGGCTTTTGTCCCGTGCCATCGGCGTGATCTCGACCAGGTTTTCTCGCTCCAAAGCGAACGAGTGGTTAACCGCGACAACACCGTGAAGTTCAAAAACATGGTCCTGCAAATCGACAGACAAAGCTTTCGAGGCAGCCTTGCAAATTGCCGGGTGATGGTCTGCGAACACCTCGACGAGTCAATAACGATCGCCTTTGGACCACACCAGGTCGGCGTCTTCGATGCCCATGGAAATCCATTGAGAAAACAAACAAAAAGCCGTGGAAATGCCGCAGTTGTGCAAAACTCCCGAAGCCGGAGTTTTACACAACCGCTTGGAAAAGTCGCAAACGACCTGACCGATCAAGTCTCAAAGCGACTTTTCCACATTCCCACCGCTTCTACTGCTGGTGATATCAATTTAAGAAATTTAAGAAAAGGAGATGAACCAAAACCGGACATTTAATGTGCTACTTAAACCGGACATCTTCATTTGCTATTAACAGAGAAATTTACATCGGACGAAGAAATTTACCACGGAGGCACGGAGGGCACGGAGAAAGACGGAATTTA
>JAUXSB010000018.1 GCA_030681595.1 Candidatus Omnitrophota bacterium
TCGCCGGCTTTGGTTGAAGATATTGAGGTTAATGCTTTTAACCAAAAGTTCCCTTTAAAGCAATTGGGCGCAATTTCAACGCCATCAAATAACCAGATTGTTATTCAGCCGTGGGATACTTCTTATATTGAGCCAATTGAAAAGGCAATTTCCCAGTCTGGGCTTGGAATGTCATGTATTGTTGATAAAAATTTAATCAGATTAAATTTGCCTTTGCTTACAGAGGAATACAGAAATGCGCTTTCAAAAACATTGGGCGAAAAAGCAGAACAAACAAAGCAAGCAATAAGGCACCAGCGCGAAGATGTTTGGAACAAAATTCAGGCAGCTCAAAAAGCAAAAGAACTTTCAGAGGACGACAAATTCCGCGGAAAAGACGAACTTCAAAAATTAATTGACGAGTACAACGAGAAAATAAAGAATTTAGTGGAGAAAAAGAAAAACGAATTAATTTAATGATTTCAACAATCCTAATTTTAATAATAGCTTTTTTAACCTTGATTGCCCTGATGGTTATTCACGAATTTGGGCATTTTATTATAGCTAAAAAATTTGGCGTAAGAGTTGATGAATTTGGCATTGGATACCCGCCAAGATTATTCGGAAAAAAAATTGGAGAAACAATTTATTCTATAAACTGGATACCCCTTGGGGCATTTGTTAGAATTTACGGCGAGGAAGGAGGAGTTGATGATTATAGAAGTTTTGCGAATCTTAAAATATGGAAAAGAGTTTTGATTATTATTGGCGGAGTTGCAGCATTTTGGATAGCTGCCATAATTATTTTTTCTGTTGTTTTTGCAATGGGAGCTGACCTTCCTGTTGGAGATAATGATGTGCAGGGATTAGTTAACCCCCAAATAAAAGTGATTGCGGTCTCTTCAAGTTCGCCAGCATCAGAGGCAGGCCTGAAAATAGGGGATACTCTATTGCAAATTGAAAGTATGAGATATGAAAGCGCGCAGTCGAAACCAGAAACAGTAAAGTTGAATAAAGTTAAAGATTTTCAGGATTTTACAAAAGCTTACGCAGGCGAGCAAATAGATATTACAGTGCAAAGAAACGGAGAAACCTTTGATGTTCTTTTATCACCAAGAGTCAACCCGCCGGCAGGAGTGGGGGCAGTTGGAATTGGTTTGGAAAGAATGGCAACCCTTATTCAAAAATCGGCCTGGTATATGGCTCCTATACACGGTGCAATTTATACATGGCAGACAACAGTAAACGCGCTGAAGGGGTTATATGTTGTCTTGGCAGACCTGGTAATAGGTAAGGGCGTTCCAGAAGGAGCTTCTTTCGCAGGGCCTCTTGGCATCACAATATTTTTGGCTAATGCGGCAAGTTATGGAATTGGATTCTTTTTGTATTTTATAGGAATTATTTGTGTGTTCATTGCCATATTTAATTTATTTCCTATTCCAGCTTTAGATGGCGGAAAATTAATATTTTTGTTAATTGAAAAAATAAAAGGCAAGCCGGTTTCAATAAAAGTGGAGCAGGGAATTACGATGACATGTTTTATAATATTGATTGCTTTGTCGCTTTTTATAACAATAGAATTTGATATCCCGCGTTTTTCCGATTTTCTAAAATCAACTTTACAAAAATAATTTAAAATTTAGTAAGCCGCTTATTCCAAAGTTCTCAAGAACTTTGGAATAAGCG
>JAUXSB010000025.1 GCA_030681595.1 Candidatus Omnitrophota bacterium
GAAGACATCCTGCAGGACAGGAATCCGACCAGCCCGATGGGATGAGTTCGCGCCGCCGCGGTCGACGCCGTCGTTCCGGCGAGTGACCGGTCACGGCGCGTCCTGCGGCGGACGACAATGCAGCGTCACGACATGTCTGTCGACCGTCAGCGTCTCCGGCAGTCCTCCGCCATGCACCACCACCAGCGTGACTTTCGATTCGGTCATCTCCGACAGGATCGCGCCTACCCGCACGCGGGTGCCTTTCGGTATCACCAGGCCATCCGTGGTTGCCGGTTCGATGAATTCCAGTTCCTGTCCGACCTTGAGATTGAACATTGCCCCTCCAGAAGAATAGGCCTATTCATAACACCTTTGCCGAATCGGGCGTTGACAAAAATCAACGGGGCGGCGAGGCAATCTCCCCTGGATCGCCCGCGGCGGTCGGCTGAAACCAGGCGCGGATGTTTTCCATCTCCGTCTCAATGGACATGCTGGCCAGCATGCTGTGCGATTGCAGCGACACGAGCGCGTTGATCCCGGCGTCGCGCTGCACCGCACGATTCAGGCGGGCGAAGAAAGCGTGGTTGAGCCGCTCGATATCGGCGAAGAATTCTTTGAGCCCGTCCAGTCCCGCGGGCTCGCCGCGCAGGAATTGACCCATAAGGTGCATCGACACGATGCGATATACGTTCTCCGTCCCGGTGGCGAAGGGCATATGCATATGCGCCAGCGGCCGCATGCGCCCGAGTATCGGGCATGCGCTGGTTGCCAGAATGAGGCCCATCAAGGCGCGCAGGGCGGTCTGAGTATCGGTGCGCTTGCGTGCCTCGTATTGCGGGGTCACCACGTGGACTTCAACCCGGTCTATCGAAGACAGCGCGGAAAATCTCTCCACCACGGGCACCAGATCGGCGGCTGCCGGGCAAGGCGCGCCCGGAGCGTCAGGCAGCGGGCAATGCGGGCATCTATCCACCTCTTGGCGCGCCCACTCGGGCAGGTCACCGCCCGCAGGAGGTCGATCGAATTCGACGTCGAAGCGGTATCCGGCCCCGGACTCGAGCCGGAAGAAATAGATGATCTTCTTGCTCAATGCGCTACCCGATAAGACTACGACGCCTTTGGTGACAGCAGACGGGGAGCGTCGGCTCCCCGTCCGGGACCGGAACGGCCCAACCGATAAAGTTCTACTCGCCCGCCTTCAGCCCTTCTTCGCGCGCGCCGCCGCCATCGCCTCAGTCGCCACCTTGCGGTCGTCGTTCATTTTCCTGAACGCCGGGCGCTCGTTGAGCATTTTCAGGTACGGTTTCACCGGGGCGCAATCGTCAAGCACGTCGCGGCCATAGACGATTTTGCTCGACAACGACACCAGCGGCAGGTGCACGCCCGCGGCGCAGTCGGCGTAGGAGAGGTCGGCCCCGGCGATGAAGGGCGAGAATTTCGCCAGCTGCTTGAACGCGCGCACGCCTTTCGCCAGTTCCTTCTCCACCTGCGCCTTGACCTCATCGGACACCTTGCCGCCGAAGAACGCCTGCGTATACAGGCGGCGCGCCACCAGTTCCATGTGCAGTTCGATGACGGTGACAAGTTCGCGCACCCGCGCGCGCTCGAACACGTCTTTCGGGTACAGCGGATGGTCCGGATAGTGGTCTTCGAGGTATTCGCAGATCACCTGCGACTCGCACAGGAACTCACCGTCCACTTCGAGGTAGGGCACCTTGCCCATGGGCGAGCGCTTGAGGTAGGCCTCGTCCTGCGAGGTCAGGCAGTACACCTCCTCGAACGGGATGCCCTTTTCCAGCAGCGCGACCTTGACCTTGTTGTAATAATTGCTGACTGCAAATCCGCCGAGCTTCAGCATCGTTGGCTCCCTTTCAATTGGTCAGGTTCAGGCGGTCTTGGCCGTCTTGGGCACGCTCATGTGCTTCGCCAGTTCCAGCTTGGCGATGGCGTTGCGGTGCACCTCGTCCGGGCCGTCGGCAAAGCGCAGCGTGCGCGAATGCGCGTACATCATGGCGAGCGGGAAGTCGTCGGATACGCCGCCGCCGCCGTGCGCCTGCATCGACCAGTCGATCACCTGCAGCGCCATGGTGGGGGCGAGCACCTTGATCATCGCGATCTCCGCCTTGGCCACCTTGTTGCCCACGGTGTCCATCATGTAGGCGGCGTTGAGCACCAGCCAGCGC
>JAUXSB010000028.1 GCA_030681595.1 Candidatus Omnitrophota bacterium
ATGCGACGGATGCGCGTTACCTCACTAACCTCGACAGTATCGAGACGTACACCGACGACGCCATTTTTCTCAGCAAGCTCCTGGGTGATGATCTGCGCGTCTATGCCAACAAGCTCAAAGGTGAGTTGCCGCCACGGCTGAGAGCAAAGGCCCCCATCATCACGTCGGCCGACTTCACGAAAGACGCGTCATTGTTGCCCGATCCTGAGAAGTACGAACACTGGCAGACTATGTTCGTCTCGATCTCGAAGAACGAGGGCGTGAACTTCTGGAAGGCGCAAGATCCATCGGACGCGGTGTAGGGTGCGCTGTCCACGACTTGAACCTTACGTACTCGACTACTTGGCCAATGAGCCAGTGCTGGCAATGCTGGCACCTTGGTGAAAAACGCATGGCAGGATTGAAATAGGATAGTTGCAGGTTCTGCCGGAATCGTCCTATAAACCCGCTATCGTCGCACGAGGCCTGTCTAAAAAGGCCGAGCCGCCCGGTTGCTTTCCGGGACGGCTCCTCGTCGTGACGGAATGCATCCCTCTCGCAGCACTTGCTCCACGTGACCCGTCACGCTGGGGGTCCTGGGCTGCGGATCGGGAGGCAGACCGAGACGATATTTGGCCATGCCCCGCCCGGCTCGCCCGCCGGTATGTATCCCTGGAGGATGAGGGGAGGTCCCTCGGTCTTTGCCCAGTACCGGGCACTGAACCGTGAGTAGCAAGCAAAGGCTGTCCCCGCCGACGATCCGTCCGGCTGTGGGGTGGACCGAGGTGCGATCAACGTATCCGAGGACTGCGATTTGACGGTCATCTGCGGCCGCCCGAGGTGGGGCCGCAGGGTCGAATTCTCGCGATGTCACAGGTGGGCGTAGAATCTGTGTCACAACATTTGTCTCAACTTGGTGTGACACCTTTCGGTGTGACACTGGACGGCTCAGGCGCCGGTCCACGCCCGGCGCGTCGTCGAGAAGGCGAGCACCAGGGAGAAGGCCACGATGCCGGCGGCGACGCAGGCATAGAGGCCCGAGACGCCCCAGCCGAAGGTGTCGAGGGCCAAGAGGCTGCCGCCGGCGGCGATGGTGATGCGCGTCAGGTTGGCGCCGACCGGCCAGTACATCTCGCCGGTGCCCTGCGAGGCGAAGTAGAGCGCCATGGCGACGCCGAAGAAGCCGTAGACCGGCCCGACGATGCTGAGATAGTGGCGGCCCGAGGCCAGCGCCCCGGGGTCCTGGGTGAACAGGCCGAGCCAGAGGTCGGGCCACAGCGCCACGACGATGCCGATCAGGGCCGCGACGACGCCCGCCATCAGCGCGCCGGTCCAGGCCAGGCGCTGGGCGCGGGCATATTGCCGGGCGCCGATGTTGGTGCCGACCAGCGCGGTCAGGGTCGCACCGATACCGAAGCTGATCGGGATCAGCATGTATTCGAGGCGGCTGCCGATGCCGTAGCCCGCGATGGCGGCGTCGCCCTGGCGGCCGATCAGGCCGGTCACGATCAGCACCGTGCCGTTGGTCAGCACGACCACGACGCAGGCGATGGCGCCCACCTTCAGGATGTCGCGGAAGGGTTGCCAGCGGAAGCCGCCGACCGGCCAGCGCAGCCGCACCGTGGCCCTCTCGCCCGTGAGCTTGGAGAGCATCCAGACGGCGGCGAAGGCGAAGGAGATTACGGCCGCCAGGGCGGGGCCGCGGATGCCGAGGGCGGGCAGGCCGAACCAACCGAGGGTCAGCGCGCCGGTGAGCGGGATTTGTAGCGCCGCACTCGCCACCAGCGCATAGCCCGGTGTCTTCATGTCGCCGGTGCCGCGCAGCACCGAGGCCATCGAGTTGGCGATCCAATGGACGATGCAGCCGAGAAAGAGGATGGTGGCGAAGGCCTCGGCGCCATCGAGCGCCGCGCCGCTGCCGCCCAGCGCGCCGAAGATCAGGCGGCCGAAGCCCACGAAGATAACGGCGAAGAGGGCCGCCATGCCCAGCGCGATCGCCAGCGCGTGCGCGGCCGCCGCTTCCGCTCCCGCCTTGTTGCCCGAGCCCAGGGCGCGCGCCACCGAGGAGGAGAT
>JAUXSB010000061.1 GCA_030681595.1 Candidatus Omnitrophota bacterium
CTATTACCGCTTGCTCATATTGATAAAACTGCTCTTTTGAAATTGTACTTGAGTCAGTAGCAAGAATCTTTTCGTGGTAATTTGGATCGGTTTTATCAATAAATTCTTCTGCATATACATATATAGATAAGAAACAGGAAATTAAAAGAAGAGGTGTAATAATAAATAGGAGAGGGTTTTTCATAAAAGTTACTTCCTAGTATAATTAAAATCAATTTAATTATACCACAAGAAAATAGAAATATAACTAAAAACGCCTCCTTGCGAGAGGCGCCTTTAGTATGAATTAGATTTTTCCAAACTGATTTTTAATTGAGCTGGCTTACTGTAACGCTGAGCTGGCCTGCCTCCTGACTGTCTGGTTTTTCATTTAGGCCTGCACTTACCCTAAACACTCCCCTTTCTGATATAACTGTTAGTCCGGAATTCCTGCTTTCCTGGCTATCCTTTACAGGAATGCTTACATCATTGACTTTCAGAATCCTGCCATTATCGGCAAAAGAAATGTCTGTCTTTATTGAATTGGGCATGGAATTAAGGTTATTGGCTTTTGCTATCTCCTGCGCGAGTTTTCTCAGCATTGTTTTGTCAACCTTTGAGGAAACCTGAACATCTGAAACATTCACAAATGACCTGTTTGCCAACAGCCTGTCAACGTCTATAAGATGCTCGCTTATTACATTGCCTTCAGCATCCATGAGCTTAAAACACTTTACAGGATTGTACATGCCTGAAGAGACATCATAGACAATACCCTTGTTCCCCGCATGCGCAAGCATCACTCTGCCTTGATTTGGAAGGCATGCACCTGATGCACCTGAACTAGAATCTGCAGATGCTGCTATCGCGCCTATGATTATGCAGGTAAGCAATATCCCGCCTATGGTCATCCATGGATCAGTCTCTTTTACAGTATAGGGCTTGCCATCCTTATCATAGTACGTTACTGCTCTTTCGCATCCTGTTGTGAAAAAGAGAAACGCCGTTGCAATAAAAAGAACAAGAACAGGATGTATAAAAAATTTTGAAATCCTCATGTCTCACCTCACTTTCAATGTTAAAATTCATTTTCGCAATTTTCAAAAACCGGGAAATTAAAAATATCCTGCCATTTCACCTCCTTTCGTACGGATTGTTTTTATTGTTGTGTAATACCCCGCTCAAAAGGCAGATTTTCTAGGAGGTTTCCCTCAAGCTGCAAGTCAAGCATCTGCCTTTTTACATAGAAACGACGATGCCATTCCGTATAACATCGCAGGGAGCAGAACCAGTATCCCTTTCTTCTGATCTCTCTTGCGTGAACCGAATTAAACATCAATGGGGTTATGTGCTTGTTGCACCACGCGCAGAAATTAAGCATCTCAAATCACCTTTCGTAATGCTGTTTTGTGTATTTCAACGGTAAAAAAATTATTTCCGGTCACAGAAAGCTCCTACAAGCCTGTCTTTAAGATGCCCCTCACTCTTAACCATTTCTACATTAATATCCAATTCCTTCGCTACGCTTATCAATGCTCTTATTATTGCCGCCTTGCTCAACTTCCTGCCGCCTGAGTACCGGCAGCACTTTGACATCTTATCAAGGAACTCTATCTGCTTTTTAGTTAGACCTACGCAACTGCAAAACCTATCCTCATTTTCCCTCTGCATAAGATCTCCTATGTTCGTAATGCTGAATTGTGCCTTACAAGAGTAAAAAAAATTATTTATGTTTCTTTATTGCATCCAATATCCGTTTTTTAAGCTCATCCTCGCTTTTTACTCCGGAAACGTCAATCTTAAGGTGCATGGCCGCGTCAAGCAGGCTTCTTATCACATAGGACTTGGGCAGCTTGTAGCCCCCTGATGCCTTCATCCTGTTGCTTAAATCCTGAAGCCATGACTCCATATCCCTTGTTATGGATATCGGCACCCTGAATAAGTCTTTTCTTATGTCTCCCCTGAATCTTGTCATAACGGGTTTAGAGTATCATATTGCATTGAAGTTGTCAAGTATATAATTGTGCTTTTCAAAATCTGACTAAAGCAGTGTTACGTGAATTTAAAGGGGTTGTTTAAGGATAGGAGAAACTGGAGGATTACTTCTGAAGATTCCGGAGGCCTTCTTCTATCTGTTTCTGTGTATCGCTAATAATTGCTATCAGTTCAGCAGTATTTCTTTTATCAGAAAAATCAGGGGCATTTTCATTCGTTGCCTTCAAATCAAATTTCTTTTCCTTAATCTCATCAATGGAAACATACCAGCTTCTCTCACTTATTCTTTTAGGGTTATTCGGATTCAGGGCAAGCCTCTCAAAGAAATCATGAAAATCACTATAAGTTAAGGGGTTTCCTTTATTCACTTTTCTTGGCTTAAAATCATCCGTTAAAGTCATATCATAATACCAGACTCTTTCTGTCTGCTGGTCCTTAGTAAAGAAAAACAAATCCGTTTTTACACCTGCTCCTGCATTCACAAAAACTCCCTGAGGCAAGCTGATAACACACCAGAGATTGCATTCACTAAGTAATTTCCTTTTTGTCTGTTGATAAGCAGCTGTTTTCGTATGAAACATAACTCCTTCATCAATTACCATTCCGCAAGTTCCTCCATCAGCCAAAGAATCAATAATATGCTGAAGGAATAAAATCTGAGCCTTGCCACTCTTGTATGCAAATTGTGCCTGAGCATCCTTTCCTTCCTTGCTCCCGAAAGGAGGATTGGTTAAAACATAATCAAATTGATTTGGAGCACCTTCGAATAAATCACCATAAGTAACATTTCCTGTTAAAGTATTGCCGTGCCATATTCTTGGTAAATCAACTTCATGAAGAACCATATTTGCAAGACAGATTGGGATAGCCTCTCCTGCATCTTCCCTTCCCCATAATATCTCTGTCTTTAATTCCTCTATCTGCGTTGGGGTGGGATTCTGCTTCATCATATATTTGTAAGCTTCTATCAAGAATCCACCTGTTCCACAACAGGGATCATAAACAGTTCTGCCAACTTCGGGTTTTATCGCGTTCACAATGACTCGAATAATCTCTCTTGGAGTAAAAAACTGCCCGCCATCATTCTTTTTCTCACCCAAACTTGGCAAGAGCCCTTCAAAAGCCTGCGAAATGGGGAATATATGCTGTTCACTTATCGTTGTTTCTGCCAAAGCATGAATCTTATCTAGTGCATTCTGCAAATTGGTTTCACTTGCAAGAATGGTTTTTTCCTTATTCCTGAATATCTCTGAAATTACTTTTTGCTTATTTGATGCTCCCGGCTTTTCCCCTAATTCCTTGAGATATGGAAAGAGCTTATCATTCACAAAAGAAAGATAAGAACCCAATGACTTTTCAGAAAGCTCCTTGCGTTTCCATCCCTGCAATTTCTTTGAGACTGCTTCCTTTAATGAAATTTTAAAATCATAAGGCGCACCCCAATCCCTCCATCTATAAGGAGAAACAAGCGTACCCTCAAATTTCTTGCCAAGGGCTTTTGTTTTCTGCTCTTCCTTCTCTTCCATTATGTCCAGATAACGAAGGAAAAACATCCATGTCAGCTCAGGAACATATAATCTTGCACCTTTTGCCTTATCTCTCCTAAGGATATCGCAGATTGATTTAACTGCCTTAGTCATGGCAGCCTGCGAATTGATTACCTTCCCATTTCCGTTATTATTTTTCTTTGCCATGTTAATTATTAACCTCTTGAAAATCGAATGTCTCGCGAAGGATTGCTCCCTGCATTGCTTCGATTGCTTCCAATTTTTTATCTACTACATCACTCATTTTCTCTAGTTCATTAACTTTTTGCTTTAATTTAGCAACTATTCGAATCTGTTCATCAATTCTTGGTGGCATGGGTATTAGCGCTTCTTCTAAAAAATCAGTAGGCACTCTTTGTTGCCCCGCGCTTCCTGTAAAATGGTCTTCTGCCCTTTTTCTAAACTCAGAGGTTCTTACAAAATAATATATCCATTCCTTGAGTGTTCCCTCTTTAGGGCGGAATACATGAAACTCTGTTGAGCCAAAGCCGATACCATCAATAAGATTTTCTGCAATTGCAGATTTGCCATTCTGCATACACGGAGTTATCTTTGCGAATAAAACATCACCATTCGCAAAAAAAGTATAACCTTTTGATATCTCAGAATATTTTCTATTTATTATCTTTGCAATTACCCCTTTCTCTTCATCTATAGCGTCCATAGGAACAAAAGAGGTTAATGCATTTGCATCCCTAGGAACCGTTCTATCCATTCTTGGATTAAGAAAACAAACATTTGATACTTCTTCCCATCTCCAACCAACGGGTAACTTATCGCCTTCTTTGGGAGGAAATATCTCTCTCAATATCGCCCCATGCATTGCAGAAATTGCCTCTTTCTGCTTTAATGCTGCCTGCCTCATTTTTTCAAGCTCATTCATTTTGTGTTCAAGCATATCAGCGGTTTTAAGCTGTTCAGTAACAGAGAAAGGAAAGGGAAATTCTATTTTTTTCATTTCATCCTTTCCAATTGCATCAAAAACTGAGCCTGCGCCTTCAGAAGCGATCTGTTTTTCAAATTTTCGTAGCACCCAAATCAGATATTTATAGGATAAACCCTCCTTACATCTTATTGCTGCAATACCCCTACCAATACAACATTTTTCTTTCGCGATATTAGTAGGCCCCACAGGAGCCCTGACAGTCATCAAGATATCATTTGGCTCAGCTATTCTATTAGGATCTGAACACCATACTGTTGGTTCCGGATGAATTCTCCCGAAATCAGTACACCCCTGAAAGAAAGGTAATCCTTTTTGCTCTTTATTATAGGTCTCACTTGGTGGGGATTGCCCCATTATCAAAGTAATTAG
Source organism: Candidatus Omnitrophota bacterium (assembly GCA_030681595.1). Lineage (GTDB taxonomy): Bacteria > Omnitrophota > Gorgyraeia > Ghiorseimicrobiales > Ghiorseimicrobiaceae > CAKKQO01. Next base: position 4,837 of record JAUXSB010000061.1, read on the forward strand.
AGAAGTATCCCCTAATGATACCCATCTCCATCCTTGTGGTAATTTCTTTTTTACTTCCTTCATTCTAACAACCTCAATTTCGTTTCCTGAATTAACTGCTGAGGTTCTTCTTTGAGATTAGATAATGCTTCAAAACCGCCGTTCTGCAAAATCTCAGACTCATCAAAGAGATTTGTTGTTTCTAACTCCTCAATCCCGCCTTTTTCAAACTGCCTTGCAATTGAAACAATAACCTTTCCTGTTCTATCAGGGAATCTCCTAATCCATGTTTTATTCTTGTATGAAAAAGCAGCAGCCCTTTCGCTTCTTGACTTGGGCACTAATCCATAACCCAACTCAGCCAAAACATCATATAAATCACATTCCTGCTCGTCTTCGAGCTCCCTGATCAGGCGGATAGAACCTTCCCCGCCCGGGAATTTATGCAGTAATTTTATTCTATTATCAGGCACAACCCATTTATTCCTTAAATCATCAATTGTTGGGGCTTCCTCAACCAGCTTTTCAGCAAGCCTCATTTTATATTCTTCAACAGGAATAAGCACTTCCTTGCCATCTTCCTCACAAAGGATTGAGCATCCTTCCCCCTGCACCTGCACTGTGAACTGATTCTCTCCAATACGAATTATCTTTCGCTGAGATTCTTCCTGCTGTTTTTGAGTTTTAACAGAAATATCAATTCCCTCAATAGACTCATCAACCTTAGAAGGCTTTGCCTTGCTGATAAATTCTTCACCGAAAAGCCTTGTGGCATTAGTGTAGTCATATACCCTGAACATTGATTTTGAGCCTCTTGGCTCTCCTGTTCTTGTTCCTCTTCCAACCATCTGATAAAAACTTATGGGTGATTCTATGTATCTGAAGAATACAACGTTATCGAGGTTAGGTATATCCACTCCTGTTGAAAGCAAATCAACAGTAGCAGCAATAAAATGGGAATTCTTTGAACCTCTGAAATCAGGAATTAGCTTATCTGCCGAAGGCCTTAAATCAGGATTGCCTGTGCATTGAAAAGCATACATTTCTTTTGGTGAACGCTTATTATCCCTGCACCACTTCTCATAAACATTATTCAAGGCTATCATAACCTGATTGGCATGAGAATCCCTTGCGCAGAAAATTATTGTTTTCTGATGAGGGCCGCCTGTATCAAGAAAATGCTGGAATAAATCCTCTGACATTGCCTTTACCCTGTCATCAAGCATCAGCTTCATCTCATAGTCTTTTGCAGTATATTTATCTTCAATATCATTCGGATTAATCTTCTTGCCTGTAAATGGATCCGTTGCTGAACGTTTTTCAATATCTTCTTTGGTAATCTCTTTTTTGTCCAAGTCAACTAATCTTCTAACAACTTCGCAGGCAGCAAGATAACCGTCATCCTGGCCTGAGCCCATCGAGTATTCATAAACAGGCTTTCCAAAATAATCAAGATTATGTGAGGTAACCTCTTCGTCTGCTTTTCTTCCCGGGGAATCTTTCTTCCCACCAACAACAATTCTTGGAGTAGCTGTTAACCCAACATGCACTGCATCGGGATTATCTCTCAGGATTACACTCCATTTGCCCCATGCGCTTCTATGACACTCGTCTATGATGATATGGCTGAAGAAATTCTTAGGGTAATTTTCTTTCCAGAATTTTGGCTCATCGAATTCCTCAGTAGTATTAAGGGTTTGATAAGTCGCAACGAGAACCTTGGCATTCCTTTGAGGGTCTTGGGTTGTAACTATCTGGGCATTATCGCCAAAGATGGCATGAAGCTTAGCTATACCCTGTGTCCTTAACTCATCCCTGTCACATACAAACAAAGCTCTCTTTAATTTCCCTGCCTGAGCAAGCTTATAGAGCAATTGCACTGCGATTATTGTCTTGCCTGTGCCCGTTGCAAGAGAAAGCAAAACTCTTTTATCACCTCCGGCTAATTTTTCCAAAGTAGCCCTGATAGCTGCATCCTGAAAATAATACCTTGCTGCTTCTCCACCCTTATATGGCATTAGCAATGGCTTCGCTGCTTCAGACTCGAGCTGGATATTCTTTATTTTTTCATATCTCTGCTTCAAATCATTTGGGGCGGGAAAGATGTTTAATCCCAAAGAATCCTTAATCTGCCCTGTATCTTCTGCATACTCACAATAGAGATTACCATTGGTTGAAAAAACAAAGGGAACATGAAACTTCTTCATATAGTCCCTGGCCTGTTGAATACCCAAAGAAGGCAATTTATCCTCCGCCTTCGCTTCAAGCAGAGCAACCGGCAGGATTGATTTGCCCTCAACAAGTGGAATACAAAGGAGATAATCAGTCCTGCCTTTTCTCTTGCGAGGCCTGCCATCAATAATATCAACTCCACCGGGAGTTCTTTCTTCCCGAATTAGCGCTTCAACCCATCCTCTTTCATGCAAGGCTGGATTTATGAGCTCAATTCTTGTCTGTTTTTCATCTCTTGCCATGTTAGGAATCCTTATTTAGCTAAGAATTAGAGGACTTAATAATTTTTCTATATCTTTTCCAGCGGTTCGCTTAGAAAGAATCTTTTATCTCAAAATTTACTTTATAAAACTTCAATTTTATTAGACCATTAAGGGGTTCGACTGCATAAGACAAGCGCTCATCTGGCTCATTCACAATTATTATTCCTCTTACCTTTGTATTGAAATTCCTCTTAACCCATCCTACATATCTTAAGGTCTGACCGACAACCTTATCATTTTCTCTGCCTTTCTTTAACTCTACCACAACATGATTGCCTTGTTTATCTTTACACAACAAATCTATCTTTCCAACTTCTCTCGTATCATACTCTTTTCCAACCAAAGAAAATCCCTTTTCTAAAATAAAGATGTTCTCAGTAAGATAATCTCTTAAATCATTCTCGATTGATATTGAACCATAAGATTTCATGGCTTCTTCTGGACCTTCTTCTCCCTGAGCAAAAGCAAACCACAACAGATTATTTACTAAATTATACTTCTCTAAGCCTAAAAGTTCTTTTATGGCTTGAAAAATAACACAATCTCTTAAATAATCTAATGTCCTTTCTAGTAATTCCTCTTTATCAGTAATATTAAAAATTTGTGTTGCATCTTTTAACGCGGCTTGATCCTGTTCAGAATTGATTTGGATTGCCTCTTTAGTCTGAGAGGTAACAAAGGGATATTTGCTGGGATCAGAAGAAACCAGAAATTGCGAGAGCGTCTGAATTCCGATTCCTTTGAGTCTAAAGAAATTATTTACTCTGCTTGGGAATGAATCAGTTCCATGAATTAAGTTTCTTAGTTCTTTGTTGAATTCTTCTATAGAGTTATTTTTATAAAGGAGATTTGTCAGATTTCTGTTTGCAGAGAAATGCTTCATATAACCGAATAAGTCATCCAGCTTTTCAGGCGTTAAATCCTTTCCTTGCTTAAAATCCTCGCTATTCAAAATTGCTCTAGTCTGGATTTCCGCCTTCGCCTCTTCTTCATACCAATTTTTCGCTTCTTCTGAAGATAAGCTATTTTTCCACAATCTCAAATTCTCAATTTGTTCAGGGGTAAATTTAAATTCAGCCATGTTTTTTCCTCTTTTGTTTATGTGCAGATTGCCTTAATAATTTTTCTACTTGCCTAATATCCTCATCATAACAGTTCCGCAATCAGGGCATTTGCCTTTCATTGCTTTCCTGCCATTTTTCAGGGTTACCTGTTCTTCATCCTTCATTTCTTTCTTTAATTTACATTTCAAACAGTATGCTTGCATTTTTTACTCCTTGCTAAGATTTAATAAAAATATTTACCTTATATTATCTTTTTCCAAAGAATTTCATAAATAATCTTTCATTAAATATTTGTTTTCCATTCTTTTGAGAAAACCATTCCCTAGTGTCTGAAGATTTGATTAAATCTTCAACGATTTGCTCACCAGTTTTTAAAATTATCCATTCTTGTTCAGCATAATTAACAGCGCGGCGAGTATAACCAGAGGTCGTCATAAATATACATAAAATAGGACTCTTTACAGAAACAAACCAACTAGGCAACTTCTCAACTAAATTTTGATCGCCACGTTGCACGCTCAAATAATAGGTATGAAATGATCTTATTAAGATAGGAGAAATTTTACTTGAAAAATGTTTAACTTGACCAATAACCCTTATTTTAAAGTTGTCAGGTAAAATCCTAGTAGTAAGATACTTCCCAATATCAAAAAGTCCACAAAAATCAATACCTTCCTGATTTTTGGCTGTAAGCTGTATAGGATAGATACCACTTTGTTCTAATATATACTTACATAAAAACTCAAATTTTTGCCAAGATATTTTGTTGATCGCTTGGATTAATTCTTTTTTTTGTTTTCTTAACTCAGAAATCCGCAGATCTTCTTTGTGCTTTATGCTATAACTAATAAGCAAGTATTCGGGAAATTCATTAAACTCATAAGCAGGAGAAATCCCCTCTTTTTTACAGTCCTCTATCCATTTACATATATAAAATTTGGTTTTTTTAAGAAGGACCTGATTTTCATCTATAAGTTGGAACTCACTTAGATTTGGAAAATGTTTTTTTAATTTATCATAACTGTACTTTTCTAAGTCTATCTTATCGAACTTTGAATCTTTAATTTCCTTAAGAATTATCTTAGCGATTTTTGTTATCTCAGAATTAGAAAGCATTTTTATTTAATATTTTTTAGTTGAACATTAAGAATTGTTATTAAATTTTCTATTAGTTTGATTATTTCTTCTTTCTGCTTTTTTCCCAGTTGAGTGTTTGCCAGTTTAATCTGTGGTATAGGTAAGGTGTTTATAACTTTTCCAGTCGACTTTAGGTATTCAATTAACTCAACAATATCTATTGGTTCTTTTCTTTCCTTCTCTCTAAAAATCTTTTCATGAAATTGCTCGATATCAAAATCTTCTTTTTCGATTTCTTTTTCAAAATCATCTAAAAGTTTCTTATTTTCTTGTATAACAAGATCGGCCAACAAATCACGAGTATTTTTAGAAACGGTTAATTTCGGTTCTTTTCCTTCTATAGTTGTTGTCCACGAAAGAAACTTTTTAAGATTTTTTTCATTCTTGAATTTTCTCTTCTTATCATTCCATCCTAGCCATATCTGTAAGGTGGGTTTTTTAAAGATAATCTCATCGAAAAGCCCGAATTTTTCAGGATCTAATCTATCACCATAGTCCTCATCACTTCTCGATTGTTCGAATGCATAAAAAGAACGAAGAGATAGAGTAACCTCTGATCGTCCCATTCCACTGAATATAGCAGCAATCTCACGAACATCTTTTTTACTCTCTTTTTCAAAGTCCGCAAGGAATCTTGCGGTAGGGTATTTCTCCCAAGACTTAATACCTGGAGTGTGTCTAAAGCCTTGTATAATCCAAGCTATTTCTGGATTCTTTCCGTGGTAAACCAAAGCTTCTATTTTAATAATTCCATCGTATATATCTTTTGGGATATTAATTCTACCTTTTGTATGTGCTGATTGTAATGTTCTGAGTGCCGCGACTCTTCTATTGCCTTCTACAACGACAAATTGGTCAGTTCCAAAAGGCCTTAAAACTATTCTGTCAACAACCCAAAAACCAGAAGTTTTCATGCTTTCCATTAAATCATTAATTCCCTGTTTTTGTAATTGTTGCAAACAATCCTGCTGTATAGCCAGCTCGGATATCCTAACATCTGGAATCTTTTCTTTTCCTGGCTTGTCAATTCTTGGATTATTGGGATCAAGAAAAATCTGGTCTAGTTTCACTTTTTGGGAGCCCATATTAGACATTTCAGCCCAAGCTTCTAGTTTTTTATACTTTGGCATGTTCTTCCTCCTTAGAAATTAGCGTTCTACCAACAAAATGAAAATCTCTTTATAAACTTGCTGTTGACTTCTTATTATTTAATTTTTTGTCATATTTATAAACTTTATGCATTCCCCTTTTAAATTCATCGGCATTTTTTCCAAACATTTTAAGAAAGACTTTTCTATTTTTCCTGATTACACCTCTTGAATAATAAAATGTTGTAATTAATTTAATACCTCGCAATAATATGCTATTCCATTGGGGAGAGATAATATGTTTTTGGATACTATTTATAGGGCGATATCTCATAGGGAAAATATCAACTCCAAGTTTATTTAATTCATTAATTCGATGATAAAAGAATTCTGGAGTGTCATATGCCTCTTCTGAATTAAAAATAACATAAACCATTATATCTTTCCCACTATATTTTTTTGCAAGTTTTATCGCATTTTGAATATATCCCTCTTGTGATGGATTATCAAAAGCAAATCTTAATGGGTCAATTTTCGTTTGGGAAAGAATTTTAGCCTTTTCTTCATCAAAAAGTCTACAATCTATACCTTGATTAAAATCAAATGGTTTTCCTATCTTCTTTAATTTTTCAATATCTTTATAAAAATTTGGAGAAGCCAACCAATTATTATCCCAAAAAATAATTTTTTTAGAATTTGGATTTATATCTTTTTCCCAATTTTTTCTCACAAAGAATTTTGGTTCAAGTAATCGAACAACACAAAATTTACATTTTCTTATACACCCCCTTGTTGTATATGTTATTGAAAAGGGGAAAGATGGTAGAAAAGAGTAATCAGGACTACATCCTTCAACTTTATCAAAAAGACCAACATGTGGAATTATCCCCGTTTCTCTTTTTATTAAGTCTGGTAAAAGTGTTGCTAATATACCCCCTACTTTAACTTCAGCATTTGGATATCTACTTTGATAATCTTTTATAGATTTTATTGCTGCTTGAAAATGATAAGTAAATAGAGTTGTTATATAAATTATATCATATTGCTCTTTAAGTTTTGGTGGTTGATAACCAAAATAATCTTGAGGTGCATTATCTTTTATATAATCAACTTCATCTCCTTTATTTTTATGCCAGGTTGAAATTTTCATTAATGCCAATGAAGGATATGGATTCTCATAACCGGGTTCAACAAGCAATATTTGTTTATTCATAATTAATCTATAGACCCCATAATATTTAAAGATTCCGCTTTTAACCAAGGAGATTTTTTAGTTAGTTTGGACTTTTTATACAAGAGCTATTTTATACACAAAGCCTATATTTCCCTCTTCTCCAATACAACCTTTTGAGTTTTATTAAATTTTCTATCTATTTGTCCTCGCCCTGACAAACTCCTCCAAATCCTCTATCTATCTACAACTTCTTGCCTCTCCTATCTTCCGTAAGCACGCTTATCCTTACAACCCTGCTGTCCTTGAAATATACAAAAATTCCCGCTTCCGGAAGCTTATACCACCAGTATTCTAAAATTTTCTTATTTCCCCCGCTAGGTTTTTTAACTGCCGGCTCGCCTAAAACTTCAGCCACTTCTTCCTTGCCTTTGCCTTTTAGCTTTTGGCTTAACGCTTCTTCATTATAGATTAAGCCTTGATCTAACTCACTTTTCTCTAAATAAATGTTGCTTCGAAAATTATCTGTATCCCTATCAGGCCAGAGCAAAACCATTACAGGCAGATGATCAGAAGCATATTTTCCGTAAAGCCATATCTGCCTATTATCGCCCTTTAATATCCTTGGAATTTTAATGTCTTGCTGAAAGCTTAAGTCTTCTTTCCATGCCTGATGAACTTGTGCTGACTCCGGAATAATATCTTCACCGCTATACTCTACCTGATACCATATTGTATCATACTGGCTATTGGATAACCTACCTTTTGGCTTATTAAGAGTTGTTACATCACTTGAGGTCAATAGATGTTTCATGCCCAGCAGACCCTTTAAATCATCCCATTCCTTCTTATCAACATTTGTATTAAAATCACCCATAAGGAAAATATCATTCTGATTTGGATCTAAATCCTGAACAGTCTTATAAACGATGGCAAGCCTCTTTATTTCATCTTTCCGCCATTTTGCAGCAGGAGCAGCCGCATGAATTGTAATAAGCGTAAAATCCAAATTTCCATTTCTTACCTTGAATGAAGCAATAAATGGCTCTCTGTCAAACTGCCTTTCCTGATCTTTTAAATCTTGCATGGAATTTTTGACCTCATCCCATAAATTGGCTGAATCTGTAATCAAATCAATCTTTGACTTCCTGAAGATAAAAGCGTAATACTCAAAGGTATTGAGTGCCTTGCTTTTCTCTGCGTTTGCTGTTCCATTTGGTTCTCGGCTTATAACATAATCCCAATCATCGCCAAGATAAAAAACTATTTTCTTTAATGCCTCTATGCCGACATTCCCAAGAGGATCAGTCTTACTCGCGCCTGTATTCATCACCTCTTGAATCGCCACGATGTCATAATTCTTAAGAATCTCCGCGGCATTTTTTGATTGGTATTCATTGGCTTTGCCCAATTTTTCTATGTTGAATGTGCCCAAGCGGATTTGATTGGCATGAGAGGGCTCTACAATACCGGCAAAGGCATACTGAACGTAGAATATAAAGGTTAAAACTAGTAAAAATACTATATTATTAAGTTTTCTTTTGGCTGTCATCTTCTTTCTTTTTTATGGTTAGGGGTATGCTTTTAAATAATCCGATAAAGAACAATATAATCCCCCCTACTCCCGCCACGAATAAAATAAAAAGAGCAATTAACAATATCGCGACTACCAGGAGAATTAAAAAGAATAACATTGCAGTAACAAAGTATAAAAACTGAAAGAAAGCTACCTTAATAGAATGAATAAACCTATTTTCTTTGTAAGGCAATTCAACTGTTGTTACTGTATCAAATAAAAGCTTATTGTTAAAATCTACCGGCATAACTTTATATGGCTCTCTTTCAAAGCAATACACTCCGGCTACAAGCAAGCCCGTGCATACCAACTCAGAACAAAAGTAAGCATCTCTCAAATTAAAACACCTGCCGAGAAAAGCATCGCCCCAGATGAAATGAATTTGTGGAGGGGTAAGATTATAGAACAAAAAATATAAAAGCGCCCTGAAATCATATCCCTTACTAACTGAATTCTTGCAGAAGTCTATGGTTTTTTGAAGGATTAATTGAGATGCATTCTTATGCCGTAATATAAGCAACTCAAAATCACCCTTAAGATAAGATTCTTTAAAATCTCTTTTTACTATGCCACCGGGGAAAGCCTCGACAACTTGGCCATCGCCAATATAAAGAGCAGCATGCGTCCAATGCCTTTCCTTATAACCTCTCTTAAAAAAATTGGCTAACTTTATTGGCAATGATCCCCATCTAATCCCTCTGCCATTAGTAAGAATAATATCGCCTGGAATTAATTTACTAATGACTAGATTATTCACTGCAACCTCCTGATTAAACAAAAAACCCTCGCCTTGTGAGCGAAGGTTTTAATTATTTTAACGTGGCAGTTCCCCCTTCGAAACGTACCATAACTGGATTATTAACTCGCTTATACATCCAAAAGAGGAAATATCATAACTAAAACAGCCATTTATTTTCTCGCTCATCAAAATAATAAACTACTTGTTTTTCATTATAACGCAGTTCAGAATAACTCTCTATTTTGTGCTCTTTATTATTAATATCCTGCCATGTAACTGTTAACCATAACTTAAAAGGGTTTTCTCTGCTTTTAGCAATTGCTTCAATACCATTAGGAATATCTGGAGACCATTTAACAATCGCAGTTTCGGGATAGAACATATTAAAAATTAAACCGCGTTGCTTAGCTATTACATCCCATGCTTGAGAATCTACGTGTCTTCCAGCACCATCATCTATTTCGAATTTAACATGGATATTCTTCGATAATTTCTTATTTTTTATTTTGACCAAAGCAACTATCAATGCTTTTCTTTGTCCTTCTACTTGCGGAGGATTAGGTATATAGGGCACAAAAGCGAGAGGTTTAATAGAGAGAATGGAAGTTTTGTCTGAGAGAACTTTCAGTATATTATTATACTTCTCTCCAACTTTCAAATACGATTTATTTTTGACAAAGTTATATAAGTCTGTAACAAGTAAAGTAAAAATAGTTAAACCAGCCAAAGATAATAAAAAAATAAATCTTTTTTTGAATCTCTTTTTTCTCGTAAGACTCTCTTTGGCCTTGGATGGGGCTTTAGACATTTAAGTTATTTTAGCTTATTGATAATCTTTTGATTTGCTGAACTCTGTTGATACTCTTTCATCCTTGCATAGCAAATCGACCAGTCAAAAGTATTGTATAGGTCATTAAATAAATTATTAGCCCAATTCTTATATCTAACAGAAGAGGGGTTCCAAGCTGTCCATCTGCTGAAGGTTGCCTTGCAATTTGTTACTAAAGCAAGATTGCCATAGTCATTTCCCCAAAAATATAACTCATTAAAATCTTTTTCTTCAGTATTTAATCCGAGAAAATATGCTACCTGCCCCAAACCTACAGTGTATGATTGGTAGTTTATTTTAATTCTAATGTCAAAGAAAAATCTCTTATAAAATCTGTATTCGGCGCTGTTGTTATACGTAGAATAATAAATCTTTGTACCTTTAGGCATAGCAAGAGCCCTAAATATATTTAAATCATTAAAAAACATATTCTGTTTAAGAGAAATTGGCAATTTATCTTTCTCATATCTTGAAATATCATTTTTAACGTTCTCTATTTCTATAAGATGATATTCGCCCATCGTTCCTGAGGGAACCTCTTTTTGAGTTCCGGTTACATGCCAAATATGTCCATAAAACATAGAGAGATGACCAAGAATAGCAATAGCTTGAATATCTAAAAGTGGTTTTACTTCTTGAGGCATATTAAAAATAACATCTGTTTTTGAATCCAGAGATCTTCTTAAGTAATTGCCAAACACTCCACTCTGTAATCGATAATACTGCCCCAACCCCGGTTTGTCAGGAAAGAACAAAAAGCCATCCTTTACTCTAATCTTTTTATCTTCATTATTTTTATTATCATTAAAATCTGATTCTTTATGTTCTATAAAATATACTGAAGTTATAGCTCTTTCTAATGTTTCTTCTTTAGTTACATAAAATAACGCTCCGATTATAACTCCCGCAATAATTATCGTGGCCTCTTGTATTTTTGTTGAACTTCTATTTATGTACAGAAGCCATAATAAAAAATATCCAAGTACTAACAAGCAAATCGGCATTATCTTTGACATAAAACAGCTCCTTTTCTTTGCCCATATTATACCCCTTTTAGTGGCAAATTCTAACCTTTTTCTTGCCCCGCAAAACACCTTAACAATCTCTTCAATTCCTGCGCGCTCAGCCTATCTGCCTCTCTTAGCCCGCACTCATGCCTCAGCAACAGATAAAACCTTATTATTGCCTTCGTCTCTTCAATCAACTTCCTATGCCTTCTATTCCGGAACCATGTAATTAGGCTAATCATCTTGCCACCTCCTACTATAATTGACGTAAGAAGTGGCAAAATCTAACAAATATTTTTATGGACATGACATTTTAGAAGCTTATAATATAAGATATTATGAGGTGAAAAATGAGCGCTAAAAAAGCAAGAGACCTAAAAATACAAGTAGCGGAAGGTATTAAGGTATTAGAAGCATCTGTGACTGTCGTAAAGGCAGCGGATAATGTTGCAGAAATAAAAGCAGGGGATTCTTTGGATCAAAAAATCAACACAGCCATGCCACTAACACCAGAGTTAATTGAGAACATGGCTAAAAAAGTCAAAGATTTATTAAACAAACAGTCCTCTGCTGTAGAAGCTTCTGGAGACTCACAGTTTGAAGGCTTCATCGCCCAAGGAATAGAAGCAGGACTTATTATTAGCGCAACAACAGGTAGCGCTATATCGCTAAATAAAAGCTTTTTAGTTGGACAGCAGAGTAAAGCGATAATTATAAATAACTTTAAGGATATTAATATTTATCAAGGAAACAAAAGCTATAAAGATCAACCTGTAATCACTGAAGAAAGTATAAGAAAAATTACTCTTGCTCAACTTTTTAAACAAATAGAAAATTTAACATTAGGAGCATTGGGGTCAATCATTGTTATTTTAGTTGTAATTATTACACTATCATTTAAAGCTGGCTATCATTATAGAGAGATTACTCAATCTTCAACAATAATTAAACAAACACCATCTCTTGAACAGCTAAACAGCTATCAAATATCACTTCTCAAAGAAATTTACAAATATCAGAAAATAACCGAGGTTAATAAAGTCATTATAGATAGAGTGGGATTTATTTTTGATGAGTCAACAAAGAAAAACACATCGATCAATGTTGCTGTTAATGTATTGGGTAATCGTGCAGATCAAACTCGATTTGAAGAGCTGATAATATCTATCCCTGAAGTTTTTCTAAAAAGCTTAACAGAAACAAGATGGGGTAGCCCATATGTTTTAACTATTACAGAAGAAACGCGTAAGCTTTTAGATAAGAATCTCTGAAATCATTTTAACTATTTTTAAGAAATTCCCTTAACCCTTGTAAATCCTTCTTTAAAGCCGTATCTAATACCTCGCTTAAAATCTGCCTTATAAATATATTTCAGAATAAATTTGACCATATTGCCTCAATTATACCACTTCCATTTCGAAATTGTAAGGATTTAGGGAGTGGCGAACTCTAACGGAAATATTTTAAGAAATCGAAAGAAAGGAACATACCTAACTTCAACGACTAATGATCAATTATGTTCGGTGTTCCCCATTTCACTAAGAACGCGCGGTAGCTGGCGGTATGACCCTACCTTGAGCATGGAAGTTATAAGCAATGGGAGGTGAGGATTTCGTTTTTTTGCTTGCCTCAGGTATTCATGGGTACGCTTGTCGACAACAACGGCATCCAGATACGGCATCAATGATGTGATATATTCGTCATTGAGATCGCTCCCGCTTGCTCTAATTGCTTTTCTGCGAGACCTGCGAATCTCATATATGATTTCCTCTGAAGGTAATCTATGACTCTTAAGTCTCGGCCATATAGATTCAATTTCAAGACCAAGTTGTCTTGTAGAAATAGCCACTTGTTGACGCCGAGCCGCCATATCTCTAAACTCACCTAAAGTAATACCCTCAGGAAGATCCTTAAGCGTATATCCGAATTGCTTAGCGAAGGCTTCATAGGTATTCAGACTGCTTTTTGATATTTCTGTAATATTTGAAAATATATCGTTACAAAAATCACGTGCAACTGCTTGATGATCTAACAACCTCTTGTCACCTCGTGTGACAAGTTCATTCTTAAGCGTTGATACTTCTCTCTGATATGCCAGCTTCTCTTCTCCCGATGAGAGGGAAAGTTTATCTTTAAGGACAGACAGCGGCGCATTATCGTTAACATCATGGCGCGCATGTAAAATTGATGCTACCTCCTGTTGCTTTTTGCCTAAACCTAAAGCTGTCATGTCTTGCCGAAGTTCACGCCACATTTTTAATGTCGGGATGTCAGAAGGAGCTCCAAAACGCAACAAGCAGACCCTTGTAGCTGAAAATAAATTCTCAACAGTGGCATCGCATTCTGCTGAAAGATAAACCTTTATTTCCGCTGCTAGCACGTCAACCACTGAACCGATGTGATTCGAACCATCAGCTTTCCATATCCACGCAACATGCGGGAGATTCAAAATAAACCGCATTCGACTCTCGGCAATGGTTTCTTCGGGATGTCTTATCAACTCCTCAAAATGATACCAGCTAATAACTAGAATCCAATTCTCTGATAGAATTTGATTTAATACTCTACTGGCTATCTCTCGGCGAGCTGCAACCTGGGAATAAGCATCTTCTGCCCACTTACCAAGAATTGAAGAGTCAATTGCTATAAACTTAGGTTTACTAAGAGACATGTAAGTTAATTATTGTAATTTTGGCTTTATTTTACCACTTGTAACATCAAACTCAAGGATTTCATTACCTCACAACAAACTCCAGGTATGGACAGTCAAGGGTCGCATCTCTTCCATGAGCCGTTACCAAACTAAACTTCAAGATACCCCTCAGCCGCCTCCCTCGCCAATTCACTTATCTTCCTGCCAGTCTTCTCTGCTAGCTCCCTTAATTTTCTGTCCTGTTCTTTCGTAATCGTTCTAGAGAATAATTTAAGTCCTATAGGGGAAATCTTCCTCAGCGGCTCGTAAGGCAGCCCTTTCTTTTCTATATCCTTGAAATAGGCATCAATGATCTTTCTTAATGCCGCGGATTCTGTTGTATTCAGTTTCTTAGCCAAATTATTGAGTTTCTTGGCTAAATCAGGGGTTAAGCCGACGTAAACAGTTGTGTAATTTCTTCTGTTGAAGTTTGTCTTAACCAGTTGTTTTTCATGGGGTAACGAAGTTTGGAAATGAAGCTGAAGGCATTTTCGTGTATTGACAAGGTAAGATATGGGCGGTGCCGGTCCTGACAAATACTTCTAAAATCCCTTTAGGCAAACTCGACCTATCCCCTAATAACATTGTTGATAAAACCGCCGCGTAGCTTTTAGGCATATTAGCGTAAAAACCCGCCTGTATCTTTTGCTTAAACCTTAAGGCAATTTCTTTAATAGGGCTTGCTTTATGCCGGGCGATTACTTCAAAGCGGTTGTCCTTTTTTACATTTAACACGCCATATATGCCTTGGCGCGCTAAATAGCGGCGATAATTAAAGTTGCCTTTCCCGCTAAAATTATACGGGCTAAAAAAATTCCCTTCTAAGATTAATTCATCTCCGTAAGATACTGGATGCCCGCTTGCCTCGCCAGCGCTTTGTGGCGGGTCAAAAAGCTGAACTAAAATTTTTCCCCTCGCTGTTGCTTTTTGCTCCCCAAACCCTATCTCCGACAAACGTAATATGAACCTAACTCTTTCCCCTTTAAGTTGCGGCTCATTCTCAATTATTCCTGTCGCTAAAACTTTATCCTGCCAAAAAAGTGATTTGTAATTGCTGATGTGGTTTTTCGGCAAAGCCTGACAGCACGATAAATATGCGGCGCCTAAAAAGAAAACCAACCCCAGTAAATTTATGTCAAAGGCTTCGTCATTTTTTAAAAACAGGCAAACGAAAAATAAAAATACGCTGAGGCAATAACAAATAAAAAACGGGATACTGCCAAATTGCGCCGCCAATATCCCTAAAATAAAACTGATTACAGCCGCCGGAAGGACAAAGATTATTTTTTTATTTTGATTACTCAAGAATAAGAAATGCTTTTATTTTTTCTATTTTCTTCTCGCTTATGCCTTTGATATTTTTTAACTGGTTTATCTCGGTGAATTTACCGTTTTTTATACGGTAATCGATAATCGCCTGCGCGGTTTTTGGCCCGATAAGCGGCAATTCAGCCAACTGTTCTTTATCCGCGGTATTAATATTGACTTTGAGGGGTTTATTAAATGATGGGGTAGCGTAAATTTCGCCTGCCTTGGGCATTACCTTAAACAAATAACTTATGCCGATGCCGACAAGTGCCGCAAAGGTAACCGCCAAAATGACATTCTTTTCCTGACGGGTGAGGTTAAGCTGGAGCATATATTTAAATAACCAATGGCCAATTACCAAATCCCAATGAATAGGAAATTACGAAATTTATTAAGATTATATTACTATATTCACCAGCTTATTCGGCACAACTACAAAATTTTTGATTGGCTTGCCTTCAAGCCATTTTTTGACTATTTCGCGGGAAAGAACCAAATCTTTGAGGAGTTCTTTACCTATATCGACTTCGACTTCAATTTTATCTCTCACTTTACCGTTAATTTGTATAACCAAGGCGGCCTTGTCTAACTTTAAGAATTCCGGATTAAACTCAGGCCATGAGGCGCAAGTAACGCTCTCTTTCTCTCCGAGCGAGTGCCACATTTCTTCGGCAATATGCGGCACAAACGGCGAAAGCAAAATTACCAGCGCCTTTAATACGTCTTTATTTGCCGCATCAGCCTTATAAATTTCATTTACCAATTCCATTATTGAACTTATCGCTGTATTGAATTTAAACCCGCCTTCCATGTCTTCGGTTACTTTTTTAATCGTGCTATGCAGGCGGCGCAGAAGTTCTAGGCTCGGCGCTTTATCATCGGCTTTCTCCAATAAGCGCCAGACACGCATTAAAAATTTAAAAGAACCGTCTATTGCCGTATCATTCCATTCAAGCTCTGTCTCAGGGGGGGCAGCAAAAAGAATAAATAATCGCAGAGTATCAGCGCCATATTTCTTGATAATCCCATCAGGGTCAACAATATTGCCCTTTGACTTAGACATTACTTCGCCGTCTTTTAAAACCATCCCTTGCGTAAGCAGCTTATTAAACGGCTCATCTACCGAAGCTAAGCCTAAGTCTTTAAGAAATTTGGTATAAAAACGCGAATAAAGCAAGTGCAAAATAGCATGTTCAATACCCCCGATATACTGGTCTACCGGCATCCAGTAAGCCGCTTCATTTTTGTCAAAAGGCGCTTCGCTAAACCTTGGTGAGCAAAAACGCAGGAAATACCACGACGAATCAATAAAAGTTGCCATGGTATCGGTCTCACGGCGCGCATGGCCTTTACATTTCGGGCATTTAACATTGGTAAATTCTTCCACCTTAGAAAGCGGGCTGCCGCCTTCACCTGTAATCTTTATCTTTTCGGGTAGTTTTACCGGTAAATCTTCGTATGGCACACCGACAACGCCGCACTTTAAGCAGTATATTACCGGGATAGGTGTACCCCAGTAACGCTGGCGCGAAATCAACCAGTCCTTAAGCCGCCAATTAGTAGTAATTTTACCAATGCTTTTTTTCTCCATCCACTGGGCAATTTTTTCCTTGGCCGGATAATTTCTCGACCCGTCAAACTGCCCAGAATTTACCAAATAGCCTATCCCCTCATGCGCTTCAGTCATACTATCAACTGAAAGAATAGATTCATCGTCCAATCCCGGCTGAATTACTATGCGCATTGGCAGGTTGTGTTCTTTGGCAAAGATAAAATCGCGCTGGTCATGTGTAGGGACCGCCATAATTGCCCCTGTCCCATATTCCATCAATACGTAATCCGCGATAAAAACCGGAATAATTTCATTATTTACGGGATTTACAGATTTTATTCCCTTGAGTTCAATACCGGACTTGTCTTTTTCTATGCGTTCCAGCCTGGTCTTTTTTTTCGCATTTTCAATATAGCCTGATACCTCTTTTATATTTAATATTTTATCTTTTATCTTTTCTATTATTTTATGTTCCGGAGCTAACACAATATAAGTTGCCCCAAAAATAGTATCAGCGCGGGTGGTAAATACCGGAATTATAGTATCGCTGTTTTCTAAGCGAAAATAAATTTCCACCCCACTACTTCTGCCAATCCAATTGTATTGCATGGCAATTACGCGGTCCGACCAATGTTTTAATTGGGCCAAATCTTCTAAAAGCGCATCCTGATACTGGGTAATCTTTAGATACCACTGCTCCAAATCCTTTTGCAAAACCGGCGTATGGCACCTCCAGCATCCACCGTAAATTACTTCTTCATTTGCTAAAGTTGTTTCACAGCTGGGGCACCAGTTTACGCTGGATGCTTTTTTATAAGCAAGGCCGCGCTCCATCATCTTTAAGAATATCCACTGGTTAAAACGGTAATATTCAGGGTCACAGGTTGCTAATTCCCGTTCCCAATCATAAGAAAAACCCATCCGTTTAAGCTCAACCTTCATCCAGTCCATGCATTTATATGTCCAATCTTTAGGATCAGAGTTATTTTTTATGGCGGCATTTTCCGCAGGCTGGCCGAAAGCGTCAAACCCCATAGGATGAAGCACATTAAATCCGCATATCCTCTTATAACGCGCTACGACATCCCCGATAGTGTAATTGCGCACATGGCCCATATGTATCCTGCCTGAAGGGTAGGGAAACATTTCCAGGCAATAGAATTTTTTACGCGTGTAGTCCATTTTGGCGCGGAAAATTCCCTTCTCCTGCCAGAACTTCTGCCATTTAGGTTCAATTTGTGAAAAATCGTAAATCATAAGTTTTAACGATAATTGCAGAAAGAAAGCGGAAGGGGGAAATCTATGCCTCTTAGATGCGCAATCACAGCTTGTAAATCGTCTTTCTTCGGCGAGGAAACCTTAATTTTTTCTCCTTCAATCTGAGTCTGTACTTTTAACCCCAGATCCTTGATAATTTTATTTAACTCTTTAGCCTTTTCTTTGTCAATGCCGCTTGAAATTTCTACCGCCTGCCGTAAAGTCCCTTCAAAAGCTTTCTCGGGTTCTTTAAAATTAAAGAATTTTACCGACACCCCTCTTTTGGCTAATCTTGTCGCCAGCATATCCCTTAAAGCGCAGAGCTTAAAATCGTCATCTCCAATAAGAGTCAACTTCTTCTCAACGCGCTCAAATTCAATAGAAGACTTACTACCCTTAAAATCATACCGCTGGGCAAGCTCCTTCTTCGCCTGATTTACGGCATTATCTACTTCCTGCATATCTATTTCTGAGACAATATCAAAAGAAAAATTAGCCATATTCTTCCCCTTTTTGCATATTTTTATTATTGTAACATAAAAACGGCTATTTTCAAGCCAACAAAAAATCCCAACGTATTGTTGGGATTAAAAAAAACGCCGACAAAGGCGACATTATTTACTATCACCCTTATCTAACTTCCGGCCCTCTCTTTCAAGGCATGTTAAGGAATTACCTCATCGCCTCCTCGCATCCTTACCTTACTAGGGCCTACCTTTATCGGCTACTTATAGTATAACACAGATTTTACCCTTTTTCAAGGGGAGGCACCCGACGAGAAATTTAGCGTAAGGTAAATATGGTACACGGGAAACAGTCAACGCCCTATAATGGTGAATGCCGAATTACACTAATTCGGCATTCATAAAACCTTTCATTGTGGTGGCGCCGAAATACATTGTTTCGACATCCACTTCTAATTTCATTAAAGAAATTAGAAGTGGAGCTGGAGGGAGTTGAACCCTCGACCTATTGCATGCCATGCAAGCGCTCTCCCAACTGAGCTACAGCCCCATATTTTAAATGACAAAATAAACTAAATTAAGTCCTTGACCTTTGATATGTTAGAATATAAAATAGTGGACATCAACTCGCCTTAATATTATATCAATAAAAGAGGCTGGGTCAACTAAATCTTGCGGTGGCCGCTAAGCCAAGCCTAATGAAAAATACTATCCACTTAAAGCATAATTGGGATATAATATTATTCGGGATTATAGAAATTCTTATTGGCGGAATAACTTTAACGGCTGTATTGTTAAGCCTTATTGAGAGTAAATCTACAAAACCGCTAAATATACTGCTATTTGTCTTATTTACCGCCTCGACTTCATTAGGTATAGGCATAGGGATAATAAAACGCAACCTGGTTTGCTGCCGTTTATTGCTTTATTTCTCCAGTATAATTGTTTTAAGTAAATTTTTGATCTTTGCTAAAATTATCAGTATTAACGGCGCGCTGGAAACAACCATTCCCAGCCCGGTAAAAAACATAACTTCTATAATCTATCACGGCATCATTCTGCTTTATTTCACGCGCCGTAACATAAAAGCTAAATTTAGAGAGTAAATATTGCCGAAGTGGTGGAATGGCATACACGTCGGTCTCAAAAACCGATGAGCGTAAGCTCGTAAGGGTTCAACTCCCTTCTTCGGCACCATTTGTTCATAATTAACCGCCCACAACCCACGGAAAGAAGAACCCGGAAAGCTTAACAGAAGAAATTGACAAAATTGATATAATCACATATAATAGGGGTCTTCTATTTAGGTATCGAATTAAGGAATGGACTTATGTGTTTATTTAGGAGGTTTTAAAAATGGCTCAACGTGGTGGTTTATCGCACATACATTACAAAGAAACCCGGGGATTAAAAGTAGCTGCCGGCCAGTTCGTTACGACCGGATCAGTTTTAACCCGCCAGGGGAATAAGTGGAAGGCGGGTTTAAATGTGGCAGATTCTGGCACGCTTTTTGCCAAGATAGACGGGACAGTTTATTTTACCAAGAAAAGAAGCGCCTACAGGAAAACCAACATACATACCATTATCAATATAAAGCCGGGAAAACCTGCTGTGGCTTCAGCCGGCATGAAAAAAGCAAAATAGCCCTAAGGCTGCTTTAAAAGGCTGCCTGCTGCCTTTATGGTATTAGAGTGGATAACCACGGTATCTTTTATGTCAAAAGCATACCCGCCGCCTAAAACAATCGCGGCGGGTATTTTATTTTTACAAAAATACCCCAAGCTAAATTCATCCCTTTCTTTTAACCCATCTAGAGAAATATCTAAATTACCTAATTGGTCATTTTTATAAGGGTCGGCTCCGGCAAGGTATACCGCAAAATCAGGATTAAATTCTTCAGTTATCCTCATAAACGCTTCTTTTAAGCACCCTAAATACTCCTCATCGCCTGAGCCATCCGAAAGGCCGATATTCAAACTACCCTTATCTTTGGGATACGGATATAAATTTTCCTGATGTATGGAAAAGGTAAAAACATTTTTATCGCCACGGAAAATTGCGGCGGTTCCGTTTCCCTGATGCAGGTCTACGTCAACAACCAGCGCTTTCTTAATCAAACACTCCTTTTGTAAAACCCTTACGGCAATGGCTATATCGTTAAAAACACAAAATCCTTCTCCGTGATCGGCGTAGGCATGATGAAAACCTCCGCCTAAATGCACAGATAGCTTTTCCTTTAACGCGTAGCGCGAAGTTAAAATTGTGCCTCCGGCGCAAAGATATGACGCGCCAACCAATTTTTCCGAATAAGGCAATTCCAGCTTTAATATTTCGGCATAGCTTAAGCTTGCGTTTTTCAATTTTTCTATATAAGCTGCCGTATGTACTAAGCCCACTTCCTCAATAGAAGCTTTCTGCGGCAGGATAAAATCGTTTTCGCTAGCTGCCTTTTCTTTAAGCAGGCTTTCTTTTATTAAGCGGTATTTTGCGGTCGGGAAAACATGAGCGCCGATATCTACTTCGTATTCAGGAGAATAAATGATATGCATATTTTGGCAGCGTTTTCCGCCAAAGGCGGATCCGCCTCCGGCGGAAGCGGATAGGCGAGCTTTTCTACCCGCTATGCGCTGTCCTTAACTGGCCACAGGCGGCAGAAATATCCTCTCCGCGCGCCTGCCTTAATGTAACAAACGTTCCATTTTTTATCAACCGTCCCTTAAAAGCCGAAACCGTCTCTTTATCCGGCGGCTGACAAGAAAAATTATCCTGTGCGTTAAAAACAATGAGGTTAACCTTACTGTTAAGAGTAGACGAGAGTTTAGACAACTTATCTGCGTCATTTAAACCGTCATTTACTCCTTTTATCAATACGTATTCAAACGTAATCTGACGGTCTGTCTTCTCTATATAACGCGCGAGGCTAGGTATCAATTTATCTAAGGGGTATTTTTTATTCACCGGCATAAGGCGGCAGCGGAGTTCGTTATCAACGGCATGCAAAGAAATGGATAATTCAACCTGGAGGCCTTCATCGCTCAAACGCTCAATCTGCGGGATTATGCCACAGCTAGATATTGTAATGCGCCGTGCCCCGATATTAAAACCTCCGGATGAATTTAAAATACGTATTGCTTTAAGCACATTGTCATAATTATCCAACGGCTCGCCTATACCCATAAAAACAACATTGGTTACGGCTTTTCCGGTTATGTTAGTTATCTCTGATAGCTGCGAAGTAATCTCCGATACCGTTAAATTCCGCACAAAATTTTTCCCGCTTGCGCAAAAGCTGCATTTAAATTTACAACCCGCCTGTGAAGATAAACAAAGCGTATTTCTGCCTTTAGCCGGTATAAAAACAGCCTCTATTGTTTCCCTGTCCGCTAATTCAAAAAGGAATTTTTCTGTGCCGTCTTTAGACTTTAATCTTTTAACCAAGCTCAAGCCGCCGACATAAAACTTCTCTTCTAACCTAGAAATGTTTTTGCGGGAAATATCCGACATAACCTCAAAGCTATTTGCCCCTTTCTTATAAAGCCAGGAAAAAATCTGGGTTGCCAGATAAGGAGCAAAACCTAAGGTGGATAAATCCATCTTTAGCTCTGTAAAAGACAGATTTTTTATGTCCTGTTTTTCCATTTTATTAAAATTAAAATTGGCCTTTAGGAGGGGAGGTCAGTATCTATTCTGCCTACTTTTCTGAATTTTTCGTATCTTAAATCAAGCAGTTTATCTTTAGGCACAGAACTTAACTCTTTTAAATATTTAAGGATGGTTTGCTTGATATTCTGGGCGGTCTCTTCAGGATTATTGTGCGCTCCTCCTAACGGCTCGGGTATAACCTCATCAACTAAACCGGCGTTTAATAGATCCATGGAAGTAAGCTTAAGCGCTTCTGCCGCCTGAGGGGCACGGGCGCTGTCTTTCCATAATATTGCGGCGCATCCTTCAGGAGAGATGACCGAATAGTAAGCATTTTCCAGAATAGAGACCCTGTCTCCTACGCCTATGCCTAAAGCGCCGCCTGAGCCACCTTCGCCGATAACAACTACCACTATAGGCACATCTATTTTCGCCATATCACGCAGGTTTTCCGCGATAGCCTGCGCCTGTCCGCGTTCTTCCGCGCCGATTCCCGGATACGCTCCCGGAGTATCAATAAAGGTTACTACCGGCAGGTTAAACCGCGCAGCGAGCCTCATCAGGCGCATACTTTTTCTAAAGCCTTCCGGGTGGGCACAGCCGAAATTACGCATAATATTTTCTTTTAAATCGCGCCCCTTTTGCTGGCCAATAACCATAACCTTATACGGCTCTATCCTGGCGAATCCGCCGATAATAGCCTTATCGTCCCCAAAGAGGCGGTCGCCGTGCAATTCAATAAAATCCACGGCAATAAGCCTGATGTAATCTAAAGAATACGGCCTCTGGGGATGGCGGGCAATCTGCACCTTCTGCCAAGCGGTCAATTTTCGATAGGTCTCCTTGCGTAAGCCTGCCAGCTTCTCCTCTAACGTCTTAATCTCAGCGGATAAATCTACCTTGCGCTCAGAAGAAAAATGCTTCAACTCTTCAATCTTCTTCTCTAATTCTTTTATTGGACGTTCAAAATCCAAATTAGCCATCTTAATCTATAATTACTGCTTCTGTATCAGGCGGGAGAAGCGAAAATAATTCCTCTACTTCTTCGTTTTTCATACGCACGCATCCGTCTGTAATCTGCTGCCCCAGCGTCTGCGGCTCGGTAGTGCCGTGAATTCCGTAGCTCGGCAAATCAAAACCCATCCAACGCGTGCCTAAAATATTTTCCGGATTTCCCGCTGGTATAGGCTCTAGATGACCCGGCTTAAACCACGGCGGGTTAATAATTTTATCCTTAATCTTAAATGTCCCAACCGGAGTAGAATTATTTTTCCCGGTTGAAACCGTATAGGTCTTGATTATTTCTCCATCAGATTTAAGCATTAAAATATTCTGTGATTTATCCACCAACACACTGAATTTACCAGTCCAGACCTTAAGCTTCATCTTCGGCCGAATCATCCCGGACTTAAGCATATTTATTTTAGTTATCAGTTCGACCGTCGTGTTAAACTCTTTGGCTATCTTAATTAAGCTGTCGCCGGGCTTTACTTCGTATAAACTGCTGTTCGGCGTGATCAAAGTCGGTGAAAGAATAATTTTCATATTTAAATCTTCTATTTTTTTCTGCACATCTTGTACCTGAGGATAATTTGGATAATTATTTATGATATCCCGATAGGTAGCCTTTGCAAGAAGCAATTCGTTATCCGTTTCCTGAACCCTGGCTAAATCAAACAACTGGCGGGCCGATGCTACGTTAGGCGCCGCCTTGCTGGTTTTATGCGGAATATTTTTTATAATTAAATAAATGCCTATTATACCGGCCAGCGAAATAGGAATAATAAAAATCAATTTTTTATTCATATGCTCCCCTGTTTTGCTCATCGGCTCATAAAAAGCGCAATGATTATCCCTAAAATAGATCCGGTGATTACCTGCAGCGGCGTATGCCCGATAAGCTCCTTCAGCCTGTCTTCGTGTATTTTACCTGCCCAATAAATATCATCCATTACCTTATTTAAAATCTCTGCCTGTTTGCCTGTTGAACGCCGCACTCCCTGCGCGTCAAACATTGTAACGAACGCAAACATCACTGCCAATGCAAATAACGGTGAATCAAATCCGAAATGCATCCCGGTAGCAACGGCTAAAGCGCTGGCCCCTGATGCGTGGGCAGAAGGCATCCCTCCTGTTCCTACAAACCAACGGAAATCAAATTTCTTCTTTGTGATGACACCGATAAAAACTTTAATACTCTGGGCAATAAACCAGCCCCAGACAGTTGTAATAAGGACTTTATTACTAATAATGGCTGTAACGAATTCCTGCATTTAAGGCTCCATTTTTATATTTTTATTAATAACTGCTCTGATTAACGGGTAGCACCTGTATAGAAATCTTGGGCTTGTGGGTGGGCTTTCCCTGATAAATGATATAGCCGTGATTATTTTCTTCGGCTTCTTTTACTGTTTTTCTTCTTTCTGCCTTTGTTTGGTTCTGCTTGCGGCGCGAAGCTTTCTTTGCTTTCACCAAATTCTTCAACATTTGCTTAAGTTCATCTATCGAGCCTATTTTAGCTTCTAAAACGCCTTTTTCGGATGAAAGCGCGTCAATTTTTGCCCTTAAAGTGCTTTCTTTTTGGCTTAAGGCATGGTTTTCCACGGTTAACTCTTCGATTGCCCGCTCTAAACCTGCTATCTCCTGGCGGCCGCCGGCTAATTCCACCTTCAACTGTTCTAAATTCTGCTTCCCAAGGGCTACTTTTTGCTCAAGATTCTGTTTTTCCTGAGAAACCTGCATTAAGCGCGTTTTCTCTTCTTCTAGTTGCCTAGTTATCGCGGCATTTCTTTGTTCCAGCTCTGCCAATTGCTTCTTGCGAAGGTTTAAATCCATATTCACCCCCGCATATTTATATACAGAAAAAGCTGCCAGCCCCGCGAGAAAAACTATAATTAATACAAATACCTGCGTATTTGCCCTAATTTTGCTTTTCATAGCATGCCTCTTATTTTTTAACCTATTACTGTTATTTAAGTTAATTTTCTCCTAAAAATATACACACAAAAGTATTATATTATAAAATCGTAAAAAAGCAAGCAAATTACGCCCATAACTCCCTGTCTAGGCTGCGGTACTGTACCGCTTCAGAAATATGCTCCGTACGGATATTGGCTGAACCTGCCAAATCCGCAATAGTGCGCGCTACCTTTAAAATCTTATCATAGGCGCGAGCACTGAATTTTAACTCGTTTATTGCCGCTTTCAGTAATTCTTCCGCCTCTTTTTCTAAAACACAATGTTTTTTAATCTGCTTATGATTCGTTAAGGAGTGCTAACCTTCGGATATTCGGCCTTATTAAACGCATAAACCTAAGGTCAATTCAACAACCTAAGAGGATGCTTCAATGCAAAAGTGCGAAATAATCCTTGAACTACCGATGGCGAATCGCGTATAATACATTTATGAGAATTCCCAGGACAAAAGGCGGGTTAGCCGTCATTAATATTACTTCTTATTGCAACTCGAATTGCATTTTTTGCAAGGAAGGCAAGCATGATCATCCCTTCAACGTCCCCTTGGAAACCATAAAAAAGACTCTTTTGAAACTTAAAACTCTGGGGGTCAATGAGGTTAATTTCATGGGGGGCGAAACAGCGTTAAGAAGCGACCTGGAAGAAATCTTTCAATATACGAAAAAACAGGGCATGACGATTGGTTTGGTGACGAACGGCCTGAGGTTCTCAGACCCTGTTTTTGCGAAAAGAATTTTAAAGTTCGTAACCTTTATGGAAATTTCAATCCATGCCGCTGACAAGAAGATGTATCATGCTATCAGCGGCAGGGATTGTTTCGAAAAATTACTGCGGGGGATAGAAAATATAAACGCCTACAACCAATGTTCAGCTGTTTTTTTTAACTTTGTCCCCAATTCAATCAACGCTTCAAAAATGACGGATGTTTTCCGGCTCGTTAAGAAAATATGGCCGAAGAATAACGCATTTTTCCATATTAAAAAATTAGCCATTAAAGGAAAGGTTAAAACAGCCCCGCAGTTGTTACCGAACGACGCCGAATTGCGCAAGCTGTTAAGAACAGCGCTTAGATACGCCGCTGAAAATAAAATCGGCGTCTGCGTCAGCGGGTTCCCTTTGTGCGCCTACGATGGATTTGAGCACCTCAGCCTCGAACTTCTGCACGAATTAAAGAAAAATAAGAATTTCTTCACGAATAGCTACCTTTTGACGGAGAATACGGATTTTTCGTGTCCCAAGACATCCATCCGGAAAGACACCCACTTTCCCGCCAGATGCCATCCCTGCGGCCTTAAACGGATATGCCCCGGGCTCGACCAGCAATATTTTGAGATCAAAAATTCAATAAACTACTTGACACCCCAGAAGAAAAATATCAGGTCCGTGGTCAAAGAATTTTTACTAAAGAACACGCTTTTTCAAGGTGATTACTTTTATCATTACTATCCCTTTAAAGGCCTATTTAAGAAACACGTCATTGACATGAAACGCGCCGAGAAGATTTCCCGTCATATGGAGAAATTGCTGCTTACCTAAGAAGTTAAACGGCAGACGTTTTCGGGAGGGTGGTTTTAAAAGAAGAGGTTTCTGTCTAGGCTCCTGTACTGTATCGTTTCGCTAAGATGCTCTATTTTGATATTTTCACTCCCGGACAAATCGGCAATTGTCCTTGATATTTTTAATATCTTATCATAAGCCCTGGCGCTAAGATTAAGCTCACTCATAGCCATTTTTAGTAATTCGCCTTCCTCTTTGCCTAATACACAGAATTTGCGCACTTGTTTATGGCTCATAAGAGCATTACATAAAATTCCCTCATCCTTGAATCTTTCTCTTTGAGTCGCGCGTGCTTTATTCACTCTTTCCTTAATTTGAGCGGAGCTCTCAGCAGGTATATTGCCGCTTAATTCCTGATAACGCGCCGGTGAAACCTCAATATGAATATCAATTCTGTCTAAGAGCGGACCAGAAATTTTAAGCCTATAGTTCTGAATTTTAGCGGGGCTGCAATGGCACGTCCGGGAATGCGAGCTATCGCCAAAATAACCACACGGGCAGGGATTCATTGCCGCAATCAACAAAAAACGGCTGGGGTAAGAGGCTGACCTGGAAATACGCGAAACATTGATGTACCCATCTTCTAACGGCTGCCTTAAAACCTCTAATACATCGCGGTGAAATTCTGGAAACTCATCCAGAAACAATACGCCGCCATGCGCAAGGCTTATTTCTCCCGGTTTTGCCGCTGCCCCTCCGCCTACAAGGGCGATATCGCTGGCTGTGTGGTGGGGGCTGCGAAAAGGGCGCGTTACCAGCAATGGTTGATTGGCTGAGAGCAGGCCGCTGATACTATAAAGCTTAGTGGCTTCCAATATTTCTTCAAATGTCATATCCGGCATTATAGTAGGAAATCTTTTAGCCAACATAGTCTTACCGGCGCCCGGGGGGCCGATCATAAGAATGTTGTGGTTGCCGCTTGCGGCAATTTCCAACGCCCTTTTTACTAAAATCTGCCCCTTGACATCGGAAAAATCCACATCGTATTTCGCTGTCTCCTTTAATAATTCATTTAAATCTATTTTATAAGCGGCTATATTAACGTCGCCGCTTATTATGCCGACTGCCTGGGTTAAATTCTCTACAGGGTAAACTTCGATATCCCCAACGACTGCCGCCTCCGGGGCATTTTCCAGAGGCAGAAGAAGTTTTTTTCTTCTGCCTTTTTTAACGCTTAAAGCGACAGCCAAAGCCCCTTTTACCGGCCTCACCTTTCCCTCTAAAGCAAGTTCGCCCAAAATAACATATTCATTTAATTTTTCACTGCTTAATTGTTTAGAGGCGGCTAATACTCCTAAAGCGATAGGTAAATCAAAGGAGGGGCCTTCTTTTCTTTTATCCGCGGGGGCAAGATTAACCGTAATCCGTTCGGCGGGATAATGGTAGGCGGAATTCTTTATGGCAGATTTAACGCGGTCTTTGCTTTCTTTTACCGCGGTATCAGGCAAGCCTACAACCACTACGGCAGGCAGGCCTTGGCTGACATCTACTTCTATTTCCACCGGATATACATCTAAACCTAATACTACAGCCGAGAATACCTTTGCCAGCATCTATTGTTTATTTTTTTCTGCCACTTCTATATTAATAAAACCGGAGCTTAAACTCCCGGAAAAGGCATCTAAACCAAATTCCTTACCGTCATAGCCGGCAAAATCTATCTCTACAGCAACCTGCCATTTACCTGCCTTGTTAATCCAGCCGGCAAGGTCGCCGTTCAAGAGAAGGCTTTTTTCCTTTGGCAAAATAGTTAAAAAGTGTTCTTTTGCCAGAGGCTCCGGGAAACTTGGATGATATTCGAACTTTTCAGTTTTACCGTTATATGTTCTTACTAGTTTCCATAAATTTTTGTGAGGATAGAAAGATATTACCTGAGCCTCTGAATCAGATAAATTTTCCACTATAGCATCCACGGAAATCTTCTCTCCTAAAGTATAATTGTTTTTTTCGCTTTTAATCGTAAGGCTAACGGTTTGGTTTTTTTCTTCACAGCACCCAAAAGAAAATATCAAGGACGCAAAAATAACCATTAATATTATTTTCTTCATTGCCGTCTCCTTTTTAAGCTTTATTTTTCGCCTACGCCACCTACTATACTATCATATTACTGCTGAATAAAAAACAAAAGCATTTTATTCCGCTTCTGTATCGCCATTTCCCAAAGCGATAGCCTCTATCGCTTCCTCAACTTTGCGCTCAATGCTTCTCTCGATGAAACCGGGTATAGCATCTTGGATTTTTCTCTTAAAATCCGACTTTAGCCATTTAAAATTCATGGCGCTTGATAAACCGGAAAGCTGAAAATCAAAATCTAAAAACGAAAAATCATCCCTCAAAAGCCTAAGCAGGGGCTTAAATTTAGCCGAATCTTTAATTATATTTTTTGATAGCCGCAATAAGAGTATACTGCTTGCCAAATCGCTGGTAGAAATCCCGAAATAGCCTTCTAAGCCGACGTCTAAAGACTCTAAATTAATATTATCCAATTTAGCTATCGTATCATCTACTAAAAAATCTGCGGAAAGCCTATTAAAACCTATGCGGGATAATGACGGCATCCCAAAAAAATCTGCCAGCCATTTAAAAAATTCAAAATTATTTAAACGGCCGTTAGCTATGTTCATTACCCCGCTTAGGCTAGGCTGGGGATAATTCTGATAATGAAGCCGGCTGTCCAGCATCCCTTCTACTTTGGAAAAATATACCGATAAAAATTTAAGCTCATCGGCGCTTACTTTTTTAACATCGAGGTTAAATTCGCATTGAGGCACGGGGCCGTCAATATTAATCTTGCCTTCACCGCTTAAGCGCCCGTCATAAATTAATGAATTTAACCCTACCATCCTGATTATTCTTTCCTTAATATTAAATAAGGCGTTAAAATCCCTAAAAAATAAACCATGCATATTGTTTCCCGAGAAATACTTGAAATCCGCCTCATCAAAATATATATCCAGATTTTCCCCCGAGCGAAATTTAAAAGCCGCGTTTTTAAACGCCGACTCTATTTTCTGAGGAACGGTTTTATTTTTAACATTCCTTGCAAAACCCAAAGTTATTTTCCCGTTAAATTTATCTGCGCCTAAATCCCCCAGAATATTAAGGTCAAATGCTAAAGGATTCTTTCCCCTCTCTTCTGGCGGCTGATAATAATATGTGTAACTGCTTATATTTATAGAGGGCGTGGCAGAAAAGGAAATATTGCCTTTTAGATAAAAAGGTATGTCTTTCAGGGAAAACTTTAAACTTTCTATCTCTATATTCTGGGAAGTAAAGACCGCTACCCCGGACATATCAAAAAGATTCAATCCCGGCATGGGCTTTCTGACAACCTGAACCGCGGCCTGATGCCTGGCAGCCAATGACTTAAACCTATCAATCAGCGGTAGCGTTTTCTCACTAAGGGCGTTGGTGGATAGGCCGCTGCTTAAAGATAAAAAGCCGTTAAAACGCAAGGCGCTCTTCTCAAAGATACCCCAGAGCTTGGCATAAAAATACTTTCTGCTTACTTCAAGGCTATCCAAGGCAAATCCTTCGCTGGTTAAATAGCCCTTAAGATCATATTGTAAGGTTTCGGGTTTAATACCCGATAAAACATTCGTTAAATTGATTGATCCGGAGCTAAGGAAATACCCATGGCCCGCCTTTAGGAAAGCCGTAATTCCGACATGCCTATCCAAATTGCCTTTCTGGGGTAATTTCAAATATGCATTTTTTATACCTAAATTAAAAAATTTATCCTGCGGGAGGTTTTTTAACAGGTCGGCTAATTTCTGGATATTCTTTTTTAAAAAAGAAATGCAGTCGAGATAATCGCCAGAAGCTCCATCTATATTTACAGCGCTTACCAAAAAAACCCTTTGGGTTATAAACGCGGGAATAGAAAATGCCAGTTTTACTTTTTTTATAGAAAAAAACGCCGTTTCTTCAAGAGGTGAATCCCTAAAAACACGGATATCTTCCACGGAAGCCGTGGCCGGAAAATAATACTTTATATTTCCTACGGATACTTTCTGGTTAATTTGCCCTGAGATTTCTTTTTCGGCCCTGTGCTTTGAGCCTGTAAGAAAATTATTTATTGCGTTTAAGGAAGCGGAAACTACCCAGAATAAAATAGCGGCAACAAGAAGGGACCTAATAATATACTTTCGCAAAAAATAGATCATCTATATAAAACTCCACCTTATCAATGGAGTAAATTGCTTTATGGCTCCTCAAAAAAGCTGATAAGTATTTATACTCCTTGGACTCGGCAAACAAAAGTACTACTTGCCTTGACGATATTATCTCTTTTTCTAAATTTTCCACCAATTCCGCGTTTTTTTGCCGTTTCGCTATCTCCAAAAGATAAACAAGCGCAAAAACCCGCGCTTTAGATTTCGGATACTTTTTAACAAAGCGGTTAAACGCAGCGAAGGCATCGTAATAATTAGAGGTCAAGAAATAATATTCTCCAACAGCAAAAAGGGCATTTTCGGCTAACTTAGATTCTCCGAAATCATCTAGAAACATTTTAAAATTCATAAAGGCAGAATCTAATTCACCGTTCTTCGCGGCTCTAATGCCTTGAAAGTATAAACTTTTATCCATCTGCGCATAGACAAGAGGGCAAATTGAAAGAATAATAAACATCGCAATAAAAAAAACTGTAACCGTTCTTATCTTTATCATAGTTTAGCCAGCGCTTCAGAAGCTTGCATATCTACCTTGATACCAACTGCTTGCGCTGAATTATTCGCCTCTTTTATCAGCCCTGCCAAAAGATCATCCAAGCTGACTATCGGTTTGCCATCGCGTAAACGCACTATCGCGGCAGGATAGTTAAATTTATCCAACGCTGCCACATTAAAAGCACTACAGCCCAACATCCCTTTATCCGTAATCATAAAAACTAAATTAACCGGCCCTATCCCTAAAGGAATAACAAAGCCATCAACTTGCCTATTAGCTACTTGTATCTTCTTTGCTTCCATTTAATTTGGCAGGCTTAAAAACAATCAAAATCTTGCCGATATACCTATCTGATTAATTATATTCTTATATTCAGAAAGAGGATTGTTGCTATCCAGGCTCCAGTAGTCAAACCTATAGGATAGAGTGTAATTTTTTGTAAGTGTGTAGTACATAGACAGGCGATAATTATACCTATCATCATATTCTGCCATAAATATAGCTTGGCGCTCTTTATAATTTTTTCTCTCAAAATTAGGGGTAAAAGCAATATAAAGACGGTTGTCTTCCAGGAATAGGCCGGCAATAGTCAGAGAACTTTCAAAGGCATAATAATCATTTAAATCCTGAAGCAGGTCATTAGAGGAATTTCTGGAGGCTTTGCCTTCTAGGGTAATAATATACCTTCCGATATTACGGCTTAAGCCTGCCTCTAGCGCGTAGCGCTCGTCTTGACGCACAAACTCCTGCTTTACACCGCTGGGGTTTCTGGCTTTTTTGGCATCGTATTCTTTGACGCTATATTCAAAATTTAAATCGCTGTTCCATTCCGACGAGAAAAATGTTTTTGTGTTAAGAAAATACTTTAGATTATTATAGCTGGAATCTGAGGAAAGGGGATACCAAAGCGTCTCGTAGCCTATCCCCGGCTCAAGGCGTATTCTGCCTTGGTAGAAAGGATAAAGCCTCGCCGCTGTGCTTACGCTGCTAAAAAGATAATTGCTGTCAGTAAAATCGGAATATAGCTGGTTAAAAGACAATACGTTGGTGTTTAAGCCGAACCACCTGGTAAATGTCGGCTTCCAGCTAATCATTGCAAATTGAGTATTAAATATATCCCCTTTGTTAGATGAGTCGTTATTAACATTTGTCTCGTATCCGCTGGAAGCAGAAGCAAATATTTCAAGCCTAAGAAGGCGCTCCTTCTTTCTCTTTTTGATCTTCAGGAACGCTCTTTGCTTAAGCAGCTCGATTAACTCGGATGTGGTCTTAGTTTCGGCTATAGCGCTCTGTTTTATGCTGGAAATCTTATCTTCTAACTGAACAGACCTATTTTCGTTCTCATCTGCGCAAAGGCCTTTTGGGGTATCTAAAAAAATGGTGCTTAGGCAAAGTATAAAAAAAACAAACTGGGCTAATATTTTTTTTAGGCTTATATTCAATTATGCCTCTTATTATTATTCTTGATAAAATCCTATTTTTCGGGGCTCTAAAGAAATATCCCCCGGCTCTGATTTATTGTAGTAGCTAGAGGTATTTTTGTCAACCCCGTTAGAAATTCCCTGCCATGGCTAATCTTTCTTTGCAAATAAACTCTCTTGAAGCAGTTTCCAATATCCGGTTTTAACCTTTACAATAGTATATAAGAATTTTCTAACGGGGTCAATATATATTCGCTATTTGCATTTTTGAAGCTATTTTGCTTAACTCTATACCGAACAATGAGTTATATAAAAAAATGCTTTTGGTATACCTCTTGAAAAAACATGCTTTATAGGGTATACTTATAATGTAAAAGGTAAAATATAACTGTAAAGGGCAAACTGCGGGAAACCGCAGGACGCAAAGCCTTGAGCCTAAAGCTCGCCAAAGAATTATGGCGGCAAAGGCAGTCGGTTGCCGGTTAACGCAAAGAAACCCTCAAACCGACTAATGGCTTTGAGGGTTTTTGAGTTTAGGAGTAAGAAATGAGAAAAATAACAAAACTAACAATGATAACCGTAAGCCTAATCTGCCTTTTATCTTTACTGGCGCTTCCTGCTTATGCCTTTGACAAAGCTGAAATGGACCAGGCATTAAGAGAAGAGCTTGCCAAGATACCGGACATGGAAACAAAACAAGCTATCCTTGATGAATACAAAGAGGTTATCCGCGAAAGGATGCCGGATTTAAACTTAGATGAAGCCACCTGTCAGAGTTGTGAAGAGGATATTAAGGTATTAGAAAATGAATTAGTTATAAACTCTGTCAATGGCGTATTAGACGAAGACAAAATACGAAAAGATAGGGAAGTGCTGCCGGAAACCAATACACCTACGCCTGCTCCAACAGTAGTTACCCCGGTCGTGGAGGTTCCTCCTCCGCCGCCGCCAGTCGCGCCTAAGCCGCCTAAACCACCGTGTGGCTGTTAATAATCCTGGGGGTTAAAATGAGAAAAATAATCTTTTTATGTTCTGTGCTCATGCTAGCAGGGATGTTTTGCTGTTTTAAACAAATTTACGCCTTTGACAAAGCTGAAATGGACCAGACATTAAGAGAAGAGCTTGCCAAGATACCGGACCTGGAAACAAAACAAGCTATCCTTGATGAGTATAAAGAAGTTATCAGAGAAAAAATGCCGGAGTTAAATATAGATGAGGCAACCTGTCAAAGCTGTGAAGAGGATATTAAGGTGCTGGAAAAAGAGCTGTTAGCAAGCTTGGACAAAGGAAATATTGATCCTGGGGAATTCTCCGGAGGGAAAGAAAAATTGCTTGAGAAACAAAAAGTGTACAAAACTATAACTACAAGCAATACTGTAATGCAAGACCAAACCTCATTGAAGACGAGAACTAGGTATTTCGATGCAGACGGCAACCCGGCTTGTGGCTGCGACTCTACCGCCACGGCGGTTACAGATCAAGTTGCGGTAACAACACAGGTACCGGTTACAGTAACCACAACATCGACAGTTGAAGCCGGTGAAACAGTAGCGGCAGCACAATAACCATGCCTTGTTGAGGAATTTATTATTTCAAAAACCCGCTTTAGAAAGGCGGGTTTTTTATTTACCTGGAATTAATTAAGGCTAAAGTTTCCGCCCGCGTCTTCTGGTTTTTCTTAAATACTCCCCTGACCGCGGAAGTAACCGTTAAGATACCGGGCTTTTTTACTCCACGAAATGTCATACAAAGATGTTCTGCCTCAATTACTACCATACACCCTTGAGGCTTTAGTTTCGACATAATGATGTCGGCGATTTGTGTTGTTAAGCGTTCCTGTACCTGCGGGCGCTTAGATAAGACATCTACCACGCGCGCTAGCTTACTTAATCCGGTAACCCTGCCCTGTTTAGGAATATATGCCACGTGCGCCTTTCCGATAAACGGCAGGAGATGATGTTCGCAGCAGCTATAAAGCGGTATACCTTTAAGTAAAATTATCTCTTCGTGCTTCTGGTCTAAGACAACTTCTAATTCCTTTTCGGCGCTTTCTTTAATCCCGGAAAATATCTCTTCGTACATTTCAGCTACCCTACGGGGAGTCTCCAACAGGTCTTTTCTTTTCGGATTTTCCCCTATCGCTTCTAAAATTTCCCTTACTGCTTTCTCGATTTTCTTTTTATCCACGTCATCCTCGCTTCTTACCAGCCATAGTGACGATACCCGCTACGTAACCGTAGCCATAAAACGATACGGGCTTCGTTACCATAACCATTACCGATTACTTACCAATACAGAATTCTGAAAATATCTTTTCCAGTAAATCCTCGGAAAAATTTTTTCCGGAAACGGTATCGAAAGAGCCTAAAGCGCCTTTGATGTCCTGAGCAACAAACTCCACCGATACCTTATTATCCAGTGATTTTAAAGCGCTGTCTATAAAATTCTCTGCCTCTTTTAAAAGTTCAATATGCCGAAGATTACTTACCAGCGCGGATTCCGATTTTATGACCTTGCCGCCAAATACCAAATCCGCAATCGCCTCTTCCAATAAACCTATATTTTGTAGTTTTTTAGCTGAAAGCCCAATCACGTGCTTAAATATTTCTTCAATTTTTATTTTGTCGATTTTTTGCCGAAGATCTATTTTATTTATAATCGCGATAATTTGCTTTTTCCTTAATTTTTTAATTAGCGCTTCGTCATCTTTGGTTAATTTTTGGCTGCCATCAAAGAGCAAGATCACTAAATCCGCAAACCCAATGTGCCGTTTTGACCGCGACACCGCCTTTTTCTCTACTAAATCCCGCGGCTCAATAATTCCGGCGGTATCCACAATCCTTACCGGTATTCCTTTTATATCAATAATTTCCTCTATAGTATCGCGGGTCGTGCCGGAAATGGATGAGACAATTGAGCGCTCTTGTTTTAAGAGCGCGTTTAGAAGAGAAGACTTGCCTACATTTGGTTTTCCACAGATAACCGCCTGAATACCGTCGCGCAATACCTTACCATGCTTAGATGATACCAAAATGCCTTTTAAAGCGCCATTGACTGCGTTAAGTTTTTTAAAGGCTTCTTTTAAATTCAGCACGCCAATTTCTTCCTCAGGAAAATCAATATTTGCTTCTAATATAGCAAGCGCATCTAATAAGCCTTTACGCAGCCTATTTATTTGGTTGGATAAAGTACCCCTTAGCTGTTCTGTCCCGATTTTTAAGGCCGAATCGGTCTTTGCGCGGATAATATCCAGAACCGCCTCGGCCTGCGCTAAATCAATCCTGCCGTTTAAAAAAGCTCTTTTGGTAAACTCTCCTGGCTCGGCAAGCCGTGCCCCATTTTCTAAAACTAAATCCGATACGGCGCGCATAGCCATAATCCCACCGTGGCAATTTATCTCCACAACATCTTCTTTGGTATAGCTCTTAGGCTTCCGCATTACGGTAAGCAAAACTTCATCGATTATTTTTAATTTCTGGTTTCTGGCAACTGGTTTCTGGTTTCTCTCGACAATCCATCCATAATGCACAGTATACGCCTTAAAGCCAGATGGTTTCTTGCCGCCTTTAGCAACAAAAACCCTATCGGCAATTTTTAGGGCGTCTTTTCCGCTGATACGCACAATCCCGATGCCCGCCTCGCCCAACCCCGTCCCCATCGCCGCAATTGTGTCGGTTAAACCTAAATTACGCATAACAATTTAAACCATCATGGATTTTTATGTTTAAAATATTTCTGAGAGTTTTTAAAATTAGGGGGGTATTTCTTCGAAAATATCTTATTGCTTGCCTATGCCTTTTAAAACTTCTTTAATTGAATGCGCCAGTATGGGTATTTCTTCCTTTACCGTTTTCCATAAAATCTCTACATCAACGCCGAAATATTCATGAATCAACTTATTCCTCATCCCGGACATTTTTTTCCAGGGGATATCGGGATATCTATGCCTTAGTGCTACAGGGATATTTTTGGCCGCCTCGCCTATTACCTCAATACTTCTTACTACCGCATTTATGGTTTTCTTATCTTTTGCAAAATCATTAAAATCCATACCTTCGATAAAACTATTTATCTCATTGGTAGAAACAAGGATGTCTTTTATATAATCTCTATAATCCCGCTTTTTCATATATATACGGTTTCTTTCAGGATATATCTGCCGATTACCGGCTTTAAAGCCTTTTTGGATACCAAATCAACCTTTACGCCAAGCAAACGCCTAAGAAACCCCTCTAAATCCATAAACTCAAACATTCCTATGGGTTCCTTAAATTCCACAAGGACATCAATATCGCTTTTTGCCTTTTGCTCGTTTCTTACATAAGAACCAAATACGCCTATTTTCTTAACCTGATACTTTTCTGCCAATAAACTTTTATTCTTGCCTAGAGTTTCTTTTATGGTCTTTAAAGTTATCATTGCTTTATCCCCGGACTTTGATTACAAGCAAATATTAGCACAAAATCGTTGATTACTCAAGATGATAGATTCAGCCGCGTTTAATCGACTTTCCTCCAATTCCCACCCGCCCCCATCGCCGCAATTGTATCGGTTAAATTTATCTTTTGCATAATAAACTCTATTTTCCCACCTATCAATTTTAATAGGAAGCGGGATCCCGCTCTAGCGGGAAAACTGCTCCTTTACCTTGGGGCGGGTGAAATAGATAATTGAACTTATCAAGATGATTACCGGCAATAAATCTCCAAATTCATAATAAATACCCCTGTATGGATACACGATTATTGGTAGCCAAGCAATTATTAAATAAATTTTACGACCCCATTCTTTTAATAACAAAATACCTACAGCTCCTATTGTAGATATTATGCTTGCACCTAAAATTATAATAGAAAATATACATATATATTTCATATAAGAGGTATCAAAAAATCCTCCCTGAAACCCAAATAAGATTTTCCGAAAGAAAAAGTATGTCATAAATAACATAACCAGTATATTCCCAATTGCAAATATCTTTATTGTTTGAAGCCTCTTCTTATCCATCATCCCCTCCATTTCTATATTAACAAATAAACAGCAGAAGTTTTATTCGTAAGCACATTAGAAATCTTTTGGCAAATTACCTGTGAGAGTTTGCGGAGAGCAAATGCTGAAACTGACCGAGCATAACCTGCCTGCTTTTCTTACGAGGGAATTTCGGCAAATTTGCGAACCGCTAAATTCCACAGGTCGGCAAAAGATTTCAGTGCGGAGAATAGAAACTTCCGTTGTTTATCGCTTGTCTTGCCTCCCCCACCACAAACAACGAACCCGTTACCAAAATTAAATCTTTTCTATCGGCAATTTCTTTTGCTTTCTCTATTGCCTCTCTAACATCTTTAGTTAAATATATTTCAGCTTGCAGCTTGCAGCTTGCAGCTTGCAGCTTGATATGTTCCGCCTCCGCCGCCCGCGGGCTATTCGCCTTAGTCAAGATAACTTCATCCGCCATCGGAAAAAACTCGCTACATATTCCCTCAATATCCTTATCTTGGCAAACCCCTAAAACTAAGATTAACCTTTTATATTGTCCTCCGGAGGCGGATCCGCCTTCGGCGGAAAAATTATGCTTAATCGTTTCTTTTAACGCCTTTGCCGATGCCGCATTCTGCGCCCCGTCTAATATAATCCAAGGATTTTTACTAACAACTTCACATCTCCCCGGCCAAACCGTATTATAAATCCCTTTTCTGATGGAATCGACACTAATATTGACGCCATTAAATCGCAATGCCTCAACCACCCCCACTGCCGTAGCCGCATTCACCAATTGATGTTTGCCTAAAAGTTTTATTCTTAAATTCTTATACTCACTAAAAATCCCTCGTATCTCAAACTTACTTATTTTGTATTTATTTTTGACTTTTGACTTTTGACTTTTGACTTTATAAATTATATCTTTCCCCACCTCATATAATTTTGCCCCCACCTGCCTGCACCTATTCCTAATTACCTCGGCTGCCCCTTCCTCCTGCGGCGCACTGATTACTACCGAGGGACGAGGGACGAAAGACGAGAGACGAAAATTCTTAATAATTCCGGCTTTTTCTCTGGCAATTTTCTCAATAGTATTGCCCAAAAGTTGAGTATGCTCTAAACTTATCGGGGTAATTGCACAAACTAAAGGATTGACTACATTGGTAGCATCCAACCTTCCGCCTAAGCCGGTTTCCAAAACCACAAAATCTGCCTTTTTTTCTTTAAAATAAACAAAGGAAAGCGCGGTATAAACCTCAAAGAAAGTAAGCGAACCGTATTTTGAATTTTTATTAAATTTATCTGTCTTTGGCTTTAATTCAGAAACTAACCGGCAAAGTGCCCGCCTTGGAATCATCCCTTCAAACTCGGGGCTCGGGGCTCGGGGCTCGGGGCTCGGTAACAAAATTCGTATTCGTTCACGAAAATCCGATAGATGCGGCGAGGTATACAAACCGGTTTTATATCCCGCCTCACGTAAAATATAAGCACAAAAGGCACAGGTTGAACCTTTGCCTTTTGTGCCGGCAACATGAATACATTTAAACGCGCCTTGAGGATTGCCTAAAATTTCTAGCAGCTCTTTTATGCGCTCTAATTTAATTAAACGTTTATAATGATATTGGGATTTTTTTTCGTAGTTAACGAAAGATTCTAAATAGCGGATTGCTTCGGGGAAAGATAACATGTATCATGTAACAGGTTACATGTAACAGGATATAAACTGCAAACAACAAAAATAAATTTTTACATGAAACGGGGCCTGATACGCGTAACGCACAAATTTAGTGCTTAAAATGCCGCATCCCGCAGAAAGCCATAGCAACCCCCTTTTTATCGGCAGTCTTGATGATTTGTTCATCAGCAATTGAGCCGCCGGGTTGAATTATGGCTTTTATGCCGCCCTTTGCCAGCTGGATAATCGCGTCTTCTTTAGGAAAAAATGCATCAGAAGCGCAAGTAGCACCCTTGGCCAATTTACCGGCTTTTTTTATGGCGATATAAGCGCTATCCACGCGCGACATTTGGCCCGCGCCGATACCCACAGTTTTAGTGCCTTTAACCAAAATAATGCTATTAGATTTAACATGTTTTGCCACCTTAAAAGCAAAGAGCAAAGATTCTATCTCTTTTTTGGCAGGTTTCTTTTTTGTAACTATTTTAAAACTGTTAGGCTCGTAAACCTTTAAATCTTTATCCTGAAGGAGAAGGCCTCCAGAAACTTTCTTAAAATCAAAATTATCGCTTTGGGGAGTTTTTAATTCCAAAATCCTCACATTTTTCTTCTTCTTTAAAATTTCAAGCGCCGCGCTATTAAAAGAAGGCGCGATTACACATTCAATAAATCCGCTCTTATCTACCGCGGCGGCGACTTTTTCATCTATAGCGCGGTTAAAAGCGATGATCCCGCCGAAAGCAGAAAACGGGTCACACTTGTAGGCATTCTGATATGCCTTAAGCAGGCTTTTGTCTTCGGATACACCGCAGGGATTATTGTGTTTAACAATTACTGCGGCAGGCTTTTCAAATTCGCTTACTAATTCCCACGCGGAATTTAAATCCAAGATATTATTAAAAGATAACTCTTTACCTCCTAACTGCTTTACCGAAGCAATGCCCTCCAGCTCTTTTCCTTTAACACGGTAAAAAGCAGCCTTTTGATGAGAATTCTCACCATATCTTAAATCTTGTATTTTTTCAAAACTAAAATCTATTTCCTGAGGAAAATTCATCTTCTCAAGGGGCCCGAGCGAAAAAGAACCTTTCAGATAATTAAAAATTGCCCTGTCGTAAGAAGAAGTAAGGTTAAATACGTCTAAGGCAAGCCTGGTTAAAACCGCATCCGACAGGACAGCGTTATTATTTTTCAGTTCGCGTAATACCTCATCATATCTTGCCGGATTAGAAACTACCGCTACCGAACGGTAATTCTTTGCAGCAGACCTTAACATTGACGGGCCGCCGATATCGATATTCTCAATCGCAGTGCTAAGCGTTACATTCTTTTTCTGTATAGTTTTTTCAAAAGGGTATAAGTTTACCACCACCATATCAATTAAGCCGATTTTATACTGTTGGAGCTGTTTTATATGGCCGGGGTTATCCCGCAACGCTAGAAGCCCGCCATGTATCTTAGGATGCAGTGTTTTTACCCGTCCGTCGAGCATTTCAGGAAAACCCGTGTAATCAGAGACTTCGATAACGCCTACCCCGCCTTCGGATAAAAGTTTCGCTGTTCCGCCGGTAGAAATTATTTCCACGCCTAAATTTTTCAGGCCCCGGGCGAATTCTAATATTCCCTGTTTATCTGATACGCTTATCAACGCGCGTTTTACTTTAATCATTATTTGTCCCCTCAATGAGCACATAAGTTACGGGGGCGAGGCCGACGTAACTTATAAGTGCGAATTGATACCGCCGAATGATGGAAAATTATCGCAAGAAAATTTTCCATCATCCTATGAGGCGGGAATCATTTACTTGCTACACCTAATCAGCATCCAATCACCATCTTGGACAATATAATCTTTATTTTCTAATTTTAAGAGCCCGCTGTTACGCGCTTCGTTCAAATGGCCGGACTTTATCAAGTCATCATAATGCACAACTTCGGCGCGGATAAAACCCCGCTGGATATCCGAATGTATCGCGCCTGCCGCATCCCATGCGGTTTGCCCTTTCTTAAGCGGCCAGGCATGGGAATCTTTATCTCCGACGGTAAAAAATGATATATAGCCGAATTCATTATAAGCCTTTAATAAAAAATCATCTTTATCCGGCGGATTTTCTTTATCTATTAAATATACCGGCCTTAAGGTAACCAACTGAAAACCGGCGATGATCTTCTTTTCGGCATCGCTTAACGTCTCGCAAAATAGGAGATCTTCCTTCTCCAGCCTTGCCTTAAATTTATTAAGTAATTCTTTTTCTTTTGCGTCTTCTGCGCGGGATAATCTTGTTTCCACAAATTCCAGATCGGATAAAATTAAGTCCACTTTCGCGTTTTTATCCGCGATTATACCGTCTGCTTCGGATAATTTAGCCTGCTCATAAATTAATTCCGCCTCTATGTATACCTTTTTGGCAGACTTAAATAAATCCTTCAATTTATCTACGCGCCTGTCAACGACTGTAATCTTGGAGCCGGAAAAAATATTATCTAAACCGTAAATTCCAAATTTTGCCATGAGATTTACCCCGTTAGAAATAATCCGCCGCGGGCGGATGTCTAGCTAATATAAACTTAAACATAATTTATAGCTTCTCTAAAAATCTATTGCCCCAAAATGCTTCTGTTGCTATCTCTAACGGGGTTAATTAAAAGGCGTGCCTTACTTTGTTATTTTAAACCGAAAATACGAATTGCGGTTATATTATAAAGGAAAACGGGGTAGGCGTCAACAAATAGTTAAAGGGCAGACGATTAAAACCTATATTTTAATTCTGACCAGAACAACACCTGCGTAAGTTTTGTAAATTGGTCTTTATCCCATGCTGGATTACGAGTCTCATCCCAGGTTATTCCGTCAATCCTGGCAAATGTGCCGTCTAAGCCCAATCCAAAATTCCAATTATGCATAAGGCCCCAAATGCCTTCGATGCCAAACATAAAAGCATATTTAGGCTTATCGTAATCGCCATAGAAAGTTAAAGACCGCAATAAATGATTATCCACATCTTTGGCAGTCGGTAATGGAGAATATTTAAGATTCATGCTGAATTTAAACTCTTTGCGCAATATATCGGCGGCCAGGCCAACATACGGAAAGTAGTATTGAATTTTATATGTTCCGATGTGTTCATCTTGATACGACATAACTCCTAAGATTCTATCGTATAAATCGTATAAATCGTAATCAAACCTCTCGTATTTATAACCTATCAACGCGCCCAACTTTATTCCGTCGGAGGCCAATAACGCCAACGGCTCTATGTTTCTGGGCGCAATGCCTTCATAAAAATCATACCGCACATACCCCTCGGCAATAACAGCATCCATGTCTGCCCTTGATTCGGTAGAAGATATTAATGTTGCGCTAAACCAATCTTTATCCGTCATCTTAGAGTTGGCTTCTTTGTCTATAGGGGCCCAGAAGTCAATATTTAAAGAAAATTTTTTAAAACCGGCGTTAACATTCGCCCCGCCCATCCAGTTATCAAAGGGAAACATTAATTCGCTTACATGGTTATCAAAATCATAAGTGGTGTCTCCGGCGATATAGCCTATTTTAAGCGTAACCTCTAATTCAATCTCGTCTAACGTCTCGCCGATAATTTTATGCCTTTTAAAAAACGGGCTGGAAACCGATTCCTCTTCCGCTCGAACCGTCCTGGCAAGCGCTGGTTCGCCTTTGAGTACGTCTAACGCATCCTGAATTGCTGTTTCTCTTGAATCAGAATAAGAAAAAACAAAAGGGGGAATAAGTAAGCCTAAAATCAAAAATGCAGATACTAGAGTATTTGATTTATTCAATGTAGGTATATATTTTTCCCTTATAGTTCCTAAGGGTATAGCGCCCCTTGTCCTGAGAAAGGAGATAATTCGGGCCAACGGGAATTTTACCTCCGCCGCCGGGGGCATCAACTACGTAAGTGGGAACGGCATAACCCGAAGTGTATCCACGCATCTTTTCAATAATGTTTATACCGACGGCAACGGGTGTCCGGAAATGCGCGGTACCTTTTACCGGGTCACACTGATAGATATAATACGGCCGCACTCTCACTTTGAGCAGCTCATGCATGAGTTTGCGCATAATATATGGCTTATCGTTAATCCCGTTTAATAATACAGTCTGCGAACCTAAAGGAAAACCCGAATCAGCAAACATTCCCATTGCCTGCCTCACCCTTTTTGTAATCTCGCGTGGATGGTTAAAATGCAGGCTTATCCAAATGGGCGAGTACTTTTTTAGCATGGTAACTAATTTTTCGGTAATCCGCTGCGGAAGCGTTACCGGCACGCGGCTGCCAATACGCAAAAATTCTACATGCGAAATACCGCGAATAGCCTGAATAATTTTTTCTAACTCGTCGTCTTCCAGCATAAGCGGGTCTCCGCCGGAAATGAGTACGTCGCGGATTTTATGGTTAGACTTAATGTAATCTACCGCCTTAGATAAATCAAACGGCTTATGCTCTTTTTCGCCGACAATTCTGCGCCGCGTGCAATGACGGCAATACATCGCGCACTGCTCTGTCGCCAGGAGTAAAACCCTATCCGGATAACGGTGCACCAACCCCGGCACGGGAGAATCCCTGTCTTCGGCGCAAGGGTCCACCATTTCATGAGGAGCTATATTAAATTCTTCCGCCAGAGGAACAGCTTGGCGCCTTATGGGGCACTGTGGATCTTCGGTATCCATTAATGTCGCCCAATAAGGGGTAACGGAAACTGCGAGGCGTCCGCGGCTGCGGCGGATGCCTTCCTCTTCTTGCGGAGTAAGCTGAATAACCTGGGCTAACTGCTCTTTAGTGTGAATGCTGTTTTTTACCTGCCAATGCCAGTCTTCCCACTCTAAAGGAGAAATATCTTTAAAAAGGCTTATCTCGCTGTAATCAACGGGAAAAGTTTTGCGCCGCGCCGGAGCCGCAGAAACATTCTCTGCTTGTGGCTTCTCCAAAACCTGGGGGTTATTGGCCAATTTATCCTCCTCTGTTATTATTTATTAAGTTTATATCTTTTTATTCCCGCATCCAAGATACGGTTAATTATCTTATGGAAATGGACTCCTTTATAATCCGCTACCAGCTTAAAAATATCTTTTACGGCCAATGAAGGCAAAGGGTTTATCTCTAAAACATAGAGATTACCTTTATCATCCACGCGAAAATCAACCCTGCCGAAATCACGGCAGTCCACCGCCCTATAGGTAGAAAGGGCTAAATCACATATTTTTTTCTCAAGCGCTTTGTTTATCTTAGCCGG
Source organism: Candidatus Omnitrophota bacterium (assembly GCA_030681595.1). GTDB lineage: Bacteria > Omnitrophota > Gorgyraeia > Ghiorseimicrobiales > Ghiorseimicrobiaceae > CAKKQO01. The sequence goes on from JAUXSB010000061.1 coordinate 49,370, forward strand.
GTAAATATAACCTAATCTGTCTGAAGCAATAAAATCAAAGGTATAAAACTGATCCCCTAAATGCACATTATTATCAATATGCACCTGTGCCGGCGGAAAAACTTCGGGGCTGTCATTACCGATAATCGGCACGGTAAACTCCGAACCCCTGATAAATTCTTCCACTAATACTGACTGCTTATAGTTAGAAATAAGCTGCCCTATCTGGGCTTTTAATTCCTTAGGATTATCTACGCGTGATTTTTCTGTCAAGCCTTTCGATGTGCCCTCATATCTGAGTTTTGCAATCAAGGGAAATCTTAAATGGTCTAAATTATAGGTTTTATTACCGGCATTCACCACAAAATATTTAGGCGTAGGGATCTTCTCCGAAATAAGCACTTTTTTGGTCATTACTTTATCGAGCGTTAAGCTTAAGGTCAGTCCGTCGGAGCCTACAAAAGGGACATTAAGCGTTTCTAAAATTACCGGCACCTGCGCTTCCCTGTTTCTACCCAGATAACCTTCACAAATATTAAAAACTATATCTACTCTCCCTCGAATGTTATCCCCGATGCTTAAAAGATTTTTTACGCCGCCGATTCGGACAACTTTATGGCCACCGGACTCAAGTGCTAAAGCAATATTGTTTACAGTTTCTTCCGAGTCAAATTCAGCGTTAATATCTACCGGCTCACCTTCTTTAACCGGCCGTTTACTTTTTAAATCATATGTAAAACCTACTCTTAACCCCATAATCGCAACATAAAAAAAGAGCCCTTACTCTTGAGCCCCCCTTATTATCTCCCTATTTTTTCCAATTTTGTCTTCTTCCCTCGTTTATTTTAGTTTTCCACAACTATTTCTTGCGCCATTATCTAAAAATTAACACAAGATGTAGTAATTGTCAATAAAAATTTGCAAACTTGCGTTTAAATTTTTATTGATGCCGTAAAGACTTTTACGGTGGAGAGAATAAAAAAGTTACTTAAGAAATCCCTACGCCTAAATTGCTTAAACTTGCTAAAAGGGCAAGGTAATTTTTAAAACAAATGCTCTTTATCCCCAGCGCCTTTCCCTCTTTAACCAAGTCCTCCCTGTCGTCGATATAGATCGCCTCTTTAATACCCGCCCCCGCCTCTTTAAGCGCTTTTCTATAAATTAACGGGCCGGGTTTACGCGAGCCAACTTCATAAGAGAGCACATGTTTATCGAATTCTTCAAATATGGCATATTCCTTTATCAAATAATCATAATGCAATTTATTAATATTGGAAATTAAAACAACCGTAAACTTCTCTTTGAGCTTTTTAATTAAATTATGCACTTTTAGGTTATCGTCGGTAAGGAAAAAAATCTCGTTCCAGATAGCTACAAATTCTTCATACCCAATCTCCATGCTCAACAATTCCTTTACCTTGCGGTAAAACTCAACAGGGGTAAGCTTGCCTTCTTCGAATAAACCCGTAAGATTTGAATCAAAAAATAATTGGTAGATTTCGCCCGTATTTTTATCAGTGAAATTTTTTATCCTCTCAACTGCCAGATAATGGTCGAAGTTAACCGTAACGTTTCCCAAGTCAAACAATATTGCCTTAATATTTGCGGCTATTTTTTGCGTTATCATTTCTTCTTTAGGCTGAATTTTCCATCAGTAACGTATAAATAAAATTCGGTTTTTTCATCTCCGGAATCATAACTCGCTTTCGCTGGGCGTATATCCAAAAAGGCAAATTTATGCTTATTTAAAAAACCTAATAATTTATCCGGGCGCCCGGATAAATTATAAGACAATTCCGGAAACTGCCCCTCGCTAACCGGATTCGTAAATCTGCTTCTTACGCGGCTAAGCCTGAATAGATTAATCTGCTTTTTATTTAATCCCACCTTAATAATATCGCCGTCAATTATCCATTGATTGCCCACAAGCAGGAATTTTTCCGGACGAAAACTCCGGGGGAAAGTAAGATGCTTTATACTTAATACCGTATCATAAATTTCGGCCTCAACCGGAGTAGATTCAATTACGGCTAACGGTTTATCCTCATCGAACATGCGGTACGGGCTTATATAATAACCGACAAAGGTCAGAATCGCGCCTAAGAATAAAACACAAACAAAAGAAACCCCTATCCACAGAGCGCGCTTTGACACCAGCCCGACTGCGTCATTCTGGCGGGTCAATAGTTTCAATAAAGCGAAGCTTAACAACACCAGAAGTATACCTAAAATTAATATTGCCTGCATGGCTAAAACATATACGTAATACTCGATGTTAACGCGTATTCATCTACGAAACGGCTCTCAAAATTAAACCGTACTTTTTCTTTTAAGAGATAATCGAAACCTAAGGCAAATCCATAATTTCCTTCCGAGCGCAGTGTCCCGCGCTGGCCGTCTACCCTCCGGATGAGGCGGGTATACCCGAGCTTCGCCCCAACATAAGGGCTGAATTTTTCGCCTTTTAAGCTTAGGGAGGCGTCAAACTGTGTTTCATCCAGTATCGCCTTATGCGTAAGGTTATCTGTATTCTTATTCGGATCGGGGTGGATGCTAATATGATGCCAGCCTAAAATAAATTTTACCTTGTCGTCTTCAAACGCCTTCATTCTTAAACCGTATCCACCACCCCAATTATAATTATAATAAAATTTTTGATCGTTGTACTGGTCGTTTTTAATATCGCCGGAACCGAATTTAGCTTCAATATCCAGCCAATCAAAAATGCCATAAACCATACAGTAAAAAAACTGGGAACTTTGTATATTAGTAGTAATATCTTCAATATCGCGCCGAAAGACGTAATTTGCCTCTGCCCCTACTTCAAATTCCCCTTGCTTAAGGAAATACGGCCCCTTAAACGGTACGGCAGAAGCGGAACCCGCATAAAAAATAATACCGCATGCGATCAATATTATTTTTTTCATTCTTCACTTCGCAAAATTTTTCTTTAAGAAACCCTCTAATATTTTTGCACCGCGGTACAGATTATCAATCTTTACGTACTCATCGTTTGTGTGCGCGCATCCAGAGCTTCCGCAGCCAAAACTAATCGCGGGAATATCCCGCTCCTGAAAAAAAGTAATTACGGTTGCGCCCTCTGAACCTTTTACCTTTGGCTTAACCTTAACTTCTCCTGCCGCTTCAAGCAACGAATGTATAAGTAAATGATTTCTATCTATCAGGTACGGCTTCTGGATATCATTAAACTCTATTTTAAATTTTTTGGCGTATGTACGGATAATTTTCTTAACCGCCGCTATAATTTTATTTTTATCCATTCCGGGCAGATACCTTAAATCTACTTCAAATTCACAATAATCCGCGACGATATTCACTTTTTCTCCGCCGCTAATTTTACCGATATTTACCGTCGGGTGCTTAAGCAACGGGTGTGCTTTATAGTTAAACCTGTGTTCCTTTAAAGCGCAAATAATGCGGCTGGAAAGCTCAATGGCATTTATGCCCCTCTCGGGGTATGCGCCGTGCGCGGCTTTACCGAACACCTTCACCTTAAAATGCATCAGGCCTTTTTGGGCGATAACGATATTAAATTCATCGGAGTCTAAAACTAAAGCGTAATCAGCTTTGATAATTCCCTTTTCTAAAAGCGGTATAAGCCCGTATTTGCTGCCTGTTTCCTCATCGGCTGATGCCACAAAAAGGATATTATATTGCGGCTTGATTTTCTCTTCACAAATACTCCTTATTGCCTCAAGGGAAATAGCCAAATTACACTTGCAATCTGTCGAGCCGCGGCCGTAAATCCTCCCCTTTTCAATTTTCGCGGCAAAGGGGTTATGTTTGGCGCCTTTTGCCGCCGGGACAGTATCTAAATGCGGGGAAACAAGCAATGTTTTATTTATCCTGCCTTCTAAGAAAGCCAGTACGTTAAGCCTTTTTTCTTTAAATTCATAAATCTTGGGTTTTAATCCGGACTTTTTTAAGTGGCTTTTTACAAACCCGGCGATCCTTGATTCATCGCCCGGAGGGTTCTCTGAATTTATGCGGATTAAATCCTGAGTAAGTTTAATTAATCTTTGTTTTGATATCATTTCTGGGGTAGCCTTATTTATTTTTTCTGCAGTGCCTCCCTTACCAAGTTGCTCACCAATTTTCCGTCGGCAGCACTCCCTGCTTTAGCCATTACCTCTTTCATTACTTTCCCCATCTCGGCTATTGATAAGACAGTCCCCGGAGAGGCAATTACCTCGTTTATGATTACGCGTATTTGTTCTTCGGATAGCTGCACTGGAAGGTATGACTCAAGGACTTCTTTTTCCTTTATTTCTTTCTCATATAAATCAAGGCGGCCACCCTGCTTAAACTGCTCAATTGAATCTTGCCGCTGTTTGACCTGCTTTTTGATTACCGCGATGACTTCTTCATCGGAAAGGATGTCCTTTCTTTTATCTATGGCTGCGTTCTTTAAGCTTGCGCGCAAAAAACTTAGAACCGATACCTTAAGCGCGTCCTTATCTTTCATTGCCTGCTTATAATCCCCTAAAATTTTTTCTTCTAACATATACGGCTCCTTTATTTAATCACCTTTTGCTTTTATATAATCCATAGTTTACCAGAATGCTCAAATCTTGCCATAGTTTTCTGGAGGAAAGCACGGCAAAGATTATTTTTCTTCTTCCGCCTGAAAATGCCGCGCCGGTAAAACAATGCCTTGATTTCATGGTATAGCCGGTCTTTCCGATTACAGCTTTGGGTTTCTTCCAGAGCATTTTATTATGGTTTCTTAAACGTATTTTCTTTCCGTTTGCCCCGGTTATAACCTTTTCTTTGGTGTTCATCAACTCAACGATTTTCGGCTCACTCAAGGCATGGCGCATCATTTGTGCCAGATCAAAAACCGTAGAATACTGCTTTATTTTTTTAGAAGGAAGCCCTGTAGCATTGACAAAACAGGTATTTTTCATTCCGCTTTTTTCTGCCTTCTCATTCATTAATTTTACGAATTCGCTTTCTGAACCGGCAACCTCTTCGGCAAGAGCAATAGAAGCATCATTAGAGGAAGCCATAAGGCAAGCGGCTAACAAATCCCCGGCGCGATACTGCACACCCCGCTTAAGCCCTGCCTTACTCGGTTCAACATCCGCCGCTTTTTTAGAAACGGTAATCATTTTATCGAGGTTAATTTTTTCCAGGACAAGCAAGGCGGTCATTACCTTCGCGGTCGATGCCGGCGGTATACGCAGGTTGGTATTTTTTGCGTATAAAATCTTTTTCGTGCGGGCATCAATGATAATAGCTGATTTAGCACTTATGTAGATGCTTCCTGAACCCTTGGATACCGCATTGCTGGCTGCAGCTATCAATAACAATGCCGATATAGCAGCCATTTTCAAGTAGGTAAATTTCCGCATAGATTTTTAAATTTCGGAAGGGTATTTCTAGAAATACTAATCCAAGATGGGATCTGTGTCAAATCTTGCCTTAAAGGCTTCTTCAAAATCATAGACGCCCTTAAAGTCTTCTTTGGAATCTTTTTCTGTTTTATAAAGCAGGTTCTCGGAAATCATATTAAACACTATTTCTCCGAAGTCTTCCGTTGATTTTACTCCCCAGTGCTCAAACACCGTTTTACTCAAGCCTCCGAATTGCTCCAGCGCGTATTCCTTTATCCCTAGGAGCAATTCCTGCCCTGTGATGTGGCCTTTATTTTTACTTTTCTTTTGGACATAAGAAAGCGCTTCCAGCACGAATTCATAAGCGTCTATCTTATAGCGCCTGTCTTTCTTAACTAGCCTATCCATCCTTATAATAAAGTCATCCATAATTAAATTTCAGCATCCTTTACCAGCTTGCGGTAATAGGTAATGCAGCCATCACAGGTATCCGACTCATTCTGCCAACGCGGATGGTCTTTTTTAATAAGTCCGATTAAATATTCTTCAGCTTTGATATGCATAAGCGCGGCCTTCGTATCAATATTCCTCCCGCAAATTTGGCATTTATATAATTTATTTTTCTTTTCTTTTTTCTTTATCATTTATGCTCCTTGGCTATTCCGCTGCGCTCTCTAAAGACAGGTTGCGCTCTACAAATTGCACTACCTGCTCCTGTAATTTTGGACTGATATTATAAAACTCGATTCCCATGCCGGGATATAGTTGAGGCATAAGCTCTTTCTGGGCAAGCCAGATTACCTTCCCTTCTAACGTAATGTACCCTGGTTTAGGCATAAGCTTTATCTGCAATGTCAGGATATCCCCTAAGGCATAAATTTTTTTGCAGAGAATATAAGCGCCTATCGCGCTGAGATTATAAACTTTGCCTTCATGAAAAGCGTCTTGAGAATGCCTTAATTTAAACTGTAGCGGAATAAATATAGGCAGGCGCTTAAAACGGCGGCGCAGTTGCTTCTTTTTTATCCGTTCGATAACTTTGTCTTCCTTGAAACTATGCAGCGCCAATTCTTCGCTTTCATAAATCTCAAAAACTTTATCCAGGCAAACTGCCGAAAATATATTCTTTACATGTAAAGGCACATTTATAAACTTCATCCTTCCCTGATGGTTACTCGCGTTTTTATAGGCAATAGCCAAAACCGAAAGCCCGGAGTAATCCACAAGATTAACATTGGTAAAATCGCACATTATATCGGTTATTCCGTTTTCCAGGTAATACCCCACGGCTTCAATAAAATTTGAAGCGTCAATGTTTATATCGCCGCTTAAGTATAAAATTATTATATTATCTTTCTGGCGCGGTACAATATCCATAGTTCTTTTTTACTTCACCTTATATCTAAGATATCTTCGCAATAAAAGCACGGTAATTTTCTTTAACATCCCCCTTAAAAATACCGCTGCCTACACAGGCAAGTTCTACGCCCGCATCTTTTATATCCAAGATGTTATCTATCTTTACGCCGCCGTCTAAAGCGATGATGAAATTATGTTTGGCACTCGAAAGCTCTCTTGCTTTATCCAGGACTTCAGTCTTAAACGGGCTGCCGTAATAACCCGGGTTAACCGAAAGTAAAAGGAGTACGTCGATCTGATTAAATAAATGCTTTATCTGGCTTAGCCCTGTTTCAGGGTTAACGGCCAAACCCGCCTGCATTCCTTTCGACCGGATTTGGCGGATTATTTTTTCAGGAGCAATACTCTTTGTTTCATAGTGGAAAATCACCCTTTTTACTTTGGATTTTTCTGCCGCCTCCAAATAACTTAGGGGGTCTTCCACCATCAAATGAAACTCGAGGCCGATACTGGCGTCAATAGAAGACAATGCCTCCACTCCCACACTTTTGGAAGGGACAAACCTGCCGTCCATAACATCAATCTGGGCAAAATCACAGATGCTCTCTGACTGTTTTATTTTATTCTGAAAATCTTCGTTATTATCGGTTAATATTGCCGGGATAATTTTCATCCCGCCCTTCCTTTCATTCTCCATACCCGCCCGCTTCCTAAAAATCTACTTCCGGAATGGCTGGGTTTACCCAATAGGGCAAAGCTTACACCTCTGATTACTCTTTAAGCAAAACTCTTTACCTAATTTAACAATCAAAGCATGAAATTCATTAAACATTTTAACATCTTTATTTAGATTTTCCATAAAAAATTTTTGTACTTCGCTGTAATCAGCATCGTGCCGGATAAAATTATGCCGGGAAAATATCCGCTTGGTATAGGCGTCTACAACGAATATAGGTAGATTTGCCGCATAAAGGATTATGGAGTCAGCGGTTTCTTCGCCTATTCCATTTACGCTTAACAGCTCTTTACGTAAACTTTCAATGCCTTGATTAAATAATTTCTTTAGGCTGCCGCCGTATTTATTAAAGAGAAAATTAGTAAAATTTTTAAGCCGCCGCGCCTTGACATTAAAATATCCCGCCGGCCGGATTAACTGGGCAAGTTTATCGTGGCTCATTTCGTGCAATTTTTTCGGGCTTAAAGCGCGCGCGGCTTTTAGGTTATTAATCGCCTTTTCTACGTTCTGCCAGTTGGTATTTTGCGTAAGAATCGCCCCTGCCGTTACCTCAAACGGCCCATCCCCCGGCCACCAGTATTGCGGGCCGAAAGAAGTGTAAAGTTTTTTATAAATTGAATTTAATTTCTTAGTCCCCATAGGCGTTAACCACGGATGAGCCTACGCCAGCGCGCGAACCTTATAAGCGCAAGCCTATCCTGGCTGCGTATACTTTCAAAACTTAATCCTAACATATAACTGCCTTCTGCCTCGGGCAAACTTTTTATCCAGATAAGTTGCGCTTGAGCGGAAACCGGCTGTTTACTTCTCGGTAAATGAATCCTTAGGAATACCTTTATCTTACCTATGCCTAATCCGCTTATATCCTGCTTTAAAAAATTAACCCTTAAAGCTACCCCGCCGTATGAAATATCCTGCGTAAATCCCTGCTGCCAAGGAAAGATAATTTCAGCGCCTAATGCGCTTATTCTATTTATCTGGAGCTCAACCGGAAGGACTGTATCCATGCGCGCGTACTTCCTTCTTTCTTCTCCTTTATAAAACCTTTCCGCCTGCCGGATACGTTTTTCTATCGGCGGATGAGCATATAATAAAAATTCTATTATTCTATTCGGGGAAAAATCGGCTAAATTCTTCTCGCCAAGCTTTTTCATCATTGAGATGAAACTTAAAGGGTCGTTAGTTAATTCCAAAGCAAAGAGGTCGGCGAAACTCTCCCTTCTGCGGCTATAGCCATTTTGAAAAGGCAGGATAAATAAACTAACGATAGAAAGGCCAAACGCCAAGAGCGGGAAGGCGGCAATATCATAAATCTCTTTAAAGCCAAAACGCGCTAAGGCTGCCCTTAAAAATACGTCGCAGGCAAAGAAAGAAAAAAATGAAAATATGCTTCCGGCAATTAAGAGCCTTAACGTATCCTTATATACTTCATGGCCTAATTCGTGCGCAACCACTGAACAAACCTGCTCTGTATCAAATTCGTTTACCAGGTTATCCGCCAGGAGAATCCTGCGGTTTTTGCCTAAACCGCAGACCATTGCGTTAGATTTCTTGGTTTTCTTAGAAAAATCAATAATGAAAATATTTTTTATTTTAGAGCCGGATTTATCTACCAGAGAACGAATCCCGGCTTTAAGATTTTCATCTTGGACCGGTGAAGATTTAAAAAAAAGCGGGATAAGTAAAATCGGGGTAAGTTTTGCAAAAACTACGCTTAAAAATATCCAGAAAAGCGCGGCATATATCCACCAATTATCCTGCGTTTTTCTTAAAAATAAATACAGTACTTCGGCGGTAACCAAAAATACCAGCAATTCAATTAACTGTTTTTTAAATGTATCTTTTAACCAGGCAGGAAATTTTTGGCTCGACAGGTTAAACTTATGTTCCAAGATAAAACCTTCATAAAAGCACAAAGGAAAACTCAATAAAAAAGAGGCGCCGTCAAGGATAAAAACATAAATTGCCACCAGCCAGAAACTATTCCGGGTAAGCAAGATTATCTTTTCTTTCGCATAAACGGACAGGCCGAAGGACAAAAGAAACAATAGCCCTGCCAAAGATAAAACAATATGCGCTAAAAACAGCCAATTTTTAATAAGGTGGTATTTTTTTGCGCGGGCTTTGATTTCCTGCATATTACCCTATCTTGCTTCCTCTAAAATTATCGCCTGATTTAGGCTGCGCGCTAAACCTTCCAGAAAAATTTTAAATTGCTTATATTCGGAAACGAGAATATATTTCTTTTTAAACGCCTGCCGGCTTTTATATTCTAGCGTGCTGCCTTTCAAAACGTACTTGGAAGAAAAACTTAGCCATTCATTATCAATATCTACGGAATCCGGGAGGTATTTAAAACGTAAACTCTGCGGTATATTTATTTTTAAGTCCGCCTCTGTCTGGCTCAGGCTGCCGAAATACAACGGATAATTACGCTCATCTTTTACAACGCTAGAGACACCAACGCCCCCGGAAAGTTCCGATAGAATCCGCGCTCTTCCTGCCTTAATCAAGAAATCATCGCCGCTGAATTTATAATTAAAAATTACCTTTTTATTCAAGTCGCGCGCGTTTTCAATTTTGTAGTCAAGCAGGCGGCCGTTGGGAGAAAATTCCTGCACTTTATTCTTAATCCCCTCTTCAATTAAGGAGGGCGGCGTATAAATCAGCCAATACCTCTGCGCCTGTTCATAGGCGCCGGAAGCAAAGACAGAGCGAGCCGCTTCTATTGATTCATCTTTGTTTATTTTAATCTGGGTTTGGGTTTCTATAGAATTACGCGTTACGCCAAAATCAGGCGTCGTCATAATCTTAAAAGTATTTTCAAAAAATACCAAAACCTTCCTTGCCTGATCGCCCGAAGGCAAATCACCGAAAGAAACCGTCTCGGCTGTAGGGTCAAGGAAAATATAATCGCCGCCTAATTCCAGGACACAAATCGCGTGGTTAAAGACGGACATGGGAAATTCTTCCTGAAGGGCAATTGTCCCTTCGGTGCCGATTAAAACCGGATATGCCGCAAGCCCTGCCTCTTTCAACATCGTAATCAAAAGTATAGCCTGATCTTTACAGTCGCCATATTTATTTAAGAATATCTCCGCTGCTCGATGCGGCTCGTATCCGGCATCGCCGTATTCTACCGCCACATACCTTATCTCCTGCGCGCAGAAGTGATAAATTGCCTGCGCCTTATCTTTATCCGAAGTTAATCCTTTGGTTAATTCTTGCACTTTTTTCTTGATGCTTTCGTCGGCGGTAATTTTATCTTTGTACAATTTATCCCACCAGTTAAATATCTCATCCCACGAAGAAAAGCTGGACATTAAAAGGATTGTGTCTATTTCCGCCCTTGGCGGCATATTCGGCTCAGGAATAATCTGAGGGATATTTTTCAGTTCTAAAAGATACATGGTTTTATCTTTTTCTTCTGTGATCTTTGGCGTAAGATTAGCCGCAATTTTATTATATTCGCTGTTTAAAATTTTTGTATTAACTTTCCTGCCTTTCGGGACAATCAACTTAAAAGCAGAATAAAGTACCGGCTCGGATTCCTGCAAAAAATAGGGAAGCGAAAAATGCTTATCCGCCATTAATTTACTATTGTAGGTACGCGCCTTATATTCGATTAAGGCGCCGGGGGTAACCTCAGGCATCGAGATAATCTTAGCGCGGGCATTACTGTAAAGCGGGAAATTCAAATACACGGAAACATCCCGGATATTCTTATCACCTACCGATACCGCTGTCCCGTCCGGCTTAATAGTCCGGGCGAATTCCAGCTCTACTTTTTCATAAGTGGAGTCATAGCCTAAAACCACTTCCGAAAAATCCTCCTTTCCTCGGTCATTTAAAATTTTAACCAAGATATGCGCGCTGGATACAGAAGTATTATCCGGCAATATCTCCAGTTCTTCTTTTACGGATAATATTAATGCTCCGGCCTCAGGATAGTCTTCTTGCGCCGGAGAATTTATAAGCAGCGGCAAAATATCCGCGCTAACTTCTTTGCCTATCAAATGTGAAAGCGCCGCAAGGCGCTCATCGGCTTTTGCCCTATATTCTTTATTGCTGGGGCTAATTTTTTGATAAATCTTCTCCGCTTCATCATAGAGGTTACTTTTTTCACAAGTCAGGCCGTAATAATAAAGATACTCCCCGTCATTTAATTTACCTAATTTATTAAATACTGCTAATGCTTCAGTAAATTTATTCAAATGATACAAAGCTAATGCAGAAATTTTCTGCGCGCCGGCATTATCTAAACCGGAAAAGGCATCTATTGTTTTATCAAACCTGCCTAAATCAAAATATAAGTTTCCCAACTTAAGTTTAGCCGCATCCGTATTCTCTTTTTTATATTTCTCTATAGCTAACCCGTAAAAACCTCTACCCAATTTTACATAATAATCTGCGGGTGTAGCAATAAAAACAGCCGCGCATGAAATTAAAAGAACAGATAATCCGAAAATTAATTTTTTGCTTTTCATATATTTTTTATCCTTTCAACTCTTGGTATTTTTTAAGGAACCCCTCCGTTAGGCCGCCGGTTTTTCCTTGGCTGATTTTCTTGTTATCCACTAAAGTAAGCGGCATAATTCCGCTTAATGAATTAGTCAAAAAAGCCTCATCCGCATCAAATAATTCTCCGGGAGCAATTTCTTTTTCATACGCCCTTATCTTTTCTTTCCTGGCGATATCCAAAACCATAACCCGGGTTAAGCCTAAGAGGCAGCCGGATTCTTTATGCGAGGTAAAGATAACGTTATCCTTCACGATAAATATGTTCGCGCGGCTTGCTTCAGAAATCATGCCTTTCGTATTCAGAAGGATTGCCTCATCGGCATTTTTATCCCTTGCCTCAAGCTCTGCCAGTAAAAAATGCAGGCGGGCTGAAACTTTAAGATTAGAAAGAAAAGAGGTTTCATTCTGGCGCATATTGCTGATGATTGCCGAAAAGCCTGAAATATATTTTTCTTTGGAATTGTATAATTCGTGCCGGCGGGCAATCACGGATATATGGACCTTAACAACCCCCTGCCAAACAGTTAAGCGTAGGTAAGTACTGGGATAATTATTAAAACTAAGCGCCTCGCTTATTATATCTTTTAGTTTTTCCTTTGAATAGGTTAAATTAAGCCTTATTAGAGGCGCGGATTTAATGAGGCGCTCTAAATGCGCCTCTAAACCGAATATCTTGTTATTGTCCGCGCGCATAGTCTCAAATAAGCCCTGAGAGTAGATAAACCCCGGCTCATAGATAGGCGTAAGCGCCTCTTTCTCATTCACAAATTTACCGTCTAAAAATACTTTCACACCGCCGTTCCTTACAAATTATCGCCCCCTCCTCCTAACATAGACTCAGGAAAAGCGGGGCTCATTTTCTATCCCTAAAGCTTTAAAAATAGCTTTGGCTTTTATTAGCGTCTCTTCGTATTCGGCCTGAGGGATAGAATCAGCTACAATCCCGCCGCCAGTATTAAAATATATTTTATCATTTTTTAAAAGCAGCGTGCGGATTAAAATATTTAAATCCATATTACCGGCTAAATCCAGATACCCTAAGGCTCCGGTATAAATATTGCGCCGGGCCGGTTCCAGCTCTTCTATTATTTCCATTGCCCGGATTTTAGGGCATCCGGTAATTGAACCTCCGGGGAAACAGGCTTTGATTAAATCCAGCCTATCTTTATTTTTATGAAGCATGCCTTTAATTTCGCTGGTTGTCTGAAACACGGTAGTGTATGTTTCTAATATGCGCGGCCTTGTTACTTTTATGCTTTTATACTCGCATACCCTGCCTAAATCGTTTCTTTCCAAATCCACAATCATTAAAAGCTCAGCCCTATCCTTCTCGGAATTAAGCAATTCTTCTCTCAGGGAATTATCTTCGTCTTCCACGCTGCCGCGCGCCCTTGTGCCCTTCATCGGGCGGGTTATCACCCGGCTTCCGTTAACCTGCAAAAACCTTTCCGGGGAAGAGCTTAAAATCTTAAAGTCGCCCGCGTCAAAATAACTGCAAAAGGCGGCAGGAAAAATACCGCGCAGCCTGCGATAGAGAGAAAAAGCATCTGCCTTACAATCCGCTGTAAAACGCTGGGATAAATTTAACTGATAAATATCGCCCGCACTTATATACCGCTTTGCTTTATTAACAGCGCGGATATACTCACTTTGGCTGAAATTTGATTTTAAATTCCTGGCTTTGAATACAGATTCGCGGCTTCCCGCTTCCTCTATTTTTGCCAATAGGCCCGCAATCTCTTTAAAGCGCTCTTTCGCCTTTAGCCTAGCTAATCTGGTACTTTTTTCAGGCAGGCCGGAGGAAAAAACGGTCAGGCTTTTCTTAATATGGTCTATAGTGATAACCGCGCCGTAAAAACCCAGATAAACGCTGGGCAATTTTAAATCATCGCTTATCCGGCGCTTAATTTTTTCTAAAATAAAACCTAAATCATAGGAAAAATACCCTAAGAACCCGCACAAAAAAGGCGAAAGCCTGCGCAAATTCTTTGGTAAGCTAAATTTGTTAAGATAATTCCGTAATAGAGGGAAGGGGTTTTCATTCCTTGCGCCCTTTAAGGTAAATTCCGGGTTAAAACCTAAAAAAGAATACCTGCCTAAGCCGTCAAAATTTAAGGCGCTGTCTAAGAAAAATACGCCGCGCTTATCCCTTAAGGCGTTAAAAACCGCAAAAGCATCTTTATCATATTTATAAGTCTTATATATATAGCTCATTAGATTAAACCCGAATCGTGCGTTAGAAATGGATGAAGATTAGTTATGTTCACCATGATCTAATGCACAATTTGGGTTAAACTATTTCCAAATGCAAAATCCCGTCTATCATAAACGTGCGCTCTTCAGCCCTTAAATGGCAATAGCCCACTAAACAATACTTTCCTTCCTGTTTTATTATTTCCAGCGGCATAACTTCGCGCTCGGTAAACTCTCCCCGAAAAACAGAAAAATACCTTATCTTCAGCTTTACGCCTAAGCTTATTGCCTCTTCTATCTCGGCAATCCGTTCGGAAATTGCTTTATCGGTTACTTGCTTATCTATGCAGAATAAATTACAAATATAAGAAAATTCGTCGTAACCCTGCGCCTTAAATATAGAAAATAGTTTCTGTAAAATTTCAAAGCTCATCTCTACATCATCGGCGGCGCGGTGCTTCTGCGGCTTAGCTATTTCAAAATGCTTGGCAACTCCGCTTAGTTTATAACTTAATAAATTAGGTATAAGCGCCCGAGCCATCGCTAAGATATCAATGGTCAAGAGCTCACTAGGGAATACTTCATTTATTAACTTTAACTCATTTTTCATAAAACTTTCATCAAAATTAGCGTTATAGGCAAAGAGGGCATTCTCCCCTTTTATAAAATCCATAAATCTGGGGATAACCTCCAAAGGGGGCGGCGCATTTTCAAGCATCTCACTGGTTATGCCGTTTACGGCAAAAGCACCCCTAGAAACAGAAACTCCGGGGTTAATCAAAGAATGAAACCTCTCTATTATATTCGTACCCTCGGCCTTTACGGCGCCGATCTCCACAACCCTGTCTCCCGATTCAGGCTCCAAGCCGGTAGTCTCCACATCAAAAATGACAAATTTAATTTCAGATAATTTTGCCATAGGCTTTCTCCAGAATATAGGCGCTTATTTTCCTTTCCGGGCGGTAAGACAACTTTACCTTCCTGATATTTTCCAGCCCGGAATCATCCATCACATTGATATATTTATATTTTTTTAAATCAAGGCAGAATTCTCTAAATAAAAATTGGGCAATACCCTTAAATTTTAAATCCGCTGTCTCAGCCATTATACAGAAGGTATCATCATTTAGTTCAAAGCCGAAGGTATAGGCCTTAATCTCTGCACCTATCCTGATTACCTTTCCCAAAAGCCCAAGCCGGGAAAGATTAAGCAAGGCTTCTTCCTGCGCCAAGCAATTATCATCCAATATGGCATGGTAAAATTCTTTATCGCCTGCATCAATCCTTTGCCCCTCTTTATGCAGGCGTTCCTTGCGCCACTCTGCCAAAACGCTTAAACATTCAAACGTATAACCCGGCGTCAGCACCTGGCAGCTATATTTATAATTCTTGACAAAATAATTGCAATTTGCGCGCTTCGCCTTAAATTTATCGCCGCAAAGCCCTGCCAAATCATCCCTTAAGTACACATACTCTTTTTCCTTCGGGATAATCACAAAACCGTTATTTTGACAAGGATCTAATATGCTTTCTTCAATATTCTCTATACGTGAGATGGCCCGGTTAGTATTGCGCGCGTCCATAATACGGAAACACTCATTAAGCAACTCCTTATCTATCCTTTTACCTAAAGGAGGAAGATACATAAAACACCCGGCCTTATCCTGAAAAAAAACACAGAGGCAATCGCCAATAATTTTATAGCGGATATCAAATAACGAACGCCAACTGTAAATATTGGCAAAAGAATATGCAGAGATTTCATGCCCCCTAATTTTCAGGTATTTTTCAAAAAGCGGCTTATCTTCAATCTTAATGTGGCTGCCTAAAATTTCTCCGTTTAAATTTATTTCTGAGACAATTTTAAGTTCTTCGTTGTACCGGCAGATCAGGCCCGAATTATCCCGCAAAAATTTTTTTGCCTCGTCGCCGTTTAAAAAATCATTTAAGTAGGAGGCGTAACCCCTGAACTCTTCTGTATTTATTTTTTGGGACGCATAAAGGCAGTTTAAATCAACGGCAAGGTAAACTTTCCCGCCTTGTCCGTGCAGAATGAACGGATAAATGCGACAGTCAAGGAAACGCGCCTCATAATTACGGCATTTACGCATAGAGGCTTCAAAAGAGGAACAAATAAAATAATCATTGCAGGAAACAACCTCGCGCTTATACGGCGTCCACGGCGTATCTTTTTCGCTAAACCTGCAGCAGCCGTCGCATTCAAGGCATATTTCCTGCGGGATAAACTGTTTCACCTGCATCATTTTACAATACTCCCGGGCTTACGCGGCTTATCTACGATAAGGATACTTAAGCCTTCGTCATCAGAGGCGGCTAAAAGCATACCCTGGCTTTCCACTCCGCGCACGGCCTTTGGCTCTAAGTTATCCACGATAATAACCTGCCTGCCGATTAATTCTTCCGGCAGATAATATGGCCGTATGCCTGCCACCAATTGTTTCTCTGCTCCTCCGGTATCAATTTTTAAAACATATAATTTATCGGCATCGGGATGCACGGTAACTTCTTTAATCACCGCCACCTTTAACTCTGTTTTTCTAAATTCATCGTATGTAACCATTATTCCATCCCCCTTATTCTTACGCGCATTTTTTTCTTTTCAGAATGCAGGCGCTTATTTTGCAGTATTTTTTCTTTGGCGCGCCTTGAGCGCCGCTTTTTTTGCCTACGGATTTTTTCAATCAGCTTTCTTTGAGCGGCAATAAACCCATTTTTCCTTTCCTCAATTAAATCCAGAAGCCGCCTGCGGCCCAAGTATCGGTTAAGGCTCTGTGCGCGTTCCTGCTGGCATTTTACTTCTATTCCCGTAGAAATATGCCTTAAATATACGCAGGTAGAGGTTTTATTGACATTCTGGCCGCCCGGCCCTGAGGAACGGATAAATTTCTCCTCAATGTCTTCCTCGCGCACGCCTAAACTCCGCATCCGCGCGAAAAGTTCCTTTTCCTTCTCTATCGATACGCTGAACATCGCTTATTTTAAAAAACGTACTTTAACAACAGGAACCCTACTATCAAAAGCGCAACAAAGATTATAGAAAGGATGTCAAAATATTTCTCAATAGATTTCTCGATTCTTTCGCCGAATAGGCGCAAAGCTCCGGCAACCAAAAAGAACCTTCCGGCGCGCCCGATGACAGAAGCCGCGATAAAGACGGTTAGCGAAATTTTAAATAAACCTGCCGTGATTGTTATCGCCTTATAAGGTATCGGGGTAAAAGCAGCGGTAAATATTGTAAAAAAGGCATTTTCAGCGTATTTTTTCCCGATCAGTTCCACTATCGCCTCTAATTTATAAGTGCTAACGATGAATTTTCCGGCACTTTCATATAGGCCCCAGCCGATTAAATATCCGAAGAGCGCGCCGCAAACCGAACCGATGGTGCATATCGCTGCATAGCGTAGCCATTTTTTCTTCTCTGCCACAACCATTGCGATTAAAAGCACATCCGGAGGAATAGGGAAAAAAGAGCTCTCAATAAAAGCCACTCCGAAAAGGGCATAAGGGGCATTCTTTGTCCTTGACCACTGAATAGTCCAATCGTACATTTTTCTTAAATAGTTAAACATATTCCCTTTCAATCAAGTTTAGTAAACAAAGAATCCGCCCGTAATAAATTAATTATTCCTTAAGAAGATTTTTAATATCGGGAAGGGCCCTGTTTGTTTCTTCTTCGCCTTTTTCAATCAGTGCTTCTATTTTATAAAACTCAAACCAATCCGTGCCTAAGGCAAACGGGCGAATCACAACATCTGCCATCTGGCAATTTGATTCGGAGACAGCCGACTCTAAAGTTTGGATGCTGTTAACAATCACGTCGAATATATTAGGGAAAAACGTATTCTTCATGCGGACTTTTAAACGATAGGCTATTTTAGCAAAAAACCCTTTTGCCTTTGCCTGTTTCATTGACGCTTCTAATTGTTTTTGGTTAAACTCGTAATTCTGCAGTATATGTTCCGGCCGCGGCAGAGTATCCACCGCGATTATCTTTTTTATCCCCATCTTAACTAATGTAGCTATCGGCACAGGCTCAATAATTCCGCCGTCGACAAGCAGGTCGCCGTTTACTTTTACAGGCGCAAAAAGCCCCGGAATAGCAATGCTTGCCATCACCGCGTCCACCAAGCTGCCTGAGTCAAAAATGAATTTGCTTCTCTTGCTGATATTGCATGCCACTATTCTAAGCGGAAGATGGCTGTCCTGAAATGTCTTTTTACCGATAACTTTATGCAAAAATTTCTTTATCCTTTTTCCTTTGGCAAAGGACAATTTAGGAAAGCAAAAATCCAGTAAAAGATGAAATACTTTCCGGGGGCTGTTAAATTCCATGAGAACTTTCTCCAGCTCGCTGCTATTTAAGCCTACCGCCCAAAAAGCCGCGATCAAAGCACCCATACTTGAGCCCACCACTACATCAATCGGAATATTCTCCCGCTCAAGTACCTTGATTACCCCGACATGCGCTAAACCAAAAGCCGCCCCTCCGCTTAACGCCAGCCCCACACGCACATCGCCAATTTCGCGGACAATCCGGCGCAGGATTTTCTTGTATTCATCTTCAAGGCGCTGCCGCGCGGCTTTATCTTCATGGCTATCACTCCAAAACATCGGCAAGGCGGCATATATTTTATTTCCCAAAGCACCGGAAGCCTCTTTAACAGAAAGGCAATCCTGCCCGTTTTTCTCATTAATAACTATCTTGAGCTTATCCTGGGGTAAATTTATCTTCGTGCGTAAATCGTCTATTAAAACCTTGGTCTTGGCTAAATTCTCAATATGGTTATCCGTGACTATGTTGACAATATCCGACTGCCGCAGCGCCTGATAGACCACTTCATCCGGCTCTGCCAGAAGATCAACTACAACGTAGTGATATTCTCCGGCAAGCTGGGTTAAAAGCGCACTTAAGTTAGCGGTATATCTTCCGTCGGTATGCTCGTGCGCTACATTTAAGATATCCAAACCGCTAGGCTCATCTTTTATGATGGCGCTTTGAATAACCTTACTTGTAAAGAAAGGCGTATCCAGCTTTATTACCGGCAAATCACTGTTATCTGCTTTACTGATATCCATGGCACGGCATACTTCATTCGCTTTTTTGCTTATATCTAAAAGAAGGACGTTCCGCTCGGTTTCCTTCTTTAAATTTAAGGCGAGATTAACCGCGTATCTGGTGCGGCCGATGCCCCTTACGGCGCTGAAAATCGAAATGATATTGCTTTCAAAGATCCTTTTTTCCTCGGTGTCTTTTTTTCTCAGGCGCCGGGATAAAGTCTTGCTTAAATCAATAGCTAAATGCGGAATATGGCTTAAAATTATCTGAAAATCATCTTTCTCAATCTTTAAAATTTTAGAGTCATTGGCGGCAATGGCATTTACCGAATGAGAATCCCCCGTAAGCAAAGAAATAATCCCGAAGTAATTCCCGCAATGCAGGTATTCCAAGGTTTCATTTTTTCGCTTCCCGCTTACAATACGCACCCTGCCCGTGATTACGCAGTAGAAAGCATCCGGAGGGTCAAATTCTTTATAAATTAAATCGTCTTTTTTATACTCAACTACTTTGCTTCTCTCGATGATTAAATTTTTTTCAAACAGGTTAAGGTTAGAAAAAATCGGCGCGTAATCAACGATAAACGATTTATCCAGGTCTTTCTTAAAAATACCAAAAGGCAGATTCATAGCTATCACCTATTTGATGATTTCATTCTCCAGCCACTCATATTCTCCCGCAAGGAGCTTCTTGGCAATTTTATCGCTTAATTTATCCTGATTAAAACAGGTATCCTGAAAATTGCGCTTAATGCGTACCCTTGCCTCTTTGCAGAACAAATCTGCCAATTCTACAGGCGAATCTTTTTTATCGCCGTCCTTGCTTAAACTGGCCGCGTAAGAACAAACGCAAGCCATAACGAATAAATCTGTCCCGATATCTACGAAGCGGCCTAACAAGTTTTGTTTAGGCTCTAACTTCTGTTGATAAATGCCCATATTAAAAAATAAATCGCGGGCCAGCTTTTTAGAAGCAGACTTCACAAATTTTATCTGCGGCCTAAGCGGCTTAGGAAGATGAGCAATATTTTTTATTCCGAACGAAGGAAGCCATAATGACGGATACCACACAAAATAATGCAATCCGGCAGAAAATAAAGTTTTTATCTTGATTAAAATCGGGCTCTTCGGGCTCAAAAGCGCCTGCATCCTTTTAAGGTGCTGGTCTAAGGCCTCGCGCGCGATAAAGAGGCGCATAATCTGGCTGGTCCCTTCAATGATCAGGTTTACGCGGCTATCACGAAACATCCGCTCAACGGCAAAACCCTCCTCACCCCTTCCCTTAAGAGACGGGCCTGTCTCAAACCCTCTTCCGCCGCGAATCTGGAATGTATCATCTATCACCTTCCAGCTTGTTTCGGTGCAGAAAAGCTTTGCCATTGCCGCTTCAAGGCGGATATCCAATTTTTTGCTGTCCGCCATATGCGATGTCCACCATGTCACCGCGTCCATCGCTAAAGTATTGGCGGCAATCGCGCTCAACTTTGTGGCCACTGCCTGATGTTCACCGACAGGAGAGCCCCATTGTTTTCTCTTATTAGCCCACTTACGCGCTACGTTAAGGCACCACTTACTTATCCCTGTTACTGCCGCGGGCACGGTAAGCCTTCCGGTATTTAAAGTAACAAACGCGAGTTTCAAGCCTTGACCTTGGCCCAAGAGAATATTTTCTTTAGGCACTTTTACGTTATTAAATTTTAAAAGCCCCAGTTTTACCCCGTGTAAGCCCATAAAATCACAGCGGTAGGTAACTTCGAAGCCGGGCGTATTTGCCTCAACGATAAAAGCCGTAATCTGCTTTCTTTCTTTGCCTCTTTCTATTTTTGGCGGAGTTAGGCACATCACTACCAAGATATCGGCGATATTGCCGTTAGTGCACCAAAGTTTTTCGCCGTTAATCAGATAGTGATTCCCGTCTTCGGTGGGTATGGCGGTAGTTTTCATTGTGCGCGGGTCTGAGCCGGCATCAGGCTCGGTAAGAGCAAAACCGGAAATAGCACCCCTTCTAAAACGCGGCAGGTATTTTTTCTTCTGTTCCTCCGTGCCAAAAAGAACCAAGGGGTACGGCACGCCGATACTCTGATGCGCTGAAAGTAAAACCGCGGTTGAGCCGCAGTAGCTTGCCACCATATGTATTACGCGGTTATAATTAACTTGGCTTAACCCCAATCCTTCGTACGCGCTGGGGATTTTCATTGAGAACGCGCCCAAATCCGCTAAGCCTTTAAGGACCTCTTGGGGGATTTCGCCGGTTTTATCCACTTCGTCCGGATTAAGGTGCGTTTTTAAAAAATCCTCTATTTTTTTTGAAAATTCTGTGCCGATCTTTTTATCGGCTTCGGATTGCTCGGGGAAAGGAAAGGCCAAATCCCAATGCAGCTTGCCGTTAAAAATCTCGCGCACAAAACTAGGGTAATCCCATTCATTCTGGCGCGAACTTTCCGCCAACTCCAGAGATTCCTTCTTCTCCTGAGATATGCCTTTCTGATACATTTCCATAAAGCTCCCCCTTTTTTTTAACCGCTTTAGGCCTAAGTTTTTGGCGGCGCGGCCTTATTAAGAACTTCATTGACGGCCTCGTTAAGCGCCTTAACAGTTACAGGCTTAGTCAAAAATTTATCCGCGCCTAAACTCAATGCTTCTTGCCTTACGTTGTCTTCCATACCGGTAAGCATAATCACTGCCGCAGAAGGAATTTTCTCTTTTATATATTTTAAAATTCCTATGCCGTTGAGCTTGCCTTTTAAATGCATATCCAGTAATACTAAATCCGGCTTCTCTGCGTAAATTACGGGAAGCGCCTCTTCGCCGCTGACCGCTGTAAGCACCTTATGCCCTTTTATTTCAAGGAATGGCTTTACCACATCCTGAAACGTCGTTTCATCATCCACAATAAAAATTTTAGCCATAAATCCCCCTTGGTCAATATTAAATACTAAATATTAAAAATAAAAAATGCAAACTAAAAATATAAAAATCATTTTTGCTTCTTCATCGTTAAAATACTTGAGGCAAAGATATTTGCTAGCTCGCCAGTTTCTTGCATAAACCAGCGGCATTCGGAAGATAAATTAACCGGCACAAGCCCGCTATCAGATAGAACGTTCAACCAAAACTTAGATTCATTAGCTGATTTCAACGAATAGCTAAAGTAATTCTGGTAATCTTTCTTAGAACTTGCTCCTTGGGCTTCAAAATAATTAGCTCCAATACTCGTTCCACTACGGACAAGCTGTCCAGTTATCTCGCGCGTAACTACATCTTTAGGTAAAACAACCAGAAACTTTATTAAGCGAATTATATACCCGTAAATCCGTTTCTGAAATTCTTTCCTTGTCTCATCTTTGTTAAACATTTTACGTTTAGTTTTTTTATTTTTACCTTTTAATATTTAATTTTTGGTTTTTTTACATTTTGTCAATACAATTATCAATATGTAAAATAATTAACTACGCGATTATCGCTTCCTCGATTTAGCTATACTTTTTCTTTTATTTTTCAATTATCTTAGTTTTTATTTTTACTTTTTAATATTTCATTTTTGGTTTTTTTCTACCGCCACCGGCAGCTCCATCCTAAAACTTGTCCCTTCACCGTATTGGGAATGAATGGATATTTTACCCTTATGGAATTCAATGATGCGTTTGATCACGTGTAAGCCTAAACCTGTGCCTTTGCCGCTTGATGCCTTGGTGGTAAAAAAAGGCACAAAGAGCTTGGTAAGGTTTTCTTCTCGGACGCCCATGCCGTTGTCTGAGACTTCAAAGATTAAATGCTTTGCGTCCGGTTTAAGATGAGCGGCAATAGTTATGCGCGGTTTATATCCGGCGCCGTTTAAATCCATACGCTCCATTAAGGCGTCATAGCCGTTATCAATAAGGTTTAGGCAGACCTCACCTAACTGCGCTACATCCCCCCAGATTTTAGGCAGAGTATCGGGGATATCCATCTTTAACTCAAACTCGTCAAACTTCAGCTTATATTGCAGGACTCCGAGAGCGACATCCAAGGGCTCTCTTATGCTGATAGGTTTAAACTCTTCTGCAGAGAAACGGCTTAGCCTTCTTATTGAGGCAACGGTTTGTCCGCCGCGGGTTGCTTCTTCGGAGATCTTGCGCAGAGCGGCGATAGACTGAGTAAGCAGGTTTTTTAATTCATCTGCCGATGAATTCTCTTTTGCCTCCAACATCGCCTCGATAAGGTCTGCGGTTCCGGCTAAGTTATTTACCGCTTGAAATCTATTGTTTATCTGATGCCCCATCATTGAGGCCATAGTGCCTAGAGAGGCAAGATTTACCGAATGAAACATTATCGCCTGACGCTCTTTTTCGCTTTCGCTAAATATCGCGTTCTCAATGGCGAGGGTTGCGTGATTGGAAAGAACAGTCAATACCTCGATATCTTCCTGCGTATATCCCCGTTCAGAACGTTTTTCGCCCAAGACAAGAAAACCGATCAACTTATCCGCGCGGATTGCCGGAATAATCAACTGCGCCTTTAGCGATTCAAATGTTTTTTTAAGCTCAAATACTTCTAATAAATCATTGCGCTGGGAATGGAATTTCAGCTCGTCAAGATTTAAGGCAATGCCAGCCTGTTGGCTAAGCCTTTTAATCAGGGCAGAGTCAGAAGGGAATTCTTTTGTTAAATCCGGGTTTTTAAACGGCGGCTGCCAGAATGATTTTAAGATAAATGCTTTTTTTTCTTCGTCAAGAAGGTAAATCGCGGCTAATTTTATCTGCATGATGCGGATTAGGTTGTGGGTAATGGCACGCAAAAGCGCATACAGACGGTTAAAGCGCAGGATAGTCTGGGAGACACGGCGTAATGCTTCATGACGGGCGCGTTCTTCTCTTAAAAGTGCCGCCTCAGCGCGGCTCTTTAAGCCCATAAAGATAAATGGGCCAATCCCGGAAAGAAGCATCCCGATAACTAAGATAACCAACCACCATCTCTCACCGAGCCCACCTACCAGATAAGACTTGGCTAGCTTTACAATCAAAAAAGGAATCCCTAAGACAAAAGCATAGACAAAGGTGAAGATGGCGGTGCGGGCCGCGGCAATTTTTATATCCATAAGGCGATGGCGAACAATAAGATAGGCAGTGATAAGACTAAAGAGAGAAACAAGAAGATTGTCTATCGGAGGAGATGCTACGCTAAGAACTAACGATAAATACATGCTCGCCGCTACAAATATTACCAGCAAGGATATCATCATGTATTTCAATCGTTCTCTTTGATATGGAGATTTTTCTGTTATAAATGTTTTGGTTAAAATATAGAATGGATAAAGGCCACAAAATGCAAAATACGATAGGTAGGGATACCAGAGAGGGCCCGGCACAGCAATATAGCGAAAAGGAAATTTATGTTGTACATCTAAAATAAAAAAATTTCGTAAACTTGGAAGGAGATTTAAAATTAAAAATATAATTGATAAAGCATAAAGCGTTGTAAGTATTTTTTTTCGTTTTTGTTCGGCGACGAGTAAGCTGACATGTAAAAAAAGCGTCGGCGCAAATGCGGCACCAGTATAAAGAAACCTATCCCAAAACAAAGCAGACTCTCTGGTTGCAACCGAACTTTCTCTAAAGCAACCAAATACCCAAAGGAATATACTAATGCTTAATAAACAAAAGACTCTATTTAAGGTTCTTTGCCTGTTTTGAAAATATACAAATATCCCTAATAATAAAGTTGAGGTAGAACCAAATAAAGATGTAACTGCGTATATGTTCATTTAACTATAGCCCATTGGTTAAATAATTTTTTGCCTCATCAACTAATTCGTTTATCAGCTCTTTTACCGAAACTATTTTTTTGATCCGATACGCGTTTGCCCCGCACATCGCATAACCTTCCTCAAGGTTACCGCGGTAGGCATTTACCAAAGCCTTAGCAATACAGTAATTTACTATCAAAGGGTTACAAGACTTTAAACACCTATAGGGACAGGTAAACTTCATTTTCTCGCCTGCCTCTATCCTTTCCACAAATTTATTCCTGATTACCCTCGCCGGCATGCCAACCGGGCTCATAATTACAGCGATATCGTCTTGGGTACATTTTAAGTAAGCGTCTTTATACGCTTGCGAAACGCTGCATTCATGGGTACATACAAACCTTGTCGCCATCTGGACCCCGCTTGCTCCAAGTTTTAAAATTCTGGCTATATCTTTTCCCGAGAATATTCCGCCGCCTGCTATTATAGGAATTTTCTTATTCGCGCTTGATTCGAATTCTTTAACAGCTAAAACTACATCAACCAATAAATTATCTATGGATGGAAATTCGGAACTTAAAATCTCTCCAAACTTAAAACCGATATGCCCGCCTGCAAGAGGGCCCTCTAAAACTAAGGCATCGGGCAGGCGGTTGTATCTTCGCAGCCAAGTTTTACAAATTAGCTCTGCCGCCCTGCCGGAAGAGACGATAGGAATAAGTTTTGTTTTAGGGCTACCGCTTAAGGACGGCAAATGTAACGGCAAGCCTGCGCCGGAAATTATTGCCGCTACCTCTTCCTCAGCGCAAGTCTTGGCTAATTCGTCATAATTACTCAAAACGCACATTATATTTACGCCAAAAGGCCTGCTTGTAAGCTGCTTGGTTTCTCGAATCATGTCCTTTAAAGCCAAACGCGACCTTTCCTCGTATTTTAAATCCTGCCACCCTTCTTCGCCTAAGCCGACACTAGCAATAACACCAAAAGCCCCTTCGTTAGATACTGCGGCGGCAAGCGTTGCCGTCGAAACCCTGACTCCCATCCCGCCCTGAATTATAGGGGGATTTATGACGAGGTCTCCGATAATTAAATCCGGTAATTTTTTATCCATCTCTATCCTTGTAATGCTCTGCTTATGCCCTGTAAATGAGAAGTCTTTTGCCAAAAATAATTCATTTCACCATACGGCCCACCGCTTCTTCTTGTGCCGCCATGCGTTGAAATATAATAGGAGAAACCGGCATGCCTTAAATTAATCCTTAATATGCCGCAATTGTCTAATTCTTTAGCAAATTTACGCATAAACTTTCCTGATTTAATCCATAGAGAAGTTCTTAGGCCGTAATTATGCACATTCACCGCTTCTACCATTTTGTCAAAAATTTCTTCATCACTGCCGGTAACCTGCACCAGAGGAAGCAGAGGGAAAAAAATTTCTTCATTTATGCAGAGCATCGATTTTGCTTTGTCAATATCGTCTATTTCTATCAATGTCGGTTCTATATATGAACCTTTTTCATCGGGCTTGCCGGAATAATCTATTCTTTTTCCCCCGCAAATTAAATTAGCTCCTTTAGATAAAGCATCTTTCAAAAACATAAAAAACTCTTCAATTTTTGAAACCGGGCTTAATAACGTATCAACATCGGAAGGCAAGCCCACTTTCAGGTTTTTTACCTTTTTGGTAAATTTATTTTTAAACTCATCAAATACATCTTTATGAATTAAGGCGATCTTAGGCATCATACAGACTTGTGTCGAGCCTAAAAAACCATCAATTAATGATTCCGCTGCTTTTTCTAAATCGGCGTCTTTCCAGACTAATTGAAAATCGTTGCCAGAAAGTTCCAATATCGGTTTTTTATTTGCGATATATATACGAGCGCCCTCTTCTATCCCTTTTTTACTGTCTCCAAACAATATAATGTCATTGATATAACGGCTATCTAACCATTCGTCCATTAATCGTTTTGAGTTCCCGATGACGATATTTAATAAACCCGGGGGTGTTTGATATTTTTCCAAGACTTTATTTATTACTTCCTTCCAGAGAAAAATAGTCGAAATTGGTGTTTTTAACGGCGGCTTTACAATTAAAGCATTGCCTGTCAGGTAAACCAAAATTGCGTTAAACGAATTGCTTGCCGCAGCACTCCGCGGAGGGCTGATGCAAACAACGCCGTCAGGCCTCCTTGCGTTATACAAAATTTCATTGGAATACTTGCCAATCTCCTTTTGCACCATCGAATAGTAATAATTTGTTGTTTCGGGGCTAGAGCCAACACGCATCCCTTCGAATTCCCATTCGCCGAGCTTTTTAGGATGCCCCTCTATCATTAAAAGCTTTAAAAACTCTTCTTTATACCCAAGAAGAGATTTATGAATATCGAGCAAAATATTTTTACGAACGGAGAGCGGAAATTTACGGAATTCTTTAAAAGCGCGATAAGCAGACTCCATTGCTTTTAAATTTGTATCATCTTTACCTATACAATATTTAGCATATATATACTCATCGGCTTCTTTTGCCTCTTCCGGAATTCTGCCCGTTTTAATCCCTGTTAAGATCCTGAATGTTGTTTTAAAATCGGTTATTTGTTTGTCGATATACGGAAAATATTCGTATATTTTCGTATCGAAATCTTCGCCGTTAATCAAAAGAGTAAACTTTTTCATCGTCTTTATCCCGATTAAACTATCCAATCACTTTCTTAATAACTTGCAGAAATTCTACATTGTCAAAAGGCTTAGATAAATAATCCGCCACTTCTAATTCCATCCCTTTTTCGTATTTATCTGTGTCGGCATATCCGGTAATTAACACTTCGGGAATACTTTTTTTATTCATCTTTTCAAGGCATGCGCGGATTTCTTTTATAGTCTCGATACCGTCTAACTCCGGCATTCGAACATCCGAAATAATTAAATCAAAATCGAAATCTTTAATTTTCCCTATGGCTTCCTTGCCGCTGCGAGCCACCACCACATTATATCCTTCTTTGCTTAATAATTTTAGCAGGCTTTTGGTAACCAATTCTTCGTCATCAATTACTAAAATATTTTTTGCCATCGCTTAAATCCTTTTTTATAGTGAGTTATTTATTGCTTTTTTAACTGCTTGCAGCAGCGCTTTTATATCAAACGGTTTTTCTAGATATTCGACAGCGTTTAATTTCAGCGCCTCTTGGTATATATCTTCATTGACATAGGCGGAAATAAAAATTTCAGGAATTGCCTTTTTATTATTTTTCGCCAAATATTCCCGGATTGCCGCGACGGTCTCTACGCCGTTCATGCCCGGCATCTTAAGGTCGGAAATAATCAAATCGTAATTATTATCGCAAATTAAATTAAGCGCAGCCTGCCCGCCAAGTGCTATAGAAATTTTGTATCCTTCCTTACTAAGCAGCCGTTTTAAAGTCATTAATACCAGCTTGTCATCATCGACTATCAAGATGCGCCGTGTAACTATATTCGGTTCTTGTCCCTGGTTTTTTGACTGCTCCGGATATCGTTCATTTCTTAAATTGGGGCGTTCTCCATTGCTTGAATCCATGCGGCCAAAACTTTCCTCATCGCCTGCCTCAGAGAAAAATGCGCTCGTCGATACCCAAAAAGAAAATGCCTCATTAAATATTTTTAGAGGGTCCATCTTGTGATATATAGTTGCGCTGTTTCCCATGCTAATTCCTTAAATGGCAAATTTAATAATATCCCCGACAAACTCACTAGCGAATTTAACCGAATCCTTTGCTTCGTATTCAGTTATATTCCTTAAGATTCCATATACTGCCTTATGGCGCTTTGAACGCATCTGGTTGAACCTATTAAGGCCGTCTGCGTACTCCTTGCCTAAGAATTTTCTTAGAAATAAAATCACCGAAACATGTTTTGCTTCGCCTATTGGCCGAAACCCTTTTGCATGCATAAGCGCGATACCTGCCTGCAATATAGCATTATAGGCAATATTAAATGCCCAACAGACATCACTATTCAAAAGCGACTGCGCGGTTTTAATATCCGATTTAGCCGCCTCTATGGTAACCTTAATTTCTTCCGGCGTTGCTTTATATTCATCTATCAGTTTTTGTCTTTTTAGTTCGTCAAATTTCATCTAAGTTTCCTATCAGGGCTATTTTTTTATTTTTTAGGATATCCATCGCGAAGCCCTTTTTCCCTTGGACTGCCCGCTTCCATTCTTCAGGACTAAAAGTAACCGTGGATATCTCCCTCTTAAATTTTTGTTCCAAATGAGCGGCTACCCTGCTTAAATCACCCAAGTCCACTTTACCGATAACACATATATCAATATCAGAACTGCTTTTTTCCGCATCTTTTGCCACTGAGCCGTAAATAAAGGCGCATTGTATGTTTTGTAGATTTTTAAAACCTTTGCTTAAGGCCTGGCCTATTGCTTCAGTCTTTAGGATTATGCTTTTTATCTCGCTATAAATCGGGCTTTGCTCATTTAAAGAATAGAATTTTATATTTGCCTCTTTTTGAGAAACGAGTATGCCGGCCTTCTCTAATTTCCTAAGGGCGAGTTGAACTGGCCGAAGGGAACTTCCGGTAAGAGAACAGAGCTGACGCAGGTAAAATCTTCTCTTGGCGTTGGTAACAAATACCGAAAGGATATTCCTTATAGTTTTTGAAAAAAGTATGGATTCTCTCATCTTCGTATTATATTATGATACAAATGTATCACATAATAATACAACTGTCAATTAAATTTGCTCTTTTTTATCCCGCTGCCTTCTCATTCAAATTTCTCCTCACCACTTCCATAAAATTATGCACGTCGAAAGGCTTATAGATATAGTCGGCTACTTTTAAATTCTGCGCTTCCTTAAAATTTTCTTCGCTGGCATATCCGGTGATGAGGATTTCCGGAACCGGAGTTTTTACGATTTCTCTGATCCTCTTTATTGTTTCTATACCGTCCATTTCAGGCATTCTGATATCGGCAATAATAAGGTCAAAACCAGACTCTTTAATTTTGGCTATTTCTATGGCATCTTTGCCGCTATTGGCAATAGTTACATTGTAGCCATGTTTTTTTAATAAACGTTTTATGCTGTCGGTAACCAGGTTCTCATCGTCAATTACCAGAATATGCTTATGCATATAAAATTATACCTTACTTTCGGTTTTTGTTTCTGTTTTTGCCATGGGAAGCTTTATAGTAAACTTTGAACCTTTGTCTAATTCGGATTCGACGCTGATTGAACCGTTATGTTTTTCGACAATTGCATGCGATATGGAAAGGCCAAGGCCTAACCCCTGGCCGACATCCTTTGTGGTAAAGAAAGGGTCGAATATTTTTGTGATTATTTCTTTTGGGATTCCCGCGCCGCCGTCTTTAACTTCAAGAATTATTGAGCTGCCGGTTTTAGAAAGCAAGATATCGATATTGCCGCTTTTTTTTGTTTTCCTGATCGCGTCCTTGGCGTTTAAAATAATGTTTGTCAGGACTTGTTCTAATTCGCCGCGGTTTCCGTTTATCATGAAACTTCCGTCTTTTTTAGCGCTAAACAGTATTTTAACATTTTCCTGCTCTAATTGGTAGGCTAAAAAGGCGATAACGTTTTCAGCCGCCCTTAACACATCGATACTTGAGACATCGCTTGACTCCAGAGGCTTTCTGGCATAGACCATTAATTTCTGGACGATTGAACGGCATCTCTTGGTTGCCTCCTCAATTAACTCCAAAACCTCGCGGTCAATTTTAGCTTCAGGCTCATCCATCAGCATCATCTGGACGTTGGTAAGTATGGCGGTCAGCGGGTTATTTATCTCATGGGCTACGCCTCCGGCAAGCGTACCCACGGTAGCTAATTTCTCCGCCTGCACCAATTGTTTCTGCACCGCCACTAATTCTTCGGTCCTCTGCCTGACCTGTTCTTCAATATTTTCATAAACAAGGGAGTTGGATATAGCAATCGCGGATTGGTTTTTTAGTGTGGCCAGAAAGTGCAGGTCTGCCGCTGTGTAGCGCTTAAGGTTGGCTTTTTTGTCTAAATTTATAATCCCTAAAAGCTTTTCATTCAAAACCAAAGGGATAACAAGTGTAGCGGCTGTGCCCCTAAAATATTCTTCCGCCTCTGCCCGCACTGAACTATATTCCGGGTCTATAGGGACAAAATCGCGGTAGGCTATCTTATTATGCTCCGATAGCCAGCTTAAGAATTTGTTTCCTTCTAATTCTATGGAATTCTTCCAGTTGGCTAAGAGGTATCTTTTTTTAGCCTCGTTATAGATAAAAATATCGGTGCGCTTAGGATATAAGGTATCTTTGATGACGTCGTCTATGCGCGCTATCAGCTGGTTAAGCCCTTTTAAATGCACTAAGTCTTCGCTGAATTTACTGGAAATATCTTCTAAGTTGTATTTTCTCCTCTGGAAAAAGTGGTCTATTTTCGGCTGGGTATAGCGGATATAAACCGTCAAGAGATAAAAAATCCCGCCGCAGAGAAGCGCTACTTCTGATGCCGGAGCCTTACGGTACCAAGGTTTAAGCCAATAGGCAAAAATGATTATCGGAATAAAAGCACTAGATGATGCCAAAAACCATCCGGCGGTTTTATGAATTACCGTCTCAATATCAAATGCCTTATGCCGGATAACCGAATATGCCAACATACAGGTAAAAACAAATATGGGTATAAAGCCGAAAGGATACAAACGGATCGGCCAAATCTTTGCCACAAAATCAAAAGAAGCGGCAAACCCGACAAGAAAACCGATAAATATTATTAAAACTTGCGTCTTTTTTATGGGGATCTCTTCGCTCTTATAGGTAAACCAGAGGTTAATCTGGATTGCGATATAAGTTATAGAATAGCATAGGAGAAATAAGAAATTTAAGGGTTTATAGACAGGATAGTATCCCCAGAAATATAAACGGGGAGTGCCTATTGATTTATCCGTGGCGATAGCAAGAAAATAAAAAAGATATGCCAAGAAAAACGAAAGAGCCACGAAGCCGCGCTGTTTACGCAGAGAGCCGCTTGAGGCTGCAGAAAATAAATAAGCGCTGGGCATAATGTTTATTACGCCGAGAAAGGTGAAATATTTATACCAAAACAGGGCGGTATCCGGATTTGCCGAAAGGTAAACTATACCTGTCCCTAACAGCCACAAACTTAAGCTTGTGCAGAGGAAGAAAAATGCAGCGTTTTTAATTAATTTTTTTGCCTGAAAAAATATGAAAATGCCGATAGAAAAAATAAGCAGGCTTACCCCTATTACCGGCACAGCGTGAGGGTTAAAATGATAACTGGAGAAAGATAATAATTCTTTAAGCACTAGCCGCAGCTTTTTTTACCCCTTCGAAATCTTCCTGGGTGATTAAACGGTTAGCCCAATAAAAAGGCGCGAGTGTAAACCCGTGTTTTGCGCCTAACTTCCTGATTTCATCTATTTTTTCCGGCATAATATTACCCCGGCCGTAACTGTAATTCTCAAAACGCCTCTCAAGCGAAAGAACAATCGCCTCAGCGAAACACCCATAGGAAACATCCGGCGAAGGAAGCCCCATATCCACTCCAGTGTGTATCGGCGTAGGCAGGCGCGCCAGCCCTCCGGAAAAAACGATAATATCTTTCCTGTTTATAGGCGAATAAGAAATGTTTTTGGGATAGCCTAAATCGCAGATAACCGCCCCCGGCTTAAACCAGGCTGTATCCAGTATTGCCGCGGCCACACTGGCTGAGGCAATAACTATGTCTGCGTCTCTGACGGCTCTTTTGTTATCCGTCGTAGCCTCAATCCGGGCATTGCGTTTTTTTCTTAATTCATCCCGCAGGCGCCGCAAGTGAGACTTAGTCCTTCCGGTTATAATTATTTCTTTTACTCTATCCGTCAATACACGGCTGCAGGCGCTTCCGATATCACCGGTACCGCCGATTACGGCTACTTTTAAATCTTTTATATCTTTACCTAAAAGCTCTACCGCCTTTTCAATGCCGTCTATTGCCAAAGCCGCCGTATAGGTATTGCCGGTGGTAATGGGTATATCCACATCTTCGCTTATCTGATGGCCGAGCCTTTCTCCGACTATAGAGGTAAACCCGCCTAAACTTACGACGCCGACACCGTGCCTCTGGGCAACTCTACAGGCGCGCACAACTTTGGAGTAAACCGCGTGGATGTCCTCATCCAGCATCTCGGGAATAAATGTGCATAAGATAAAACATCCGCGGGTAGCTTCGCCTGTTTTAGACTTAAATTCCTGCATCTCGTGCATCGCAAAAGAAGGCGTCATTGTGAACAACTTACTCAAAAACTCTCTCGACGGCACCCTAAAGTCCGGCCTGACCATCTTTAAACACTTAACCAGATGGTTATAATTATAAAAATGCCCCAGCACGCCAAAGCCCGCCAATTTAGCGACTTCTCCCTTGCGAAACTGTGAATATTTTAGAGATATAAGCCTGCTCTCTACGGCAGAAAGTATCGCCTCAAAATTCTTTGTCAGCAGCTTCTCTATATAGGGCTCGGCGAATTCCCGTATTGCCGGAATACCTACCCTTAGGTAAACATCCACAACCACTTCCGTACCGCTGTGGTTATTATTAAATTTCCAGTCTCCGTAAAATTCATCCAAATCCCCTTCTATAGCCTTAAAATGAATAGAGCCATCCCTTAAAGTAAGAGTATCTTCTTCTGTCCAGCTTATCGGCATGCCATCCACTTGCACCAGCCATTTAGTTTTCATTGTATTATGCTTTCTCTCGATAACTTTGGCCTCTTTTACGGTGGGTATGTAAGCGGGAAATTCTTCGACTTGGGTAATGAAACGTATTACATTATCTTTCGGCGCGGGGATAACCCTTGCAAGCCTTATATGCACTAAATCATTTTCCGGCATTCAACATCTCCTTGATCGCGTTCCTGGCCCTAAAAATGCCATCCTGCAAATATATATCGTCAACGATATCCGTAAATTCTTTTAACAAATATATGGGCTTGCCTATCTTTATAGTTATAGCTCTGAATCTCGGGAATATTACCCCTTTAGGCAGCGCGGCATATGTACCGAAAATCGCGCAAGGCACAATCGGCCTGCCTGTCCTAAGCGCAAACAAAGCCGCCCCCCTCCTGAATTCGCGAAGGACGCCGTCGTGGCTGCGCGTGCCTTCGGGAAATAAGCCGATATTACGGTTCTCCATAAGCAGATTAACCGCCTTTTGGGAAGAATTACCCGTCGGTAGAGTCCCCCCAAAAGCCATAAACCACGAGAGCCACGGCATGTGGTATATATTCCGTAAAGCGATCCAGTAAATTCTTTTGGGAACAGCCGCGCATACAACCAACGCATCCAGAAAACTGGCATGATTAGCTGCCACAATAAAATTAGTTTTCTCAGGCAGGCTGGCTAACCCTTCCACTTTAAGCCTAAAAAACAGCCTGAATATAATATTGAGTGTGCCCCGAAAAAGCCAATACCACATCTGCCTAAATCTTTCCTGACTTATCTTTGCTGAATTTCCAACTATTTTTCTGATGGTTATGGTTTTCTTTTTTCTCTATCCAGGCGTCAATCGACGATTTTCTAAAGCGCCAGTGTTTGCCGACTTTAATTGCCGGAATTTCTCCTGCGCGCGCCCAGACATAAAGCGTCTGCTTAGGTATCTTTAAATAATCGCCTACTTCTTCAATTGTAAGTATTTTTTCTTCATTCATAGATAACACCAAACATTAACAACTAACAACTACTAATATTAACCCGCTACAACCATAAAGTCAATACCTTTTCGTAATGGCTTTGACCACGAGGATAGGGTGTTTAACTTCTCCTATCAATTGCTTCTATAAGCTTTCGAAAAATGAAACGATGAAAAGGCAAACAAACATACCAATAGCCTTTACCAGCTACGCTTTTCGTATCATAGTAGGCAACTACTGACAGCTTTCTTTTATCTAACGTATCATCAATTTTAAATTCAAGCCAAGCCTTACCCGGAAGTTTCATCTCTGCGCGCAATAAAAGCCGCCTATCCTCTTTTATATCTTCAATCCGCCAGAAATCTATCACGTCATTAATCTTTAGGTGGGAATAGCTCTTTCTTCCGCGCACTGTGCCCACGCCTAATAAAATCCTGTCTAACATGCCTCTTGACTTCCACATCCAGTTATTATAAAACCAGCCCTCCCTGCCGCCGACACGGCAGATTGATTTAAACAAAGAGGCGGCGGTTTTTTCTGTAACGATGGAATATTCTTTGACAAAAGCCGTTTTGTTTCCAAGTTCGCTGAGCTTTATGGCTAAGCTATGCGCCGGGGGATAAGCATCGGACCAACGGGTATGCACCCTATCCTGCTCTTCCCTGGACATTGCCCGGACTATTGCCTCTTTGTATGAAATAGGCTCAAAGGGTATTAATTTTTTTATAGAGTCGTCTTGGCAGACGACCTCATTTTTTAAACCTTCCATCAGGCATTGAGTAATGGTATGGGGAACGGGTGTCACAAGGCTGGCAAAATACGCGTAGAAAGAAATATAGGAAAAAGGCGACGCTATAAAAATTGTCTTTTTATTAAGCAAGCCGACTAAAACCTTAAGCATCTCTTCATAAGTCAGGATATCCTTGCCTCCGATATCAAAAGACCTGCCTAATGTATCCGGCGTTTCTAAAACACCGACGAGATATTTGATTACATCACGGATGGCGATAGGCTGGCATTTATTTTTCGCCCAGTGAGGAATGAATAAAACCGGCAGTTCTTTTACCAAATGCTGGATAATTTCATAGGAAGCGCTTCCTGAGCCGATAATTACCGCCGCCCGAAGGATAGTAACGCCAAGCCTTGCCCTCTTTAATTCTTCCGCTACCTCTATCCGGCTGCGCAAATGCGATGAAAGAGGGTTCCTGACATCGCCAAGCCCGCCCAAATAGATTATTCGCTTCACTTGTTTTTCTTCAGCAGCCTCTCTGACATTTTTTGCCGCTTTTATATCCGCCGCCTCAAATTCTTTAGGGCCAAGGGATAAAAAATGGATTAAATAATAAATTACCTCTACCCCTTCAAACGCGCGCCTTAAATCTTCTACTTTCAAAGCATTGGCTACAACGACCTCGGCCTGGGGCCATAAATTTTTATAAACGTCGGGTTCCCCCCTAACCATCGCCCTGACCTTATAGCCCCTTGCCAATAATTCAGGCACAAGCCTTCCGCCGATATAGCCGGATGCCCCGGTAACCAAAATTTTACCTACGCCGGAAAGGGGCTGCGATTGCAGCCCGCCAGAAAAAAAATCGCCGCTGTTCATATTCTTATCTGTTCGGGAAAAATCAGGCCTGATAAAATTTACCTTTTTTCAAGGATATTTCCGCAAGGTAACCGCACGGGTTAAAGCGCTCTTTACTTACGTTATTTTTTAGCCTTTCTAAATCCGCAATGATTTTTTCAGCGCCTATTGTATCCGCGTAACGCAGAAGCCCGCCGCGAAACGGCGGAAACCCGGTACCCATAATCATCCCAATATCTATATCTGAAGGTTCGGAGCAGATTTTTTCCTCTAAACACATCGCCGCTTCGTTTATCATCCGACAGAGCAGGCGTTTTACGATTTCCTCGTTAGATATCGAGGTGCCACCCTTAGATTTAAGTAAACCATAAACCCCTTTATTGGGAATTTTACCTTTCTTATTGTGCAGGTAAAAACCTTTGCCGGACTTCTTGCCGAACCATTTCTGGTTGTAAACATCTTTTAGGCTTTGGGCTACTTTCATCCGCGGCCCAAAATGCTCTTCAAGGAGCAGTGCCACCTTATAGCCCACGTCCAAGCCAATCTCATCTATCAAAGTAAACGGACCCATAGGCATGCCAAAATTTACGCAGGCATTGTCGATGCGCTCAAAGTCAACGCCGTCTTCCAAGATAAAACCCGCCTCATCAAGATAAGGAATAAGTATCCTGTTTATCAAAAACCCGCAGGAATCTTTTACTACAATCGGGGTTTTGCCGATTCGCTTGGAAAATTCAACAAGCGTAGCAACGGCTTCTTCGCTGGTTTCGCGGGTACGGATAATTTCAATTAACGGCATCCGGTGTACCGGGTTAAAAAAGTGCATGCCCACTAGGCGCGATTTGTTTTTTACTCCTTCTCCCATTTGCGCGATAGACAGGCATGACGTATTAGAAGCAAATATGGCGTCTGCCCTTGCGACACCGTCTACTTCACGCCAGACCTTCTTTTTTATCTCCATGTCTTCAATCACCGCCTCAACGATTAAATCGGCATCTTTAAACCCGCTGTAATCGGTCGTCGGGGAAATAAGCGCCATCGCGAAATCCGCCTGCGCCGGTTTAAGTTTTCTTTTCTTTATCGCGTAATTATAGATTTCTTTTGCCTGCCTTAAGCCGCGGCCCAGTGCCGCGTAACTTAAATCCTTCATCCTTACCGTTAAACCGTAATAACTAAACAACTGGGCAATGCCGCCGCCCATAACGCCCGCCCCTAAAACAGCGCATTTCTTAACTTTTCCGGGAGCGGCCTCTGCCCACTTTGCCTTTTTATATTTTTCCGCCAGATAAAAAACACTGATTAAATTCTTTGAAACCGGGCCTACAACTAATTCGCCGAAAACTTTTGCCTCACGGCTAAGCGCCGCCTTAAGTGAAGTACTGTAATTTTTACAAACTACATCCACCGCTGCCAAGGCCGCCGGATACTGCCCGCGCGTGGCACCTAAAACAAATTTCTTGGTTTGATTTTTTAAAACCAGTCGGCCTAAAAAGGACTTATCCAGGAAAATGTTTAACAGCCCTTTGAGTTTCGGCTGATAAATTTTACGTTTATGGCTATTTCTATTGAGGAATTCTATTGCCTCGGCGGTTAATCTCGCCTGCGGCGCTAAAAAATCTACCAAGCCGATTTTAAAGGCACCTTGCGCCAAGATGAGTTCGCCTGAAACTATCATTTCTAAGCCCTTACGTAAACCGACGAGGCGCGCAAGGCGTTTGGTTCCGCCAAAACCAGGGATAATCCCGAGTTTCACCTCGGGTAAGCCTAACCTTACTTTGTCACCAACAGAGGCAATGCGCCAGTCGCACGCCAAAGCCAATTCCAGCCCCCCGCCTACGCAGGCGCCGTTAATCAAGGCAGCCGTGGGGACACTAATATCTTCCAACAGATTTAATATTTCCTGCCCTGCCATCGCCTTGGCCTGCCCGTCTAAAGAAGAAGTCATATTCTCAATTTCTTTAATGTCTGCTCCGGCAATAAAAATATCGGGCTTGGCACTCAAGATAAAAATGCCTTTTAAATCTTTTCTCTCTTTAAGCTGTAAAAGTACCTCTTTAAACTCAAGCATTACCGCGTTCGATAAAACATTAATCTTGGAATCCGGCTGGTCAAATTCAATAAAGGCAAATTGGTTTTCTATCCTTAATTTAAGGTGCTTCATTTTACCTTTCTAAGATGATGGCGCCGCCCTGGCCGCCGCCCACGCATAAAGATGCCAAACCTAAATGCAGGCTTCTACGCTTCATTTCTTTAAGCAAGGTTAAAATCAGGCGCGCGCCGGTTGTGCCGACGGGATGGCCAAGAGCGATTGCGCCTCCGTTGACATTTAAAATATTCCTCTCGATTTTTCCTATGCCGCTGCGGGACATTTCCCTCTCGCAGGCAATTACCTGCGCGGCAAACGCTTCGTTAATCTCTAAAAGGCCTATATCGTTTAATTTTAAATTTGCCTTTTTTAAAACTTCAGGTATGGCAAATGCCGGGCCGATACCCATCTTACCCGGCTCAACCCCCACATAGTCATAGGCGCGGATAAAACCTAATGGCGTAAACCCCAATTCTTTTGCTTTTTCTTCCTTCATTACCAAGAGCGCGCAGGCGCCGTCGCTAACCTGGCAGGCATTTCCGACGGTGACCGTGCCGCTGTAGCGGTCAAAATACGGCCTAAGCTTGGCCAGGTCTTCCAAAGTAATGTTTTCTCTTACGCCATTGTCGCGTTCAATAACTTTTTCGTATTTCGGAGGCACCCAGACCGGGACAATTTCTTCGCGCAGCTTTTCTTGCGCGCCCTGGACGCGCTTATGGCTTTCTAAAGCAAACTCGTCCTGTTCACGCCGGCTGATAGCGTATTCTTTTGCCAAAACCTCGGCGGTCTGGCCCATATTCAAACCGCAAACCGGATCGGTTAAGCCGAGAGCTAAGCCGATTTCCGGCTTTAAAAAATGCCGCGGCCTGAAACTTAAAAATAAGGCCAATTTTTCTAGCATACTTTTTGCCTTGGATATTTTCAGGAAAATCTTAGCGGTATCTTTACGGTAAAGAAGCGGTATATTCGACATTGACTCGGTACCGCCGGCAATAACTATCTCGTCTATACCGGCATTTATCTTTTCGGCAGCACTGGTTACCGATTCAAACCCTGATGCGCAATTACGCGAAATCGTATAAGCGCGTTTTTCTTTTGGGATCGCGGAAAGCAGGGAAATTACCCGCGCGACATTGCTTGCCTCAGGCGGCTGCGACACCGCGCCAAAGATAACCTCGTCTATTTTATCCGGGCTAATGCCGGTACGCTCCAATAATTCCCTTACCGCGATCCTGCCTAATTCATGCGCCGGTATAGCGTCAAAATCCGTCCATGCTTTCACAAACGGCGTTCTTATCCCGTCCACTATCGCTATCCTTGACATAATCCCTTCCTTTTTAATTCGTGGGCCTTTTATCCACTATCCTTTTTACCTTATGCGAAACTTCCATCTCTACTTTTTCCAGCATCTCTTTATGTGTGAGTATAATTATCTCGTTAGGGGTAACTTCCGTAGCACTTTGAATTTTATATTTGAGTTTTTCTTTTAACCCT
This sequence comes from Candidatus Omnitrophota bacterium, assembly GCA_030681595.1. Classification (GTDB taxonomy): domain Bacteria; phylum Omnitrophota; class Gorgyraeia; order Ghiorseimicrobiales; family Ghiorseimicrobiaceae; genus CAKKQO01. Next base: position 89,147 of record JAUXSB010000061.1, read on the forward strand.
TCGGGTTCTATGCCGCTTGCTATGCTTAAATAGATCACCAGTTCATCAACTTCAAAAGGGTCATTGTCTTTTTTTCTTATCTCAATCTGCCATTCCTCTATAGCGCGCTCTGCCTCAAGAAGCTGGGTAAAAGTATTCAGGTTCACCAAAGTGCCTTTTACCTTGGAAAGCTGAAGGCTCTTGATATTGTGGGCGCGGTAAATCTGGCTTGAAATACGAGGAACAGTACACTTGCAATAGGGGCATTGCGCATAAGTAATTCCCCCTTTAACTAAATCTCCGGTGCGGTAACGCACTACCACGCTTCCCCGCGCGTCAATACTGGTATAAACCAGTTCTCCGTCTTCTCCTTCGCCTTTTACCTCTCCCGTATGCGGGTCAATCACCTCAAAGATTTCTTTATCCGGATAGGTGTGGTAGCCGCTTGAGGCATCTATTGCGGTTGGGCATTCTCCCCAAGCGCATTTTGCCTCGGTAAACCCGTAGGTTCCGATAATTGAAAGTTCCCCCGCGCCCATTCCCCTTAATAATCCTGCCAATTTTTCCTTAAAACCTAGAGGCACAGCTGAAGCGCCTAAAACTATCTTGCGGATAAAACTAAAATCTGCGGCCATATCCTTCGCCGTGCGCGTCAGATGATAAAGATAACCCGGAACGCCGATTATTAAATTCGGCTTAACCTTTAATATTAAATCTATACTTGCCTGTGTGCTGATTGTTTTTCCGCCGCCGGTGCTTAAAACAAATTCGTTATGCGCTAAGCCGGCAAAGACCGTCTGCCAGAAGGCAAGGTGCGGCGCGTAAGGGAAAAGATTTACCGCGCGGACATCTTCTTTAGTCCCGAAAACTTCTAATAACCTATAGCCGGAAATATAAAGGTTTTCTATATCGTAAGCGGAGTATAAAAACGAAATCGGCTGATTGGTTGTTCCGGTGGTCGCGGTAAGAAAAATCGGGCGGTATTCTTTTTCCAGGGTTTTCTTTAAGCCTTCTTTGCCTTTTATCGCCTTGATAAAAGCAAGCTTAAGCAACTTGGATTTTCCCCAATATTTTTTAATCAGGCGCTCGTCGGGCTGGAGGATAAAATCCCGGAATTTCTGAGGGCTTTCCTCGGTGGAAACAAAATCATCTTTTCTGGTAAAAGGGATTATCCTTAAATCTTCAATGGATTTTATATAGCGGGGCTTAATTTTATGTTCATCGAACAGCCTGCGGTAATAAGGGCTAAAAGGATAGAGATGGCGGGAAATAAAATTACGCAGTTTGGCGTTTTGGAGCTGTGTTAATTCTTCTCTCGAGAGATGGCTTAATTTATCCCAGCTAAGCATTTACTCCTGTTTTTGTGAATTGCCGCCGGATAAAGCCGGCGGGATAGATTTTACCGGGCAAAAGAAAAATGCGCAAGCCGCCTTTCTCTTCTTAGCTTTAGCTCTTTATTCTTTTTTATTTCTTCTTTTGTCTTAAGAATTAAACCCGGGACTTTAGATGGCCTTCCCTTTTTATCTAAGGCGACCATGGTCAGGTACGCTGAGCCGATATCAACTACTCTCCCCTGTTTAATTTTTTCGGCGGATATTTTAACTTCTACATCCATAGAAGTTCTTCCGACGTGGTATATCGAAGAAGAAAGCACAAGCAAATCACCGATGCCTACGGGATGCTTAAACTCCATATGATCCATTGAGGCGACAACGACATTTTTTCTGGCATGCTTTGTGGCAGCAACAAATGCCGCCTCATCCGCTAATTTTAAGATGGCCCCGCCGTGTATGCTGCCGTAATGGTTAGCATCTAACGGCATCATTACTTCGGATAAAGTAGTGGCAGATTCCGCAACCGTCTTTTTTCTCATCGGTTAAATTATATCACTTTCCTTATCTATTTGACAATAAAATATTTAAGCAGTTGGCCTTACCCCGTTGTACACCTCGGAGGTGTGCAACGCTTTTAGCTCCCAGCATTTTTAATACCTGCGACGTCCCAAAAGGCGCGTAAGGCTTGACCTTGATTATAACCCTTACCCCAGATAACCTTGCCGTAGGTTTTTAAAAAATGCTCGACATGGCTCTTAAAGGTAAAAGACGCGCTTGAGCGCGGGCTTTTTGAGAGCGCTTTTCCCCATAACCCTACCAGTTTTAAGCAAGATACAGGGTTATTCTTTAGAATCTTTATTAAATCATCAACATCTGGATTTAAATACCTGGTTATTTTACCGATTGACCAGTAATCAGGCGATAATATTGACACATCTACGCGACCGAAGGATTTATAGGGAATAGTATGTTTTTTATAATCCAAAAATGTTATCTGCGACCAGCGGTCAATATCTTCAGAAAAATTAACCGCTATTCCGGTGATATCGGAGGCTTGTTTTATGGCATTCTCAACATCTTTAAAGCGGTTTTTACTGCAAGTGACAGCGAAATCTATATCAATGCTCGGCCTATTGCCGCCTATTAGAATTCCCGCGGCAGCACCCGTAAGAATAATCTTCACCTTTTCTTTAGCGGGCCCTTTGACGCTCTGGCTGAGGGTATGAAAAAAATTATCAATCTGCTTTTGATTCATCGGCTAATATATTTATCTAAGCGGCTTAATAGGTTGTTTAATGTTTCTCTTCCTACGGCCGACTTGAGTATCAACCAGTTAGTAATATAAGATTGCCGGTCTTTAAGAGTATTGGTATATTTTTTTTCTTCGGCATTAACCTTATTTGTAATTATTGTTGAAAGCATCGCGCTGATACTTTTTTCTCGGGCTGTGGAAAATTTAGCGGATTTCCCCAGGCTTATTTGCGCTATATTCTCCAGAGATTTTCTTGAGAACATAGCTTTATTGAAATAGAGAGGGGCTGTGCCGTTTACAAGGCTACCCGGCGAGACGTCAAGCGCCGCAGCGAGCGAACGCAGGGTTGTTAATGTTATTTCCCTTTTCCCTCTTTCAATAGCGCTTAAGTTAGGCCGGGGGATACCCGCCTTTTTAGCCAACTCCTCTTGGGTTAAGCCCCTAAAGGCGCGCCAGAGGTAGATATTCTCTCCAAAAGTAATCATAAGATAAATGTAGCATATTTACTACATTATGTCAAGCAAAAAATCTGCCGGGTAGTATACTTAATTGTGTGCGGCTTTGGCAAATTGCGCGCCAAACCACTGCCCTCTGGCTTGCGGCTTTGGCTATGTGGAAAGCCAAACCACTGCCCTCTGGCTTGCGGCTTTGGCTATGTGGAAAGCCAAACCACTGCCCTCTGGCTTGTAAATTAACTAACTCGTTTTTCCGCCGAAGGCGGATCCGCCTACGGCGGAAGACACCCCCGAGGTGGCCGGAAGGACTCCTCGGGGGTGGCCCGCCCGAACGACCACTGGTCGGGCGCGGCGAAGCTTGGTTATTCGGGAAAATCGCTGAACCGGTGTCAAAAATCGGTGACACCGATTTGCTTTCCAAAAAATACCGAGTTTTCAAAGATATCGGAAAATAGGCTTAAAGAAGTGCAAGATGAATTAAATGATCGTCCGCGTAAAACATTAGGTTTTTATACGCCTCATGAGAAATTTGCGGAACTGTTGCGTTAGAAATTTGAATCTGCCCGACACTATTTACGCTATTGTAACAAGCGCAAGAGAAAAATCAATAATTAAGTATTGTGTCCCCTGATTTGCTGATTGTAACTCTCTATAAATCAATAAGTTAAGAATAAATATTTTTTACTAAAAGTAACTTATTTATCTACGCCTAGAATTCTCTAACGCAAAGTGACTTAAATTTTAATAATGCCTCTATTCTTCTTCAAAGTCAATTCCAAAAAATAAGGCCGGACAATTTAGTCCAGCCTTAAACCCATCTATGAATTGAAGTTTTCTATACGGCTTTCTTTTTCTTAAAAAACAACCCTAACAGTCCTAATCCAAAAAGCGAAAAAGTTGCCGGTTCAGGAATAACTCCCTCTACGCCCATAGAGAAATTTTTGGGGGCATATAACCCTCCTGGTAGCGGAGTAAAATATAAATCACCATAGCTCCACAAAGCATAATTGTTATTTACTGGCGCACCAATTGCATTTAATCCATTCGTGCCGCTAACATAAGAATAACCGTATCCAAAACCAATAGGAGCAACAGTAAGCCAATATGTGTCTGGTTCCAAATAAATACTTAAACCGGTAACTTCAATCGTATATTCGGGGGTCCAACTACCTACGCCTCGCCCAGTAGCTATCTGCGTTGCAGGACTAATTCCTCCCGCAATAAGCGTGCCGCCATTTCCTTCGGAGACACCACGACGGATTTCCCACATCGCCTGCTCAACTCCTGTAAAACTCATAAGGTCATTGGACCAAATTGTATTAACAAGCCATCCATCGTCATTAATAACTTGGAAATCTTCATATACATTAGATTGCGCTATTGATGTGTTAATTTCGTTTGCTAGCCCACCACCTAAATAACCCCTATAATCCCCATTATACCAAAGAACTGCAGAATAAGCGGAACCAATAAGAACAAAATTGAGTAAGAGAGAAATTAAAATCCCAAAAAGTGAATATTTTTTCATTATTTTTCCTTTCTTATAATTATTGCACATAAGCAATTTTCGTAAATAATGCAGATTCATAGTATCTTTTTCCTGCCTTCTCCCGGTCAATTTTAGTGTTTTTAAAAGTCTTGGTATTCCGGAGACAAAAAAAGTAACCCATTAATTGCGGTTATCCTTAAAGTTAGTTTATTTCGCCTGTCAGGATATTAATTCCGATTGAGGCCATATTTAAACCCTAAACGGATATTTCTGTCAATATGACAGAACAAGACAAAGTAGGACATAGGGCGAATCCCATACCAAATGATATCAATAGCTATCTTTGACACCTGAAGATAATTGTGTTATGTTTAAATAGGTGATAAAAATGAAAACCATATCCCATATATTAGAAATAATTGAAAAGAGGGTGCGTAACCTTGCCAAAATGAAAAGCGCCTCTTGCGATATAGACCAAAGGCGCAAAAAAGCCCCTGCCGGCTGGAATAATGTAGAGGCATTACGCCGATTGCGTTCATAACGAATCTTTTTAAAAGATTATAGGCAACAACGTACGATACCCTCATATTAAAAGACTTAATCTTCGTAACATATCAAAGGTGGCTGAAAAATCTTCCCAAAAACCTCTTTCTTTAAAAACGATTACCAAAGAAATTCACCTCTTTCGCAAAGAAAAGAAGACGCAAATCAATAAAAAATAGGGCACTCAAAAACCATAGTTTTTGACGCCCTAAATTGAATTTTCGCTGACCAACTGCGCTTTTAAATTGGGGCATAAAACTCCTTCGTGTTTCTGCCCCCGTGGCACGGCAATAATAAGTATAGCATAAAATTCCCTTTTTCAAGGGGGGTAAAAAAATGCTAACGCGGATCCAACTAATTTAAGTATGAACGAAAATTTGTTTTTCCCTTTACCGCACTAATGAACTCGCTTACGGAAAATGGCTTATAAAGGTAATCCTCGATGCCCAACCGATTTGCCCTTTCTTCTGCCTGAGTATCCATATATCCGGTGATAACAATCTCTTGTGGCGGGGTTTTTTGGGACTTATTATAAAACTCTCGGATTTTCTCTATGGCTTCAATGCCGTCCATCCCTGCCATCCTCACATCCGCTACAATCAGGTCAAAACTTTTGCTTTTTGCTTTTTCCAATGCCTCTTCTCCGCTTGCCGCCGAATCTACATTGTATCCGCAGGTATTGAGCAACTTAGCAATTGACCTCCGTACAAGTGTATCGTCATCAACCAGCAAAACATTATTGGTTTTCGATACGGCTTCCTTATCGGCCTGCGAAGCCAAGGGCTCATTTGGAACAGAAACAACGGATTCAGCCTCTCCTTCGCTAATCCATTTATCCAAGCTTGATTTTCTGAAACGTAATTGTTTACCGATTTTTACCGAGGGGATTTCTTTTCGCTGAGAGAGCTTGTAAAGAGTGCTTTTGGGAATTTTTAAATACGCGGAAACTTCATTTAGAGTGAAAAACTTATCTTCCATAATGGCTGTTTTTGTCTGTTTTTTACTGTTATTAATAATAACACGAATGCAAAGCTTGTCAAGTAAAATTTTTAGTAGCTTGCCAGAAACACAAACTTGACAAAGAACCTATAAAATATCAAGGAATTGCGTCAAAATTCTGCCACAAATTCGGGAAAGCTTCAAAATATTTACCGCGAATTAATCTTCTGCCTCTTCAACAAGCGCGAGGTCTGCGACCGGGGGTTCTCCTTTAATTATTTTGCCTGTTTTAAACCGGTATTTTAAAAATTTAATTGCGATAGGGAGGATTGAAACAAAAATGATTATAAGCGCGGCTAAAGAGAAATTATTTTTTACAAAAGGGATATTACCTAAAGAGAAACCTCCAAAGACAAAAATCGCCACCCACGCTATGCCGCCGCTAATATTATAAACGATGAATTTAGCGTAATCCATCTTCCCTACGCCGGCTAAAAATGGGGCAAACGTACGCACAATAGGCACAAATCGCGCCAAGATAATTGTTTTAGCGCCATGTTTTTCATAAAATTTTTGCGTAAGATCCAGGTGCTCCTTTTTAAAAAAACGCGCGTTATTGCACTTAAAGATCTTATAGCCTATGATTTTACCCATCGCGTAATTTAGGCTGTCGCCGAGTATGGCCGCTAAGCTTAAGGTAATAAATACCGCAAAAATATTCAGAGAACCGAGTGCCGAAATCGCCCCCACCATAAAAAGAAGCGAATCCCCGGGTAAAAAAGGCGTAACCACAAAGCCTGTCTCGGCAAAAATAATCAAGAAAAGAAATAGATACACCCACAAACCATAACTGTGTGTTATCGCCGTAAGGTACTGATCAAAATGCAGCAAAAAATCAAACGCGCTTTGTAAAAATTCCATTTTATTTTTTCCGCGATAGCAATGCCCTTATCGCTTGGTAAATAAGAATAAAACTTAGAACCAAAAGGATTATACCACAAATTCCGGAGATTAAAGCATCGGGCGAAATTTTATTGCCTCCACCTGCGCATACAAACCGCATAAAAGGCATGGTCAGGTTAAAGAGCGACCAGATAGTTACGCTCAACATAAACAACATCGGCAGTATGGTAAAAAACGGCCTTTTGCCACACTTAATCAGCCAGAGAGAAAGCGCTAAAAGAATGAGGCTGGCAAGCAGTTGATTGCTGGTGCCAAAAATCGGCCAAGCAACCAAATAGGCTTTATCCTGTGTAACCGCCAGAAATATAAAAGGAATGGCAAGGCTGATTAAAGAAGCAAAAAAACCGCCTATTTTTGAGCGCCATCCGGTCAACTCCTGCAGGATATAACGCGCAAGGCGAGTGCAGACATCCAGCGTATCGTAAACAAATGTGGAAAAAGCAAGCAGGGCAAACGGAAAAGCAACACTATAGCCTATCTTAACTAGGCCCAAATACTTCGCGATACCATGGGCATAAATAAGATTTGGGTCATTTTTTAAAATCGCCGACTCTTTTGGCAGCATAATCACACAGGCTATCGCCAATATCGCCACAACCCCCTCCAAAAGCATTGACCCGTAACCTATCACTAAGCTGTCAGTTTCTCTCCTCACCTGCTTTGCGGTTGTACCGGATGAGACAATCCCATGAAAACCCGAACATGCCCCGCAGGCAATAGTGATAAACAAAATCGGAAAAATTGCTTTTTGATTTATACTGCTGCGAAAACCCTCAAGATTTAACGCCGGGTATTCTATTTTAAAGCCGCCGAATAAGGCGCCTGCCAAACCAACGCCAATTACTAAATACAAAAACCATCCTCCTAAGTACCCCCGCGGCTGAAGCAAGAGCCACAAGGGAATTAAGGAAGCGACAAAACAATAGAGCAATAAAATAATATGCCAGTCTTTAACTGAAATTCCGCCTATAGCATTAAGAATTTCATTGGGCAGATGCGGCCCAATCCAGACAATAAATAAAGTTAGCGGCAGAAATATCAAAGTGGCTAATCTTAAACTTAGCTTAAACTTATACAATAAAATACCCATAAACAGGGCTTCTATTAAATAGAAAAAGGATGACGCCGCGACCGCATTACCAAAAGAGACGCCTTCTACAACTGTCTTAAAAGTCTGCGCGGTGATATCGGTAAAGGCAATAATTACGTAAAGCAGTGTCAACCAGACAAAAATAAGGAATAGCGTTCGCGAAGGCGCCGGCATATATTCCTTGACAATCTCGCCTATTGAGCAGGCCTTATGCCGTATGGACGCAGCTAAGCTAAAAAAATCATGCGCTCCTCCGATAAAAATCGCCCCCAAAACAATCCAGAGGACAGCCGGCAGCCATCCAAACCACAAACAAGCAAGTATCGGCCCTACTATCGGCCCGGCCGCGGCAATCGCGGAAAAATGCTGCCCCAAAAGAAGCGCAGGTCTAGCCGGAACATAGTCTATACCGTCATTTATACTGCAGGCGGGAGTAGGACAGGTGTCGTCTAATTTTAACCTGTCGGCAAGAAACCTTCCATAAAGAAGATACGCCGATAGAAATATAACTATAACCGCGATAATTAATAGAGATAACATACTATTAACCCGTCCTTAATAGATATTATAGAAAAAATAATTACCTATGTATATTTTTTCTTAAACATCTTCTTTCTCAATTCCTCTACAAAGAATATCACGACCATAAATATAAATAATATCCCCCACTCCTGCCATCCGATGGCTATTGTTTGAAATATCTTCTGGAAAAATGGCGTATATACCAATATACAAGTAAAGATAAGCTCAAAGGCAATACCCCAGAAAATAAGCTTGTTATTAAAAAATCCGATTTTAAACACGGAATGTTTTTCACTGCGGCAGGCAAAAATATTCGCTATTTGCATCACCACAATTCCAACAAAAACAACGGTTGTAGCTTTTAGATGCAAGGGATTTACGAAAGTCGTATCATTAGGCTCTAATTGCACGCCCGGCCTCCAGCCGCCTCGATAAAGGACAAAATAATACGCGCTTATCACTGCTGCAGCATTTAAAAGGCCGAGTACTATATAGCCGCGCAACAAAACTATTTTATCTACCACACCTTTATTTTTCGGCCGCGGCGCAAGTTCCATAATCCCCGGCTCAGGTTTTTCTACTCCCAAGGCAAGCGCGGGAAGAGTTTCCGTGCCCAAATCAATAGCTAGTATTTGCATAACTGTGATCGGCACAGGGATTTTAAAAAGGCAATAAAATATATAAGGAATTGCTTCGGGGACAAGGTGCGCGAAAATATAGGTGATAAATTTCTTAATATTTTCAAATACCGCCCGGCCTTCTTCAATAGCTGAAACGATGCTGGCAAAATTATCATCAATTAAGATCATCTCTGCCGCTTCTTTGGCCACGTCTGTGCCGCGCAGCCCCATGGCGATACCGATATCCGCCCGCTTAAGTGCCGGCGCATCATTTATCCCGTCGCCGGTTACGGCAACGATATTGCCCATTTCCTTAAAAATATTTACCACTCTTAATTTATCTTCTGGATTAACCCGGGCAAAAACAACTTCCTTTTTTAAAAGCTTATCTTTTAATTGTTCATCGCTAAAATTAGCAAAATCTAGCCCTGTAATAACTTCCGTGTCGCTAGATGTAACAATCCCCACCTGCCTGGCAATAGATAAGGCGGTTATCTGATAGTCGCCGGTAATCATCACCACCCGGATGCCCGCCTTTTTACAAAGAGAAACCGCGTCTTTTACTTCCGGCCGCGGCGGATCATACATCGCGGTCGCGCCGATAAAAATAAGTCCATTCTCTATAGTTTTAGCGTCACAACCAGCCAAATCCTCTCTCTTTACATCGCGATAAGCAAAGCCTAACACGCGTAAGCCATCGCACGCAAAAGTATCAATCTGTGATAAGATTTGATCCTTTTTCTCAAAAGTTAAAGCAACCACGCTTTCTCCTAAAACAATTTTACCGCAAAGCTCTAAAACCTCTTTTGGCGCGCCCTTAACAAAAGCATAAATACTATTATCCGGTATCCGGTGCAGAGAACTCATTCTTTTTCGTACTGATTCAAACGGAAAACGTTTTTGCAAGGGGCAACTTCTAAGCTCATCTTCATTGTTAAAACCTGCCTTTTGCGCTAATGTCAAAAGTGCGCCTTCCGTAGGGTCTCCGACAATACTCCAGTAATTCTTGTCCTGCGTAGGAAGAATAAGTTTAGCGGTATTACAGAGAACCGCGGCCCTCATCAAAAGATTAAGATTATCATTTTTTAATACCTCGCCTGAAAAAACCCTCCCCTCAAAACTAAATAATCCTTTCGGTTCATAACCGCTACCTGTAACTTCTATTATTTTGTCATTAATCCATATTTTCCTGACACTCATCTCATTAGTGGTAAGCGTGCCGGTTTTATCGGTGCAGATTACATTTGTACAGCCGAGCGTTTCCACCGAAGAAAGTTTCTTGATTAGGGCATGGCGCTTGACCATCCTTTGGACTGCCATAGCCAAAGCAAGCGTTAACGTCGGCATAAGCCCTTGAGGAACGTTTGCTATAATAATGCCCAAGGCAAACATTGCTGAAGCAACAAGCGTCATTTTAGTGAAAGTAAGGCCGATAAAAAAGAAAATACAGCCCATTAAAACGGATATCAGGGCAATCATTTTACTTAAGCGATTTACCTCTTTTTGTAACGGGCTTAGTTCTTCTCTGATTGTCTGCGTTAAACGGGCAATCTTGCCGATTTCAGTGCTCATTCCTGTGCCGATAACCACAGCTTTTCCTATACCGCTGGCAATACTTGTACCGGCAAAGATTAAGTTAGGCATCTCAAGCCATAAGAAATCCTTGGTGTCTTTAAAACCTTCTGCCATCTTATGCGAAAGTTTAGACTCTCCGGAGAAAGCGCTGTTATTGACGCGTAATTCATTGGCCTCAACCAGCCTTGCGTCAGCAGGAGTATTGTCTCCTTCCTCAACGACAACAATATCTCCCGGCACAATATCATCGGTGGAAACCTTTGTTTCTTTTCCGTCTCTAACCACACGCGCGTAAGAGGGAATTAATTTTTTTAGCGCGCTGATTGCTTTTTCCGCCTTAAATTCCTGCCAAAAGCTAAAGATAGCGTTAATAAAAATAACCACGATACATGCCCACCCTGCTTCCGGCATCTTTGCCCAAAAAGAAAGCCCGCTTCCTGCCCACATAAGAATAGCCAAAAGATTGGTAAAGTGAGCTGCAAAGCGCACAATAAGCGGAGTTTTTCTTAATGCCCTCAATCTATTTGGCCCGTAATCTTTGAGGCGCCCTTGCACTTCTTTATCAGCGAGGCCGTTTTCGCTTGTATTGAGTTCTAGATAAATCGCTTCCTTGCTTAGGGCGGCAAAACCCTCTATTTCAAAATCGCCTTGTTTTAGAAGATAAAACAATTCATCGTTCGATGAAGCACTCCTGAGCTCACCGGCTACCAAAGGATCGCTAAAAAAAGCTGCTATTTTGGAAAGAAGTTTAAGGTGTATCTCGGGCTCTGAAAGCGGAGTTAAAAATAAAACTATAATGTATACGGGCTTCCCATCAAGCGAAGAAAAGTTAATCCCCCGTTTAGCAATGCCAACAAAAAAAACAGGTTCTTTTAAGTGTTCAATACGGGCATGGGGAATAGCCACGCCATTGCCGATGCCGGTTGAATCCTTATTTTCCCTTTCTAAAAGGCTATTGAGAACAAAATGCTTATCTTTGATTTTTCTGTTTTTATAGAGGCAATCGACAATCTCAGAGATGGCTGTCTCTTTAGCCTGCGCCTTTAAGCTTACACTTAAAAGATTTTTATTTGTAAGTTCGGATATCTTCATAATAACTTTGTTCCTCTTAACAGGTAATACCAAACCATAAGTCAAAACACACCATAAGGCAGTTTTACCCCGCCTTCATTAGTTCTCTGGCGGGGTAAACTGTTTTTGGTTAAATTAGAAATAAATTAGCTACGTTTTCTTCTTAAAACTTAAACTGCCATGCTTTGAATAAAGGATAGCACCGAAAATAAGCAATATTGAAACAACTATCGCTATAATTATTCCAAGGTCAGTCCGGTGGTAATGAATGATGATTGGAGCGGAAAGCAAAGAAACTAAATTGATAACTTTAATCATCGGATTAAGCGCGGGGCCTGCCGTGTCTTTAAGCGGATCCCCCACTGTATCGCCAACAACAGAAGCTTTATGAGCCTCGGAACCCTTGCCGCCGTATAACCCGTCTTCTATAATCTTTTTGGCATTATCCCAGGCGCCTCCGGCAGTTGCCATAAATACCGCCAAGAGCTGGCCAGAAATAATGACACCCGCCAAAAATCCACCCAAAGCCTCAACGCTTAAAACCATACCGATTAAAATCGGGCTAAGCACCGCGATAAGCGATAATCCAATAAGTTCTTTTTGCGCGGCAACCGTACATATATCAACCGCTTTTTTATAATCGGGCTTTACTTTACCCTCCATAAGCCCGGGAATACGAAACTGGCGGCGCACTTCCTCTACAATCAATGAAGCCGCGCGGACAACAGCGTTAACAATGAGCGCGGAAAATAAACATGGGACTGCCCCGCCGATAAGCATCCCGACAAAAACTATCGGCTCAGAAACCCTGATACCCGTGACAAGAAGCCGCAAGCTTTCAGCAATGCCCATTTGTGCCTGAACTTTTGTCACATCAGTAAGGAATGAGCCAAAAAGAGAAACTGCGGCAATAACCGCCGAACCAATTGCCACGCCTTTGGTAATAGCTTTAGTAGTATTACCCACCGCGTCAAGATCTGCCATAATTTGACGCGCCTTAGGTTCAAGATGCGCCATCTCGCCAATGCCATTGGCATTATCAACAATAGGCCCAAAAGAATCCATGGCAACGTTATTTCCGGTTAAGGTCAACATTCCTATACCCGTCATAGCCACGCCATATAATATGTAAATAACCGACTGCCCCCAATAAATCATAATTGCCGCGAGTATTGTTACCGCGATAACAATAAACTGCCAAGCTGATGATTCAAAACCTATAGAAATACCGCGCAAAATAAGAGTAGCAGAACCTGTACGCGATGAATCCGCTATCTCTTTCACCGGCGGATGATGCGTATGGGTAAAATATTTAGTGATTTCATCTATTACTATTGCTAACGCTATACCAACGCCTACAGATAAAAATGCCCGCCACTCATGCATATAAAACATTGCCAAAAAGAAAAAAGCCACAAGAGAAATAGCCGCTGAAGCAAAAAACCCTTTATTAATACTGGCAAGGGCATCCTGTTTTTCACCTTCTTTATTGCCCCGGACAAGATAAGTCCCAATAATAGAAGATACCACTCCTATTCCGCGCACCAATAACGGAAATATAATCCATTTTAGTTCGCCGGTTAAAGAAACTAGCGCCAAGCCAAGAATTAAACCGGAAACAATAGTAACCTCATACGATTCAAATATATCGGCAGCCATTCCCGCGCAATCACCGACATTGTCACCGACTAAATCAGCGATAACAGCGGCATTACGCGGATCATCTTCAGGGATATTCTTCTCAACTTTACCGACTAAATCCGCGCCCACATCAGCGGCCTTAGTGTAAATACCCCCTCCCACACGCATAAAGAGCGCAAGCAGGGTTCCGCCAAAGCCAAATCCTAGAAGTACATCGGGCGAGGCAATGCCAAAAATTATAAAAATTACCGTACCCCCCAAAAGGCCAAGGCCATCAGTGAGCATGCCGGTAATAGTCCCGGTGCGGTAGGCTATCTTTAAAGCTTCGGAAAAACTCCTGCGTGAAGCACTCGCCACGCGGACATTGCCTTCGACTGCCATACGCATACCAAATTGTCCTACGATAAGCGAAAAAAATGCGCCCATCACAAATGCCGCGGCACGCCCTAACCCCACAACAAGGCGTACTGTATCCGGGCCTAAAGTACTAAAGCGTTTTATCGCCTCTTCGCTGGGAGGAATAGCATAGACAGAAAAAAACAATACGCCGGTTAAAACAAAAATAATCGGCAGAATACTCTTTAATTGCCGCCCTAAATACGCGTCCGCCCCTAAGCGTATCGCACCCCAAATCTCCTGCATTTGGGGCGTGCCTTTATCGTACTTCATAATCTGCGTACGCAATAAAAAGGCATATCCAAGCCCTAGAAAAGCTATAATTAAAACTCCCCAAATAGAGATAACTTCAAATGGTGTCGCGTTCATCAAGCCTAACATTTTACAATCTCCTCCCTCTGTCTTAACTATTCTTTATTATTAAGGGCGTCGCAAAACTGCCGCCCTTAATTACATAGGCTGGAACGAATTTCGTGACAGCCTTCTATTCTTTATTACTCGCCGCGATATTAAGTTTGGTTATGCCCAATTCAGTCAATGGGTCCAAAACACCAACGATTTCTTGAAACCTTACGAATTTATCAGAACGCACAGTAACAGCTAAATCCGGGTTACTGTTACGCATTACCTTGATTTGCTCTTTTAACTCTTTAGACGTAACAAGCTTACCATCTAAATAAACTACACCCTCGCGCGTTATAGTGATATCTGCCTGCGCCTTTCGGCCTTTTCCCTGGGCCCCTTGGCTTTTTGCTTGCGGCAGATCGACCTTAATGCTTGATTGAGAAATTAAAGGGGTGGTTATCATAAATATAACCAATAATACAAGGATGACATCGGTAAAAGGAGTTATATTTATATCTGCTACTAATTTTTGCTTTCTAATGTTCCTGTTCATTTTTGTTTAACACTCAATAAATCCATTACCTCAGAAGCGCACAATTCCATATCCGTAATGAAACCGTCTACCCTTTTAACAAAATAATTATAGGCAATAACTGCGGGTACCGCCACGCAAAGCCCTGATGCGGTACAGACCAATGCCTCGGATATTCCATCAATAACCACACTTATCCCTCCGGAGTTACTTTTTGAAATATCCTGGAAAGCCCTTATGATGCCTAAAACCGTTCCGAATAGGCCTATATAAACAGCGGTACTCCCTATAGTACCGACTATACTTGTAAAACGCTCTAATTTAACTGTTTCCACCGTCACTTCCCTTTCCATGGTATTGGATATTACCACTTCATTATGCCCATATAAATTAAGCCCTGAACGCACCACACGGGAAAATGGCGTATTTGTATTCTCGCATATCCCCAAAGAGCTTTTTACATTTCCTTTCTTTAATTCCCTTGCTACATCGGCCATGAACCGTTCTCTCTTTATCCTAGACCTTTTATGATAATAAAAACAACGCTCCATGATTATCGCCAGAGAAAAAACAGAAAAGCCTAAAAGAACGTACATCGTGAAACCGCCAACTTTAAATAGCTGCCATAATGCCATCAGATTATTCTCCTATTCTTAACCGTCTTTAATCCCAAATTTCTTGGCGTGGCGTAAAAAATTTGGGTTAAAAACTCGTTTGATTCCAAGAAAATCGCCAGCCATAGGCGATTTTCAGCCCCAGCCGTTTTGCTTTGCTACGCAAAGCAGGCGGAGATTAGGAAAGTATTTTTATACTTTCCTAATGCAGTAAAAAAGACAACCAGAGAACGGCTTCTCTGGCTTCCCGATGTTACTGAACTACGGCTGAAAAACCCTGTTTGCTAGAGGCCGCGATCTTTATTACGCCTCCTTTCCAGCAACAAATAGCCAAAATATTTCTTTAACCAAACTTAAACAAAATCCCGAAGCCTCCGCGGGGATAAGCCCAGTTGATGTTTTTATATTCCTGGCAGATAATCCGGCAGGTGCCGCACTCAAGGCAGCCTTCATAAGCCACCCTGACAGAGCCGTCTTCTTCTTGTGTATAGACCTTTGCCGGACAGGCATAAGTACATTGTTTACCGGAACATTTGTGGCATATTTTTGGGTCGATGATTTTAAGGTGAGATTTCGTGTCTGCCCTAAAACGGTCTGCAAATAATCTATCTTCTATCCTCATCCTATAGCCCTCAATAAGTTAAAACCGTCTTTAACTAAACCCCACAATGACCTTCCCTTAATAAAATTCTTAATAATTTTCCACTGCTTTGTTTTTTTCGGTACGCCATCGACTTTTATCATTTCATAAGCAGAATCCGATAACAAGCTGGGATAAGTGGTAAAAAAATGTTTATTCTTTTCCATAATAGCCGGAAAATTACGGTATTTTTTCAAATCTTTCATGACAAAACTTTGATCAAGTAATTTCTTATATAAGGATAATGCCCGGCAAGTAAAATCATTTTTTTTCTTTGCCTCTATTACGGTTTGGGCTGCTAGGCGCCCCGAAGTAATCGCCAAATTAGAGCCCTCCCTGTGGACCGAGTTAACCAGCCCTGCCGCGTCTCCGGCTACCAAAAATCCGTCGGCGCATAAAGGCGGTATGGCGCGATAGCCGCCTTCGGGTATTAAATGCGCGGAATATTCTTTTGTTTGGGCACCCTCAATCAAAGGCTGTATCATCGGATGTTCTTTAAACCTATCTAATAAATCATACGGCTGCATTCCGGATTTACGCAAATCGGAAATCAGGCATCCAATACCCAAAGAAAGAGATTCCTTATTAGTATAGATAAAACCGATGCCCATCATACCGGCGCTGATATCGCCGACTAACTCGATAGCCGTGCCTTGCTCAGCCTTAAGGTTAAAGCGCGCCTCTATTACTTCGCGCGGGAGGGCTAGAATTTCCTTAACCGCTAAGGCGACGTTATGCTCTGGGATTTCCGGATGCAGCCCTAGGTCGCGGGCGAGAATTGAATTAACTCCCTCCGCGTCAATTACTAGATCAGCATACAGTTCACCGTCGGCTCGGCCGGTGCGCACGCCTATTACCTTATCGTTCTCAACAATTAAACTTTCTACTAAGGTCTCATTGATAATTATCGCCCCCGCGCTTTCAGCCTTAGAAGCAAACCACCTGTCAAACGTAGCACGCATAATGCTATAGCTGTTATAAGGTGGTTCATCCAGCTGCTTTGACTTATAACTAAAGCTTGTTGAGGCGTCTTTTGAAACCAACATTACCCTTTGCTCTATAATATGGCGCTCCAGAGGCGCCTCTTTCCAAAATTCAGGGATAAGTTCTTCTAACGGGCGCGTATATAAAATTCCGCCCATGACGTTTTTTGTACCGGGGTATTCCCCCCGCTCAATTACAACCGTCTTTAGGCCTGCTCTTACCAAAGTAAGCGCAGCGCTTATCCCTGCCGGGCCCGCACCTACTACTATACAATCAAATTTATCCTTCATTATTTTTCAACCCCGGCAAAGACATTTTTACCCGCTAATTTTTCCCTGAAAATTTTAGTTAATACCGGAACAAATTTTATCGCGTCAGCAACAATACCATAGGTAGCAATATCAAAAATCGGCGCGTTTTTATCGGTGTTAATAGCCACGATGCAATCAGAACACTGCATACCCATCCTGTGCTGTATTGAACCTGAAATCCCGCAGGCGATATAAAGGCGTGGGCGCACGGTTACTCCGGTTTGCCCGATTTGGTAAGAATGATCCACCCATCCGGCATCTACTGCCGCCCGGGACGCCCCCACCGCGCCGCACAATACAAAAGCTAATTCCCGCAATACGGAAAAGTTTTCCGCCTTACCCATGCCTCTTCCGCCGGAAACAATAACATCCGCATAATGCAGGCCCGAATCACTGCAAACGGCATCAACGATAAACTCAATAACCTTAGTATCAATTTCTGCTTCCGGCAGTTTCAAATCATCAAAAATAATTTTCCCAACTCTTGCCGCGTCCTTTTTAGGCATAGGCATAACGTGCGGCCTGACAGTCGCCATCTGCGGCCTGACATTTTCGCAGAAAATCGTCGCCATTACATTTCCGCCGAATGTGGGACGAGTCATTTCTAAAAATAAATTTTCCGTATTTATCTCTAAACCGGTACAGTCCGCGGTTAGCCCTGCCTTTAAACGCGTAGCCACCGCACCCGCTAAATCCCTGCCTAAGGTAGTAGCCCCGATGAGCAGAATTTCAGGTTTATATTTATTTACTATCTGGACTAAACCTTCTGCATATGGCTTGGTGCGGTATTCTAATAAACTTTCGCTACTTGCCATATAAACAGAATCCGCGCCAAATTGCATTGCCTCGCGGGCAAAAACTTCTAACTCTTCTTTTTTTCCGCCTAAGATAACTGCTGATACCGCAGCACTTAGCTTAAGCGCAAGCCTCCTTGCCTCGCCTATCAATTCCCAAGAAACAGGATGCGGGGCATTATGTTCCTGTTCAATAAAAACCCATATACCTTTATACGCGGCTATACTACTTTTCTGCGCAGAAACTAACGGTTCAATTTGTGGTTCTTTCTTTATCGCTTTTTCAATGATAATCGCGTTTGTCGGGCAAACCTTTACGCATTTGCCGCAACCAATGCATTTTTCTATGTCTAGCTCGGCTATGCCATCTTTCATAAATAACGCATCCGGCGGGCATACCGGAATACAATTACTGCAGCCAATGCATTTGTTTTTAATAATCTCTACTATAATCTTACCTTTTGAATTCTTAGCCATTCTTATTTATCAGTAATTTTTCTGTTAATGCCCGGGCTGTTTCTTCGGGATTACGTTCGTTAAAGGAAACCATTTCTCCTCTTTGACGCGGGGTAGGCGCAAATACACGCTTTACCGCGGTAGGAGAACCTTTCATCCCGCATAAATTTTCGTCAATCTCAATTAATTTTTTATCCCAAGCCTTTACCTGATAACGCGCCGCGCGAAATAGCTCGGGTAAAGGGGCGTATCTTAATTCATTAATGCCGTCTAAAACCGTTATTACCGCGGGAAGCCTGCTTTTCAGATACTGTTTTCCTTTTTCCGCGTGGCGATAGACAAAAATTTCTTTTCGCTCAAAGTCTATTTTTTCAATTTTTTCTATATAGGTAAGCTGCGAGAACCCCAGCCTTACCGCAATACCGGGGCCAACCTGCGCGGTATCGCCGTCAACGGTTTGCTTGCCGCAGATAACCAAATCAACCGGATTTTCTTTATTTAACGCTTTTATCCCGCACGCCAAACAATAGCTGGTGGCTAAAGTATCTGCCCCGGCAAAGGCCCTATCGCTTAAAAGTACTGCTTCGTCAATACCTAAAGAAACAGCCTTTTTCAAAGCGTCTTTTGCCTGAGGCGGCCCCATAGAAATAGCTGTTATTTTAGCGCCGAATTTATCCTTAATCCGCAAGGCTTCCTCAATAGCAAAGATATCGTAAGGATTAATTATGGACGGCACCCCCTGACGCATAAGGGTATTAGTTACCGGGTCAATTTTGACCTGTGTGCTATCCGGGACTTGTTTTATACAGACAACGATATGCATTTTTTAATAGTGCTGTCCTGCTATTCTTATGGCTTTGGCTAAGCGGAAAGCCAAACCACTGCCTTACCGGCTTATACCTTTGTTATTATTTTCACACACTTTGGTAAATTTTTAGGTATATCATATTATATTATGCTTGTCAAGCTTCGGAGATTGAATCAACAAGGACCGTAGCGGTATTTTTGAGGACCTCTAAGAACCCGCCTGCCTTACAATGAAAAACCTTTTGACTATCTGGCTTTTCCCGAAGGGTAATTTTTCCGGGTGTTAACATAGTAACCAGAGGCGCGTGATTTGCCAATACGCCTAAATAACCTAATTCCGCCGGAACAATAAGTGAACATATAAAACCTTCGTATATGGTCTTTTCCAAAGAAACAATATTTAGCCGGAAATTTTTATCCATTTTCTTTCTTTATTTTCTCAAAGGCCTCAATTACTTCTTCAATAGGGCCGGCCATATAAAATGCCTGCTCCGGGATATGGTCAAGCGAACCATCAATAATCATCTTAAAACCATTGATAGTATCCTTTAGCTTTACGTATTTTCCCTTAACCCCGGTAAATGCCTCAGCTACAAAAAACGGCTGGGATAAGAATTTCTGGATTTTACGCGCGCGGTTAACAATAAGTTTATCGTCATCAGAAAGCTCATCAATACCTAAAATAGCAATAATATCGCGTAAATCTTTATAGCGCTGCAAAATCTTCTGCACTGCCCTTGCCGTGTTATAATGCTCATCTCCAAGAATATGCGGATCAAGTATGCGCGAGGTTGAATCTAAAGGGTCAACTGCCGGATAAATTCCCAACTCCGCAATCTGGCGCGATAAAACAGTTGTAGCATCCAAATGCGAAAATGTAGTCGCGGGTGCCGGGTCGGTTAAATCGTCCGCCGGAACATAAACTGCCTGCACCGAAGTAATAGAACCGCGCTTAGTAGAAGTAATTCTTTCCTGCAGCTCTGCCATCTCTGTGGCTAAGTTCGGCTGATAACCAACCGCTGAAGGCATACGGCCTAGGGATGTTGAAACTTCAGCCCCTGCCTGCACAAAACGGAAGATATTATCAATAAATAATAATACGTCTTTGCCTTCTTCATCGCGAAAATACTCTGCCATAGTCAAAGCAGACAGCCCTACGCGCAGCCTTGCTCCCGGAGGCTCATTCATCTGGCCAAAGACAAGCGCGGTTTTATTAATAACGCCTGAGCCGATTAACTCAAGCCAGAGATCATTCCCTTCGCGTGTCCTCTCTCCTACGCCTCCAAACACCGAAACCCCGCCGTGCTCAGCCGCGATACTGCGGATTAGCTCCATAACAATAACGCTTTTGCCGACACCTGCTCCGCCAAAGAGCCCGATTTTCCCCCCTTTTGGATACGGCGCAAGTAAATCTACAACCTTAAGCCCGGTTTCTAACATGGAGGAAATGGGGAGTTGTTCTTCAAAAGTAGGCGCTTCTTTATGGATGGAACGTATTTTTCCCGGGTCGGAAAGTTTACCCTTGGCATCAAGCGGCTCGCCCAATAAATTAAATATCCTGCCTAAAGTTTGCTCACCCACCGGAACGGAAATCGGGCCGCCTAAATCACCTGCTTTCATCCCGCGCACTAAACCATCAGTTGCTCCGAGGGCAATACAACGCACCGTATCATTTCCGATATGTTGAGCTACTTCTAAGGTTAAGTTTATATTACGCGATACGTCTTGGATTTTTACAGCGTTCAAAATCTTGGGGATCTGATTTGCCGGAAATTTAATATCCACCGTCGGGCCGATAACTTGTACTATTTCTCCATATATCATAATTTAACCTTTCAAAAGTTCCGCAGCACTTGATACTTCAATTATTTCCTTGGTAATTGAAGCCTGCCGCGCCTTATTCCTTAATAATGTAAGGCTATCAATCATGGTTTCTGCGTTATCCGTAGCCGCCTTCATCGCGATCATCCTTGCTGAGTGCTCCGAAGTAAAGGCGTTTAAAAGTATCGCGCGCATTTTGGCAGAGATGTATCTTGGGATTAAGTCTTCCAAAATCCTCTCTCTTGAAGGCTCCAAGATATATTCTATCTCTTCGGCTTTGGCTATATTGAAAGCCAAACCACTGCCCCTCTGGCTTGCGGCTTTGGCGCGTTCAATATTTAAAAATTTCTCTAACGTCGGCTTATATTTTAAGGCGGAGATAAAATGCGTATAAATAATATAAACTTCATCGGCCTCTTTTGACAAAAACAGCCGTGTAAGAGTATTTGCGATTTCATCAGAAATGTTTTTAGAAAATACCCCCTGTAAACCGACATACGAATGTAAAATATGAAAATCGCGTTTCTTAAAATAACTAAAGGCTTTCTTACCGACAGTAATAAGTTTTATTTTTTCTTTTCCTTGGCCGCGGATAAATTGCTCGCAAAGACGGATAATATTATCGTTATAGGTACTAGATAGCCCGGTATCGGAGGTAATCACACAAAGCGCAGTATTGTTTTTGGGCCTTTCCTCTAAAAACGGGTGTACCGCGACATCTATCCCGCAAAGAAGGTTTTTAAACATCGCTTCTAATTTTAGAAAATATGCGTTGCCCGCGCGTAAAACCGCCTCACTTTTTTTAAGTTTGGCACCCGAGACCATCTCCATTGCCCGCGTAATCTTCTTGGTGTTTTCTACGCTTCTAATCCTTCTTTTTATAGTCCTTAGTGATTGGAGCATATTTTAAATTTGAAATGTTTTCTTAAACGCGGATAGCGCCTGATTTAGCTTTTCTTTCATCACGTCTTTTAATTCCTTATGTGTTTCTATTTCATGCTCTATGTCGGCGTAATGCTCTTCGATAAATTTATAAAATTCAGCCTCAAATTTTTTTACCACTGCTAAAGGCAAATCATCTAAGTAGCCGTTTGTACCGGCATAGATGATTATTACCTGTTTTGCTAAAGAATACGGCTCATACTGGCCCTGTTTTAAAACTTCAACCATGCGCTCTCCGCGCACAAGCTGCGCTTGAGTAGCCTTGTCTAATTCTGAACCAAACTGAGTAAAGGCGGCTAATTCGCGGTACTGGGCTAAATCAAGCCTAAGCCTGAGTGCTACCTGCTTCATGGCTTTTTCCTGAGCTTTTCCTCCGACGCGCGAAACCGATAAACCAACATTAATTGCCGGCCGTACTCCCGCGTAAAAAAGATCATTCTCAAGATAAATCTGTCCGTCAGTAATCGAGATAACGTTTGTGGGGATATAGCTAGTCATATCTCCTGCCTGCGTTTCGATAATCGGCAATGCTGTCAAAGAACCTGAGCCTAATTTATCATTTAATTTTGCCGCGCGCTCAAGTAGCCTTGAATGTAAATAAAAAATATCTCCCGGATACGCTTCTCTTCCCGGCGGCCTACGAAGCAATAGAGATAATTGCCTATAGGCCTGCGCGTGTTTGGACAAATCGTCATAGATCACCAGGGCATGTTTGCCGGAATACATAAACTCCTCTGCCAAAGCGCACCCGGCATAGGCCGCCAAATACTGTAATGCCGCAGGCTCATCAGGGGGGGCGGCGACAACGGTAGTGTATTCCATCGCCCCGTATTTTTCTAAAGTTTTAACCACCGCCACAATATTGGATAGTTTTTGGCCGATAGCGACATAGACGCAGTAAACATCGCTATTTTTCTGATTAATTATCGTATCAACGACAATCGCGGTTTTTCCGGTCTGCCGGTCTCCGATAATTAGCTCGCGCTGGCCGCGGCCGATAGGAATCATGGAATCAATTGCTTTAATCCCGGTTTGCATCGGCTCTTTCACGGGTTGGCGCTCAACCACGTTGGGGGCGCGCGCCTCAAGAAACCTGAATTTTTCCGTAACTACCGGGCCCTTACCGTCAATAGGCCTGCCTAAAGCATCCACTACCCGGCCAACAAGAGCATTTCCCACCGGAACCTGCGCGATTTTTCCTGTCCTTTTTACGATATCGCCATCTTTAATTTCTTTGTCTGAACCAAAAATGACAATACCGACATTGTCCTCTTCCAGATTAAAAACCATGCCTAAAATATTCCCGGGAAACTCAACCAGTTCCCCTGCCATTACGTCATCAAGCCCGTGCACGCGCGCTATGCCGTCGCCCACATAGAGGACAGTCCCTACGGATTCAACTTTTAATTTTGCCTTATAGTTTAGGAGTTCTTTTTTTATAATTGAAGCGACTTCTTCCGGCCTTATACTCATTTTTACCCCACCTTAATTTTTAATAGGTTTTCCTTTAAGTCTAAAATCTTTTTTTTCACTGACGCATCAATAACGACATTGCCGACGATCGCCTGTATTCCGCCGATTAAATCCGGAGCGATACTAGCTTCTAATTCCATTTTTTTTTGCAGCCTTTGTTCTAATTTTTCTTTTACTTGGTCTAATTTCTTTTCATCTGGAAGAAAGGCTGTCTTTAGCAACACCTTTTCAATACCTATTTCACGCTGATAAATAACCTTAGCATAATCAGCGATTTGCGCAATCTGGTTTATGCGGCCTTTTTTTATGATAAACTCCAGAAAATTTAGGCTATTTGACGAAAAACCTTTCTTGAAAACACGCTCAATAAAAGCTTCTTTATCGGAAAATTCAATTTCAGGATTCTTAAAGAATTCTTCTAATTCGGGGCTTTCTCCAATAATCAGTTTTAATCTTTCCAATTCCTCAAAGGCCTCTTTTGCGCCGATATTCGCGCGGCAAGAATCCAAAAACCCTTGCGCATATCTTCTGGATGCCGCCTTGTCTTTCACCCCGCTCTTCCTCCCTTAATTACCCAGCCCTTTTAGGAAGGGCGGGGTTCATTTTACCTCATCCAACTCATCTAAAAATTCGGAGATTAACTTTTTGTCTTTTTCGCTGGTAAGCTTTTCTTTAATAATATACTCTGTTGCGCCTATAGTCAGATCAATAACTTTATCCTTCAATACTTCTTTAGCTTTAGAAAGCTCTAGTTCAATAT
This sequence comes from Candidatus Omnitrophota bacterium, assembly GCA_030681595.1. Taxonomy (GTDB): domain Bacteria; phylum Omnitrophota; class Gorgyraeia; order Ghiorseimicrobiales; family Ghiorseimicrobiaceae; genus CAKKQO01. The sequence goes on from JAUXSB010000061.1 coordinate 113,495, forward strand.
TCTCTTCGGCCTTTTTCAGGATTATCCGCGAGTCAGCTGCAGCCTTTTCCCTTATCTCCTGCGCAATGTGCCGGGCCTGGCTAACCGCCTCCTGAATTTTTACCTGCGCGAGCTCGTCTATTCTTTCTAACTTTTCATTATAATCAGACTTCAGTTTAGAAATTTCTTCTTTTGCTTCTTCAATTTTTTGAAATTCCGAAGCTATTTTTTCGCGGCGTGCGTCAAGCAATAAAAGTATCTTCTTCCAGGCAAAAGCCCTTAAGATAAAAAAGAGAATTAGGAAGCTGATAACCTGCGCTACTATTTCGTTTGTGCTTAAAAGCCTTAAAAGTTCCATTTTGGATTTGTCGTAAAATCTAGGTTATTGTATTTTTCCCATAAGCTGAAACGATACCACCAAAGAATAAATGGTTAATGCCTCGATTAAAGCGCATCCGGCAATCATGTTTACTAATATTTTGGTTGATGCCTCAGGCTGACGGGCTGTGGCATCCATCGCCGCTGAAACCGCCTTACCTAACGCAAGGGCTGAACCCACCGCCGCAATTGCCAAACCCATAGGCACAAAAATCGATAATGCTACTCTGTAATCCATCTTTTTCTCCTCTCAATGACGACACAAGTTATGTCGCTTTTAGCTCCATAACTTGTATGTCGGAATTGATACCGAAAGCTGCAAGAAAAATTTGTCCCAAATTTTTCCCCTAGAAATCGCGTTGCGATTTCAGGGACTTTAGTCCTGGAAATTCTTTAGAATTTCTCAGGGCAAGCGCTTAGCTTTCGGTACATCCACCTCAAATTAACCCTTTTCCCCTTGATGCTCCTTATACGGCAACACTAGCGCGAAATATATCGTGCTTAAAAGAGCGAATACTGTTGCCTGAATAAAAGAAGATAACACCGTCAGAAGCATGCTAAAAATAAATAACGGGACACCCGCTATGCCGAAACTGGCGGCTACCGATAATAGGGCATCCTCCGCCCAGACATTGCTCCTTAAACGTAGAGCCAAACTCAAAGGCCTGACTAATTCTGAAACCAAGTGAATCGCGAATATTAAAACCGGAATAAACACCGTAAAAGCAATTATACCCCGGGGTTTACCCATCATATGGTCAATGTATCCGCGTACGCCATTTTCTTTTATGGCTGTATACTGCACATAAATAAAAACACAGATTGCCAAAGCGACAGTAGTTGACAGGCTTGAAGTTGAAGACTTCATTAGCGGGATAAGCCCGAAAAGATTCATTGTCAGGATATATAAAAAAAGTGTCCCGATAAAAGGCGTAAATTTTCTTCCGTGATGGCCCAAAATGCCGCAGACAAAATCGTCTATTGCCGAAACCAAGATTTCAAGAAAGCCCTGCAACCTCCCCGGGACAAGGCCAGCCTTCTTCGTTGCCCGATACGCCACAAAAGATAAAAGTGCTGCGATAATTACCGAAAAAATCACATTCTCCCAGATATGCAGGTACTCAGCAAAACGGCTGCCATGAAATTTCTCTGCCAAGATACTGATTAAATTCGGCAGCTCCGCATGCTGTTGAGTAGAATGCGAAATAACTACTGAATGCGCTTCTTGTGACATATTAACTCTTATCTATTTTGATAGCAAGCCTAATTAGGCGGATTGTTTCTACGGCGCTTGAAACAAATCCCATTGTGATACAAATTACGGATACGGCTTGGCCTAAATTAAATTTATTTCTTAAATACTCACCGAGAAAATTTCCTGCCAAAGGGCCGGCCACAAGGACAAAAGGCAGAAATAATAAAACCCCGGCAATCTTAGTTTGTTTATAAAATTCTTTTTTCTTATCTACTGACATACGCATAAATAATAGAAGTTTTGGAAGCCAGTATTTTGGCCGTATGCAAGGCGTAACGACGAAGATGTAGTCTTTTGTACTACTTCAAGGAGGAGCAACGCGGCAGACGGGCATGGCTTTGGCTATATTGAAAGCCAAACCACTGCCTTCTCGCTTGAAAGACGGCTTCCCCTTCGGGGCCGGATGCTTTTGGGCTGCGATTGCGTCGTTCGTCCTTGGCGTAGTGCATTGACTACGCCGGCGTCCTCACTCCTTATCTCGCTCCAAAATCCTTACGGCCAAAGCTTCCATTATTTATACGTAGGTCAGTTCTCAATTAGAACTGCAATCCGTTAATCCAGTTTAAAACCGGACAAGGCCACAACCCGATAACTAAAATGCTGACAAACGCGATAACTAAAGCGAAATTCAGCGCAAACGGCCTTGGTAGTATGGGCGTTTCTTTCGGTTCGCTTAAGTACATAAACCGGATAATCTTTACGTAATAGTAAAGTGCTACGACGCTGTTAATTACACCGATAACCGCCAACATTATAAACCTAGCCTCGATTGCCGCGGCAAAGACTAAAAACTTAGCCATGAACCCTCCCAAAGGAGGGATACCAGCCAAAGAAAGCAAAAAGACCGTAAAGACAAAAGCTGTGAAAGGCTGCCTTTTATAAAAACCCGCGTAGTCTTCAATATCATGGCTTTTTATCGATTCGGAAATCAAAGCTACACAGGCAAATGCCCCCAGGTTCATGAACAGATAAGTAAAAAGATAAAACAAGACTGCCTTTATCCCTAAAGGCGTGGCGACTACGAAACCGATTAAAATATACCCTGCCTGGGCAATGGAAGAATAACCAAGGAGGCGCTTCACATTTGTCTGGGTTATGGCAATAATATTGCCGAGAGTCATGGTAAAAATAGAAACGGCTGTCACAAAACACACCCACATATCCGTAGAAATAAATATATCGCACAAGAAAATACGTAAAAGCACGGCAAACCCTACTGCTTTGGGGCCGACGGAAATCAAAGCGGTTACCGGCGTAGGCGCTCCCTGATAGGCATCCGGCACCCACATATGAAACGGCACAAGCGCGCATTTAAAGCTGAGGCCGGAAAAAATAAAAAGTAACGGCACGAATACCGCGAAATTATTCTGCGCCTGGTTTAGGCTCGCTGAAATAGTCGACAAATCTAAAGTACCGAATAAGCCATAGACAAAAGAAATCCCGTAAAGCATAACCGCGCTCGTTAGACTGCCAAAAAGAAAATATTTCAAAGCGCCCTCGCTGGAAAAAAGATCATTTTTTCGAAAGGCGGTTAAAATATAAGCTAAAAGCGACACGGCCTCGATGGCAATATAAATCATCAGCAGGTTATGCGAAGAAACTGCCAGCATCATCGCGATAGTCAAGATAAGCAAAAGAAAATAATATTCCCCCCTATCCTCTTTTAAAATCCGTTTATAGCCTATAGAGATTAAAATTACGATTGCCGCTGTCAATAAAAAAAGATATTTAAAAAACTCGGAGAAAGAATCGCTTACCAAGATGTTAAAAAATATACTGGTCCCGGAAATATAGCTTTGTGGAAGTAAAAGGCCGGCTAAGATTAAGCCGGCTAAACTTAATACACCCAAAATGCTCTTCTTTTTAACAAACAATCCGAGAAACAAAACCGCCAACGCACAAATCAGAAGAATTATTTCTGGTAAAATAAACTTTAAATCCGCTAAAATACTCACTGAATAACCCCTGAAATTTTAGTGATTAAGTCAATTACTGCCGCAGACTGATACTTAAGTATGCTTAAAGGATATACCCCGATTACCACCGTAATTATCATTAAGGGAACTAAAGTAAAAATTTCTACTTTACTTATATCAGAAAGCCCGGCCCATTTTTCATTTAAACTCCCCAGCAGCATGCGCTGCAGCATATAGAGGAAATATCCGGCGGTAATCACCAGGCCCAAGGCGGAAATGATAGTCACGGTTTTAAAAGTATAATAACCGCCCAAAAGCGATAAAAACTCGCCCACAAACCCGCTTAATCCGGGAAGCCCCAAAGAAGCAAAGGTAAATAACGATAAGAAGCCCGCGTATACCGGCATTTTAACGCCTAAGCCGCCGAATTTATCCAAATCTCTTGTGTGTGCGCGGCTATAAATTACGCCTACGAGTAAAAACATCGCACCCGTAATTATGCCGTGGTTAAACATCTGCAGTATCGCTCCGTTAAAACCGGTAACCGTAAAACTTGCCATGCCCAAAAGCACAAAGCCCATATGGCTTACCGAAGAATAAGCAACCATCTTTTTAAAATCTGTCTGCGCCATCGCCACAAACGCGCCGTAAAGTATATTCACCGCGCCTAACACCGCAAGCGGAAACGCAAAATAATGCGCTGCGTCTTTTAAAAGCGGAAAACTTATCCTTAAAAAACCATAAGCGCCCATCTTAAGCAATACCCCGGCAAGAATAACGCTTATCGGGGTAGGGGCTTCTACGTGCGCGTCAGGAAGCCAGGTATGAAACGGAAAAATCGGCACCTTGACCGCGAACCCAAAATAAAAAGCGAGAAATATCAGAATCTGTAAGCCTAAGGTAAATGCCGGCGCGTATTTAGCCAGCTCCAGAATATCAAAGGTGCGCACAGGTGAATTAAAATAAAGCGCTAAAATCCCTAAAAGCATAAAAACGGAACCGGCTAAAGTATAGAGGAAGAACTTCATCGCCGCGTATTCTTTTCTTGCCCCACCCCAGATACCGATTAAGAAATACATCGGCACCAAAACCAATTCCCAAAAAACATAAAATAAAAATAAGTCCAAAGCCACAAATGTCCCCAACATTCCGGTAATCAGCATAAGATAAAGGAAAAAATATTCTTTATGCCGGATATGTATATCGCGGCATGACGAGATACAGGCCAAAAAGCTTAGTAAGCCGGTTAAAAAGATAAGCCCGATGCTTAAGCCGTCAAGGCCTAAATGATAACTCACATTTATCTGCGGTATCCAGGTAAGCCTCTCTTCAAATTGCATATTTGTGTTTGTATAATTAAATTTAATAAGCAAGAAAATTGAAATAATAAATACCGCCGCGGTAATAACGGTGGCCAACGCTTTAATCGCGCCTGTCTTCTTCTTGGGGATGAGTAGTATAACTAAACTGCCTAACAGCGGCAAAAATACAAGTAAGCTCAAAATTGGAAAGGACATCTCTAGTTCCCTCCTATCAATTTAAAAATAATCACGAGAATTATGCCGAAAAACGCAACAAGCAAATAATTTTGTATTAGCCCTGTTTGCATCCGGCGTAAAGCCCCCGAAGAAACCTGAAAGACTATACCGACAAGATTTACCAGGCCGTCAACTATATATCTATCAAACCACGCCTGTATCTTACTTAAAACGATGGTTTGTGAGGCGGCTAAATTTACCGCGCGGTCAACTACGCCGCTGTCAAACCCCGAAGATATACGCGCAAGGCGTAACGCCGGTTTAACAAATAAAAAATCATAAATTTCATCAAAATAATATTTGTTGGATATAAGGTTATACAGCGGCTTAAACTTAGCCCGCACGCTTTCGGCTAAAATTTTATTATTACGGATATAAAATAAATATGATAGCGCAATACCTAAAAATGCCACAAGTATTGAAAGCCCCATCGCCAGATAATTGACCGCTATCTCTTCTTGATGATGTAACCCAGGCATAGCGATAAAATTCTGAAAGGCGTGATGCGTAAAAGGCGAGCCTAAAAGGCCGATGAATATGGAGAAAAACGCCAAGATGCCCAAGGGAATAGTCATCACTTTGGGCGACTCATGGGCGTGTAGTTCTGAACGCGGCCTGCCGAATAACGCCAAAAAAATCAGCCGAAACATATAAAATGAGGTCAAAAGGCTGGTTAAGAGTGCCGCAGAAAATAAAACCGGATGCCCATTATTTAGCGCCTCGGCTAAGATTTCATCCTTTGACCAAAACCCGGAAAAGGGCGGCACTCCGGCTATGGCAAGAGCGGCGATAACAAAAGTAATGGAAGTGGCTTTCATCTTTTTAAAAAGGCCGCCCATCTTTAAAAGGTCCTGCGTCTGTACGCCGTGGATTACGGATCCTGCGCAAAGAAACAAGAGCGCTTTAAAAAAAGCGTGAGTCATCAAATGAAATGTCCCCGCTGAATATCCACCAACACCCAAACCCAGCATCATTAAACCCAATTGGCTTATTGTCGAGTATGCCAAAACCCTCTTTATATCATTAGTTACCGTAGCAATGGAAGCCGCCATTAAAGCAGTAATTGCACCGATTACCCCGACAACCGCCAGAGACGCCTCGTTTAACATAAACAAACTATAGGTTCTTGCGACTAAATATACGCCGGCCGCCACCATGGTCGCGGCATGGATAAGCGCAGACACTGGAGTAGGCCCTTCCATAGCATCCGGAAGCCAGGTATGCAAAGGAAACTGCGCAGACTTACCTATTGCGCCGCAGAAAATTAATAACGCGGCGATATAAAATAAATTATTCTGCGTATCTAACGCGCTAAGATCCTTAAAATAAACACTGCCGGTAATAAAATAAAGGAGCAATATCCCTATAAAAAACCCTGTATCTCCTATACGGGTGGTAATAAACGCCTTCATACCGGCGCGCGCGGCAGACATTTTTTCAAACCAGAAAGAAATTAATAAATATGAACAAAGCCCTACCCCCTCCCAACCCATGTAAAACATCAGCAGGTTATCCGCTATTATCAGGCTTAACATTGAAGTCATAAAAAGCGACAAATACGCGAAGAACCGGGAAAAACGCGGGTCTTTCTCCATATAACCGATAGAATAAACCTGGATAAGCGTGCCTACGCAAGTTACTACCAGAAGCATCATACAGGAAAGAGCGTCAACGGTTACGCCAAAATCAAGTGCTGTATTATTAAAGGAAAGGAAACGATATACGACATAAGAGCCCTCACCGTTTAAAAACCCAATAAAAGTAAAAATGGAAACCAGGAATGATACGGTAGAAAAAAGGATAGAAACTAAAGCGCTTACCTTCTTAATCTTCCTGCCAAAAAAGATATTAATCAGGAAAGCTATAAAAGGAAAAACAGGAATTAAATGCGTAAATTTTACCATTTCATTAAATTGATTTTATCAATAAATATGGTTTTGGCATTCCTATAAATGGAAATCACCAAGGTCAACCCTACCACGCAGGCTGCCGCGGCCAGGGCAATCTCAAATAAGGCAAAAACCTGCCCTAATCCGTCCGGGCTGCCTAAAAATTTATTAAAGGTAACCAAATTAATATTTGCGGCATTAATCATTAATTCAATAGACATAAGAATCCCAATGGCATTCCTGCGGGTCAAAGCCCCGAATAAGCCGATACAAAAAATTATGGCGCTTAAAATTAAAAAGTGGCTCTGGGGAATCATAGTTCGATTCGTTTCACTCCCTCACTATGACCCTGAGCAAACAAACACATTCGACTTCGCTCAATGTTCATCATGAGTTTACTGAAAGACGAAGTGCGTCGAAGGGTCATTCTTTTCTTGCCTTTCCTATTGCTATTGCCCCGACCATTACTGCTAATAAAACCAAAGAAATCACTTCAAACGGAAGTACGTATTTTGAAAAAAGCGAACGACCTAATTCTTTTAAGCTTAACGGCTCTATTTCTGCGCCAGAAGAAAGCCATGGGCTTTTGATGATCAAAATATAAAAAATAGCTAAAAATATCAAGGCCAGCGTAAGCGAAAAGAGAACCTGTTGATTCACCTGCCGTATCGCCTTATCGGAGATACGAGAGGTAAGCATAATACAGAAAACAAATAAAATCATAATCGCGCCCACATAGATGATAATCTGGACGACTGCCAAAAACTGCGCGTCCAAAAGAAGATAAATTCCGGAAACACTTAAAAGCGTAAGCGCTAAAAACACGGCGCTATGAAAAACATTGCGCGAGGCCACCACCAAAAAAGCAAACAGGCAAGTCAATCCCGCGATGAAATAAAAACTTAGCTGAGCGAAGGAATTTAAAGGTAAACCTGAATTATTTAACTGCTGGATTAACGAATTTAACATATTTTTCCGGATTTAATAAATCAATATATAAATCTTGGCGATTGAAACTCGCCACTTCGTATATTTTGTTTAAATATACTGCTGATACCGGGCAGACCTGTTCGCAAAGCCCACAAAAACAGCATAATTCCATATTGTATTTAAAAGATTCTAACGCCTTTTTCTTCTCTTCCGTTAATTTGGCTGATAAACTTAGGCATGCGGTCGGGCAAATCCTGACGCACTGGGAACAGACAATACATTTATTAACACGCAAATCCACCAAGCCCCTGAACCTCTCTGCCATGGATTGCCTTTCACTAGGATACTGCAAGGTAATCTTAGGGCAAAAGATGTTCTTAAAAGTCACAACCAGGCCTTTAATTAAACTTAGCGCGCCGATGGCTATATTTTGAAAATATTTTTTCATAGTTTAACGTGTTTTGATTAAAAACAACCCCGCGATCAGCAGGTTTACAAAAGCAATCGGCGTCAGCACCTTCCAGGCAAACGCCATCAACTGATCAACGCGCACACGCGGAAAAGTCCACCTGACCCACATTAAAAGAAATACTATCGCGTAAGTTTTTAGCAAAAACCAAACTACCGGGGGCAAAAACGGCCCCTGCCATCCGCCTAAAAAAAGTGTGGCGGCAATCGCGGAAATAATAAAAAAATTGGTGTATTCGCCGATAAAAAACATGGCAAATTTCATCCCGGAATATTCGGTATGAAAACCGGCAACCAGCTCTGACTCTGCCTCTGAGATATCAAAGGGCGCCCTGTTTACTTCGGCGGTAGCGGAGATAATATAAATTATAAAAGCAATTGTTAAATTGGGATAAACAATAAACCAATATTTTGACTGCGCCCTGACTATATCCTGCATAGAGAGCGAATTTGCAAACATAAGCACGGTAAGCACAGAAAGCGTAAGGGGAATTTCGTAACTGATAATCTGGGCGACGGCGCGCATGGCACTAAGTAGTGAATATTTATTATTTGAGCCCCAGCCGGCCATAAATATCCCAAACACGCAGATTGAAGTAATGGCAATCATAAAAAGTACGCCGGTATTTAAGTCTCTGGCGATTAAATTCTTATCAAAGGGCATACAAATAAAAGCCATAACAGCCGGCACCACCGCAAAAAAAGGCGCCAGCCACCAGACTAATTTGTCAGCGCTCGCGGGTGAGATATTTTCCTTTAATAAAAGCTTTACCGCATCGGCTATAGGCTGCAGTAATCCATGCCAGCCCACACGCATCGGGCCGAACCTGTTCTGGATCCAGGCAGAGACCTTTCTCTCCCACCAGATTAAAAACATAGCCGAGGCACTAATAAAGCCAAGGAGCGCTACACCTATTCCTGTATTAAAAATAATATCTAAGAATTTAACCATCAGCGGTCAATTTCCCCCATAACAATATCTAAACTTCCTAAAATACAAACCACATCCGCGATCTTGCAACCTTTAACTAATTCCGCTATAACCGAAAGATTAGAAAATGAAGGCGGCCTTATTTTTAAACGATACGGATTGAATGATCCATCGCCGGCAATATAAAAACCTAATTCTCCGCGCGGATTTTCGCTGCGCATATAGGCTTCGCCTACCGGCAATTTATGCTGTCGTCCGGCTTTTACTGTCGGATCCCCCTCAGGGAGAGCGCCTATCGCCTGTTCAATAATTTTTAGGCTTTCTTTTATTTCTTCTAACTTTACCTTATATCTATCCCAGGAGTCGCCGTTTATGCCTGTCGGAATATCAAACTGGAAATTTTCATAGCCTGAATACGGCTCGTCTTTCCTTAAATCCCACTTTACCCCTGAGGCGCGTAAATTCGGCCCTGTGACGCCATAATTTATAGCTACTTCTTTAAGCAATACCCCTACATTCTTGGTACGCGCTAAAAATATGACGTTGCCGGAAAGAAGCCACTCATAATCATTAACCTTATTCGACATATATTTTATAAATTCTTTAATCTTGATTTCTATTTCTTTAGTAAAATCAAACTGCACGCCTCCTATACGCATGTAATTATAGGTAAGGCGATTGCCGCAAAGCTCATTAAATATATCCACGATTTTTTCCCTATCACGGAAGCAATAAAATAGCGGCGTGGCAAACGCGCCTAAATCCTGGGCAAAACATCCTATGCCTAAAAGGTGGCTGGCAATACGGTTTAATTCGGCAATGACAACACGGATATATTTTGCCCGGGCATTAACCTCAAGGCCTAAAAGTTTTTCTGCCGCCAATACAAAGGCTAAATTATTATTCATTGACGCGATATAATCAAGGCGGTCGGTAAAAGGGATAAACTGGGTAAGGGTACGGCTTTCAGCGATTTTTTCCATGCCGCGGTGCAGATAGCCTAAATGCACAGTGCAGCCTAGAGCTACTTCGCCGTCTAATTTTAATTCCAAATATAAAACCCCGTGGGTCGAAGGATGCTGCGGCCCCATATTTATGAGGAATTCTTCAGTAGTAATGCATTTGCTTTCTTTTAATGCCGTTTCCATATTCCTTAAGACTTGTGTAGCCTGCTTATCAACCCGGCTAAATCCGAAGTACGAAATTCGAATTTCATAACTATTACGGTTTTTTCACGATATTCGGATGGGTAAAATCTTTTCTTAAAGGATAGCCCTGCCAATCATCTGGGTTTAAAATCCTTTTTAAATTCGGGTGATTTAAAAAAGTTACACCGAATAAATCATATACCTCGCGCTCAAACCAGTCTGCTGCCTTCCAAATTCCGGCTAGGCTCTCAACCTTTAAATCATTAATATTCAGATAAACCTTAAGTGTTAGGCTCGCTTTAGCTTTAAGGGAGCAAAAAATATAAACTACCTCTATTCTCTCTTTACGGTCAATCGCAGTAAGGCAATGCAGGCTGTCAAACTCCGGCTCATGCGTCTTTAAAAAACGGGCAAGTGTTAAAAGCTTTTCTTTTGGAATAATTATGGCTTGGGTAGATTCTTCCTGAAGCGCCTCGGGGAACTTTGCCCTGATAACCTCAAAAAAATTAACGCTTTGCATCTTTTTCTTTTTTTATCTTTTCCTGCAGTTTCATTATTCCGAAAAGGAGATTTTCCGGTCGGGGTGGGCAACCCGGAATATGCACGTCTACTTTAATGCCTAAGCTTTCAGTCCCCTTTACTACCGAATAGGTATCATGGTAAAAAATTCCGCCGGAAACCGCGCAATTCCCCATGGCAATTACGTATTTTGGCTGGGGCATCTGTTCATAAAGCCGCTTAACACACTCACTCATCTTAACACAGATAGTGCCGGCGACTATCATCACATCGCACTGCCGGGGAGAAGCACGGAATACGCCCGCGCCAAACCTATCGATATCAAAACGCGCAGCACCCGTTGCCATCATCTCAATAGCGCAACAGGCAAGGCCAAAGGTCATCGGCCAAAGAGAAGAAGCCTTTGCCCATTTAAACACATCTTGACTTTTTGCCACTATGATATTTCCGCCGGGAAATTTCTCGATTAAACCCTGCGCGGGAATTTTTTCAATTACTGCCATTCTAAAGCTCCCTTTTTCCAGGCATAAATAAGGCCAAAGATTAAAAGAAGGACAAAAACCACCATCTCAATGTAAGCAGTTACGCCTAATTCACGGAAAATAACCGCCCAGGGAGCTAAAAAAATAATTTCTACATCAAAAATTACGAAAATAAGCGCGATAAGGTAATAGCGAACATTAAACTGAACCCGGGAGCTGCCTTTTACTACCTCGCCGCATTCATAGGTGGATTCCTTGATAGGGTTCGGTTCGCGGGGACGTAAAACCCAAGAAACAACAAAAGCGCTTGCTACAAAAGCAATGCCTAAGAATAAAAATAAAAGGATAATACCGTAATCCGGGAGCATATGTTTGAGATGCTATTACTTCTAGAATTGCAGAAAAATCAAGCCGCTTTCTACGGCTCGTTAAAAAGATGGCGGGGACGACGGGATTTTTTCTCCCCTGAACCGACATTCGTCGGCTCTCCTCCGCAACCGGCCGCCCTCGCTTGAACCAGTGGCGCTCGGGTCGGCTTCAAATCCCTGAGAAAAATCTGGCGGGGACGACGGGATTTTTGCTCCCCTGAACCGACATTCGTCGGCTCTCCTCCGCAACCGGCCGCCCTCGCTTGAACCAGTGGCGCTCGGGTCGGCTTCAAATCCCTTAAAAATATGGCGGGGACGACGGGATTTGAACCCGCGGTCTTCAGATCGACAATCTGACGCGTTAAACCAGACTACGCTACGTCCCCAAAATACAGAGTGTAAATTCTATCCTAAAACTAATATTTTTTCAATAACAATTCAAGTGGGCGATAGAGGACTTGAACCCCTGACCCTCTGCGTGTAAAGCAGATGCTCTAACCAACTGAGCTAATCGCCCAAAACTAATTTAAGCTCTTTAAAATTCTCTGAGTGGCTAAAGACGGGTCTTTTGCTTCTAATATTGGCCTACCGACGACAATATAGTCAGAACCGGCTTTTGCTGCATCTTGAGGTGTGGCAATACGCTTTTGATCGCCTGAATCTACGCCTTTGGGCCTTATACCGGGGCTAACCACCACTAAATCGCTGCCAAATTTTTCGCGGATAATCCCTGCCTCTTGAACTGAAGCCACTACGCCATCTAAGCCTGCTTCTCTTGCATTGCTTGTGAAAGAAAGCACAAGAGGCAATATTGTACTATTATTGATTTGGCTTGTCAAGACTGTAACTGCAATAATTAAAGGAGGTTTTATGCCTGCTTTAGATGCCTCTAAACAAGCTGCTTCCTTTGCCCTCTGCATCATTTCTATGCCGCCTTGAGCATGCACATTAAACATAAAAATTCCTAAACTTGTGGCGGAGGAAGCGGCGCCTGCCACGGTGTTTGGGATGTCATGGAATTTCAGATCTAAAAACACCTTCGCCCCTTTTTTATGTACCATTTCTACGGCGCCTGGTCCGTAGAGGGTAAAAAGCTGTAACCCGATTTTAAAAATCTTTACTTGGGGGTAGAGTAAATCTATGAATTTTTCCGCTTTTTTAAGGCTGTCAACATCGAGGGCAACGATTAATTCGGGTTTCGCCAGCCCGATTTCAGTCTGGCGGGGATTTCGGGATTCGGGGTTCATTGAATTTCAATACTCCCAATTAAATTTTTTATATTGGATATTTTATGCTTGCGTATATACCCTTTAATACCTTCTATAATCTCGATACTTACGCGCGGATTTATAAAATTTGCTGTGCCGACCTCAACAGCAGTTGCTCCGGCAATAATAAACTCTAAAGCGTCCTCGGCAGTCATTATCCCGCCGATACCGATCACCGGAATTTTTACCTTTTGCGCGGCTTCCCAGACCATACGCAGGGCAATCGGTTTTATCGCAGGCCCGCTTAAACCGCCGGTAATGTTGCCTAGCTTTGGCCTTCTACTATTAACATCAATACTCATTGCCAAAAATGTGTTTACTAACGATACGCTGTCAGCCCCGGCATCTTCTGCCGCCTTAGCAATTTCAGCTATATCCGTAACATTAGGGGTGAGCTTGGCAATGATTACCCCTTTAGTCATCTTCCGCGCGGCCTTTACAACTCCATAAGTGGCTTTTTTGTCTTGAGATATTAATTGATTATTTTTCTGGTGACTGGCCTGTGCCCGCCAGGGTATGACTGGTGACTGGTGACTTTTTAAATTCGGGCAGGACAAATTTAATTCCACAGCCAAGACACCTGCCGCATCTAATCGTTTCGCTAGCTCCGCGTATTCCGCGGCCCGCGCGCCGGCGATGCTTGCGATTACCTGCGTTTTTAATTTTCTTAAAAAGGGGAGTTTCTCGACAATAAAATGTTTCACGCCGTCATTCTCTAAACCGATAGAATTAAGCATTCCGGACGGCGTCTCTACTACACGGGGGGGCGCATTTCCTTGACGGGGTTCTAAAGTGATAGTTTTGCTAATAACTGCGCCTATTTTATTTAAATCAACAAAGCCTTTAAACTCTTCGGTATAACCAAAAGTTCCGGAGGCAACTAAAACCGGATTTTTAAGTTTTAGCCCCCCCAAACAAACTGCTATACTCATTTAACGTACAATTATCTGCAGCATTATCACCAAAGCTAAAATAACCACGATTATGCCGATCATTTTGCTTTTCCTAGCAAGCCAATCATCGCTTTGCACTTCTTTATCTAATGCCTGCTGGATCTTCTCTAGTACAAAGAATTTCTTATTTAATGCTTCGCTTAATTTCTGTAGCGCTGCCGGCTTAAAAATAAAAATCATGCCTAATATAAACCCCATGGCCGCGGTAATAATTGATACGGGCAGAACCAACGCTTCTAAAACATCCATAAATCCCTCCTTTTCTAATGACCTATTTTGAACCTATTTTGTATAATATTATACCATACAGATTATTGAAATGCTTATAAATATCTTTAACCGGCTGCGGCTTTTTTCTTATGGCAATAACTCTTCCGTGTTGAATACCGGCCCTTCTTTACAGACGTATTTATAGCCGTTTTTTGTTTGAACCACACATCCAAGGCAAGCGCCAAAACCACAGGCCATATATTCTTCCAATGAAACCCACGCAGGAATATGATAACATTCCGCGAGCCTGGTGATTTCTTTTAACATCGGCTTTGGGCCGCAAGCGTAAACTACCGCCGCAGGCTGCAAGCTGCAGGCTGCAAGCTGCTTTTTATTTTTGCCTGTAGCCTGCTTGTGCCCGTAAGGGTATAGCCTGCCTGTGCCCGTAAGGGTATAGCCTGTAGCTAATATTTCTTCTAAAAGTTCAGTAATCCTTCCCTTAAAACCATGCGAGCCATCGTCTGTAGCTATTTTAACATCGCAACCGAGGTTTTTAAACTCTTTTTCGCATGAGACCTGTTCTTTTGTCCTTGCGCCGAGCAACACTGCGATCTCGAAGTTCGATATTCGAGGTTCGATGCTTCTTAGTTTCTCCGCCAGAAAAGTTAATGGAGCGACACCCATTCCCCCTGCTACTATTATCGCCCTTCGCCCTTCGCCCTTCGCCCTTCGTAAGTCAAATCCATTCCCCAGCGGGCCAATCACATCTAAATATTCCCCTGCTTTTTTCTTTGATAAAATCTCTGTGCCTTTACCCTTTATTTCATAAAAAATCTCTATCTCTTTGCCGATTACGCGATGGATGCTAAATGGACGCCGCAATAACGGTTCATAATCATCGCTTATTCTCGCCATTACAAACTGCCCCGGTAAAGCTTCCCCAGCAATCTTCGGCGCCTCTAACCTTATCTTAAAATACTTTTGGCCGATTTTCTTATTAGATATAATTTTAACTTTTACGCAGAACATTTTCTTTCCTGCAGAATAAAATGCACAAGGTTATAAAAAATACGGCTGCCAATAAGAATTCCAGCGCTTCTTTCAAAAATTCGTTGCGCCCAAAAATCCTGATATCCTGCCAAGTTTCCAGCGCGATTATAATTATAGACACCGCGATTAACGAAGACAGCTCTTTTTTAACCCAAGCCCACTTAAAAAACAAATAATCCCTGGGGTTTACTCTAAAGAAATTTTTATTAGGAAAATATTTTGGCGTTTTTCTACAATAAGCCTTGTATTCTTCGCCGAAAAGCTGTAAAAGGCTATTTTCTTCTTTACGCACCTGCGGAGTATATATTACTAAAAAAATAAGTAGAAAGACTAAAAACGCCCACCACTGAAAAAGGATACTGACAGTCCCTAAACCAATCAACAAAGTCCCGAAATACATCGGGTGCCTAACTAAGCCATAAAGGCCGTCCAACATTAGGCTCCTTCCATTCCAAGATTTTTCTGACTTATACCCTCTTGCAACGACGCGAATCAAAAAACCAAATAAAAGCACAAATATTCCCAATATATCTAAAAATTCGTCTGCCGCTTCTCCCTTCCATCGTGGAAATAAAAACTTAGATAGGAACACCGCTGTCAAAACAGCCAAAAAAATAGATATGCCTTGAGTTCTTATTCGTGGCTTCACACCGTCATTCCTTTATTGTATTCACCTGCTATTATTTTTGACATTTCGGACAAAAATATGTACCGCGCCCACCTAAGGCTATCCTTTTAACCAAAGCTTTGCAAACCAAACACGGTTTGCCCTCACGGCCATAAACCTTATGAAATTTTACATAGCCGCCGGGTTGTCCGGATACCTGCACATATTGATCAACCGAAGAACCTTTATGTTTTATCGCTTCTTTCAGCGTATCTTTTATTTCTTTAAAAAGCAGTGCTTTCTCTTTATCGGATAAACTATTTGCTGCGCGTTCCGGATGAATTTTTGCCCGGAATAACGCCTCAGCCGCATAGATGTTACCGATTCCGGAAATAAATGTCTGATCCATGATCAACGGCTTGATTTTAGTTTTTTTCGCTGAAAGCATTTCTTTAAATTGGCGCGCGGTTATATCAAACGGCTCAGGCCCAAGCCCCTGAACAAATTTTAACGCGCGCCAATCATCTATTAGCCGCAGTTCCGCAAAGAGCCGCTGGTCATTAAAATCAAGATTTTTACCGTCTGATAAATGAAAACTAACCCTTGTGGATTGTCCGCTCCCCGGATAAACTAACTGCCCGGTCATTTTTAAATGAATTGCCAATGATTTCCCGTTAGATAATTCTAGAATCAAAAGCTTTGCGCGACGTAAGATATTTTTTATCGTTAAACCGGACAGCTCTTTTTTAAATTTATCCGGCGATGGCTCACGAATTACCTTAGGATTATGCACAGTTACACCTGTGATTTTTTTACCTAGCGCTACCTTCTCTAGCTCGCGCTTTATTATCTCTACTTCTGGTAGTTCCGGCAATTTCTTATCTCCTTTTACTATCCGCTATACGCTAAACGCTATCCGCTGATAATTTTCACCCAAACTTCTCTTGACCTTGGGCCGTCGCCTTCACAAAAATATATCCCCTGCCAAGCTCCTAAAGCAAGACGGCCATCTTCAATAAAAACATTTAGCGACTGACCGAATAAAGACGACTTTATATGGGCATCCGAATTTCCTTCGCCGTGAGAATAACCCGCGTTTTCTGGAATAAGTTTATTTAAGCTATTGATAATATCCTTTTGCACTGAAGGGTCGGCATTTTCATTAATCGCGAGGCCTGCGGTCGTATGCGGGCAAAAGATAAAACAGACACCGTCTTTAATGCTACTTTTAGAAACTGCTGCTTCTATTTTATCCGTAATATCCACCAACTCAACCCGGCTGTTTGTCTTTATTTTAATTTTTTCCATATTTGTTACTTTTATTTTTGCATTTCTTAGCTCTTAGCTCTTCATTCTTAGTTCTGCTTTTATGGTATTCTTGCAATGACTTAACTTCTAATTTTTCTTTTAGTAAAGTTTCAATCCCTGTAACTGATGCCTGTGCTCCCGGTATAGTGGTGATACAAGGCACCTGATGCATTATCGCGTAAGAGCGGATTTTTACCTCGTCAGCGCGAGGGATTCTACCCGAAGGTGTATTAATAATCAATTTTATCTTATTTTCTTTTAATAAATCCAAGGTGTTCGGCGAGCCTTCGCCAAGTTTTTTAATTAAGCCTACGGGGATTTTATTCTCGGATAAAAATTTATGCGTGCCGAAGCTCGCAACAATTTTAAATCCGAATCCGCGTAATTTTCTGACAACCCCGATAAGCACCTCTGTCTTATCGCTATCCTTGACACTAATAAAAACCAGCCCTTTAACGGGCAAATTCTGCCCGGCAGCCAGCTGGCTTTTTAAAAATGCCCTGCCAAAATCTTTATCAATACCCATTACCTCACCGGTAGATTTCATCTCCGGCCCCAACATAATATCCACTCCCGGAAAACGGCTAAAAGGAAATACGGATTCTTTAACACAGGAATATTTCGGAATAATTTCTTTGGTAAATCCTAACTTTTTAAGCTTTGCCCCAGCCATTACTTTGGCAGCGAGTTTTGCCAAGGGCACGCCTATTGCCTTTGAAACAAATGGTACTGTGCGCGAGGCACGCGGGTTAACCTCCAAGATATATAATCTATCGCCTTTTACCGCGTATTGCGCGTTCATTAAGCCGATAACATTTAACTCTCTGGCCATGGCAACACTTGCCTGCCTAATTTCATTAATCATTTTTTCTGACAAGCTGTGCGGCGGAAGCACCATTGCCGCATCTCCTGAATGTACTCCAGCCTCCTCAATATGCTCTAAGATTCCGCCTACGACAAAAGTTTGGCCGTCGGCAATCATATCCACATCCACCTCTATGGCGTCTTCTAAAAACTTATCTATTAAAACCGGATGCTCGCCGGATACGGAAATCGCTTCCTTAATATATTTCTCCAAAATATTTTCCGCATAAACAATCTCCATTGCCCGGCCGCCTAAAACATATGATGGCCTGACTAAAACCGGATACCCTATGCGCTGTGCCACTTTTTTTGCTTCTTCCAACGTAAATGCCGTGCCGTTTTCCGGTTGCGCAAGCTTTAGCTTATTTAAAAACTGCTTAAATTTTTCCCGGTCTTCAGCGATATCTATGGATTTGGGACTAGTGCCGATAATCTTAACCCCTGCCTTTTCTAAAGCAAGTGCTAAATTTAACGGGGTCTGTCCCCCAAACTGCACAATTACCCCATCAGGTTTTTCCTTATCACAAATATTTAAAACATCTTCCAAGGTAAGCGGCTCAAAATATAATTTATCTGAAGTATCATAATCAGTAGATACTGTTTCAGGATTAGAATTTACCATGATAGTTTCAAAACCGTCTTCTTTTAGCGCAAAAGAAGCGTGCACACAACAATAATCAAACTCAATACCCTGCCCAATACGATTTGGCCCGCCGCCTAAGATCATTATTTTCTTCTTTGTGGATATGCGCGCCTCATCTTCTCTTTCATAAGTTGAATAAAAATAAGGCGTATAGGCCTCAAATTCCGCGGCACAAGTATCTACCAACTTATAACTTGCCGTGATATTAAGCGTTTTCCTTAAAGTGCGGATTGCTTGTTCGTCGCTTGCCAAAAATTCCGCCAATTGCTTATCGGAAAAACCAAACTGTTTGGCTTTGAGTAACAACTCCGGCTTCAGATTACAAGCTTCAGGCTGCAGGCTTTTAACTTCTTTATTTTCAGCTTGTGGCTTGCAGCTTGCCTGCCCCGAAGAAAGCGGGGCAGCTTGCAGCTTAATTTCTTTCTCCAAATCAACAATCTCTTTTATATTCTGTAAAAACCATCTGTCTATCTTACTTAAACTGTATATTTCCTCAATTTCCATTCCTGCGCGTAAAGCATCTCCAATATAGAAAACTCTTTCCGCTGTAGGCACCCTCAATCTTTCTTTTAACTGGTGACTGGCCTGTACCCGCCAGGGTATGACTGGTGACTGGTGACTAATAGTTTCTAAACCGCTCTTTTTTATTTCCAAACCTCGTAAACCTTTTTGCAAAGCCTCTTTAAATGTGCGGCCAATGCTCATTGTCTCACCCACAGACTTCATTGAGGTACCTAATACCGGGCTTGAGCCGGGGAATTTCTCAAAGGTAAAACGCGGAATTTTAACCACGCAATAATCTATTGTTGGCTCAAAACAAGCCGGCGTCTCTTTCGTAATATCATTAGGAATTTCATCCAAAGTATAACCGACCGCAAGTTTTGCCGCGATTTTGGCAATAGGAAAACCTGTGGCTTTAGAAGCAAGGGCGGATGAGCGCGAAACACGCGGATTTAGCTCAATTACTACCATCCGTCCAGTATCCGGATGCACCGCAAACTGGATATTGGAGCCGCCGGTTTCCACGCCGATTTCGCGCATTGCCTTAATTGAGGCATCACGCATAAGCTGATATTCACGGTCGGTTAAGGTCTGGGCCGGAGCTACTGTGATAGAATCACCGGTATGCACCCCCATAGGGTCAAAATTTTCAATAGAACAGACAATCACTACATTATCTTTTCTATCGCGCATTACTTCTAATTCATATTCCTTCCAGCCCAAGATTGATTCTTCAATCAGCACGGTATGCACCGGGCTGTAATCTAGCCCGCGGCTGACTAATTCAATAAACTCCTCTTTATTATAAGCAATACCCCCGCCGGTGCCGCCAAGAGTAAAGCTTGGCCGGATAACACAGGGCAGGCCCAATTCTTTTAGGGCTTTTTCTGCCTGCGATTTATTCTTACAGAAATAACTGCGCGGTAAATCCAGGCCGATTTTCTGCATTGCCTTTTTAAACAATTGCCGGTCCTCGGCCTTAGCAATGGTTTTTTCGTTTGCGC
>JAUXSB010000054.1 GCA_030681595.1 Candidatus Omnitrophota bacterium
TTGAATTCCCGGAATCAGAGGTGCGAAAGATACGTGAGCATTACGGTCTATCTCAGGACAACTTCGCCTCTCTTATGGGAATAAGCGTTGCAACGCTTCGCAACTGGGAACAGGGGCGACGGAAACCAGAAGGACCAGCTCGTGTTTTATTAATGGTTGCTGCGAAACATCCAGAAGCCTTGCTTGATCTTTCAGGTGTTAAAAAGAATAGAAAGAGGGTCTAACAATCAAATCCAGCGGACGGGCAATAGCCCGCTGCTGATTTAGGTCGTTATGCTGATTTATAACTTCATGAAATATGCTACAATAAAATGTGTATTTCAAAGTAATCGGAGAAATACGGGAAATTGAAACTATTGCAATAGGACATGGGATAAAGAATTTGACTCGCTTAAATAAGGTGTATGGAAAAGCAAACTGGAGAAAATTAAAAGGCGTCTGCCACGTGGAATTAGAAGATGGTGCTGTTCTTGAGGCGGAAGTACACTGGTACGAGGGACACGGTATCGGAAAGAAAGAAATAAAAATCAAAAGATATTTATAAGGAGATGGTTATGAGAAAACATTTTATGATTTGCGTTGACAATCGCGGATATGAATCGTCGCTGGAGATAAGGAAACTATACGAAATGTTAACTGACAGGGCGGCTGAAAAACATCACCAGATAAGGGTTATTGATGAATCAGGCAGTACCGTTGAAATTAACTTATGGAAATTGCCAAAGCCTACAGAGGATAAACCACATGGTTATAAATACTCACTGGTTTATATTGTAGAGAATGAGCGGATAATAGGCTATGACAATGCAGAAAGCAAGGGAGACCATGCACACATCAGAGGAACGGTAAAGCCTTATAAGTTTATTGATATATGGAAACTGATACAGGACTTTTATAAAGACATAGAAAAATTTAAAAGGGGTGAGTTATGAGAATAAAAAAAATCAAAATAGGCATTAAGGATGTTAAGACAGCTTTGAAAGAATTTGCAGAGAGGGCAGCGGCTATTGAACGAGGGGAAAAGGTCAAGAAAGAGACCGGCGTTTATTTCACCAGCTTTGAGGCATTCAGGAAGATATTGACACCCAAGAGGCTTGAACTCCTGCATATCATAAAGATACAGAAGCCTTCATCCATCAATGAGCTTTCAAGGATGTCAAAGAGGGATGTTAAGAATGTGGCTGAGGATGTGAAATACTTAGAGCAGATAGGACTGATTGAGAAGAAAGAAACAGACAATAAGATAGCGCCGGTAACTAAGTATGACAGGATTGCCTTAGAGATAGCGGTTTAAACAATTTTCAGGGGATAGCA
>JAUXSB010000055.1 GCA_030681595.1 Candidatus Omnitrophota bacterium
AAAAAGATAAACAGGCATCGGTAAAGAAAGAAGTGGAAAAGAGTTCTTCAGTTAAAGAAATAGACAGCCTGAATAAGCAGCTTAAAGAAAAGGCTGACGCGTTATCCCGCGCGGAATCGGAGAAGTCGTCTTTATCGTCAAAATTAGACCAGTCCAAGAATAAAGTAGAGTCGTTCTCTAAAGAGAATATTTCTTTAAAAGAGCAGCTATCGGATATGGATAAACAGCTATCAGTGAAGAAGCGGGACGAAAATAAGGCCGGGCAGGAAAAAGATTCATTATCGAAAAATTTATCAGATGCCAGAAATCAAATAAAGGATAAGGATAATGCTATCTCAAAGCTAGAGAAAGAGCTGTCTCTTTCTTCGGCTAGGCTTGCCCAGGCAGAAGGCGATAGTGATCTTTTCTCCAGGCAGAGCTCTTCTTTAAATAATGCGATTAATGAAAAAGACAAGCTTATTGCCCAGTTAAATAAAAAGACTGACGAGAATAATTCTAAAATACAAGCAACAGCAAAGCAGAGCTCGGAATTAAAACAGGAAGTTGACAATGTAAGAGGAGAGCTAACTGTTGTAATTGGGCAAAAAGTGGAATTAGGGCAAGAAATCAGCCGCCTGAAGAAACAATTGGAAAAACAACACTCCGATTCGGACGCTGTCTCAAAGCAGTTACGCGAAAAAAATGAAGCTTTAGTTAAGACAATTAATGAGAAACAAGAAGAAAAGAGTGTATTACAAAACGATTTTAATAATCTTGATAAAACAACGAAACAAAATAAGCAGGAAATAGCCGGTTTAAAAGCCCAGGTATCTGATTTAAGGGCAGATTTATCCGCTAAAGATAAACAGCTAAATAACATTACCGGCGAAGTAAATTCCCTTAAGGAAGCGCAAAATAAAAAAGACATCATCATTAAGGAGAAGGAAAACGAAGCGGCCAAGCTGAACGCAACACTCAAAGACTTAAATACTAAACTCGATAATATAAATGTTATGAAGTCTACTCTGGAAGAAAATATAATAAGCCTGAAAAAAAGCCTTAAAGAAAAAGAAGCCGTATCCACTAGCCTCATGGCTAAGGATAAGAAAGAAGAGGCGACTAAGGCTGAGATTAGGCAGGGGCTGGTTAAAGAAGAAAATGCCGCTGTTGTTATCTCAACCGATACGGTGATGTCTGACGACGAACTTATAAAAATGTATTTATCCAAAGCTGATGATTATAGCAAAAACGGGGATTATCTGGCCGCTAAAAAAGAAGTAGAGGCGGCACTGAAAATAGATTTTGAAAATACCGAAGTTCTGGAGTTGCTTGAAAAGATAACTATGATACTTGATATTATCAAATAAAAGGCTTAACTTATTCTATCTAATAAATAGTTGCCCCTCATTTTCAAACAACTCAAAATTCTCCTAAGAGAATTTTGAGTTAAACTGCGGGGTAAATTAGTCCCGCCAGAGGCGGGATTAATTTAAGGAGGAAGGATGAAAAGAATAAAAAAATGTATCTGTATATTTCTTATTGGGTGGGTTTCTTTAGAATTTCCGGCAATAGGGTTTTCGGAACTGGCCAAAGATTATTTTGACCGCGCCGCACAATATTATCTTAAGGGCAATATGGAACAAGCAAAGGCGCAGTTGGAAACGGCACAGCAGATAGACTCTGAATATCAACCCGCCAAAAAATTAATGAATTTAGTGAAGGAAAAATTGGGGCTGGGGCTGAAAGGGGATACTTTGCTGTCTTTAGATTTTAAGGAAACCGATATTAATGTCGTGCTTCAGGCGTTATCGCAAGCCTACGGTTTAAATATCGTAGCTGGCGATGATGTAAAGGGTAAGGTTACGGTAAGTTTTAGGGATGTGACGCTAGAGCAGGCTTTGGACAGTGTCTTAAAGGTAAACGGTTTTAGTTACGAGCGGGATAATAATATTATTATGGTGCGCCCGGCAAAAGGAAGCAAGATTACTTCGGTGTTGCCGTTAAAATATATTTCGGCCGATGCGGCTAAAGGGATGTTGGCTAAAGCGCTTTCTTCTGATGGGGCGATAGAAGTGCATAAGGAAGCGAATGCGTTAGTTGTAACGGATTTATCTGAGAGCGTCAAGCAATTGAAAGGGTTAATTAAGGATATAGATATGCCGCCTCTGCAGGTAAGCATCGAGGCAAAATTAATCGATATCCAGTCTAAGGACCTGCGCGCCCTCGGCATAAAATACAGCGTAGATTATAAAGATACCAACATTTTTGGGCATAGAGGCGCTTCCAATACGACCGCCGAGGAAATTAAAAGCACATTTGACTTAGCCGAGCAGTCAGGTAATGTAACCGGCGGGCAATTTGTTTTAAATACATTCAGCATTAAACATTGGGCTGCGGATGCCACGATTGACGCATTGATCTCTAAGCAAAAGGCGCATCTTTTAGCCAATCCTAGTATCACCACGCTAAACAATAATCAAGCTAAAATAATTATCGGCGAGAAAGTCCCTTTTAGAGAAGAAACCCAGACGCCGGTCGGTACAACCGAGACTACTAATTTTGTGGATGTCGGAATCTCTTTGAGTGTAACTCCGCGCGTAAATGACGACGGTTATATAACCATGACTATACATCCGGAGGTGAGTTCTGTTTCCGAGATATTAGCCGCCGGCCCGAGGATTACCACGCGCGAGGCAGATACGACAGTGCGGGTCAGGGACGGTGAAACCGTGGTAATAGGCGGTTTGATTAAAAATCAGAATGATGGGACGCGTTCCCGTATTCCTATATTGGGCAGCCTTCCTTTGCTGGGGTTTCTTTTTAGCAACAGGACTGAAGATAAAATTCAGACTGAATTGGCAGTATTTATCACGCCTCATATAATCCGGCCTGACCGCAAATCAAATTTAGAGACAAGTTTCGAGCCGGCGAACGCAGAAATTTTATATGATAATGCCGAAGACTTTTTAGGCGGTCTGGGCGTAGAGACATGGGATAGAAGCAGGAAAGAAATATTGATTCGCGCAGTTTCATTATTAGAGCAATTAGTAATCAGTTATCCTTTATCTGAGAAAGCAGACGACGCCCTTTACAGGGCAGGTTTAATCTATTATAGCGAAAAACCGGTAAAGGATTTAGCTAAGGCGAAGGCGAAATTTAAGCAGCTGATCGAGAAGTATCCCGGCTCTCAATATATAGACCGCGCAGCGGCTATCTTAAAGAAAATCGAGCAAAAGATAAAGCCAGCGGTAAAACGTTAAAAGAATAAATTTATTATGCCTCTATTCCGCTATAAAGTAAGAGACAGGTTCGGCGCAGCAGTAACCGGTCTTATCGAGGGGGATGTCTCGAAAACCGTTGCGGTTAACTTAAGAAAATTAGGTTATAGCGTTATTTATATTGAAGAGCAGGCCGCGTTTGAAGTTTTTTTTGATAATCTGCTTAGCAAGATTAAAACGATTAAAACTGAGGAGGTAATTCTTTTTACAAGGCAGCTTTCCGCGATGATAAAATCCGGGTTGCCTCTTTTGGTAAGTTTAGACGGCACATTACCGGAAATACGCAATAAAAAATTTAAGGATACCATAAATCAAGTTAAAAAAGACATAGAAGGCGGGATGAGTTTTCATGAAGCGTTAAGTAAACATCCTTTAGTTTTTTCCAGTCTCTATGTGAATATGGTAAAGGCTGGAGAATCAGCCGGTATATTAGACGCGATTTTGGAGCGCCTTGCGCAATTAGGCCTACGCGATATAGATTTAAAAAGCAAGATAAAGGCCGCTTTTGTTTATCCCATTGTCCTCTTGATACTTTCTGTAGCGGTAATAATATTTTTGTTAGTCGCTGTTTTGCCCAAGTTTGTTGCTATATTTGAGGCCTCTGAAATGAGCCTCCCCCTGCCTACCATAATTTTAATTACTATGAGTAACCTTCTTAGGCATTTTTTTATCCCGTTCGCAATTATAATTATTTTTGTTGCTAGTTTATTTTTGAAGTATATCAGGACCGATAGGGGAAGGTATAACCTGCACCATTTTTTTTTGGGTATTCCCGTATTTGGCCTTCTTTGGCTTAAGATGATTGTTGCGCGCTTTGCTTATACGTTATCTTATTTAACTAAAAGCGGTGTGCCGCTATTGCAGGCTTTGGCAATAGTGGAAGGAACAATCAATAACGCTGTAGTCGTGCATGCGTTGCAGCATGTGCGTTCAAGCTTGACGGAAGGCCAAAGCCTTGCTGAGCCATTTAAAGCAAGCGGCCTTTTTCCGGCAATGGTCGTGCAGATGGTGTCTGCGGGCGAGAAAACCGGAAAACTTGATACCATGCTTGAAGATATCGCCAACTTCTATGAATTAGAGACCGGCTATGCGATAAGAAATATGACGGCTTTACTTGAGCCGGTCCTGCTTTTGTTTATGGGCTTGATGGTTGGGTTTATCGCGCTTTCAGTATTGCTTCCGATATTTAATGTTGTAAGGGCAATGCAGCATTAAGGCTTTATTTTGAAGCATTATATTGATATTGACAATTTGTCCCTTGTTTAAATAAGGGATTTATACCGAAAGTAAAACGCTTAAAAATTTATCCCAAATTTTTATCGCTGTTTTCGGTATCAATTCGTCCCGAAGCTTCGGGATTCTTTGAGGAGGTTTTAATGTTTAAATTTCGCACAAGAAATGCAGGTTTTACTTTAGTTGAGCTTTTTATTGTAATGACGATCATCGGTATACTTGCCATGATACTTGTTCCTAGTTTTACCGGATTTGATGTGGGCGCCAGGGTTGCGGCAACCCAGAGCAATTTAAATATTCTACGAACGGCGGTTACGGTGTTCAGAAGCAAGGAAGGGGCTTATCCTGTTTCTTTGGTGGATTTGGTAAATACCACCTACCTTGACGCAGGAGTCGCGCGCCCTTATTTGAAGAAAATGCCACCGGAATTAATCAGTGATAAGGCCGGTAATAATGAATATGTTGATCAGCTCTTTTCGGCTCCTTTGTCGGATAAAGGCGGTTGGGTTTATTTTACGGATAAGGCAGAGGTGGCAGTCAATATTAACACGCCGTTAGACAGCAAGTGGAGTGAATACAAAGGTCAAAGGCCCTCCGAATGGTAAGCCTCGTTAGAGATTGCAAGTATTTCACATTTGGTAAAATTGCACCTTGAGGAAGCATTAGCTAATATAAAATTTAGCCCCCTATAGACGCCCCGAAGTTTCGGGGCTATCTCTAATGGGGTAAATTTCCCAAAATGTCTATTAATCTTCGTCGCGGCGCTGTTTTACTATTAACAATAATAATTATTTCTTCGCTTACCTTATTTGGGATGAGTTTGGTTAATTTAACGCTGTCCCGCATCAGTAGCGTAGATTTGGAAATCGAGAAAGTAAAAGCTTTGTATCTAGCTGAAGCAGGTATAGCAGAATCGCTCTATGAGTTAAAAAAAGGGATTGACCCCGGTCAAGACGGCATCGGCGTTATAAAATCTGCTAAATTCGGCGATGGAACGTTTGAAGTTACTTATAATCCCGCAATGTTTACCTTTACGGCTGTCGGCCGCGTAAATAAAACTGAAAGAGCGGTGCAGCTAAAATGTGTCGGCGGATGATGAAAAACGCACAGCGCAAAACGCACAGCGCAAAACGCAAAAAAGCATTCACTTATATCGAAATGGTAATTACCGTAGTGGTAATCGCCATCTGTTTTGTGCCTTTGATACAGATGTTTTCCAGTTCGATTGGCGAGGTGATCTATGCGGGGGATAAGCTTACCGCGCTTAACCTCGCCCGCGAAGAAATGGAAAAGTTTAGGAATTTAAACTTTACCGAAGTACAGCTTTTGTCTTTGGGTAACATGATTACGCCCGCGAAAAGCGAGCCGCCTTTAAAAAGAAATAGGGCGAATTGGCGTATTGAGCGTGTATTAAAGGAAAATTCCGATCCTTTAGAGGTAAATATTATTGTTTGGCGCCAAGCCAAAACGCCGCAAAAGATACTGGAATTGGCTACCTTAGTTGAGGATTTAGAGTGGACAGAAGAGGATTAACCCTTATTGAGTTATTGTTAGTAGTTATTCTGGCGGCTACGGTAATAGGCGTAGTAAGTTTAGTCTTTAGAAATAGCTTAGATGCTTGGAGGGTGGGTGAGTCAGAGGTTTCTTTGCAGCGCGAGGCACAGAAAATAATGGAAGAAATGATAGAGGGCGGGGATAGAATCCCGGCTATCCGTGAGGCCTTGGAGGTAGTTGAAGCGACAGAAACTTCTTTTGGTTTTGTGCCATTTTGGATAGATTATTCTAATGACTATAGAAAAGAATCAAACGAATTTATTTTAAGCAAGAAAGTCAAAGCCGGCAGTTCTGTTCCGATAGGGCAAATCAAAGCTCCGGGCGCCAAGCAGTTTTCTTCAGTGCCGACCATTTTTATATATAACAAAGAAAAAGGGCCTAACTCTCACGAAGATAAAGTTAGATTTATTAATCCTATACCCGTAGGTTCTGACGTAAGAATCCTGTTTCATCCGGATTCTTCGTTAGAAGATAATGTAATTATGAGGTATTTTTGGGATGATAAGTCCAAACGGATATTCCGTACATATAAAGGCGAGACTAATGATGTAATGAAATATGCGAAGAAGATAAAGGTCGTGGGTTTAAAATTACTTTATTACGACAATCTTAATCATCGCCTTGAAGCATTTTATTCGGCCCAGCCGGGTGATTCAGTCTCTTCAGCTCGAGCTTCGGCAATCCCTCTTTCTGCGATTGGAATAGAAGTTACATTAGAAGACGGCTCAATAAAACGGGAGTTATCTTCTTTTGTTAGTATCAGGACATTAGGGGGGAATTTAGGGAGCGGAATTATATTGGGCGAGGGATCGGAGGTTAGTATTCCGGACAGCCGCCATATTAGGACTCTAGTTTTGGATAATCTTGGCGGAATAGGGGATAATGATACAATGGAGTTGGAGATCAGTTCCGTTTTAAGCTCGACTTGGAAAATTAGTGTTAATTTCGGCATCGTTAACAACGAACCGTATATACTTGGTTTTGAAGTTGAATACCCTAAAGGCACCGTTGTGTATTCAAACGACCATAAAAGGCCTGCTAATAGCGGATTAAATCTCCTTAGGCTGGGCAACGATTATTATGATTACGACGATGATATTCATGCAGAAGATGTTGTTAGGATAGAGGGCAATGTTGTAAAGCTGAAGGTAGAAAAAATGAATATAGGGGCGGCGGCGCTGTTCGTGCGCCCGTAAAATTCGGAGACTTGATAATGGAAAAGGCGGATAAAAGAAGGGTATTAATAGGTGAGATTCTGTTAAAGCAGGGAAAAATTAATTCTAAGCAATTAGATGAAGTGTTGCAGGAGCAGCGTGCTACAGGAAAGCCTTTGGGCGATATATTAGTTCAGAGCAAAATTGTCAGCGAAGAAGAGGTGGTTTTGCTCTTAAGCGAGCAGCTGAAGATTCCTTATGTAGACTTAAATTCGTATTCGATAGACGCAGGGGTATTGTCTTTTATGCCGGAGGCGGCGGCTCGAAAATTTGAGGCAATGCCTCTTTTTAAAATAGGAGACACTATTACAGTAGCAATGGTTGACCCCCTGGATATAAGCATTGCGGATCAGATTACCCAGGTTATTAAATGTACGGTAGAACCTGTTTTTGCGACTCCGTCAAGCATTAAAGCGGCTATAGATAAATATTACGGCGTGACCGGGATAAAATCATTTGATTATGCAGCGCAGCAGATAGCTACCGCAGAATTGCTTCCGCAGGCTGTGCAGTCAGAAAAAGAGAAAAAAGCCCAGATTTATCAGATGGCTCAGGCGGCTCAGGAGACACCTGTTGTTAAGCTTGTAAATTCGTTTATCGAAGATGCGGTTGTTAATGGTGTCAGCGATATTCATCTTGAGCCGGCGGATAACGTATTGTTTGCGCGTTATAGGATAGATGGTGTGCTCTACGATGTAACGGCGCCGCCTAAAAAATTTCAGGACGCGATTATTTCCCGTGTGAAAATTATGGCAAATATGGATATTGCCGAAAAAAGGCTTCCTCAGGAAGGCCGCATACAAATGCGGGTAAAAAATAAAGATATAGATTTAAGGGTTTCAACATTCCCGACTATTTACGGAGAAAATTTAGTCATTCGTATATTAGACCGCAGTAACATTTTATTAGGTTTAAAAGATCTGGGTTTGGATTCTGATACGCTTACGCGATTTGAGTCTTTAATCCGTAGGCCTTACGGCATAATTTTAGTTACCGGCCCGACGGGATCAGGGAAAACTACCACACTTTATTCCGCCCTAAATACAATTAATTCAACCGATAAAAACATAATTACACTGGAAGACCCCGTGGAATATAAAATAGAGCGTATCCGCCAGTCCCAGATTGATGTAAAAACAGGGCTTACTTTTTCCCGGGGGCTTCGTTCAATTTTAAGGCAAGATCCCGATGTGATTATGGTGGGTGAAATCCGTGATTTGGAAACCGCAGAAATTGCAATACACGCCGCGCTTACCGGGCACCTCGTTTTTTCTACGCTACATACTAATGATGCTGCGGGAGCCGTCGGGCGCCTTATTGATATGAATATTGAGTCGTTTCTAATTTCTTCATCTTTGGCGGGCATTGTTGCTCAGCGGCTCGTGCGTTGTATCTGTAATGATTGTAAAGAATCTTACAGGCCACAGGAAAGGATAGTCAAAGAACTAGGCCTTGAGAGAGAATCATTATTATATAGAGGCAAGGGCTGTTCTAAATGTAGAAATACAGGTTACAAAGGCAGGACGGGCATTTTTGAGTTGCTTCTTCTGGATAATTCCGTTAAGGAATTAATTATTGCCAAGGCATCCTCGGATAAAATAAGAAAAGCCGCATTTAGCGCTAAGTCGGCCACACTTTACGAGCAGGGTATCGTAAAAGTTAAAGCAGGTGTTACTACAATAGAAGAGGTGATGCGCCTGACAATAGAGGAATAAATTCCGCCTGACTCCCGCCCGAGCCAATGCCGTTCGGGCGCGGTCATTCAGATAGGTCCGCCTGGCTTCATTCGGGCAGGCCCGCATAACGACTTTAAGGGAGCCGCAAATTGTTAACCTATTTTTTACATTTACCTTATTTGCCGCGTTACTAATTCTATCTTTTTTTTCTCCTGCTACAAATACCGCTATTTTTTGGGTTAGGTTTTTCTGGTCGTTAATTGTTTCTTATTTCGGTTTTCTTATCTATAGAAGCCGGAAGATTTATCCTTACCGCGCCATCCTTTTTATTCTAACCGCGTTTTTTTTCTTTGTGGAGTTTAAATTTTTCCGCTTTTTAAAATTTCCCGTAATAGAAGCCCCTTACTGTCATATCGCGCTTGCCCCAACGATATTTAATTTTTTCCACGCTCAATTTTTGGCTCTAACCAGCGGAAATTGGCATATCTGGGGTTTTCTCACCTTAGGTTTTTTATGGTTATTTTTGATTTTTACCATTGGGCAGGGGATTTGCTCATGGGTTTGCTTTTACGGCGGTATAGACGAGGCATTCTCTAAAATATTGCCAAAACCGTTAATAAAATTAAAAATCAGCAAAAAGTGGCGCGATTTTCCTCTGGCTTTTTTGGTATTTCTTTTAGTGATTTCTATTTTTCATGGCGCGGCTATATTCTGCAGCTGGTTTTGCCCGTTAAAAATGACGCCGTCGTTCGGCGACAACCTGATTTTACCTCGCGCTATGCAGATATTCTTTTTCGTTTTTATCTTCGGTTTATTTTTGATTTTACTGCCTATCCTTACTAAAAAGCGCACGTTTTGCGGCTTTATCTGCCCTTTTGGGGCATTGGTATGTATCTGCGGGAATGTCAGCCCTTACCGCGTAACTATTGATAAAGAAAAATGTACCCTTTGCAAGAAATGTGCTGAAATATGCCCGGTTTTGGCGATTGACGGCGAAGAATTAGTCGAAAAATATAAAATTTCCTCATATTGCAACAAGTGCGGGAAGTGTATCGATGCTTGTCCTGCGCAGGCAATAGGCGTATCTATTTTAGGTAAAAAAGAAAAAGGCCTCTTAGCGAGGAACATTTTTATATTCATTGCTTTATTATTAACCGGTGTGATCTCGGGTAACTTTGTTCCGCAGGCAATATTAGGCTTAATTGAGGGGTTTAGATGGTTCAGGTGATTATCGAGGGCCTATTGTTGGGGTTATCCAGCGGTGCTTATTGCCTTGGTAGCTGCCTTGCTTTTTTTATGCCTTATCTCTTAAGCGAGGCAGAGACAAAAATAAGAGAAAATATTAAAAATATATTGTTTTTTGTCTTGGGGAGGTTCGTTTCTTACATTATTTTTGCTTTGATAATAGGTTTTCTTGGCCAAAGATTCCGCAATATTTTTAGCGTTAAATTTTCTCATGCCAGCTTAATCATTGTTTCGCTTTTAATGTTAGCGTATTCTTTCGGAAAAAATTTTAATGAATCAAAATTCTGCCGGTTTATTTTGCCGCGTTTTGTTTCTCCGCGCATGCCGTTTATCTTAGGCTTATTTTTAGGGCTTAACCCTTGTGTTCCGTTTTTTACTGCCGCGCTGCGTATCTGGACAATCGGCGATATTTTTTCCGGGGTAGTTTTATTTACGGCCTTTTTTGTAGGGACGTCCATTTATTTAATTCCCATAACAATGATTTCTTATTTAAACCGCATTGAACGCATAAAGCAAATCGGTGTGATACTTACGATGCTAAGCGGCCTATGGTTTTTATTTGTGGGAATTTCAGGGCTAATCGGCTAACCTATGCTTAATTTCACATTTTTATATTACGGAATATTTACCATAATCGCGCAACTGTTGGTTCTTAGGGAGGTGGCGTTTCTTTTCTTTTCTAATGAGTTATTTCTCGGCACATATTTGGCAGCATGGCTTTTTTGGGTGGGAATGGGGAACCTTTTTATAAAACGTTTGTTAAAGGATAAGGATGCAAAGGCTTTATTTTGCTATTCGTTTTTGGCTCTTTCCGTTTTTCTTCCTATACAAATCTTAGCCATACGTTCTCTAAAAGGTATCTTTTCTTTTGGAATGGTAGCCGGGCCGCTGGCGATGGTCGCGTTCGTTATGGTAGTAATGGGGCCTTTTTGTTTTATTGTCGGCAGCCAGTTTAGCCTGGCCTGCGCTGTCGCCAAAGGGGAAAACGCGCTTAGCAGGGTTTACCGCTATGAGACACTGGGTTCGGTCGCTGGAGGCATTGTATTTACGTATCTTTTGATCGGGATAGTGCCGATATTTATTGTTTCACTGTTTTTATCATTCGGCTGCATTATTTGCGCATTCATGCTTTGCGAAAGGCCGCGCCCTAAAGATCTAGTCTTAATTTTATCCGTTTTTTTTATATTGTTTGCCGCTTTTAAAACGGAAGGCATAGCTAATAAAATTCAGTGGCAGGGATATAAGCTTATATCCAATAAGGAAACGCGTAATGGCAATTTAGCCGTCACACAGATGGGAAGCGTAAAGAGCCTTTTTGTAGACGGGCTGATTTCGGCGAATTTTTCAAGCCCCGAAGCCGATGAGCCTCCGGCACACTGGCCCATGCTTTCAGTAGATAAATTAGAGAATGTTTTAGTAATCGGTGAGCCGGGTTTATGGATGCTTAAAGAGATTTTAAAGCATAATCCCCGCCGCCTAGACTATGTCGTTTTAGATAAAGTTTTTATTGATTTTGTCAGGCCACATTTAGAAAAAGAAGATATTCTGGCTTTAGAAGATGTGCGCGTGGCCATCCATTATAAGGATGCGAGGTTATTTATCAGGGATAAGATAAATATCGCCAGGTATAAACTGCAATCCAATTTTTTCTATGATGCCATAATTTTAAATATTCCTGAGATAGCCAGCCTTAAGCTGAATAGGTTTCATACGCAGGAATTTTATAAAGAGGCCAAATCAATGCTTAACACTAAAGGTATGTTTAGTGTTAATATTGCTTCCTCTGAAAATTACATATCTCGCGTAACTAGAAGATTTAACGCCTCGATTTTTGCGACACTTTCATCTATGTTTAATAATGTGGAAATTATTCCCGGTGATAACCTTATTTTTCTGTCCAGTCAGTCAAAAATAAATTTGGACAACGAGGCAATCGTAGAACGTGTCTTTAGGCGAAAAATAATTACCAGGTATCTCAATAAAGCATATTTTGCCTATAAACTTGAGCCGTTAAGGCGTGAGGCGTTAAAAAAACTTTTGGTTAATGAAAAGGATGCAGAAATAAACAGAGATTTTAAGCCTATCGCCGCTTATTATTTTTCCCGGTTTTGGCAGAGCAGGTTTTCTTCTGCGCCAAGCTATCTTATCGCATGCTTGGCATTTATTGCGTTATGCGCAGCCGTCTTTAAAAAGAGGAAAGTTTTTTTGGGGGTTATGGAGAGAAGGTGGTCTGTCCTGATATTTTTCTTGGGTTTTGCCTCTATTTTACTTGAGCTGGTTCTTATCTTAAGCTTTCAGATTACATCCGGTATAGTTTACTGGCAGATGGGCGTACTTTTTGCGTCTTTTATGCTTGGCCTCTTTCTAGGAAGCAGTTTTGCTTCATTATTAAATAATAAGAAGGCGCAAAATTATTTCCGTTATTTAGCATTGTTATCAATCGTATTTGCGGTTGTTAGCGCGGGGCTACGTTTTCTTTTTGCGTATCTTATTTATTTTCCAGTGCTAGTTAATACTCTGGTTTTTTCTTTACTGTTGATTTTTAACGGTATTATTGTCGGATGCGCGTTTGTTTTTGCCGGATTTTTGTCACCACAGGGTACGCTAGAAAAGGCAGGGCATCTTTATTCAGCCGACCTTTGGGGCGCGGCCTTAGGAGCAATGCTAGCAGGTAACTTTATTATTCCTTATTTGGGTTTGTTCGGGGCTTTAAATGTTTGTGTAGTTATAGTGCTTACGGGGCTGTCAATTTTTATCATCGGCAATGAAAAACATTAAACTATACCTTATTTTAGGAAGTAATATCTGTATTAGTTTAGCGGTTGCTTTTATAATTGCGGTTAGTCCGCCGCCTAATACCGTGCATAACCTTATTTCTCTTGATAAAGAAATAATTAAGCCGGCAATGTGGGAAAAGTTTGAATGTCTTGGAGTGCAGTGTGAATTGTGCCCATTTCGCTGTTATCTCCCTGAAGGCGCCCGCGGGATATGCCGGGTGAGGATGAATGTGTCGGGCAAGTTAAAAACCCTTGTTTATAATCAACCGGTAAGCGTGCATATTGACCCTATTGAAAAAAAACCGGTATATCATATGTTGCCGGGAAGCCGCATATTTTCTATTGCCACCGTCGGCTGTAATTTAAGGTGCGCCTTTTGCCAAAATTGGGAAATTTCGCAATGTTATCCTGAACAGGCTACGGGTAGGATAATGACACCGCAGGAAGTAGTGGATGAGGCAGTAAAGTCGGGGTGTGATTCTATCGCTTATACTTATTCCGAACCGATAGTTTTTTATGAATACGTTTTGGATACGGCAAAGCTTGCAAAAGAAAAGGGTTTAAAAAATGTTTTAGTCAGCGCCGGCTACATCAATAGCGAACCTTTAAGAAAACTTGCCCCTTATTTTGACGTGATTAAAATTGACTTAAAGGGATTTAGCGAAAAATTTTATCGGGAGGTGGTAGGCGGAGAGCTGAAGTTTGTATTAGAAACGCTAAAAGAATTAAATAGGATGGGTGTCCTTGTTGAGGTGGTTAATCTTGTTGTGCCCACTTTAAATGACAATATGGATGAGATTAAAAAAATGTGCCAATGGATTTATCAAAATTTAGGCCGGGATACGCCGTTGTTCTTCTCGCGGTTTGGCCCGCAATACCGCCTTACAAATCTGCCGCCTACGCCCATAGAAACCCTGGAGAAAGCCCGCGACGTTGCCTTAAAAACAGGGCTTAGGTATGTATATATCGGAAATGTTACAGGGCATCCGTCAGAAAATACTTATTGCCCTGTCTGCGGAAAAATCCTTGTGCGCCGCTACGGTTACGCCATATTGGAAAATAATATTGCTAAAGACGGTAAATGTCCGTTTTGCGGCGAAAAAATTCCCGGAGTATGGGAGTAGGCCGTGGTTCTTGACAAATTCGTTTGATTAAGGTATACTTTTGTTTTGCATAGCATTTATCCGCATAAGTATTTGCGAGGCAAGTAGTTAAAATTTTAAAAATATTTTTTTCTGCGAGTTTGTGAAAAAAATAACAATCTATGCCTAAATATTATCCTATAAATCTAAATTTAGAAGGTAAAAAGTGCGTTGTGGTTGGCGCGGGTAGTGTTGCCGAACGTAAAGTAAGGCGCTTGCTTGAATGCGGCGCAAGAGTAGAAGTGGTCGCTCCCGTTGCCACAAGACGATTAGAGAAATTGGCGCGCGCCGGAAAAATAACTTTAAAGAAAAAACATATAAGTTTAAGGGATATTGATAATTCTTTTTTGGTAATTTCTGCTACCGGCGATAGAAGAATTAATAATTTGGTATCGCGTTATTGTCAGGAAAACCGTATTTTGGTTAATGTGGCGGATTCTCCGTATGAATGTAATTTTACTTTGCCTTCGATAATCAAGCGAGGAGATTTGCTTATCGGTATATCTACTTCGGGCGCAAGCCCCGCGCTTGCCAAAAAAATCCGCAAGGACTTAGAGAAAATTTTTGGTAAAGAATATGCGGCATTCTTAAGCCTGATGAAGCGTCTTCGTCCGAAGGTAATCGCAAAAATTGAGAACTTGAATACCAGGAAAAAATTCTTTGAAAAGGCGGTTAGTCGCGGCATAATTCAATTATTAAAGAGAGGCAAAGAAAAACAGGTAAAAGGAAAATTGGAGCAGATGTTAAAAAATGTGCGTTAATCCGTCAATAGATTTTATATTAGGCTGTAAAAGCACATACTTTCTCTTGCATATTATCGCAATCCATATAAGCTATTTGGCGTTTTTTTCTGCTTTTCTTTCCGCGCTGCTCTATCTAATTCAGGACAATAATTTAAAAAATAAAAAATTAAATTCCATGTTTAGCCGCCTGCCGGATTTATCTGTATTAGACAGATGGAATTATATATCTATTGGCCTGGGTTTTCCCGTGCTGACGCTTTCGATTGTAGGCGGTTTACTTTGGCTTAAGGGTATTGCGGGAATTTATTGGGTGTGGAATACGCGCGTGATTTATTCGTTGGTTTTATGGCTTCTCTATGCCATTATCCTGCATGTAAGGTTATCTGCCAAAATGCGGGGAAGGAAAGTCGCGTATCTTTCTATACTTGCCTTTTTTATCATCGTATTTAGTTTTTTCAGCGCTTGTTCATCCCGTTAGAGATTACGGATAGAACTATATACGGACAATTAAGATATATAGAACATGAGGTTATTGCGGTGGTTATAGTAAATAGACGCCCCGACAGATATCGGGGCTATCTCTAACGGGGCAAGAATGAAGTTAATTGTTTTAGGAATAAATCACAAAACAGCTCCGGTAGAAATCAGAGAAAAGCTGTCTTTTAGCGCTAACGAAGTTATCCGCGCTAATCGGTCGTTAAGAGACACGCTTTCTTTATCGGAATGCCTGATTTTGTCTACCTGCAACCGCGTTGAAATTTATGTTGTTGCGCGCGATGATTGCGCAGGTGGCATAAAGCGGTTTTTAAGTAAGTTGCGCAATATAGAAATAAGCGAATTTGAAAAGCGGCTTTATATCTATGAAGATAGTGATGCGGTAAAGCACTTATTCCGCGTAGCCGCCGGGCTTGATTCTATGGTGATAGGTGAGATGGAAATATTAGGCCAGGTTAAAATCGCCTATCAGGATGCATCCGAAAGTAAAACCTTAGGTAAATTATTAAACCGTTTGTTTCAAAAGACATTTAATGCTGCCAAAAAAATCCGCACCGAAACTTTAATTACGCGCGGCTCGGTATCGGTTAGTTCGGTAACGGTGCGCCTGTCAGAGAAGATTCTCGGGCACTTAGCAGATAAAAAAGTTTTGGTTATCGGAGCAGGAACGATAGGGGAGCAGTTGCTGCGATACCTAAAAAAGAACGGCGTAAAGATTATTGTAGTCGCTAATCGTACATATGAAAAGGCATTGGTTTTAGCGGATAGATTCGGCGCAACTGCCATAAAATTTGATGATTTCCCGCAGGATTTAATCGACGCTGATATCGTGATTAGCTCAACCGGTGCTCCGCATACGATAATCCATAAAGATGATGTTTTGCGCCTTATGCCTAAGCGCCATCAGCGGCCGCTTTTTTTTATTGACTTGGCAGTCCCCCGTGACATAGAGGCAGAAGTAAATAAGATTGACAACGTATATCTTTATAATATAGATGATTTGCAGAAGATCGTAGACGAAAACCTGAGCTTACGTAAAAATGAATTGGATAGCTGTAATGAGATTATCGAGAGCGCAGCCCTGCATTTTAAAAACTGGTTGGTTAAAGAGAGCTTTACCCCGTTAGAGATGAGGTTGAGTCCGACGGAAGGCGAAATTCGTTGATTATGGAAGCGCAATTTTTGTTAGCAAATTTATTTTGAATAGACGGCCATCTAAGGACGGCTATCTCTAACGGGGCGAGAAGCATCATGAAGAATAATTGTATAATTATCGGCTCACGCGGCAGTAAATTAGCGCTTGCGCAGGCAGAGTTAGTTAAAAATAATCTTAAAAATAATTATTCGTTTTTAACAATAGAGGTTAAAGTAATTAAGACTACCGGCGATAAGATTTTAGATGTGCCGCTTGCTAAAATTGGGGATAAGGGGTTATTTACAAAAGAGCTGGAAGAGGCATTATTAAGAAGCGAAATTGATTTAGCGGTGCACAGTATGAAGGATTTGCCAACGGATATACCTAAGGCTCTAGAAATCGGCGCGATAACGGCGCGCGAAGAAGCATGCGATGTTTTGGTTTCTCGCGAAAGTTTT
Source organism: Candidatus Omnitrophota bacterium (assembly GCA_030681595.1). Lineage (GTDB taxonomy): Bacteria > Omnitrophota > Gorgyraeia > Ghiorseimicrobiales > Ghiorseimicrobiaceae > CAKKQO01. The sequence continues at coordinate 16,930 of JAUXSB010000055.1, forward strand.
ACTATTAAAGCTTTGCCGAATAATGTAAAAGTCGGAACCAGCAGCCTGCGCCGCAGAGCACAGCTTTTATCTTTAAGGCCGGATATCCAAGCATTGGATTTACGCGGAAATTTAGATACGCGCTTGGCGAAATTAGACAGCGGTTTATATGGCGCGATCATTCTTGCTTATGCCGGGATAAAGCGATTGGGGCTTAACCCCGTTAGAGATAATTTATCGACCTTATATATAGATACAAAACTTATTTTAGGAAGCGATAGCGTATCCGAAGGTCTTAGCGTTATAGACGGCCGCCTGCGGCGGCCTATCTCTAACGGGGTAAATTTATCTATGACAAGGATATCTTTTGACGAGATGCTTCCGCAGGCAGGCCAGGGTGCCTTGGGGATTGAAACCCGTAAAGGTGATTTCGATGTGCTGAATTTAATTAAAACCCTGGATGATAGCGATTCGCGTTTATGTATCGAGGCAGAGCGGGCTTTGCTTTCTGGGTTAGGCGGCGGATGCCAAGTGCCTATCGGCGTATATGCCAAGATAGAAGGCGGCGATGTTAATATAAAAGCAGGCGTATTTTCTTTAGACGGCAAAACCGTAATTAAAGACGAAATCCGTGGTAAGAAGAATGAAGCTGTAGTACTAGGTAAGCAGCTGGCTGATTTGTTACTTAAAAAAGGCGCAAAAAATATTTTAGAAGAGGTTTATCATGCTTAAAGGGAAAGTTTATTTAGTCGGGGCAGGGCCAGGGGATTATAAGTTAGCGACGCTTAGGGCGCTTGAGCTGATTAAGCGTGCTGATTGTATTGTTTATGATTATCTGGCAAATACAGCCTTACTTAAATCCGCGGATAAGGGTTGTAAGATTATTTATGTCGGTAAAAAGGGTGGCGCGCATACTTTGCCCCAAGGTAAGATAAATAGGCTTCTGATAGCTTCTGCCAAAAAATATAAAACTGTTGTGCGGCTTAAAGGCGGAGACCCGTTTATCTTTGGCAGGGGTGGAGAAGAAGCACTTTTTTTAAGAAAACACAAAATTAATTTTGAGATTGTCCCGGGAGTTACGAGTGCAATCGCGGTAGCAAGCTATGCCGGAATTCCTTTAACCGAGCGCGCGTATAATTCCAGCGTTGGTTTCATTACCGGCCACGAAGACCCGACAAAAAAAGAATCAAATATTGATTGGCAGGCATTGGCGCGCGGCTTAGGCACTTTGGTATTTTTAATGGGGGTGGGAAATTTAGCATCAATTTCCAAGAAATTGCTTGCGGCGGGAAAACCTAAAAATACGCCTGTTGCGGTGATTCGCTGGGGTACAACCGCAAGGCAAAAAACAGTAATTGGAAATTTAGGCAATATCGCGGAGGTTGCCCGTAAAAATAAAATAACCCCTCCTTCAATAATCGTAGTAGGTGAAGTCGTGGATTTACGCAAACAATTAAATTGGTTTGAAACAAAGCCGCTTTTTGGGCGAAGGATAATTGTAACCCGTACAAGGGAACAGGCAAGTAAATTATCGGAAAAGTTAGAAGATCTAGGTGGCAGCGTAATTGAGGCGCCGGCAATTAAGATTGTATCTATAGGCGCGGATAAAGAGGTAAGAGAATCCTTGGAAGAAAAGCCGGACTGGATATTTTTTACCAGCCAGAACGGCGTAGCTGAATTTGCGCAAATTTTACAAAGGAATAAAAAAGATGCGCGTATATTAAATACGGCTAAGGTTTGCGCTATTGGCTCTGAAACTGCCAAGAGTTTAAGAGGGATCGGTATAAATGCCGATTACGTCCCGTCACAATATTATGCCGAGGCAATAATTAAGCATTTTGACAGCCTTGAATTTAAGAATAACTCCGCTCTTATATTGCGGGCAAAGAAGGCGCGCAATGTCCTAGCGCAAGGTTTACGCGATATAGGTATGCCGGTTAAAGTAATTGATCTTTATGATACTCTTATTGACGATCAGACAAAGTTATTAGTAAAAGAGGCATTTAAGGAAAAAATAGATTGGGTTACTTTTACCAGTTCATCCACGGTTGAGAATTTTATTAAATTATTGGGGAAGGGTTATCAAAAGAGTCTTTCCGGCATAAAACTTGCCTCAATCGGGCCGATTACTTCACAAACACTGCGAAAATTCGGCTTAAAACCTCATGTCGAGGCAAAGGTTTATACGATTGAAGGATTGGTTGATGCGATTATACGGAATAAACTTTAGGATATTGTTCTCGGCGCTGAAAACTTTCGCCGAACGCTACGGTTTACGGCTTGTTCATTTGACGAAATTCCCTTCGGTCAGTTTCGTCATTCGGGGCACCCATCTGAAATGATGGGTCGCGTAACTCCTTGTGTACATTTGCCGAAAGTTTTCTAATGCGCTTCGAACGAATCCTAAAATTTATTCATAAAAAACTATGATAAACTGCACTCGTTTACTTTGTGGAAAATTAGGCCTTCAGGATGAAATCCGTTATAAAAAGGGTAAGCCCGCGGATACCAATAGGCCGATTGTGGTCTGGAATTCTACGCGCCGCTGTAACCTAAAATGTATTCATTGCTATATTGACGCAAAAAGAACGCAGGATGTGGGTGAGCTTACTAAAGAAGAAGCTAAAGCATTAATTGATGATTTAGCGCAATTTGGCGCGCCGGTATTTTTATTTTCCGGAGGTGAGCCGTTTATCCGCGAGGATTTGTTTGAATTAGGTAAGCATGCCAAGGATAAAGGCTTGCGCACGGTAATTTCGACTAACGGCACATTAATTACCGACGATATGGCAAAAAAAGTAAAAGATGCCGGTTTTTCTTATGTGGGTATTAGTTTAGACGGTTTAGAAGCGACCAATGATAAATTTCGTGAACAAAAAGGAGCTTTTAAAAAAACTTTGGAAGGTATCAGGAACTGCTTGAAAAACAACGTGCGCGTGGGCCTGCGTTTTACAATCAATAAACATAATTTTAAGGATGTTGCCGGCATATTTGATTTAATAGATGGAGAAGGCATTCCGCGCGCCTGTTTTTACCACTTGGTTTATTCGGGGCGCGGAAGCGAAATGATAAAAGATGACCTGGATCATAAAGAAGCACGTGACGCCATAGATTTAATTTTTGAGCGTTCCCGAAAACTCTGCGCTAAAGATAAAGACGTGGAAATTTTAACCGTAGATAATCATACGGACGGAGTTTATCTGTATCTAAAATTGAGAAAAGAAGACCCGAAGCGGGCAGAGGAAGTTTTAGAATTGCTTAAAATTAACGGCGGCAATAAATCCGGTATTGGGATTGCTGATATAGATAATTTAGGGAATGTTCATCCTGACCAATTTTGGAGAGGTTATACCTTCGGCAATGTGAAAGAACGTAAGTTTAGCGAGATTTGGATGGATGAGGGCAATGAATTATTGCGTAATTTACGTAACCGCCTGCCGCTTTTAAAGGGAAAATGCGGCATCTGCCACTTCCAGGACATCTGCGCCGGAAATTTCCGCGCCCGTGCCGAGGCATTCTACGGTGATACTTGGCAGGAAGACCCGGCGTGTTATTTGACGAAGGATGAGGTGCTAACTGTTCGGCAATGAAAGTCTTACGCTCCGCACTGAAATCTTTTGCCGACCGCTACAGTTTATGGCTCGTTCGCTTGCCAGCCCGATAATGTCGTTCTGGCGGGACGGAATTCCCTTCGGTCAGTTCCGTCGCTCACTCGCTATAAAACTTTGCAGTCATTTGCCAAAAGATTTCTAATGTGCTTACGCGTAAAACTTTCATTACCTTGCAAAGCATGTTTAGCTAAATCGTAAATTCGCTTCGAAAATACCAGCTTCGTTAAAAGTATTTGGAGAATTTGATTAAATATGTCGTATCCAAAAATAAGAATGAGAGATAGGCGAAAGGATGAGGCGACGCGCAAGCGGTTTCGCGAGACCGCACAAGTGTCGGCAAGTGACCTGATCATGCCGGTTTTTGTTAAAGAGGGTATAGTAAAGAGAAAAGAAATCAAGTCAATGCCGGGGATATATCAGTTTCCGTTAAGAGAAGTAGCGGTTGAGGCAAGGAAGATTTACGATTTAGGTATTCCGGCGGTGATTTTATTCGGTATTCCTAAGTATAAAGATGAAATCGGCTCATCCGCTTATGATGATAACGGCATAACACAGGAGGCAATCCGCATAATTAAAAAGAAGGTTCCCATGTTAACCGTGATTGCCGATGTTTGTATGTGTGAATATGTCTCCCACGGTCACTGTGGTGTTATTAAAAAGAAACCAGAAACCAGTAACCAGAAACCAGAATTTGATGTGGACAATGACGAAACGATAAAGATATTAGCAAAAATCGCGGTTTCGTATGCTAAGGCCGGCGTAGATGTGGTGGCGCCAAGTGCTATGATGGATGGGCAGGTGAAAGCGATAAAAGGGGCATTAGTAAAAAATAATTTTCCAAAAATAAAAATTATGTCGTATTCCTCAAAATACGCCTCAAGTTTTTATGGGCCGTTTAGGGATGCGGCAGAATCGCCTCCGCAGTTTGGCGACCGCAAGACTTATCAGATGGATTATTATAATAGTGATGAGGCAGTATTAGAGGCAAAATTAGATATTGGCGAAGGTGCTGATATGGTGATGGTAAAGCCCGCTTTGGGGTACCAGGATATAATTTACCGCTTAAAGAAAGAGCTTAAATTCCCGCTTGCCTGTTACAGCGTCAGCGGCGAGTACAGCATGATTAAGGCGGCGGCTTGTGCCGGGTGGCTGGATGAGAAAAAGGTTGTTTTAGAAATGTTAACCGGCTTTAAGCGCGCGGGTGCTGATAAAATAATTACCTATTACGCGAAAGCCGCAGCAAAATGGTTTAAAACCTAATTCCCACCTCCGAGGTGGGAAACGGTTAGAGTATAAATATATGGATAAGAAAAATGCTGACTTAAGGATGGTGGCGTGGGAGGTGACGCGCAGTTGCAATTTAGCCTGCGCGCATTGCCGTGCTTCCAGCAAAAAGGGGCCATATCCGAATGAGCTTTCCAAAGAAGAATGTTTCAAGGTTTTAGATGAAATTTCCGCGTTCGCCAAACCGGTGATAATCTTGACTGGCGGTGAGCCGCTATTAAGAAACGATATTTTTGAGATTGCTGAATATGGAAAAAAGTGCGGCCTTACAATGGTTATGGCGCCGAATGGGCTATTGCTTACGGATGAAAATATTAAAAAAATCATGGGCTCAGGTATTAAGCGCATATCGGTAAGTTTAGACGGCCCAGATGCAAAGACGCATGATGATTTAAGGCAGGTTTCGGGCGCATTTGTTGGAGCGGTTGAGGGGATAAAACGCGCAAAAAAAGCAGGATTGGAATTTCAGATAAATTCTACGATTACTAAACGCAATATCAAATACTTGCCTGACCTGATGAAATTGGCCAAGGATTTAGGGGCGGTGGCGCATCATATATTTTTATTAGTGCCCACAGGACGCGGCAAGGAAATGGAGAAAGAGGAATTATCGCCACAGGAATATGAAGAAACGCTTAAATTTTTAGAAAAAGAAAAGAAAAATTTTCCTCTTCAGATAAAAGTTACCTGTGCTCCGCATTATAACCGGATACTGGCGCAGAATAACCCAGAAATTGGGGTTTCTTTGCGCGGCAGAGGTTGCATGGGAGGGGTAAGTTTTTGTTTTATTTCGCACGTGGGGGAGCTTTCGCCATGTGGTTATTTGGAGCTTAAATGCGGAAATGTGCGCAAAGAGGGTTTTAGAAAGGCATGGTTTGAGAGTGAGGTATTTAATAATTTAAGGGATTTTTCCAAGTTTAAAGGAAAATGTGGTATTTGTGAATTCAGGTTTGTTTGTGGAGGATGCCGTGCCCGCGCCTATGCCAAATACGGGGATTATCTTAGAGATGAACCGTATTGTGTGTATGAACCGAAAACCGCGGAACAACGCGGAAAGTAACGCGGAACAATGCGGAAAAGTATATGGTCAAAGAAAAACTAACGTTACTGGATAGGCAGATATTGAATAGGTTGCAGGAAGATATTCCGCTTGAGGCATGGCCGTGGCAAAAGATTGCTAGAGAGCTAAATATTAAAGAGGCAGCGTTTTTAAAACGCGTTGATTTTTTAAAGAAAAAGGGCATAATCCGGAGAATAGCCGCGACTTTTAATCCTAAAAAGGCTGGTTCTGTTTCAACGTTGGTAGCGGTAAACGCAAGCCCTTTAAAGGCGGATATTATTGCCAAAAGGATAAACGCCTTTAGCGAAGTAACGCATAATTACCTGCGCGATAACGAATATAATATTTGGTTTACAATTGTTGCACAAAGTAAAGAAAGAATTGCGCAGATCATAAAGAAGTTGAAACAGGATAAAGATATTGAGAAGATAATTGAACTTCCGGCAAAGCGATTGTTTAAGATAAGTGTAAGTTTTAAAATATAGAATGTTATCAGCATTGGATAAAAAAGTAATCAGCTTAATCTCTCAAGATATCTCTTTAACAGGCAGGCCGTTTAGAGAGATGGCGGATAGGTTAAATATCAGCGAAGCCCAGCTCTTAGGCCGCATAAATGGCTATAAGAGAAGCGGGCTTTTACGAAAATTTTCCGCGGTGCTTAATCATCGCAAGGCAGGGTTTATTGCCAACGCGATGTGTGTTTGGAACGTGCCGGAAAAGTCAGTTGCAAGAGCAGGCAGGATAATTACCGGATTTTCCGAGGTCAGTCATTGTTACGAGCGTAAGCGTGCTTTAGGATGGAATTATAATCTATACGCTATGGTGCACGGGAAAACCAAAGCTGAATGCCTTGGAGCAGCCAAAAAGATATCGCAAAAAATCGGATTTTCTGATTGTAAAATTTTATTTTCCTCAAAAGAGTATAAAAAAACAGGGGTAAAGTATTAATAAAATACCAGGTAGCGGGTAGAGAGAAATATCACGATGAAAAATCGCATAAAATCAAAACAATATTTTAGCCAAGCGCAAAAGGTTATTCCCGGCGGGGTGAATAGCCCGGTGCGGGCGTTTGGGGCTGTGGGCGGAGAGCCGGTATTTATTGCTAGGGGTAAAGGGGCTTATATTTATGATGTGGACGGGAATAAATATATTGATTATGTTTTGTCTTGGGGGCCGATGATTTTGGGGCATGTTGATAGCAGGGTTATAAAAGAAGTTGCTAAAACTCTGAAAAATGGCACCAGTTTTGGCGCGCCGACTAAAAAGGAAATTGAATTAGCGGAGTTAATTACCGAGATTTATCCTTCTATTGAAAAAGTGCGGTTGGTTTCATCTGGCACAGAGGCGGCAATGAGCGCAATCAGGCTTGCCCGGGGGTTTACGGGAAAAGATAAGATAATTAAGTTTGAAGGCTGTTATCACGGTCATTTTGACAGCTTATTAGTTAAGGCCGGTTCCGGCCTTGCCACTTTTGGCGTGCCTTCATCAAAGGGCGTAACCAAAGGTATCGCGCAGGACACTATTGCTTTGCCGTTTAATGATATTGCTAAAGTAAAAGAGGTTATAGAAAAAGAAAAGGATAATCTTGCCTGCGTAATCGTTGAGCCGATTCCGGCAAATATGGGGGTTATTTTGCCAAAGGGCAATTTTCTGACAACGTTAAGGGAGATTACTAAAAAGTATAATATTGTGTTGATTTTTGATGAGGTAATTAGCGGTTTTCGTGTTGCTTTGGGCGGGGCGCAGGAAATTTTCGGGATAAAACCGGATTTAACGGTTTTGGGAAAAATTATCGGCGGTGGGTTTCCGATTGGTGCATTTGGCGGTAGGGCCGACATAATGAATTATCTTTCACCCGAAGGCCCGGTGTATCAGGCAGGTACTTTATCAGGGAATCCTGTGGCGGTCAGCGCGGGCCTTGCTACCATAAAAGCGCTTACGAAAGAAGGCACCCATGAAAAATTGGATAATATTACGCAAGCGTTAATAGGCGGGCTTAGTAAAATCATCGTAAAAACTAATCACAAAGCCGTAATCAATCGTATCGGCTCTTTATTTACGATATTTTTTAGTGACAAAAATATAATTTGTGATTATAATGATGCTTCATCTTGCGATTTAAAAAAGTTTGCTAAGTTTTTCCAAGGGATGCTTGCGCAGGGGATATATCTAGCGCCGTCGCAATTTGAGGCGAATTTCATTTCAGTAAAACACAGCCTGCAGGATATCGTAAAAACTATCAGGTCTGCCGAGCGCGTTTTGACTAAGTAGCATGATTAGGGGAGGCGAGAAAAGAAGGAATGAGTAATCTTGTAATCAGCAAGAAAAAGTTCTTTATAGCGATTGGCGTTTTATTTGTGCTCTCGGTAATCATTTTATTTGCGGGTATCAGCGTTTCCGAAAATCCTAAATTTTGCAATACCTGCCATATAATGAAACCTTATTACAAAGCATGGAAAGATTCAGCTCATAAAAATGTCCATTGCCTGGATTGTCACTATGAACCAAATTGGAGATCACATCTAAAAGGTAAGATAAACGGCCTTGTTCAGGTTATTGATTATGTGACCGGGCGCTATTCCGAGCGGGCAGTTGCTAAAATAGGCGATGCCTCCTGTTTAAGGGACGGTTGCCATACTAAGGAAAAAATCATAAATACCAAGATTATGTTTAAAGATAAGGTTTCGTTTAACCATGCTACGCATTGGCGCGATTTTGATGAAATGGGCAAAGGGGTACACCTAAGATGCACAACTTGTCATTCGTGGTTGACTTATGATAAGCACATATCGGTAGATGAAAACACCTGTTTCATTTGTCATTTTAAGAATGTGCCTGTGGAAAAGATAACCGAGCAGTGCCAAAGTTGCCATACCGAGGTTGAGAGAATAGCCGGCCACAAAGAATATTTAGCGGAGGGGATGCATTGCGCCGAGTGCCATGCTACCATAAAAACTACCAATGCCCCGGTATTACAACAGATGTGTTATTTCTGCCATGCGGATAGCGAAAAAATACACAAGGCCGATGAAGCAAATAAGGTAAAGAATAGGGAATTCTTGCATCAGAGGCATATTACTCAAAATAATGCCGATTGTATTAATTGTCATGAGTTGATAAAACACGGAAAAGAAAATTAAAGCGCATAGAAATTTTACAAGTTTTATCTTTTTTTTGCTTCTTTTGGGTTTTTCGCAGGATAAATCTTTTTGCCAAGAGGATATCCAAGATAAAGATTGCCTGGCCTGTCATGATGGCTTTAAGGTCGAGGAGTATAATACTTCTGCTCATGCTGCTAAGCTTTTTTGCGTATCTTGCCATGCCGATATCCGCCAAATTCCTCACCCTGAAAAATTAGCCAAAGTAAACTGCGCAAATTGTCATAGTATTGAATCTGAAGCCTACAATATTTCTGATCATGGCAAAGCTGTTAAAGCCGGCATTCCCGCGGCCGGCTGTCTTGATTGCCATGGAGCGCCTCATGCGATTTTGGAGCGAGGCAATCCTCATTCTTTGGTATATCATCTTAATATACCCCAGACGTGCGCAAAGTGCCACGAAGATGAAGAAAAAATAGAAAAGTATAATTTACTGGAAAAAAAACCGGTTACGTCATACTTAGAAACCGTCCATGGCAGAGCGATTACAGAACAAGGCATGATTTCAGCCGCGGTGTGTACTGATTGCCATGGCTCGCATGATTCATTTTCTCAAACAAATCCAAAATCAAAGATCTATCGGCTAAACGTGCCTAATACCTGCGGTAAGTGCCACAGCGACATACTTGACGTTTATTCGCGCAGTATCCACGGTAAATCTGTAGCGGCCGGTAAGACAGATGCGCCGGTATGCACTGATTGCCATGGCGAACACACGATAAAATCGCATAAAGATCCCGCGTCATCAGTATATTCAACCGTGATAACGGAAAAGACATGCGGCCAATGCCATGCCTCTGAGCGAATCGCAAGTAAATATAAATTGCCTCCGGACCGCCTGGAAACCTATTTTGAGAGTTATCATGGGCTGGCTAGCAGGTTAGGCGTGACAACAGTGGCTAATTGCGCCAGCTGTCACGGGGTCCATGATATTCTGCCTTCCAGTGATCCAAGTTCCACGATTCATAAAAATAATATCCCGCATACCTGCGGTAAGTGCCATGAGAAAGCAGGAGTAAATTTAGCCAAAGGTTCAGTACATATTGCTCCGTCCCCAGAGCGAGATAAGGCGGTTTATTACGTAAGCCTGTTATATATTTTATTAATCAGCTTGACTATCAGCGGGATGTTGGTGCATAATATTGTCTATCTTTTACCTAAGATAAGAGAGCATTACCGCAGGCATAAAGAAGAGGCCAAATATACCCGTTTTACAATAAACGAACGCCTGCAGCATCTTATTTTGGTGGCTTCATTTATTTTATTAGCATACACGGGATTCGCTTTGCGGCATCCTAATGCTTGGTGGGCGGCTCCGTTTACAATTTGGAGCCCCGGCTTTGATTGGCGGGGGATAGCCCACAGAATACTGGCGATATTGTTTGGCGTTTTAGTGGCTTACCATACGTATTATTTGTATTGTACAAGGCGCGGGAGAGAACAATGCAGGGCTTTATTACCCAAGAAGGAAGATGTATTTTATTTTATCAATCTAGCGCAATATAACTTAGGCATCAAACAGCAAAAACCGGCTCACGCCGCGAAGTATGACTATATTGAAAAAGTAGAGTATTGGGCGCTTGTCTGGGGATCGCTTATTATGATTGTTACGGGTTCAATGCTTGCTTTCGAAAACCTTTTCTTGCAGTATTTTCCTAAATGGGTATTGGATGTCGCCAGGTCAATACATTACTACGAAGCTGTCTTGGCTGTTTTGGCGATTATCGTCTGGCATATGTTTTTTGTTTTCTTTGATCCGGACCATTATCCGGTTAACCTGTCAATGTTAATAGGGAAATCAACCAAGAAATGTGATGAAGCGGACGGTGATATTAAGGAACAGCCGCCTAAAGCCTGATGGCGATGGCGGCTAAATTAAACCCGGAATTTATATCAGGGTATAATCCGGGTTGAAGAGGAGGGTGTTTAGATGCGCAGGGTAGTTTTAAGCGGGGCAGCAGTATTGTCGTTGTGTCTAGGTAGCTTGGTCTTTGCACAAGGGAATCATAAGTATATCGGGGTAAAGAAGTGTTCTATGTGCCATAAGTCTGATGAAAAGGGAAATCAATATAATCAGTGGCTTTCTACTAAGCATGCTAAAGCATATGAAACGTTAGCCACCGATGCAGGTAAAGAAACAGCGCAAAAAGCGGGAGTTACCGGGAATCCTCAAGAAGAACCTAAGTGTTTGAAGTGCCATGTGACAGCATATGGAGTGGATAGCGGTTTATTAGAGGAAGGTTTGAAGAAAGAAGACGGCGTGCAGTGCGAAGCTTGTCATGGCGCCGGAAGTGATTATATGTCGATGAGTGTTATGAAGGATAAACAAAAAGCAATTGAAGCGGGCCTTGTTATGCCGACACAAGAAGTTTGCCTAAAGTGCCATAATGAGGAAAGCCCGAATTATAAAGAGTTTAAGTTTGATGAGTTTTATCCAAAAGTTACGCATCCTAATCCAAAAAAATGAAGCTATAAGTTATGGCGGCGTCAGCCAACATAACTTATTCGGTTGAATTTACCCAGCACTTATTTTATTAGCATTAAATAAGTGCTGGGTTCAATGCGCACCTATAAGTTACGTCGTTTGACACTCCGTAACTTATGTGCTTACTGAAAATGATTAAGCAGACAAAAATCTGGAAGTTTTTTTCATCAATAAAGCTGGCGATATGGCTGCTTGCTATTATCGCTATATTTTCTTTGATTGGAACGTTTATTCCGCAAGGACAAGAGCCCGCGGAGTATACTAGCCATTACGGGAGTTCCGCATATAATCTCTTAAATATAACAGGCCTGACTCATGTTTATTCAAGCTGGTGGTTTATTTTATCGTTGGCTTTGCTTACCTTAAACCTTTCCGTTTGCCTTATCAATAGGTTTTCATTAAAGCCTATTTTATTGGGTACGATGATTTCGCATTTTAGCGTCTTGCTGATATTTGCCGGGGCATTGGTCGGCATGTTTTTCGGTGAAAAAGGCTATGTGCAGATTAAGGAAGGGGAAAGCATTAGTTCTTTTATTTCTGAAAATAAAAAAGTGGATTTAGGTTTTACGCTTAGGTTAGATGATTTTATTTATGAGGAAGAAATAAGCCCTAAGGAAAAATTATTGATTTACTCTCATGAAGATAACAAACTTTTGAAAGAAGTTGCTGTGAGTTTAGGCAAAGAAATTAGTTTCGGCGAAGGCTATAAAGTTAAAATTATGCGTTTTATCCCTGATTTCAGCATGGATCTTACTACAAAAGAGGTAGTAAGCCGTTCGTCTGAGCCGAGGAATCCCGCTATAGAGATAGAGCTGAAAGATAGAGAGGGCAATGCAAAAACATTTTGGGTGTTTGCGAATTTTCCAGATATGCATTCAGTGCAAACAGATTTTAGATTCGTCTATCAGTGGGGGATGCGGCGGCCAAAGGATTTTATCAGCAAGGTTACAGTATTAAAAGGCGCAGAAGAAGTAGCGAAGAAGGACATTAAGGTAAATTTTCCCCTGAAGTTTAACGGTTATTCCTTTTTTCAGTCAAGTTATGACAGGGAAAATTTAAGCTGGTCGGGGTTGCAAATAAATAAAGACCCGGGAGTGTCGGTAGTGTATACGGGGTTTCTTTTGCTGCTTTTAGGGTTAAGCATTATTTTTTATGTAAACCCTTTGGTTAGGAGGAAGAAATGAACATGCTTTCCCTGTATTTAAACATTGCTTTTGCCGCTTATTTTGCGGCGATGATTTTTTATTTTGCCAACTTATTTTTTAAAAATAAAGCCATATCATATCTTGCGCGTTTATCTATTATTCTAGGCGTTTTAACGCTAACGATATATATAGCTCTGCGCGGGCTCGCTGCCGGGCGGCCGCCATTAAGTAATATGTTTGAATCGTTGGTTGTTTTTGCCTTGGCCATCGGCTTAACCGGAATATTTATTGACTTAAAATATAACCTCAAAAATATTAATGCTTTGGTTTCTTTGATGGGGTTATTGAGTTTAGGGGCTGCTTCTTTGTTAGATAAGGAGATTGTTCCGTTAATGCCGGCCTTAAAGAGTAATTGGTTGACTATCCATGTATTGACCTGTTTTGTCGGTTATGCCTCGCTCACCGTAGGTTTTGTTACAAGTTTAGTATTGGTATTTAGCAAAAGAAGCAGCGAGCAACTGGATACAATCAGCTATAAAATGATTGCTTTTGGCTTTCTTTTTTTAACACTTGGGATTATTACAGGGGCTGTTTGGGCGAATTCGGCTTGGGGCACATACTGGAGCTGGGATCCTAAAGAAACATGGTCATTAATCACATGGATTGTCTATGCCATATACTTGCATATGCGCCTGCGTGCCGGATGGCGCGGGAAAAAAGCGGCTTGGCTTTCGGTTATAGGGTTTTTAGCGATGCTTTTTACATATTTTGGGGTAAATTATTTACTTTCAGGGTTGCATAGTTATGCGTCATAAGAGGAGAGCACTATTATATTTTATAATTATTTTCTTGTGCGCACCTGCCGTTTACGCTTTCGAAAATGCCGATTGCCTTGCTTGCCACCAGGAAAAAAATTTTACTACAGAGCGTCAAAATAAGACAGTTTCGCTTTATGTAAACAAGCAGGAATTTAAGCAATCCGTTCACGGCGGCCTCGTATGCATTACCTGCCACGCCGACCTTACTAATAGCGATTTTCCCCATAAAACACCTCTGCCGCCTGTAAATTGCATAATTTGCCATAAGGATATGCAGAAAGGGTTTTCAGGCAGCGTTCATGGGAAAGCTTTGGATAGAGGCGATAATCTTGCTCCCCGGTGCCAGAGTTGCCATGGCGCACATAACATCCGTTCTGTAAAGGATAAGGATTCTAATCTGTCCGCGTTGCGCGTTCCCTTTGTCTGCGGTTCATGCCACAGCGAAGGAAGCCCAGTGCAACTTCAACGTGAGATACACCAGAGTCACATTTTAGAGAATTATTCGGAAAGTATCCACGGAGAGGGCCTTTTTAAAAAAGGCCTAATCGTAAGTGCTACCTGTGTTTCCTGCCATGGCGCGCACGAGATATACCCTCATACAGACCCGCGGTCGTCAATCGCGCATGAAAATGTCGTAGATACCTGCCTAAAATGCCATGCTCAGATTGAAGAGGTTCATAGAAAAGTAATTAACGGCGAATTATGGGAGGATAGGCCGCAAGCTATTCCTGTTTGTGTTGATTGCCACGAGCCGCATAAGGTGAGAAAAGTTTTTTATGAGCAGGGTGTGGCAGATAAGGATTGCCTTTTGTGTCACGCGAAAGAGGAAATTAAATCATCGTCTGACGGCCGCTCTCTCTTTGTAAATTATGATGAGCTCAAGGGTTCTATGCATTCTAAAACCTCCTGCGCTAAATGCCATAGTGAAGTTTTGCCTTCAAAAGAGCGCGCATGCGAAACAATAAAGTCAAAAGTTAATTGTGCGGTTTGTCATAGCGATCAGGTGGGGCAGTATCAGCAAAGCACTCACGGCAAGCTTTATAATCAAAAAGATCCCAATGCGCCGTCATGTATAGAATGCCATGGAGCGCATTCTGTATTAAGCAAGAATAATGTTACATCGCAGACGTATCCAACAAATGTGCCGGTGTTGTGCGCTAGATGCCATAGAGAAGAAGAAAAGGCCGCGATTCGTTATCAGGGCAAAGAACATGAAATACCTGAGCATTATACGGAAAGTATCCACGGTAAGGGCTTATTGAAGAGTGGGCTTGTGGTAACAGCTATGTGCACTAGCTGTCATACGGCGCATATGGAATTGCCGTCACAGGATCCGCGCTCAAGCGTTAACCGTAGTAATATCGCCTCTACTTGTGCTAAGTGCCATAAAGGAGTTTATGAAAAATATATGGGCAGTATTCACGCCCCAGGGAAGAGCAAAACCCCTGATAAGCTTCCAGTATGCAGTGATTGTCATAGCGCGCATTCAATTAAGCGCACAGATATGGATACATTTAAATTTGATATTATGAATATCTGTGGCAAATGCCATTTAGATATCTCCAAAACATATTTTGAGACTTTTCATGGCAAAGCCACCAAGCTTGGTTATGCTAAGACTGCCAAATGTCATGACTGTCATGGGGCGCATGAGATCTTGCCTCCTGAAGATGCTCACTCCAGCTTAAGCCGTGAAAATATTATTTCTACATGTCAAAAATGCCATCCGGGCGCAACCAAGAGATTTGCAGGATATTTAACGCATGCCACTCATCACGATCCAAAGAAATACCCTTGGATTTTCTTGACTTTCTGGGCGATGACCGCGCTTCTTGTCGGCACATTTGTAGCCAGCGGGATTCATGTACTTTTATGGCTTCCAAAATCTTTGCAAATGAGGCGGCTCTATCCGTCAAAAGCTTACGACCCTAATGAAAAGCAGTACATAAGGTTTTCTTTATTAAACAGGATACTTCATGCGGTAATGATTGTAAGTTTCTTGACCCTTTCTATTACCGGGATGACGCTAAAATTTTCTTATACGAAATGGGCAATTTTTATCTCGCGTCTTTTAGGAGGGTTTGAGGTTTCCGGGTTTCTGCACCGCTCGGCCGCGGTTTGCTTATTTGGGCTTTTTGCTGTCCATATTTGGGATCTCCTGCGTCGTAAGCGTTGTGAATTTAGAACTTGGAAAAACATGCTTTTGGGCCCAAACACGATACTTTTTACATTAAAAGACGTGCGTGAATTTATCGCGACAATTAAATGGTATATGGGCAAAGGTGAACGGCCGCAATACGGGTGCTGGACTTATTGGGAAAAGTTTGATTATTTCGCGGTATTTTGGGGTATTGCGGTTATCGGTTTTTCAGGGCTTATGCTTTGGTTTCCTGAAATCTTTACCAGAATTTTACCGGGTTGGGTCATTAATGTCGCGACCATTGTCCATAGCGACGAGGCCCTGTTGGCTGTCGGTTTTATTTTTACAATACATTTTTTCAATACGCATTTTCGGCCGGAGAAGTTTCCTATGGATACGGTTATTTTTACAGGACGCCTGCCTTTAGAAGATTTAAAGCATGAAAGGCCGGCTGAATATGAAGAGCTTCTGGCGCGTAAGGAGTTTGAAAAACGCCTTGTCCTTCCCATGCCTCCAAAAGCAATGAAAACAATTAGGATTTTTGCCTGGACTGCGCTCATAATAGGTTTAAGCCTTGTTGTCTGTATTATTTATACGATGATATTTGCATATAAATGAGCTTAAGGGGCATAGTATTTTTTGAATAGGAGTTGTTAATTTATTCGGGGGTGGGTAGCCATGCATAACAAAACCAGAAACCAGAAACCAGAAGCCAGAAGCCAGAAAATTATTTCTTTTTACCGGTTTGTATGTTTGATTATATTTTTGTCTTCTTCCCATGTTTCTTTTGTAATTGCGCAGGAGAAGGAGTTCAAAAAGGGATGCCGCGCCTGCCATAGCGAACAAATAGATAAATGGGATGCGTCAGAGGTCAGGCATTTTCCTTACGCTCGGGAAAAATGTGAGTCTTGCCATGCGGCGGAGCATAAAAAATTTACCCCGTTAGAGAAAAACAGCGATAAGGTTAACAGTGAAAACATGGTTAGTAATGGTGAATTAACTCAGGCATCAGCAGGTACTGTTGGAGAAAGTTCTCTAACGGGGTTTACCGCAGAACAGGAGAAGCCTTGCTTAATCTGCCATGATTTAAATTCGGAAAAAATCAAAAAAGCGCATTTTTCCGGCGATTTAACCGGCGTAAATTGTTTTAACTGTCATTATACGCATGCCGCGGATAAAAAAGGCCTGCTTAAGGAATCTGTACATGAGCCGTTTGTTTCAGGTATGTGCGATGCCTGCCATAATATCAGCGCTGAAGGTAAAATAGAAGTGAAGGGACAAACCAAGAAAATCTGCCTTGCCTGTCATTCCAGTTTACTAACAAAGGACGATACAGTAAAACATTCCGGTTATGATATGCTGGAATGTGTTGATTGTCACAATCCCCACACTAGTAGTGAAAAATGGCTTTTAAAGAAGAAAATAACACAAATTTGCTTTGATTGTCATGGTAAAGAGGAGGCGGCAAAGCACCCGTATGATGTAGTGCCTTCACAAAAAATAAATCTTGACAAAGGCAATGAAATATGGTTAACTAATGATAGGCAAATGAGTTGCGTAAGCTGCCATAATCCTCATTCAGCAAAAATTCCCTTTCTGCTGAGAGAGTCCCTCGAGGATGGGAAGCTCTGTAATATTTGTCATCCAAAACAATAAAAGGAGTAAAAGCATGAAAAGGAAAAATCTTTTTATAAGTTTATTAGTGAAATTATTCACGGTGATATTTTTCACTATAATTTTTTGCGGTTATTCGGGCTTAAGATTTTGTTTTGGGGAAGCAGCCAGCCGATATAAATTTCTTTATGATTTAAGTTCTAATACTTCCGGAATAGGTTCTCTTAATCAGCCAGCGGGTATAGCTGTTGATATTGCGGGGAATATTTACGTGGCAGATACCGTGAACAGCCGAGTGGTGGTCTTTGATGAGTTGGGAAAAATAAAACTCAGTTTTGGAAAATTAGGAGATAAAGCAGGGGAATTAAATGCTCCAATGGCGCTAATTGTCGATTCAAAGGGAGAGAAAGTATATGTAGCGGATTCATCCAATAACCGGGTACAGGTGTTTAAAATTAATGGCGAATTTATTTCAACGATAGATTTAAGCAAGGCTCTTAGCGATAAAGACAGGCTAGTACGGCCGATTGGGATCGCTATTTCAAGCCAAGGCAATATTTACATTTCAGATGCGGATAATAATTATATCCGAGTTTATGATAGCGCAGGGAATTTTTTGTTTAAATTCGGGGGTTTCGGTGCCGAAGAAGGCAAACTCTGCCTGCCGGTGGGGTTATCTATTGATAAAAAAGATAATGTTTATGTGGTGGATATGAATAACGCAAGGCTGCAGATTTTTGATAAAGAAGGAAAATTTTTATCGAAAATTGGCTCTCCCGGGGATACAAAAGGCAGCTTCGGTAAACCGAAGAGTGTTTATGTGGATAATAAAGGGGTGATTTATGTTTCCGATGGAGCGAATCTAGTTATCCAAGCATTTGATAAACAGGGAAACTTTATAGATTTAATTGGGGCGGAGAAAGAAAAAGAACTACAGTTTGCTTCTCCGTTTGGATTGAGCGGGTATAATAACCGCCTTTATATAACTGATAGATGGAGAAATAGCGTAAGAGTTTATGAGGTTAAAAATTAAAATAAGAAGGGGGGTGAATTAATGAAAAAGAATTTGGTTTTACTGTTAGTATTAGGATTATTGGTGGGTGTATATAGTTTTTCTTTTGCCAGCGTGGTAAATACTAAACACGATATGTTTTTTATGAGCAAAGGAATTGACCCTAATGTGTGCGGTTATTGTCACGTTCCGCACAATGCGGCTGGTGATAAAATCTGGTCAACATGGGCAAATGAAGCGCAGCTAACTAGTGGGCCTTCAAGTACCATCGGTAATATGTGTTATACCTGTCACGATGGAACGGCAACGTCTTTAGGCCAGACTACCGCGTTTAATGCGGCTTTACAGCAGCATAAAACAGATACTGGGACAGATTGTAATATTTGCCATACAGTACATGATAATGCCAATGGGAAGTTTCTTGGTATCGCTAAGACTCAGAGCGCAAATACAGAGTCGGCTACATACTGCGAAACCTGTCATGACGCGACAATGTATCCGGGGGCTGATCCGCACGGTGACCATTTAGCGGGAACCGAGCATCCGTATAAGGATACAGGCGCGGTATTAGATGAAAGCTGTAATGCCTGCCATCAGATGCATGGCGCGGTAAATTATACTACTACTTCTTTGACTAACCCGATACTTAAGGTAGCTAATGCCGATTCAGCCTATTGTGCGACGTGCCATGTTGGATATGTGCAGGCGGCTATCGGCGGTAATAAACATCCGGCTAACTTGTCATCCGGTGGTTCTTGGGGTAAGGTTGACTGTGCAACTTGCCATGATCCGCATCAGCCGGCTGATTCTGGAAGGCCGTCTATACTTAAGGATGCCAATACTGATTCCGCATATTGCGCAACTTGCCATCAGGCAACGGGAACAGTTAAAGGACCCACAGTAGGAACATTTAGCCATCCTACAAGCGTTGGCTTTACAACAGTCGGTTTAACACCCGCGGGTAATAACATTGACGACGATAATGACGGCGCAGATTATCCGGGTAATTCCGCGTCTTTAGTCTGCGAAAGCTGCCATTCGGTACATAAGAAAGGTGTGAGTGGTAAACTTCTGCGTATTACGGCAACAGCTGGCGCGTTATGCGTTAACTGTCATAGCGGTAAATAAGCTTAGAGTAAGAGCGGAGAGCTTAGAGTAAAAAGTAGAGGGTAGCCTGTTAACTTACCGGCTACTCTCTACTTCTAAAGATGACTTATTTAAAATTTTTTATATCTATAGTTTTTATATTTTTTGCTTGGGCGAATAGTTTTGCCGGCGTCGCCGGCTCAAAGCACGATATGTTTTTTTTAGGCAAAGGCACAGACCCCAACGTCTGCGGCTACTGCCACATCCCGCATAACGCCGCAGGCGTAAAAATCTGGTCTAAGTGGGGTAATGAGGCGCGGCTTTCCGGCTCTTATACAGAAATAGGCAATATGTGTTATACCTGCCATGACGGGACCGCTACCAATATCGGACAGTCAACAGCTTTTAATACCAGCCTGCAACAACATAAAATAACTTCCGGGCAAGATTGTAATATGTGCCATTCGGTACACGATAATATTAACGGTATGTTTATGAATGTACCAGTAACACAAAATTTTTATTGCGTCAGCTGTCATAATGCAACGCAAAACGCAGGCGGGTTAGGCGATTATACCTATGCTGCTACATCTAAGGGGCATCACCCAAGTTATTTTAGCTCAACCACGAGAAGATTCCGCCATAGTACAGGTTCTCCGCCTACGGGCGCCTCATGTTCTGCTTGTCATCATGAACGTACACAGAGGGCTTCCAGCTATAATAGTTGCGGGCTTTGTCACGAAGTCCACGCGGGAGTGAATTATTCCACTGCCAGTGTATCTAATCCTATATTAAGGATTGATAATACTGATAGCGTCTTTTGCGCCAGTTGTCATCCGATAATCGTGCAAAGTACAAGCAGCGGCAATAAGCACCCGGCGAATTTAAGTTCCGGCGGCAGCTGGGGCAAGGTTGATTGCATGGCTTGCCATGATTCTCATCAGTCAAATCAGGATACGGTTTTTATCTTGCGCGATAAAAACGTTGATTCGGCATATTGTCTTACTTGCCATGATACAACAAGCACCGCCAACGGCCCAAAAATCGGAAACGGCCATCCGGTAAATGTAGCGTTTGAGACGACACCGGTAGATCCTTCGAAAGCTCCGGCAGGAAATGCTATTAATGACGATGGTTTTTACGGTGTAGATTACCCGGCAAATTCGGCTAATGTAATTTGTGAAACTTGTCATTCCATACATAGAAAAGGTGTGGCTAGTCCATTATTACGCATAGATAATAGCGGGAGCGCCCTTTGCCTTAATTGCCACCAGATGTAATAATAAATGAAAAATAAAAAATTAAAAAGTAAAAACAAAAAACTTGTACTGTCTGGATTTTTTTTCTTTTTTACCACCTTCTTTTTATTTTATGGCGTTTTTGCCTTTGCCGGAGTCGCGGGTTCAAAACACGACATGTATTTTTTAGCTAAAGGCACAGATCTCAATGTCTGTAGTTATTGCCATATCCCGCATAATGCGGCAGGTGAAAAGATCTGGTCTACTTGGGCGAATGAAGCGCGGCTTTCAGGCTCATATACAGAAATAGGCAATATGTGTTATACCTGTCATGATGGGACTGCCACAAATCTCGGACAGACATCAGCGTTTAATGCGTCTCTGCAACAGCACAAAATGTCTTCGAGCCAGGACTGTGATATGTGCCATAGCGTGCACGATAATACCAATGGAAAGTTTATGAATGTTGTAAAATTAGATTCATATTGTTCCTCTTGCCATAATGCGGTTACTAATGCCGGGGGATTGGGCGATCATGTCAACGGGGTAAATCACCCGGATTGCGGCGCCTGCCATGGCGCGACAGAACTCGATCTTTTAGGTTCCGATGGAGATAATGCAAGTTGTCATCTTTGTCATGCCAAGGCACACGGGGCGGCTAATTATTCAACACCTAGCGTTGCAAATCCCATTTTAAAATGGGGTAATCCTGACAGCCAAATGTGTGGCGTCTGCCATGCGGATAAAGTTCAGGCAAGCAGTGGGGGCGCTAAGCACCCTGCTAACATGAGCAGCTCCGGCTCTTATGGAAAATTAATTTGCCAAACATGCCATGATGTGCATCAGCCGGGAGTAACGAACCATCTGTATTTATTGAGTGAGCCGAATATCGATTCTCAGATGTGTATCAATTGCCATAATGGCACAAGCGGCCCGGACATTGGCCACTCGCATCCTTACCAAATAGGTTTTGGGGCTATTATTCCTGTAGATGCATCGGCAACTACTGGCACGCCAGCAGGCAATGTGATTAACGATAATGATTATGTTACTGATCATATATGGCCGGATGAATATCCGGATTATCCGACAAACTCCGCGAATTTAATCTGCGAAACCTGCCATGGTATTCATAATAAATCAGATAATCCGGGTACCAAATTATTACGGATAACTAACACTAATTCCGCGTTGTGTTTAAATTGTCATACGGATAAATAAGTAGAGAGTATAGTGTATTGAGTATAGAGCAAAAGAATTAAAAATGAAGAATGAAGAATTATAAATGAAAAATAATAAAACACCAGTTTTTCTTTTAGCTACTTTAGGGATTTTTCTGTTTATTGTGCCTATTTATGCCGAGCATTATGAAGGCCGGGATTGCAGCGAGTGCCATCAGGAGCATAATAATGACGAATATAAAATTTTAACCGATACAGCAGTCAATGGCGGTGACGTTCCTTGTTTTAGCTGTCATTCGCAAGAGAGGCCGAGTAGTCCCGCGCCCGATACAAAGAAGGAATTTGATATGGCTAGTTCCCGCCATCCCTTAGGAAGCGACAAGGAATGCCTTATCTGCCATGAATTAAACAATAAGCATAATGATGGGCATATAGATTCTTGGCCGGATGTGGGGTTGCGTGATCCCGACTCGCAAGATTCTCACGTTTATAGCGGCGATAAAATCAATAATTTTTGTTTGAGTTGTCATGATAATTCGCCGGTTAGCCTTGGGGATCCGCCGCGGACGCCTATTGATTTATCTAGCGCGTATGAATTTAGCGGACACGGCCGCATAGATATAAACGAGCCATGCACAAGCTGCCATAAACCCCATGCCTCCATAAATAAGCCTTATATGATTCAAGACGTGATTAATGAAACTGTGATTACAGGAAATGACAATAGCGTCTGTTTTGCCTGCCATAGTTATTCAGAAGGTATTTATCCCGGGAAGAACACTTATTTAACCAGCGAGCACGGGATAGAGAATAAACTCTGTATTGATTGCCATAATCCCCATGGGGACAATAAGGACCTTTGTTATCTCTGCCATAACGACAAATATTCCGCGCATTATAGCGCAAAGCGCGATAAGCTTTGCATTGACTGCCATAATCCCCATGAAAAAGGCGGACTAAAAATGACCAAAGAAGATGAGGAAAAATTGTGTTTTGCCTGCCATAAAGAATTGGAGAGGGAGTTCGGAAACTTGCGCGACGGCGTATCGGGAAGCTTTTCGCACCATAAAGTTGACGATGAAGAATACGGAGGAGGAAAAGTAGAATGTTTCGACTGCCATAATCCGCATATAGTGAATAAAATGAATATCGTAAGCGATCCGGATTCATCGAGTATGAATATGCCGCCAAGGGCGTTCCCGAAAGACAGCTATAGTTATAAAACAGATATTTACGATGAATTTTGCCTTGCCTGCCATGACGGCTCGCGCATTTCGGCAAAAAATATAAAATCAGAATTAGACAGTGTTTCGAATTTAGAAACCGAATTTACGCAAGGCCAGGCTAACAACCTGCATAAAACCCATAAAGAAAGAGGCTATGGCTGTCAGAATTGCCATAACGCGCATTCAAGCAATGGGACAAGCGGCATTAGAAAGGGCGCCTTATTAGATGAGCGGCTCGCTATTACTCATTGGAACCAAACGGATAAATACTCAGATGGAAAGAATTCCTGCAGCGGTTCCGGGTTAGCGTTAGGATGCCATTAAAAAGTTAAAATGCAAAATGTAAAACGCAAAATGAATATAGTAAGAAAGCCATTTTTATTTATCATTATATTTTTTTGCGCTTCTTTATTAGTTTTTAAAAGTTCTTATGCTAATCCTACCGAGAGGTTGAATATAGACGCGGAAGTTGAATATAAGGTAAGCGATTTTGAGCGCGATCCTGAGCCGGCGCTGTCTTCAACGGGCAGCAATTTAGCTCAGGATTATCGTTTTTATTTAGAAGGCAGTATATTAAAAGAAGGCCTGCTTGATTCATTATTTGGTGTTTCATTAGGCGACAAGTATAGAAAAGACGACACGGATTTTGAAAATAAATTGCGTTTTGATTATGGCCGCTGGCTGACTATCGATACCTTGAGCCATCACGAAACAGACGAAGAAATATTCTTTTCCGGAACCACTGAGCCGCAATCGCCCATTCACACTATTATTAAAAAATATGAGACTCGGCTTGCGTTAGATCCCGCTACATCTCTTTACTATAGCTTTGAAGATAATGAGCGCAAAGATGTCCTTTTGGGCACAACCACAGGAGAGAAAACAAGGTCTGAAACTGTAAGGCTTAAGCGGGAAAATGGCCCTTTGAATTTTAACAGCGAATACAGGGAAGTTAATTTTGACGACCTTTTGGGCACAAGGAGTGATGTCAGGAGCCGTGATTTAAACCTGGATATGTCTTACCGTCCGATGGATTCTTTTAGTATTTCGGGATTTTTAGAAAATAAAAAAGATATAGATATTATTAATAATACGGCCTTGGATTCAGATGAGTACCGTTTGGAGTTTGCCTTAAAGCCGCTTAAAGAGCTAAAACTGCGTAACCGTTTAAAATTAAGCCAGGATAACGACACTAAGACAGGCGAAGATTTATCAAATAAGTCTGATGAAATCATTATTAATCTGGACCCAGTTAAGCAGTTGGGTGTTGAGTTCGCTTATAAAAGAGAGGATGAAGATAAGGAAAGGGTATCTTCGGAAATAGATTCTGCAATTAATGAAGAGAGGCTTAGGCTTAGAATTACGCCTTTTTCTTGCGTAAATATCCAGTCTGGATACGAGGTTTCGGATAAAACAAGCACTTCTTCTACTGAAAATATAAAGAATACCAAGCTTTATTCGGATATTTCCCTAACCCCTATAAATAACTTACGGTTAGGGGTTAATTTTTCCAATGCCAAGCAAAAAAATACCTTTACTTCTACGGTAGAATCTGATACAAATTTAATATCGGCCTCTACGCAGTATAGAGTAAACGAGAAAGCGTCTTTATTTGTGCAGATAGATACTTCCAAGACAGATAATCCTTCAACCGGCGCGTTCACTAAGACGGATACTTTAAGTTCGCGTATCAGCGTTGACCCTTTTTCTTTTTTGAATATGTCTTTGCGGAATAGCGCTCAGGAGACTAGCGGAACATCTACTTCGGCATTATCCGAGAGGCTATTGAATGCGTTGGAACTGGATATAAAACTTCTGGATAACCTCAAAGTTTCCACAGAGTATGAATTAGTTATGTCCAGCGGCACTACTTCTTCCGATGAGAACCTGTTTGATATCGCGACATTTTATAATATAGGCAAGTTTGATTTCTCTTTGCGTTTTCAGGACAGAGGTGTTACCGGAGACAATCCAACGGATAAAACCGCGGTGTTAAGCAATATTAAATACCGGCTTTCGCCTAATGCCGTATTCAGCTTTAGGTTTTCTCTTATTAACTACACAGATAAATTAACCGCGGCCAACAGCTACGATTCAACCACAATCGAGAGTTTGTTATCGATGAGGTTTTAATAATGTGGTATCAAGTATCCCCGCCTGTGGCGGGACAGGCAGGTATCAAGTATCAAGTAATAATTGCTGTTGCGGTTTCGCTATTGTACTTTTGTTTTCTGCCGGCTTATGGCTCGTCTGAGTGCAGCCAGTGCCATCAAATAGAGGCAGAAAGTTTTGCTTTGACTAAACACGCGATAGATAAAAACTGCGATATTTGCCACGGGAGCAGCGAGAAACACTTAACTGCAGAGGTTAAAAAGGATAATATTATTAATCCCAACGGGTTAAATCTTAAAAAGGGGAATGGTATATGCCTTAGCTGTCATACGGAAAAAGCGAAAGACGTAAGTGAGAGGTTTGTTGCTGTAGCGAGCCTGCATGATGATTTACGTTGTTATGAATGCCATACGGTACATTTAAAAAGCTCTGACGAAGAGGCCGATGTAGATTTATTTAAAGACGACCTATATGTTGATTGTTCCCTTTGTCATAGTAATCAGGCGGAAAATTTTTCTGATTCCGGGCATGGTTTGTCAGGAATAAAATGTTTAGACTGCCATAAGCCGCATGAAGCAAAAACAATAAGTCAGGATATAGAAGGAGAAATTGATAAATGCTTGTCTTGCCATCCGGCTCAGGAGTTGGAATTTAAATCTTTTTACGCGCATCCGCTTCGCCAGAGGCAGATTAGGTGCAGTGATTGCCATAACCCACATAGTAACAATTATGATAAAATGCTCAAAAAAGACGCGGATGATTTATGCGGGGATTGCCACGCCGGTATTATGATTGAAGGGGGTAAGCATCCGCTAAGCAAGAATACGAACCATCCGTTTAAAACGGTGGAATGCCTGGATTGTCACCGGCCTCACGGTTCAAATTTTGATAAGCTGTTAAAACACAATATAGACAATATCTGCAAAACATGCCATAATTAAAAATACGGATTAACACGGATAAAATATACGGATTCATACGGATTTAAGGAGTTGCGCCGAAAGCAGAGCACTTGAAAATTTGTAACAAATTTTCTCATAGCTTTCGGCATCTCCGCCACAAAGCGTTGGCGGATCCGCCTCTGGCGGAAATTCTGTCATGCGCAAATAACTTACATCTGCTACGCATTCGTAAGTTATGCGCTCATTGAGGAGGATTGAATGTGTAATAGCAATACGAAGAAATTATTTTCATTTTTCACTTTTAATTTTTCACTTTTAATTTTTTTAGCCGGTTGCGCATCCGGCCCGTCCAGCTATTTTAGGTTAAAGCCGGTATCTAAGGATACACATGTAAAAACGGCTATTATTCCTTTTACTAATCTTACATCTGAAAAAGACGCGGAGAAAAAAATCGCCTACGCATTAATAACACACCTTCTAAATACGACTTATTTTGATATTGTTGAAACAGGAGAGGTACAGAAAGCGATGCGCGATGGTAAGGTGCGCAAAGACGAGGACTTATCTTTAGAGAATATAAAAAGTATCGGCCAGCTTACCGGCGCAGACGTCCTTTTAATGGGCGTGGTTGAAGAATACAAGATTGATTCCAGTACTCTGTTAGGCGAAAAAGTATTCGTTCCGGAAGCCTCTGTCAGCCTGCGGCTTGTCAGCGTCAAAGACGGCTCAATCGTCTGGTCGGTAAACCACCACCGCAGAGGCGATGACCGCGTGACTATCTTTGGTATGGGCAGGGTAGATTCCATAAGTACTCTTACGGATATAATCATAAAGAATAGCGTTGATTCTTTAATGCGGGTGATGAGAAAAAGGCGTAATGCCTTAGCGATGTTAAAGAACAACCCGCCTGCCGAAGAAGCCGTTGGTAAGGATGCTGTTATAAAAAAAACAGATAAACAGGGCAGAAAAGATGCGGGCCGGCAAAAGGCGATAGAGGATGCCATAAAAGGATCCGGGAGCAAAAAAGAAATAAAAAAAGAAAAGGCTGTTTCTTTGCCGCCTGTTAAAGATGTTACTAAGCCTAAAGACGCACGCCAGGAAATAAAAGACCAGTATAACCAGGAATACGAAAAAATCAAAAAACAATACTAATTTTTTATTAAGGGAAATTTATGGCAAGATTCAGAATGTTGGGGGCGGCCATATTTATTTTTTTATTTTTTCTGTTTGCCATCAGTTATTGTATTTCTCAAGTAGCCAATGATGGTGATTACTGCTTATCCTGCCACAATAAGGACGTAAATTTAAGCAAGAAATTCCTGCATCCATTAGTTAAGGAAAAGAAATGCCGGGCTTGTCATATATCTTATGATAACAGCCGTCATAAAGAAGGCGATGAACCTGTATTTAGTGCGTGTATAAGTTGCCATAGTGAAGAAAAATTAGGGCGTTCGCATCCGGTAGGAGATGGCGTCATTGATCCTAATACCAAAGATACGATGACTTGCGTATCCAGCTGCCACATACCGCATGGATCAGACTATAAGTATCAGCTGGCATTTAAGAACAATATGGAGTTATGTCTTAGTTGTCATAAGGATTTTTGATAGGGAGATTTTAAATTTCGTTATGCGGTTTAAGGAGTTGCGCCGAAAGCTAAACACTCGAAAATTTGTTACAAATTTTCTTATAGCTTTCGGTATCAATTCGCGCAAATAACTTACATCTGCTGCGCATTCGTAAGTTATGCGCTCATTGAAAGGATAAAATTATGGAAGGCAAGAATTTCAAGCGAAAAAAATATTTTTTAAAAAATTCCTCGCAGCCGGTTTTAATTTTAAAAGTTTATCTTTTGCTTATTGTAGTGATGTTTTTGTCTGGCGCGGTATTTTATTTTATCGGAAACAAAAATTTAACTCATGAGTTATTCCAGGCGCACTCGGTAATAAAAACTACAATGCAGCTTTTATTTCCGGCTTTACTTTTGGTAAATATTATCGGCCTTTTGGGCGCAGCCTCTTTAGTAATATTTTTTACGCATTCTATCGCCGGGCCGATTCACCGCCTTAAGACTTTATCGGAAAAGATTGCCAGCGGAGATTTAACACTAGAAGTAAAATTCCGCAAGAGAGATGAAATTCAGGAATTAGCCGCGGTGATAAACAATATTATTAAAGGGTTGAATTTCCGATTAAGAAATTTTGAAAATTCTTTATATAAGCTGCGCGGATTATCCGTAAAAATAAACGATATCGATAAACTTTCGCATGGGGAACTTAACAACCTTAAAAATTCTCTTATGGCGGTAAGCGAAGAACTGGAAGAAAAGATAAAAAAGTTTAATTTATAGCATCTACCCCGTATATTAAGAAGCTAGCGTTTTTCAAACCCGCGTTTTTTACTTCTCTAATGTCTTATTCAATGCTATAATTGCCCATAGTTATTATTTAAACAGCAAAAAAGGAGGCCTTTATGGAGAATCCGTTGCGAAAGAATCTTATTTTTGCGCTCATTACGATCTCTATTGGAGGATTGCTGTTGCATTTAAGGATTCATCCTCTTATTGTAGATGGAATTTTAGAATTCGAGCATCTTATTCCTGCTGTTTTTGGCGCTTTAAGCGTTATTGTAGTACCTTGTCTTTTTTTAAAACAAAATACTGCGGATTTGGCGTATCTTTTAACCGGATTAAGCGTTATTTTTGGCGCGATCATAATGAGCCATTTATCTATCGCGACATGGGAAGGGGGAGTCTCCTTGCTGAAAATTATGCTTAAGACGACATTAGCTGATTCCTTGATACTCTTAGCGAAGTTTTTTATAGGAAAAGCCTTATTTGAGAGCTATTTTCCTGAGCGCCTAAAATTAAATTGTCAATTTCCTCAAAGTTTTCGGTTTTTGTTTGACGGTTGGTGGCTTCTGCATTTTATAGGCATTACGGTGGTTTATACGTTGGGAGCGGTTTTATTTAAGTAAGGATGCGCCGAAAGCAAAACGCGCGAAAATTTCAAAAAATTTTCT
Organism: Candidatus Omnitrophota bacterium; assembly: GCA_030681595.1. GTDB lineage: Bacteria > Omnitrophota > Gorgyraeia > Ghiorseimicrobiales > Ghiorseimicrobiaceae > CAKKQO01. The sequence continues at coordinate 46,002 of JAUXSB010000055.1, forward strand.
TGCTGCTTTCGGCATCAATTCGCGCAAATAACTTATTCACGCTACACATTCGTAAGTTATGCATTGCGCCGAAAGCAAAGCACTCGAAAATTTCAAAAAATTTTCTTGCTGCTTTCGGCATCAATTCCGACAGATAGTTTACGTAAATTTCATTTACGTAAACTATGCCGTCATTGAGGAGGGAACTCATGAAAATAATAAAATATTTCACGATTGGCAAGCCCGGTTTTTGGATACTACATATAGCAGCTGTCGCAGGGATTTTATTTTTAGGGGCAAAGATTAGATTCTAACAAATATAACGCAAATGGATTTTTTTAGAAATTATAATTTTAAAAGCGCGATTAATAGGCCCTGGGTAATCAGCGTTGTATTAATCGCGTTGATAGCGATAGTCGGATTTTATATTTACGCTAATTGTTTAGACGGAAAATTTATCTGGGATGATGTCTGGTATGTAAAAAATAATTTCCATATAAAGCACTGGTCGCATATCCGTAAGATTTTTACAAGTGATATATACCTCAGGACAGATTTTGGCACGGGTAACGCATTCTACCGGCCGCTTCAGATGTTTAGCTATATGATTGATTATTCTGTCTGGAAGCTTAATGTAAAAGGATACCATCTTAGCAATATTGCCTTACATATCCTCACCGCGTTAAGCATATACTGGTTAATTAATATCCTCTGGCGCGATCAATACCTTTCATTGTTTACCGCCTTATTATTTATCACCCATCCCATACATACTGAAGCGGTTGACTATATAGCTGGACGGGCGGATTCTTTAGCCGCTTTGTTTGTAATCATTTCTTTCGTATTATATATAAAGCAGATTGATGGCAGGCGTATGGGTATAAGCTTCTTGATGCTGGCAAGCTATATTTTAGCGCTTCTTTCTAAGGAATACAGCTTGATCTTATTGGGGGTATTGCTGCTCTATAGTTATACTTTTAAACGCAGCTTAAAGAACAGGGGTTTTTATCTGATTTTAATCGCCAGCTTTAGCTATATCTTATTGAGGCTGACTATCCTAAAGAAATTACTGATTGTGCAGTTAAGCTTCGATAATGGCTTTTTAGAAAGAATCCCGGGATTCTTTGTCGCGATAACCAATTATATAAGGCTTCTAGTGTTTCCGTTTAATCTGCATATGGAATACGGCATTGATTTATTTGATATTAGGGACCCCAAGGCGATAGCAGGTGCTTTATCGGCTATTCTTTTGCTTTTTTTTGCGTTTAAAAAACGAAAGACAGATAAATTAGCCTTTTTTTCTGTTTCCTGGTTTTTTATAACATTGCTGCCGGTTTCAAATCTTTATCCTATCAATGCTTATATGGCCGAACACTGGTTATATTTGCCTTCCTTAGGATTTTTTTTAATCGTCGCGAGATTCCTATGGTCGCTATTTAGGACGGCGCGTTTTAGAAGCATTGCGTTGTTTTGCGTGCTAGCCCTGGCGTCGTTTTACTCGTATTTGACTATAAAACAAAACGAATATTGGAGGGATCCGATAGTTTTTTTTCAGAGGACGCTCGAGTATTCTCCTTATAGTGCGCGATTATACCTTAATCTCGCCAATGCTTATAGCGATTCCGGCAGATATGACGAAGCCATTGGTTCATACAAGAAAGCAATAGAACTACTCCCGGATTGCGCTGATGCATACACCAATTTTGGCGTAGTCTATAGCAGGCTGGGTAGGCACGAGGAGGCGATTGCCTTATACAAGAAGGCGATAGAAATAGCTCCGGATAACGCGCAGGCATACACAAACCTCGGTAATGCTTATATGGATATTGGAAGGCATAATGAGGCGATTGTCTTATACAGGAAGGCGATAGAAATAAATAAGGGCCATGCGGAAGCATATTATAATTTAGGAGTGGCATATGATAGGCTCGAGAATCCTAAAGAGGCGATCATTGCTTACAGAAAGGCGATCGAGATTAACCCGGCGCATACGGATGCTTATTATAATCTTGGGATTTTGTATGTTGGCTTAGGCGATAAGTTAAAAGCAATAGAATTTTTCAAAAAATCCATAGAAGCCGATCCTGATAATATTGATGCCGCCTATAACCTTGAGGTTATGCGTATTTCACAGGGCAGTAAAAATTAGCCGATAATTTTAAGTATTTAAATAGCGCCAGAGGAGGAAGGAAGATATGTCGAACGATGCGATTATTTTAATAGGAGCCGCGTTGAGCATCGGTTTTTTTCATACTGTATTTGGGCCGGACCATTACTTGCCTTTTGTTGCGATGTCTAAGGCGCGAAAGTGGAATATGGCTAAAACCGGAGTAGTCACATTATTATGCGGCTTGGGGCATGTGTTAAGTTCCGTTGTGCTTGGGTTTATAGGCATAGCTTTGGGTGTTGCCGTTTTTAAATTAGAGTCTATTGAGTCTTTTCGCGGCGATATCGCCGCCTGGTTTATGCTTATTTTTGGTTTTACCTATTTTGTCTGGGGCTTGCGCATGGCAATCCGTAACAAGCCCCACAACCATTCTCATGAACACGCCAGGCATGGGTTGCATGAACATCCGCATAAGCATAGCGATGAACACCTGCATATTCACGCGGCCAATGAAAAAGCCAATATAACTCCGTGGGTTCTTTTTACCATTTTTGTATTCGGGCCATGCGAGCCGCTCATCCCTATTTTAATGTACCCGGCAGCCAAGGGTAATATAACATCGGTAGCGATAGTGGCAGCGGTTTTTGGCATCGCTACTATTTCTACGATGCTGGCATTAGTATTTATTTTTTCTTACGGTTTATCTAAGATTCCGCTTGCAAGATTAGAAAGGTATTCGCATGCCCTTGCCGGCCTGATAATTTTTTTCTGCGGGGGGGCAATTAAGTTTTTGGGGTTATAGATACTTATTCTGCGGGATTATTTAATCCGAGCGGCTCTTTAAATTTATCCGCAACTTCATAGCCAAACCAGATAGCCTTTTTAAAATATTTCCTTGCCATATCATAATCCTTGCAATAATAGTAAACAGTAGCTAATTCACGGTAAGCCTTCGCAAAGCTGGGATCAATCTCTATTGCTTTGCTTAGTGCTTTGATTGCCTCATCCGGTTTATTTATTTCATTATATACAACACCGAGATTACGATATGCAGATGGATAATTCGGCTGGATTTTCAGGGCTTTTTCAAATGCCTTAATCGCTTCAGCATATTCACGGATTATGAAATAACAACAACCTATATTATTATATACCTCTGCCGAATCAGGATAAATCTTAACAATCTTGAATAGTATCGCTAGTGCTTTTTTCGCCTCTCCTGTCTTAGAATATTCATCTCCGAGATTAATAAGCATATCCGGGTTATCAGGATTATAGCGCAGCGATTGCTCGTAAAGCGATACAGGGTTATTCCAAAAGTAATTTTGCTTTATTGTCAAAAAGGAAAACATTAAAACCGCGCAAACCGTAGCTGATATTGCGTACGGTTTTATTTGTTTTAAGCCGCAGAAATATAGAAGCACCCGTGCTAGAATAAGAAAAAAGCCAAAAGAAGGAAGATAAAGGAAGTGTTCGGCCATAAAGAATGCCAGCGGATATATATTTGAAACGGGTAGCAGCGTAATTAAAAACCAGATAAGCGCAAAAGACAACAGAGGATTTTGTTTTCTTTGTTTTACAGCGATAATGCATATTACGATTACAGCGCATATACCGGTGATTACTATCGCGTCGCTAAGAAGGAATATTTTTTTCCCGTAGTTTATATGGAGATGAATCGGGAACGTCAAGAGCCGGACATAGCTCAATATTGCGGCAAAAAACCCCGGGATCCTTTCTGGGATTGTCGAGATAGATGATGGCCTGAATGGAGCTGATTGGAGAATAAATAGCCGTAAGATAACGTATGTGCAAGTAAATATTGCCGTGGTAATAAAGGCCGCAATAGGTATTCGTTTGCGAAAGATGTAATGATAAGAAAGTAAAAGCGCCGGAAATATCAAGGCATCCTCTTTCGATAGTAGCGCAAGGGTATAAGAAAGCGCCATAGCGGCATAATAGGCGATTTTGTTTTTTCTGTTGGTATCGATATTTTTTATATAGCAGATAAATCCAGTCAGGATAAATAACGCAGATAAAATTCCGCCTCGCCCGGAAATATAACTAACCGATTCAGCGTGAACAGGATGTGTAATAAATAATACCGATGTCAAAAAAGAAAGATAGCTATTTCCGGATAATAGGTAGGTTAGCCAATAGATACACAGTGCTACAAAAATATGCAGGATTGTATTTGTAATATGGTATCCGGTAACTGACAGATTCGAAAAATAATAATCTGCCATATAAGTGATTATTTGCAGGGGGCGGTAAAAAGCACTTCTTGTCTCTACTTGACCGCTACCTTTAAAACTGGTTGTTAAAACTGTTGGTGTATTGCGGAAACTTCTTATATGAACATTATCCGTAATCAGGCCAGAATCATCCCAGATAAACGGCGCATCAAAGGATGTGCTGTATGTGCGCCAGCCCAGAAGGATTATTAATATTGTTGTTAATAAATGAAATATTTTGTGATTGTTCTGCATTTTTTGTCAAAACTAAGGATGAGTATTAAATTATTGGCTTTGAATCTATTTTAATATTTTTGCTTGAGGTAATCAAGTTAATTTTAAAGTTTATAATCGTCATCGTGATCCGGATTAGGGATAGTTCTGAAAAAAGTTGCGACAGGATTATAATTATTGTATACTAATACAGTAACTTATAACAGTATAGGTGGTTAGAACAAAATGAAACTGTCTATTATCATCCCCACATATAATGAATCAAATACCATCGATGGCCTTATTAAATACGTGCAGTCTGTAAGCTTTCCCATTGATTATGAGATTATTATTATCGACGATGCTTCGGTTGATAGAACGCTTGAGAAAGAATTTTTGATCAAACAAAAGAATAAATTCGAAAAGAATAATATCAGAATATTCCGGAATCGTCTTAACCGCGGAAAAGGATTTTCGATACGTAAGGGGATCCGGCGAGCAAAAGGGGATATTTTGATTATACAGGATGCCGATATGGAGTATGACCCCAGCGATATCCCTAAATTAATCGATCCGCTTATTAAAGGGGAAGCAGAGGTAGTATACGGAAGCCGGTTTTTAAATAGCGCGCGTCCTGAAGGGATGGCGTTTCCAAATTGGATAGCAAATAAGGTCCTTACAAAAATCACAAATATGCTTTTTGGGCTTAGGCTTACCGATATGGAGACATGTTATAAGGTCTTTAGGGCAAGTATTATTAAAGGCATTAAGCTACGAACGAACAGGTTCACTTTTGAACCGGAAATCAGCGCTTTATTAGCTAAAAGGAAAATAAAAATTAAGGAATTACCGATAAAATATCACGGACGGACATCAAGAGAAGGAAAGAAGATAAAAGCGATTGATTTTGTGTTTGCTGTTTTGGTGTTGTTCTGGCAACGCCTTACACCATAAATAACTTCTGTTATGCCGTTTAGGCAGCGGTATTCGAAAGCTTGGAGCATCGGTTATGCTGGATGTAACAAAGAAAAGATACAGGTTATGAATTATTATCTGTGCCTAAATAATTAAAATACTTTTCAATTCTAATCAATTATAATATAATAAATGTATGTGTTGTTTACGCGCCAAAGGATAAATTCAGTCCTATGGCTTGCGCAGAGGCATATACTGTTCGTAGGTTATATCTTCATGCGAAAAAAGGAGTTTTTTAATGTTTGATAAGATGAAACAATTATTTGAACTGCAAGGTAAAATGCAGGCTGTAAAGAAGGAATTGGAAAATTCTTCGGTGGAATCACAGTCAAGAGGCGGCGACATCAAGATTGTGATTAGGGGGGATCAAAAAGTAAGTTCTATCAATATAGCCGATTCTTTGTTGAGCCCGGAAAACAAGGCTTTATTTGAGAGAGATTTAGTTAATTGTTTTAATGAGGCCATAAAGAAATCTCAAGGCTTAGCCGCTGAAAAAATGAAACAGGTAACCGGGATAAATTTACCGGGGTTTTAAAGAAGAAAGCAAGGGCAAGCGAATCTTAAGGAAAGGTATTAACTAACCTTGGCCTTATAATCGTTGAATCGAGTGAAAGCTATAAAAAATATTATTTGCCTATTTTTCGGCTTGTGTTTGTTATCCGGATGTTTCAGCCGTGAGAAGATGCAGGCTATTAATACTCTGCGCGATATAGCCAAAGAACGCGCGGAACAAGAAAAAATAGTTGAGCAGGAAAAGAAGAAGTTTCAACTGTTGCTTAAAGATATAGAAAACGGTACGCTGAAAAAGGGTTTAAGAGAGGGCGAAGTTTATAGGTCGTATGGCGCCCCATTAAGTACTAAATATTCAGAGGGGGAAGAAAAAAATAAAATATTGGTATTTGCCGAGCCGCTAAATTATTTTGGCGCCGGTAAGGTCTATTTGTATTTTGATGAATATAACAAATTGGGTTCGTGGGAGGTTAAGTGAAGCCTCCGCCGAAGGCTGATCCGCCTGCGGCGGGGTCATTGTCCCGATAGCAAAGCGCTGCGTAGATTTTTTCAAAATCTACTTGCAGCTATCGGGATTAATTCCGGCTGATAACTTATGCCCGCCCGACCAAATAGTCATTCGGGCGCGGTCGCCCCCAGGCTTCATAAGTTATGCCGTCATTGAGGAGGAAGAATATGCCGTATGATAAGAATTTGGATGCTGAAATTTTTTCCGAAATCGTCGACTTCGGAGATACAAAAATAACCGTAAGCGTGTTTTCTTATAACAAGGCTGAACCTAAATTGCAGGTTTCCCGACAGGTGAAAAGGGCGCAGGACGAATGGATTTTTGCTAAGCTGGGCAGGTTAAATAAACCTGAGGCGGAAGCAGTCGTACCATTGATGCAGAAAGCCATGGGGAAGATGTAATTTCCGCGCTTGAGGTAGATTAAATTACGAGAAGGATATGAAAAACGGCTTACGCAAAAGAATAGAGGTTTTTGCATTATTTCTGCCTGAGATAAAAGAATTAATCTCTGCAAAAGATTTTAATGGGCTTAAGGCATTGCTTAAAACTATACCTTCTATGGACCTCGCCGAGGGCTGGAAGTTATTGGAGCCAAAAGAAAAAATACTCATTTTTAAATTGCTAGGGACAAAAAAGGCGGTAGAGGTTTTTGAGAATTTGAAGTTTTCCGAGCAGAGCTTTATTCTAAACAATTTAGATAATGCCGAGGTGTCCCAGATTATCAATGAAATGGCTTCCGATGTAAGGGCCGACCTTTTCAAGGAGTTCCCCCAGAAAGTATTTAAGAAATTCTTTAGCCTTGTAAATAAAGAAAAGGCGCGGGATCTCACCCAATTGCTTGATTACAAGGAAGGGACCGCCGGCAGTTTAATGACCACTGAGTTGGTGGAATTAAAAAAGGATATGACGGCGAGGGCGGCCATCCTTTCTATTCAGGAAAATTTAAGGGCAGAGCACCGTGAAAATATCTATTCGGTTTTTGTCACTGATGAAGGACATCATTTGATTGGAAGCATTTCTTTACAGGATTTATTAAAGGCGCCGCCCGATATTATTATTAAGGATGTTATGGAGGGCGCGGAGTTTATAAAAATTGACGTTAATTCAAGCGTAGAAGAAGTGGGCGGCCAATTTAAGCGGTATGACTTATTGGATGCGCCTATTGTAGATAAGGAAAATACGCTTTTAGGGATAATTACTGTCGACGACATAGTTGCGACAATAGAAAAGCAGGCTACCAAAGATATTTACGAAATAGGTAAAATGGACGCCAAGGGCGGTGAGATAATCAGCTATGCCCGGATAACGGTCCGGGGATTAATTAAAAGGCGCGCCGGATGGCTTATACTTTTGTTAATCTTTGATTTTTTAACCGGAACGGTTTTAAAAAATTTTGAACATACTTTAAGTTCGGTGGTTGCTTTAGCATTTTTTATCCCGATGCTCTTAGATACTGGAGGTAATGCCGGGGCTCAAACCTCCATTACTATTATAAGGGGTTTGGCTACCGGGGATGTTAACCTAAAAAATGTTTTTAAAATTATTAAATTAGAACTTAGTACCGCGGCATTAATGGGTTTAATCGTCGGAGGCGTAGCTTTCGGGAGGGCATTTCTTTTGCAGAAAGATTTATTCCTTGCTTCAACAGTAGGTTTAAGCATGCTGTTTATCGCGATAATCGCGATTGCCACGGGTATATTTTTGCCTCTTTTCTCTAAGAAAGTCGGGCTTGACCCCGCAGTTTTAGCCGGCCCTATAACCACCAGCGTAGTTGATGTCTTCGGACTGATTATTTATTTTAAGGTTGCCCAGTTTTTCATTCCGGCATTGAGGATATAAGATGCGTAGTAAAGTTAGGCAGCAGCCGGCTAAAGAGCGTATAAAGAATTTCTTTGAAGTTGCTTTAGGATTTTCTAAAGAACAGGCAGAAAAAGAAGCGGCTCGTTGCCTGCAGTGTAAGAATCCCCCGTGTGTCCGCGGTTGCCCCGTTGAGATAGACATCCCGGCGTTTATCGCTTTAATCAAAGAGGGTAGGGTTGGCGAATCGCTGGCTAAAATAAAAGAAAAAAATAGCTTGCCGGCAGTGTGCGGACGGGTATGTCCGCAGGAGAATCAGTGCGAGGCGGCCTGTATTTTAAGCAAGAAAGGCGAACCGATTGACATCGGAGCGCTGGAGAGATTTGCGGCGGATTACGGCGAGTCACCAGTCACCAGTCATACCCTAACGGGCACAGGCCAGTCACCAGTTAAAAATAAATTAACTAAGGTGGCGGTGGTGGGCTCTGGCCCAGCAGGCTTGACCGCGGCAGGTGAACTTGCTAAAATGGGTTATTCCGTTACGCTCTTTGAGTCTTTGCACTCAGCCGGAGGAGTTTTAGTTTATGGTATTCCGGAATTTCGCCTGCCTAAAAAAATAGTGCAAAATGAAGTTGACTACATTCAAAGTTTAGGCGTAGAATTACGAACCGATTTTTTAGTCGGTAAGACGATAACTGTTTCCGATTTACTTAAAGAGGGTTACAGCGCTATTTTTATCGCAACCGGCGCCGGGCTTCCGCAGTTTTTAGGTATTCCCGGAGAAAATGCTTTAGGGGTTTATTCGGCGAATGAGTTTTTAACGCGGATAAACCTGATGAAGGCTTATAAATTTCCCGAGTACGCTACACCGGTAAATATCGGCAAAAAAGTAGCGGTTATCGGCGGCGGTAATGTTGCGCTTGATTGCGCAAGGAGCGCACTTAGGCTTGGCAAGGAAGTAATATTAGTTTATCGTAGAGGCGAGAAAGAAATGCCCGGCCGCCTTGAGGAAATAGAAAACGCTAGAGAAGAAGAGGTTATTTTTAACTTTTTAACCCAGCCGGTAAAAATTATCAGCGATAAAAACGGGGTCGTAAAGGGCCTTGAATGCGTTAAGATGGAATTGGGCGAGCCGGACGAGTCAGGGCGCAGAAGGCCTCATCCGGTAAAAGATTCAAGTTTTATTCTTGATTTAGATACGATAATTCTGGCTATCGGCCAAGAGCCCAACCCGCTTTTGATTCGGGCAACACCCGAGCTAAAAACAAATCCCGACGGGACAATTGCCGTCGATGAACATTTTCAAACTTCGATGAGCGGAGTTTTTGCCGGGGGCGATATTACTACCGGAGCCGATACGGTTATTTCGGCAATGGGGGCGGGTAAAAAAGCGGCAAGGGGGATTGATGGGTACATTCGAAATAAACCAAAATAGAATCCCAATGTCCAATTACCAATGTCAAATAAATTCCCAGTGACCAATGCCCAATTACGATTGGAGATTGGAAAATTGGAAATTTATTGGGATTCGGTAATTAATAATGGGTCATTGTTAAGAAGGGGTCGGCATGGATACTCAAAAAGTTACAGTTTCGGATATACGAGAAGCTAAGGGTAAGCGCAAGCTAACAATGTTGACCGCCTATGATTATCCTTTGGCTTCACTGATCGATAAAGCAGGCATCGATATGATTCTAGTCGGTGATTCGCTAGCTAACGTAGTTTTGGGATTACAATCAACCACGCAAGTGGGAATGACGGAGATGTTGCATCATGCAAGAGCTGTAACCCGGGCGGTAAAACATGCCTTGGTCATTGGCGATATGCCTTATGGTTCTTATCAGGCATTACCCGACGGTAGACAGGTAATGCCCGCCGAATCAGTAAAAAACGCGAAAAGATTTATTGATGAGGCAAATTGTGATGTAGTGAAGCTAGAGTGGTTTGATAAATGTTTAGATGTAACAAAAGAAATTATTAATTCGGGAATTCCCGTAATGGGGCATATCGGGCTCACCCCGCAGACCGCGGATAAGCTAGGCGGTTTTAAGGTCCAAGGCAAAGACGCCCAGGCAGCACAAAGGCTGATTAAGCAGGCAGAAGATTTAGAGAAGTTGGGATGTTTTGCGATAGTGCTTGAATGTGTGCCGGATAAAATTGCTGAAATAATCACGCAAAAATTAAGTATTCCTACTATAGGCATTGGCGCGGGTGTTGCTTGTGACGGCCAGGTTTTGGTCAGCTACGATATGTTGGGTCTATTTGAGCGTTTTACCCCAAAGTTTGTGAAAAAATATATTAATTTATCCGAACAGATTTTTAGCGCCGTTAAGGCATACAAAAGCGAAGTTGAAAAGGGAGAATTTCCCGCGAAAGAGCATACGTTTAGCATAAAGCAGGAAGAGGTCGATAAGGTAAAAAAATGAAATAGGGGGGTGTCTATGGCGAACGCGCATTTAATAAAAGAAATCCGCATTGAAACAGAGGACAGGCCGGGGATGCTTGAGGAGATTTCCAGCGCTCTTTCGGATAGTAAGATAAATATCAAGCATATTGCCGCTTACGCGCAGGAAGGTAAGGCGCATTTTATGATAGTCAGCGAGGATAACGAAAAGGCATATCAGGCGTTGAGAAGCAAGGGATACGTGGCCATAGAAAAAGAGGTTGTCCTTTTAGGGTTGGCAGATACGGTGGGGATGCTTAAGCAGGTAGCCGAAAAAATAAAGGCGGCCGGAATAAGCCTTAATTATCTCTATGGTACAACTTGTGCTGATGGTTGCGAGTCTCAATTAATTATGTCTTCAAATGATAACAAGAAATTACTCTCAGTATTGGCTTAGGAGAGGGGTTGACAAAATAAAAATTAGGTATATCATATATTGTTTGCTTTGCATAAGTTATGTGGCTTTGGCTATCGGAGGCCAAACCACTGCCTTCTGGCTATGAAGGTTTTGAATATGGAAGTTAAATCAATGGATAAAGTTGTCTCGCTTTGCAAAAGGCGGGGTTTTATTTTTCAGTCATCCGAGATTTACGGCGGATTGAGCAATACCTGGGATTACGGGCCGTACGGGGTGGAACTAAAAAACAACCTCAAGCGCGCTTGGTGGAAGGCAAATGTTTATGAGCGCGATGATATCTACGGGATGGATGCGGCGATTTTAATGCATCCGAAAGTATGGGAGGCAAGTGGGCACATAGACAATTTTTTTGATGTTATGTTGGATTGTAATAAATGCAAAAAAAGATTTCGGATTGATCAGGTTCAGCAGAAATATCCCGATAAGGTAGTTATGGAGACGGTAACAATTGAAGGGAAAACGTGCGTTCAAAGCCAGGTAATTGGTACGTTAAAATGTTTTGAATGTGATGGTGAGTTGGGTATGGCACGGAAATTTAACTTGATGTTTAAAACATTTCAAGGCCCAGTTGAGGATAGGGCTAATTTATTGTTTATGAGGCCGGAGACCGCGCAGGGTATGTTTGTGAATTTCTCAAATGTCCTTGATTCTCGCCATCCGAAATTGCCTTTTGGGTTAGCTCAAATAGGCAAGGCCTTTCGTAACGAAATCACGCCGGGGAATTTTACCTTTCGCACGCGCGAGTTTGAACAGATGGAAATTGAGTATTTTGTCCGGCCCGAAGATGCGGATAAAAAATTAGAAGAATGGGTTGAGGCGCGTTTTGGCTGGTACCTAAATTTAGGGATGACAAAAGAAAATCTCCGTAAACGCCCGCACGCAAAAGATGAATTGGCGCATTATGCTAAGGCTTGTACGGATATAGAATATAACTTTTCTTTTGGCTGGAGCGAGCTCGAAGGTATAGCTAACCGGACGGATTTTGACTTAAAACAGCATGCCGCCGGCAGCGGTAAGGATTTGCAATATTTCAACAACGTAACAAACGAGCGGTTTTATCCTTATATTATTGAGCCTTCAGGTGGAGTAGACAGAAGTGTTTTAGCCTTCATGGTGGATTCTTATAGCGAAGAACAGGTAAAAAATGATATCAGGGTGGTTTTAAAATTACACAAGGATCTGGCTCCGGTAAAAATAGCCGTGTTACCGCTTTTAAGGAACAGGCCGGAAATTGTGGAGTTGGCAAAAAAAATAGCCCATGATTTAAAGAAAAGTTTTGTTACGGTTTATGATGATACCGGCGCAATCGGTAAGCTCTACCGTCGGCAGGATGAAGTAGGGACTTTATATTGTGTAACTGTAGATGTGCAGACATTAGAAGATAGAGAGGTAACGGTACGGGACAGGGATACAATGTTGCAAGAGAGGATTGGGATAGACAGGCTAAAGGAGTATCTTTCAGAAAAATTAAGTTAATGACCAAATCCTAATTCTCAACGTCTAATCAATCCCCAATGACTAATAGTAAATTGAAAATTGTAAAATTGGGAATTAATTGAGATTTGGAAATTGGTTAATTGGAAATTTAACAGAGAGGGAGGGTTTTAAAAGCAATGGGTAGTAAAAAATATGTTTACAGCTTTGGCGGAGGGAAAGCAGACGGTAATGAGAGTATGAAGAATCTATTGGGTGGAAAGGGCGCTAATTTAGCCGAGATGGCCGGCCATAAGGAGCTCAGGCTTCCCGTCCCTCCGGGGTTTACTCTTAGTACCGAAGTCTGCACCTATTATTATAAGAATAGAAGGACATATCCTAAAACATTAAAGGCCGAAGTAAACAGTGCCTTAGAAAAAGTTGAGAAATTAATGGGCAGAAAATTCGGCGATCCCGTTAATCCTCTTTTGGTTTCAGTGAGGAGCGGGGCGCGTAAGTCAATGCCCGGGATGATGGAGACGGTTTTAAACGTAGGCTTAACCGAAAAAACTATCCCCGGTTTAGTCAAGCAGGCCCGCCAGACCCGCCTGACTTCATTCGGGCAGGCCGAAGTCGGGCTGGCCGGCGGAAACGAACGTTTTGTTTATGACGCCTATCGCCGCCTGATTATGATGTATTCCGATGTGGTTATGGAAAAGGCCGCCGGCATTGAGCCTAAGGATGAAGAAGGAATACGTAAACAGCTTGAGCATCTTATGGCTGTTATGAAAAAGGAAAGAGGTGTTAAGTCCGATACGGATTTAACTGCCGAGGATTTGAAAAAACTCTGTGGGCTTTTTAAGCAAAAAATCAAGGAAGTATTAAAGAAGGAGTTTCCTGATAATCCGATTGAGCAGTTATGGGGCGGTATAGGCGCGGTATTTTCTTCCTGGAATGGCAAACGCGCGATCAGCTACCGCCGGATAGAAAATATTCCCGATGAATGGGGCACCGCGGTAAATGTCCAGACCATGGTATTTGGTAATATGGGCAGTGATTCAGCGACCGGTGTCGCTTTTTCGCGTAACCCCGGAAACGGCGAAAATGAGTTTTACGGCGAGTATTTGATTAACGCCCAAGGCGAGGATGTGGTTGCCGGGATTCGCACCCCAGCACCTATTAACAGCTATTCCCAGTCAGAGCATAACAAGGAACTATTAACCCTGGAAAAAGTAATGCCTTCGCTTTATGAAGAGTTGGTAGGCTACCGCAATCGCTTAGAAAAGCATTACCGCGATATGCAGGATATAGAGTTTACTATTGAAAAAGACCGCCTTTTTATGTTGCAGTGCCGTGTGGGTAAACGCAATGGGCCTGCGGCAGTACGTATGGCTATGGATATGTTGAAAGAAAAATTAATTAAGAAGGAAGAAGCGGTGATGCGGGTAACACCTGCTCAGCTTGATGAATTACTACATCCGGTTATTGACCCTAAGCAGGAAATGAAACATAAGTCTTTAGCCAAAGGCCTTCCGGCAGGCCCGGGTGGCGCTACGGGCCAGATTGTTTTTTCGGCTAATGACGCTGTAGAGTGGGCAAAAACGGGCAAAAAAGTAATTCTTGTGCGCGAAGAAACTAATCCTGAAGACGTTGAAGGCATGCGCGCGGCAGAGGCGATTTTGACCGCTCGCGGCGGCATGACTTCACACGCAGCACTCGTTGCCCGCGGATGGGGTAAATGCTGTGTCGTGGGATGTTCAGCGCTGCATATTGATTATAAAGCAAGAGAGATTCATGCTGATGGAAAAGTCCTTAAAGAAGGTGACTGGGTTACTTTAAACGGCACTAAAGGCAATGTTTACGAAGGCAAGCTTTCTATGATGGATGCTACCGCAGAAAATAAGCTACTTGATGATTTCTTAAAAATTTGCGGCTCCATTAAAAAATTAGGCATTCGTACCAATGCCGATACACCGGAAGACGCGGCAAAGGCGCGGCAGTTTGGCGCAGAAGGTATAGGTCTATTCCGTACCGAACATATGTTTTACGGTAAAGGTTCGGATGAGCCGCTTTTTATCCTGCGTAAGATGATTGTTTCAAAAACGCTTGCTGAAAGAAAGAAAGCCTTGGACGAATTATTCCCTTATGTAAAAAAAGATATAAAGGGAACGCTTGCGGCAATGGACGGCTATCCTGTGGTAATCCGTCTGCTTGATCCGCCGTTACATGAGTTTGTGCCGCGTCAGGCGGAAAAATTAGGCGAACTCGCCCGCGAGTTAAATATTAGTTTGGAGGAATTGGCAAAACGCGCAGAATTCCTACATGAGTCAAATCCGATGATGGGTCATCGCGGCGTGCGCTTAGGGGTTACCTATCCGGAAGTAAGTTCTATGCAAATCCGCGCGGTTTTTGAGTCGGCAGCGGAGTTGATTAAGGAAGGCAAAAAACCCTATCCTGAAATAATGGTACCGGTAGTCTGCGATGTCAAAGAATTAAATGACCAAAAAGCTATTTTTAAGCAGGTTTATCAGGAGGTACTTGTAAAATATAACCTTAAAAAGATTAAGCATATGTTTGGCACCATGATTGAGATACCGCGTGCGGCTTTAGTCGCAGGAAAACTTGCCGAGGTAGCGGAATTCTTTTCATACGGTACCAATGATTTAACCCAGATGGGCTTTGGTTTTTCACGCGATGATATCGGCGGATTCCTGCCGGATTACCTTAAAAAGGGAATTTTGCCGGAAGATCCGTTCCAATCAATAGACCAGGAAGGAATCGGCGAGTTGATTAAGATCGGTATTGAGCGTGGGAGAAAAACCCGTAAAGGCTTAGAGGTGGGTATCTGTGGAGAGCACGGAGGCGAGCCGAAGTCTGTTGAGTTTTGCTATCGCGTTGGGATGGACTATGTTAGTTGTTCACCGTTTCGGGTACCGATCGCAAAACTTGCTGCGGCACAGGCAGTGTTAAAAGAAAAGATAAAAAAGTAACCAGAACCCAGCTGTACCCTGTCGGGCACAGGCCAGAAACCAGAAAATAATAAAATTCTGGTTGCTGATTACTGGTATCTGGTTTCTACCGAGTGAAGCGAGGGCTTATGGAAGGAATACGCGCATATTTTAAGCAGTTAAGGGTAATTCCTCTTTTGACAGCAAAAGAGGAAGTGGAACTTAGTCGGCGTGTAAGAAAGGGCGACGAAGAGGCGCGTAAGAAGATGATTCAGGCAAATTTGCGCCTGGTTGTGAGCATTGCTAAACGTTATGCATATTTAGGCGTGCCTTTGATGGATCTAATTGAAGAAGGCAATGTCGGTTTAATGCGCGCGGTTGAGAAATTCAGCCCTCGGCGCGGGTTTCGTTTTTCTACTTATGCTGCCTGGTGGATAAAACAAGGGATATCGCGCTCTATTTTTGACCAGTCAAAGATTATTCGTATTCCGGTTTATATGAATGAAAAAATGAACAAATGGAAAAAAGTAAACGAAGAGCTATCTCAGAAGCTAAAGCGCATACCTACATCAAAAGAGATAGCTAGGGCAATGAAAATTTCCATAAAAAAGGTGGAAGATATAAATAAATGGATGACTAAGGTTTCTTCGCTGGAAGCGCCGGTGGGCGAAGAAGGCGAAGGCGAAATGATTGATTTGATAGAAGATGAAAAATCCGTAAGCCCGGATAGTGAACTCAACCGTTTTATTGATAAAGAAAGGGTAAACGGGCTTTTAGAGGTTATGGATCAGCGCGAGAAGGAAATTCTTGATTTACGTTTCGGTTTAGCAGACGGAGCCAGCCATACATTAGCTGAAGTAGCAGAACGGCTTAGCCTTTCAAGGGAGCGTATCCGGCAAATAGAGGAAAGAGCTTTAAAGAAGCTGCGTAAATTTATTATCGAGCGGGAGGGGGAATCGGGGTAATGCTTAAACAGGTATGCAATCGCAAAGTATTTGCTTTGGTTGTGCGGCGTTTTGAAGACATTTTTCATTCGTTTTATGTAACGGAAGTAATAAGAGGCGCTTCGTATTCAGCAAGCAGGCTCAAGGTAGATTTACTCATTCATATTACCGAAAAGACCGTCCATGCGGATTGGTTGACCGCGCCGAGTTTAAACCTTGATTGTATTGATGGAATTTTATTTGCCGATATTGACTCAGATGTTAAAACCCTGAAAAAAGTAGTAGAGAAAAAAATCCCCTGTTTGGTAATGAATAATTACCTTAAGGAGCCGATTAATTGTATTGCTATAGATAATAAGGGTGCTGCCGTAGAAGTAGTAAATTACTTAGCCGGTTTGGGGCATAAAAAAATTGCTACTATTACCGGTGATTTAAGTACGCAGGCAGGGATTGACAGGCTGGAGGGCTATAAAGTAGCCTTAACTCAACATAAGATTGCCGTGAACGCAAACTATATACGCACGGGAAATTTCTTGCGTACGCCGGCGCATCAGGCAGCCCAGACTTTGCTTACTTTAAGAGAGCGGCCAAGCGCGATTTTCGCAGCATCCGATATCATGGCGTTAGAGGTAATCAGTGTTGCCAAAGAAAAAAAGATTAAGGTTCCGCAGGATTTGTCCGTGGTCGGTTTTGACGATAATCCTTTAGCTGAATACAGTTCAGTGGGGCTGACCACGGTAAGGCAACCCATTACTGAAATGGGCAGGCTGGCAGTGGAAAATCTTTATAACATTGTTACGGGAAAGACAAGAGACCTCCCGGTTAAGATTCTTCTTCCGACAGAATTAATTCAGAGAAAAAGTTGCGAAAGGAGAGATTAGTGACTGTAAAGCAATTAGAAAAAGCTATCCGCGCAATTCCTGATTTTCCCAAAAAAGGCATATTATTCCGCGATATCACCACGCTTTTAAAAGATAAAAAAGCTTTTCGTACTTCCATAGACCTTATTTCCAGGCCGTATCAGAATAAAAAAATAGACGCCGTTGTTGCGGTAGAATCGCGGGGTTTTATTTTCGGCTCAGCCATTGCTTATAAACTAAAATGCGGATTTATCCCGGTAAGAAAAAAAGGCAAGCTCCCCTATAAGACCCGTAGTGTTACATATGAATTAGAGTACGGTACTGATACTTTAGAAATCCATCAGGATGCCATAGCTCGCGGCGCGCGGATTTTAATTGTCGATGATCTTTTGGCTACAGGCGGAACAGTTAGGGCAGTGACAGAGTTAGTTAAGCAATTAGAGGGTAGAATTGTCGGCATTGCTTTTCTCATTGAGCTTTCCGCTTTATCCGGCCGTAATAAACTTAAAGGCCTGCCGATCCATTCGTTGATTAAATATTAAATTTTTTTATCTTGCGCCTGTAGCTCAGTTGGATAGAGCGTCCGCCTCCTAAGTGGAAGGTCCCCGGTTCAACTCCGGGCAGGCGCGTATTAGAAATTAAAAATGAAAAGTGAAAAATTAAAAATTAAATATAGATACATCGCGAGTCAAGAGGAGAACCGAAGATGAAGGTAAAAGTTTTTTTTGTATTTCTATCTACCTTATTTTTTCTTAACAATGGAGCGAATGCAATGGCTGAAAAAATCGTAGTTTTAGAAACCAATCAAGGAAATATTGAAGTAAGGCTTATGCTGGATGCAGCTCCCAAGGCCTGTGAGAATTTTATCGGCTTGGTGGAGAAGGGGTATTATAATGGTATAATCTTTCACCGCGTAATAAAGAAATTTATGATTCAGGGAGGAGATCCTACCGGAACCGGCAGAGGTGGAGAATCTCTCTGGGGTAAGCCTTTTGAAGATGAGCTGAAGGAAAGTGTTATGTTTGATAAACCGGGCATTTTGGCAATGGCTAATGCCGGCCCCGGCACTAATGGAAGCCAGTTTTTTATTACCACCGTGCCGGCACCTTGGCTTAATATGCATCATACTATTTTCGGAGAAGTGGTTTCCGGCTATGATGTAGTGCAAAAAATTGAGAACATCCCTGTTGATGCGGTAGGTAAGCCGGCTAATGAGCAGAAAATAATCAAGGCTTACTTAAAGTAAAATGTTCGCGCATTTGGTGTTATTTGAAATTGAGCCGAAACAAGTCCGGGCCTACCGTAAGGATTGTAAAATGTGGGCAAGCTATGCCCGAAAGCATAAAGGTTTTTTGGAGTATTCTACAGTAAGGCGCCTAGAATATAAAAATCAGTTCGCTTCCGTATATGCATGGAAGTCCAAAAAAAATCATGATGCTTTTATGAACAAGCTTCATGATTGGCTGGTAAGTAAATCTAAAGCTAAAGTTAAAGTACTGGCTTATTATAATTTTAATGCTATCGATAAAATATCGGCGGCTAAATAAGCAGTATCTTTTAGCCGTTATCGCGAAATAACTTGTTGTACCTGCGGTAGTTATATAAGCACGCCAAATCGGTTAGGTATATCAGGCCGATTATCTATAAAAAAACCATAAAAGTTTAAAACGAGAAAATGGAAAAATTTTCTTATACAGGGCTTTTTTTGTTTGATGGGCTTTCTTGTTTTTTCTTAGTAGTTATCGCGCTTGTTTCTATCCCTTCAGCGATATTCTCAATAGGATACCTGTCTCCTTGCGTCTCAAAAATAAAGTTTTCGTTAGCGAACATCCTTCTGGTTTTCTTTGTTTTCTCTATGTCAATGGTAGTTACCTCGGGAAACCTTTTTTCTTTTCTTGTATTCTGGGAGTTAATGTCGCTTTCTTCATATTTTTTGGTAGTTTTTGAGCATACCCACCAAAGGTGTGTGCGCGCCGGGACAATTTATCTGGTAATGACGCATATGGGTACCGCGTTTCTTATCGCGGCATTTGCTATTCTTTATGTCCATGCTGGGTCATTTGATTTTGGCGCGGTGAAATTGGCGGTACTTAGCATGCCGCAGGATATGCGTAATATTGTATTTTTATTACTCTTTATTGGTTTTGGGACAAAGGCCGGAGTAGTTCCTTTGCACATCTGGCTTCCTTACGCGCATCCTGCAGCACCGGCTCATGTTTCAAGTCTTATGTCCGGCGTTATGATAAAGATAGCTATTTATGGGATGATCCGTTTTTTTATTATGCTTTTAGGAGTGGGGCCGCCTTGGTGGGGAATCGTTATTTTAGTCTTTGGGGCTGCCTCTTGCCTTATCGGTGTTATCTATGCTCTAATGGATCACGATTTAAAAAAACTGCTTGCTTATCATAGCGTAGAGAATATCGGAATTATTCTTTTGGGTTTAGGCATAGCCATGGTTTTTAAAGGTTATCCAGTTACAACTATCGTATTGTTAGGTATGTCTGGCGCGCTTTACCATTTAGTTAATCACGGGTTGTTTAAGGGGTTATTATTCCTTTGTTCCGGAAGCGTGGCCAAGGCATGTGGAACCCTTGACATAGAAAAAATGGGCGGCTTGATAAAATCAATGCCGGTAACCGCCGTATGTTTTCTTGTTGGGGCAATGGGTATTTCAGCGCTTCCACCTTTAAACGGATTTGTCAGCGAATGGCTCACTTTTCAGGCATTTTTTGGCGCCTTACTTAGTTCGCAGGGAGGATTAAAGATTTTTATGCTTATCTGTGTCGCTGTCCTTGCTTTAACTAGCGGACTTGCCGCGGCTTGTTTTGTTAAGGCATTTGGCATAACATTTTTAGCCCTGCCGCGCAGCCGAGCCGCCCAAGAGGCAAAAGAATCATCGCTTTCGATGAAGGTGGGAATGGGAATCTTAGCGGTTTTGGTAGTTTTATTTGGTATAGGATGCGGTTTAATTATGCCCTATATTTGTCAAGTGGCGCAAGAAGTCTTAGGTATAGAGAACACACTGTTTTCTTTTAATTGGTTTTCGCTTTCTTTAGCCCCGATTTCACCTATATCTATTTCGCCCATTATTTTTGTGTTTATTTTAGCAGCGGTATCCTTAGTGTTATTGGCATGGTTTGTTTTATCACCCAGAAAAGCCGTGCCTTGTAATACTTGGGATTGCGGTTATTATGTATTGGGTGCGCGTAACGAATATACGGCAACAGCATATTCAAAGCCTTTTCGGATTGCCTTTAGCTTTTTTTTATTGCCGTATCGCAAGGTTGAAAAGATCCGTGATTCGTTTTATCATGTGCGTTCTTTTACTTACCAGACGCATACGACTAAAATATTTAAGCAGTACTTTTATGATCCGCTGGTCGGTTTTACTTACAATGTCGCGCATAAATTGCGGTGGTTGCAGCCGGGAAGCATAAATCTTTATATTTCATATATATTTATCGCACTTACAATATTAATTTTAGCATTAGTTATTTTATGATCGAAAAAACTTTTTTAATTATTATTCAGGCAGTTTTCTTGGTAATACTCGCTCCTTTGATAAGCGGTATAATCCACAAGCTAAAGAATAATCTACGCATGCGCAAGGGGGCAAGCGTGTTTCAGCCGTATTATAATTTTGTTAAGCTTATTGCTAAAGATGAGGTTATCTCGCGCAATACCTCTTGGATTTTTAGAGCTACTCCGGTAATTGTCTTGGGCAGTGTCTTTTGTGTTTGTTTTTTACTGCCGGTTCTGCATAAAAGCTTTTTTTTAGGCCCGCTTGGAGATATGTTGGCAGTTATTTTTGTTTTTTCTTTGGGCCGTTTTTTTCTTGCGCTAGCTGCTCTTGATGCTGCAGGTTCGTTTGGCGGGATGGGCTCATCTCGTGAGGTATTTATTGCTAGTTTTGCTGAGCCGGCAACACTGGTTTCGATATTTGTTTTAGGCCTAAATTGCGGCTCGCTTTCGCCGTCTGCTGTCGCGTCATTAGAAGGGTGGCGTTTCTCTAGCTTGCTTTGCGGCTCAGCCCTTGGGATGGTAGCACTTGCCGAGACAGCGCGTATTCCGGTAGATAACCAGGAAACACACCTGGAATTAACCATGGTGCATGAGGCAATGGTTTTAGAGTATTCAGGAAGATCTCTTGCGCTTCTGGAATTGGCAGCGCACATAAAACAGATTATTTTTTTTACGATTCTTTCCTGGGTTTTTTTCCCATGTCCGGTTAACGCCGTGTGGGGGTGGGCTTGGTTTATAATAAAACTTTGTATTATCAGCGTTTTTGTCGCGGTTACGGAAATTTCGCTGGCCAAGATGCGTTTATTCCGCGTATTGGATTATTTAGGGTTTGCTTTTTTGATTGCTATTCTTTCGGCAGTTTTCGCATTAATAGGAATGTAGTATGCTAACAATCATTTTTTTATCCGGTTTTTTACTTAGTTTATTTCTTATGGTGGTTGCCAAGCGGATTACCGCGCTGGTAAAGACGTTTGCCCTGCAGTCTTTATTTTTATCTTTGTATGCTTTATATGTCGCGGTTTTACAAAGGCATGCCGAGTTATTAATAATCTCTGGTTTAATCTTTATTTTAAAGGTAATAATTATACCGCGGGTAATATTAAGGATTAAGCGCAGAATTAATGTTGAAGAAGACCTAGGCCTTACGCTTAATACGCAGGTTTCATTGATTGTAGCACTTTTTTTAATGTATTTTTCTTATTTGTTTATTAGCCGCATTATTTCTTTTAGTTCTGGTGAGGCCATGCAGGCGGTTGCGTTTACGGTTTCGTTTACCGCGGTTTTTATCGGGCTTTTTTTGATGATTTTTAGGCAAAAGGCCTTAAGCCAGGTAGTAGGGCTTTTAGTGATGGAGAACGGCACTTTTCTTGCCGCTCTGGCGATTACAGGCGGGATGCCGTTTCTTGTGGAGATCGCGATTTTCTTTGATGTTTTTATTTTTGTTTTGATTATTGAAATTTTGGTCTATAGGATTAACCGGCTTTTTACGCATATTGATACTACGAAATTAACTACGCTTAAAGGATAAATTATGTTTATTTTGGTAATACTTTTTATCCCGTTTGCCTTAAGTATTATTTCTTTATTCACCCCGTTAGAGAAAGTTGCTGACGGTGGTTTAAAGCTTTTATTGAGGCAATCCGTTAAGGATGGGGGTTCTCTAACGGGGTTCATAAAAAAAGAACGCCTGTTTGGTATTATAAATGCTTTTGGGTACGCGATAGTTTTGGGAATATCTCTATTGCTTACCGCGCGTATTCTTACGCCGCCTTATGTTATCAGGCAATTCGGGATATTTTATATTGATGCCTTAAGCGCCTTTTTTATGCTTATCACCGCGATAATTGCATTTAGCGCGAGTATTTATTCTATCGGGTATATTTCAAACGAAATAGAAGAGGCTAAGATTAGTTTTCATAACACCAAGGTTTATTATTGCCTATTCAATCTTTTTTGTTTTTCGATGTTATTAGCGCCCATGCTTAATAATTTGGCTTTGGTTTGGATTGTTATTGAAATGACGACACTTATTTCAGCTTTCCTTGTTGGTTTTCATAATGTTAAGGAATCTATTGAGGCGGCTTGGAAATATGTTATTATCTGTTCCGTGGGGATTACTTTTGCTCTTTTAGGGATTATCTTTTTTTATTATACCGCTTCAAAAGACGCGCATGTTACGAGTTTACACTGGTTGAAAATGTATGAAGCCGCGCGGTTTTTTAATCCGCATACGGTTAAAATCGCGCTTATTTTTATTTTTGTCGGTTATGGCACAAAGGCAGGTTTGGCGCCTATGCATAGCTGGCTTCCGGACGCGCATAGCCAAGCGCTTTCTCCGGTGAGCGGGCTTTTATCAGGGGTATTACTCAAGATATCATTATACGCTATCTTGCGTTTTGTGATTTTAGCGATTCCTTCTTTGGGTTACGCGTTTAGCGCGCAATTGTTTATTTTATTTGGGCTATGTTCTCTTTTTGTCTCCGCGGGATTTATCCTGGTACAGAAGGACCTAAAGCGTTTACTTGCTTACAGCAGTATTGAGCATATAGGCCTCGTGAGTATTGCTTTTGGTTTAGGGCCTGTTGCGGGAATTTATGCCGGATTATTACATATTTTTAACCACGCTGTAACCAAGGCGTTTATGTTTTTCTGCGCCGGAGATACAGTTAAGGCGTATCGTACGAATAATATGAATTTAATGCAAGGTATGTTTAAGATAGCGCCCTTTACCGCGGGCGCTTTACTTCTGGGGGTCTTTGCTTTAACCGGCTCACCGCCATTTTCTATATTTATTAGTAAAATTTTAATTATTTTGGCCGCTTTCGGGGGCAAGAGGTATGCTATTGCCGCGGTTATGCTTTTATTGTTGGCGGTAGTTTTCGCCGGGTTATTACAGCACATAACGAAGATTGTCTTTGGTAATAAACCGCAAAATATGATTAAAATAAAAGAGCCGTTAAGCACAAAGGCTGCCGTTTTGTTTTTAGCAATTTTTATCGTGTGGTTTGGCATGAAAGTGCCGGTTTGGTTTAGCGGCCTTTTGTCGGCCTGCGGAAAAATTATTTCTGGTTAAGAATAGGATAATTATGCTGCGTATAGAAGAAGAACTTAAAAGCCAAAAAATAGAAATTATTGAAAGTGAGCGTATCCATTCGGATGAGCTTTATCTTACGGTAAATAAAGAAGATTTTAAAACGGCTTGCCTTAGCCTGCATAAGTTGCTTAAGTCTGCGGTCATAATGTTTTTTGCCGAGGATATGCGCGCGCAATCAAAGGTTTTTAGGATTTATTGTGTTTTTTTGGATACGCAAAATCATTCTTGGGTGGTAGTACGGACAGATTTAAGTGAAGATGCGCTGTTATTTAGTTCTCTGGCAAAAGATATCTATTCTGCCAGTATTTTTGAGCGCGAGATAAAAGAGATGTTTGGAATTATGCCGCAAGGCTGCCCTGATTTAAGGCGCTTGCGCCTGCATGACGAAGTTTGGCCGGAGGGTTTTTATCCTTTGCGTAAAGATAGTGTTTTGCCGAAGATATGCGCGTTTCTCGGCTCTTATCAATTTAGGCGCGTAGAGGGTAACGGGGTGTTTGAGGTTGGCGTGGGGCCGGTGCATGCCGGAATTATTGGCCCGGGGCATTTTCGTTTTAGCGTGGTAGGAGAGCCGATTATCAATCTTGAGCTGCGTTTGGGCTGGACACATCGCGGGATAGAAAAATTATTGGAAGGAAAAGATATTTTTGCGGGAGTTAAAATTTTTGAATGTATAAGCGGCGATACGGCTTTTGGATATTCTAGTGCTTATTGTCAGGCAATAGAAAAAATATTAAAAGTAAATATTCCTTTGCGCGCGCAATACCTACGGGTGATATTCTTGGAGTTTGAACGGATATATAACCATATTAATAGCCTCGGAGGGATTGCCCTTGATGTAGGTTTTAGTTTTCCGGCGCAATTTGCCAGCCTTATAAAAGAACGCCTTTTACAATTGCATGAGCGGATTAGCGGCTCTCGTTATTTAAAAGGGATTAATACTGTGGGTGGTGTTCAAGTTGATATTGAAGATAATAAAGCGGAAATTATACGTAAATCCATTTTTGGTATCCAAAAAGATATTTTAGAGCTTGAAAAAATGCTTTATTCCAGCACTTCTTTTATGGATCGCGTGGATTCTACGGGAATTTTACGTAAAAAAACAGCGCAGGACTTAGGCGTTACGGGCCTTGCCGCCCGCTCAAGCGGGATAGCGTTGGATATGCGTAAGGTTTTTGGAGGTATTTATGAAAAATTCACGTTTAATATTATTGCAGAGCAAGCCGGCGATGTCTGTTCTCGCATGAAGGTGCGTTTTTGGGAAATAAAAGAATCATTGGGCCTGATTAATCAGGGCCTTGAAAAACTTAAAAGTGTAGTGGGCACCTCTGGAGTGGCCGGAGGTCTCCCCGGAGGTGGCGAAGCACGGTCGCTTGATGGTGTTGGTATTGGCTGCGTTGAGGCATGGCGGGGAATGTTGCGCGTATGGTGCCGGATAGATAAAGAAGGCAGGATTATCCGTTGTAAGATAGTTGACCCTTCGTTCCATAATTGGGAAGGGCTTAGTTTCGCGGCATTGGGCAATATCATCCCGGATTTTCCTTTATGTAATAAAAGTTTTGACCTTTCGTATGCAGGTAATGACCTATGAGCTTAAATATTTTTAAAAATAGCCTAAGAAAAGGGAGAGTTACTGTTTCTCTTGATAAGGCTGCTTTTATCAGGCCAGCGGAAATTAACGAAATTGGCGAAGAGTTAAAGCGCTTGATCCATAAAAAATTCGCCCGCTCGTTTCATATCCGCGAAGTTGATACTGCCTCTTGTGGCGCTTGTGAATCGGAAATAATCGCCTGCTCTAATCCTTTTTATGATATTCAGCGTTTTGGGATTGATTTTGTCGCTTCTCCCCGTCATGCCGATGCCTTGCTTGTAACTGGCCCGGTTTCAAAGAATATGGAGCTTGCGCTTAAGAAAACCTATGAGGCAGTGCCGGAGCCGAAATTTGTTATTGCCATGGGTGATTGCGCCAAAGGAGGCGCTCAATTCAGCGATTCGTATTATACCTGCGGAGGGGTAGAAAATATCCTGCCTGTGTCTTTACATATTCCGGGATGTCCGCCTAATCCAACACAAATTATTTTTTGCTTGTTAGATTTTCTGGATAAAATTTAATAAAAAAATAAAATAAAATTTATAGTCTTGACAAAAGAAATGCTTGTTGTATAATATATTTCGTTATATCCGAATATTGAGGAATAAGGAAATAATATGGAAGAATTGGCCTATAAGATAAAAGCGGATTTTTTAAAGACATTAGCCCATCCGGTGCGGCTTCAGATTGTTGAATTTTTAAAGAATGGCGAGAAGAATGCAGGAGCTATAGTTAAAACTCTCGGCATACCTCAATCTAGTCTTTCCCGGCACCTGTTGGTTTTAAGAGAAGGCGGTATTTTAAAATCAAGGCAACAGGGCACAGCTATTTATTACAATATTGAAGACCACGATATCTTTCAGGTGTTGCGGCCGATAGCGGAAATGCTGCGTAAGAAGCTTAAAAGAACAGAGGTAGTCTTAAGTAGTTTAGGCAAGGAAAAGTAGGTTTTCAAAAAGAAGGAGAGGCAAAATAGAGAAAACAGCAGAAATGTCGGGTCTTGGTGTTTTTTGGAGGCAGTTTTGAATTCTCGATCGAAACAAGAGCTAACAATAGCTTTCATATAAATTTTAAAACTCTCTTTAATGGGCCTCATACTTTTAGTTATCATTTATAGTATTTCCCGCCAAGACCTACCATAATCATTCATCTCAAAACTAAAGCTAAAGAATAGCCTTTATTGAAAGCCATATTAAGGAGCTAAGTTTTTTATGGGGGCCAATAAATCTTTGTTTCTCGAAGAAAGAATAAAAATTATTATTGCTAGCGCGTTGTGTGTAGAAAAAGATAAGGTTAAAAATGACGCTCTACTGGATAAAGATTTAGGGGTGGATTATTTAGATAAGGCGGTCATCAAAATGGATTTAGAGGATGCATTTAAAATTGCCATTTCGGATAAAGATATAGCCGATAAAAATAAGGTTTCAGAGATTATGGATTATATAAAGAAAAGGACAGATGCTTCAGTTTCAAGGTAGGAATATAACCAGCGAATTTGATTTGTTGAAGGTAAAGGTTCAGGCAATCGATTTTATTAAACCCATCAAATTCGAGAAAGCAGACCTCGAGAAATTAGCAGATTTAGTGTTTGAATTAGCTAAAGAGTTAATTTTCAATCAGGTTGATGCCTACATCTGCTTAAACTGCTATAAACTGGAGCGCAAAATTGGCTTAGAGGTGTATGTGTATAACAAAAATATGTCTCTAGAAAAAGCGCAAGAAGCTTTAAATAATAACTATAATTTAAGCAAAAAGGGTATCTTCTTAAACAAAAATTCAGGATTTTTAGATAAATTTGAGTTAAAGAAAGAAGCAAAATCAGGCATTGAAATCAATATTCTTAAATGGTCAAAATTATAGAAGAACCTAGAAGCCACAAGAAAAAATCAGGACAGGTAACTTTTGAAGGCGATAATAAAAATGTTTAAAGTAGGCGATAAAATAATCCATAATTTTTACGGCCTTTGTGAGATTGCCGCAATCGAAATGCAAGATACCTATTACGGCAAGCAGGAATGTTACATTATCTATATGGATAAAACTAAAATAATGATCCCTGTTTCTCATTCTGAGATGTTGCGGTACCCAATAGGAAAGGAAGAAATCCCCGGAGTACTTGATAGGCTCAGCAATACTAATAATTTGCCAGAAGAACTACCTTCTGAAGAGCGCATCAGACTCTTTTTAGAGAAATTCAAGACCAATGATATCGTAAAAATCTCCGAGATACTTAGAGATATTGTATTTTTAGGCGAAACGGATAAGTTAAAAACGCAGGAGAAGAATTTGCGTGAGCGAATTAATAAACTATTATCGGATGAATTATCTTTTGTTCAAAACATTACCAAGGCGGAGGTTTTAAAAACTATTGATAATTGTCTGAGGAAGGTGAAGGAGAGCGCGAAATGCCGCAGAAAATAAAATTAAGAGTAGGGGATACCATAGATTACGGTAATGGCAGAAAAGGTCAGATTGGAAAAATTAGAATAATTTCCAGCGGTAAGTTTGTCGAAGAATACGAATACGACGGTGACGGCCACGATTTAGTATTAACCGTGTGTGGTGATAGGAGCGTGACTAACCTTTGGGTTAAAGATACGCGCATCCATATAGTGCCGGCAGAAAAAAAGAGGTAAGGCATGTCTGCTTTTATACGGACTATTCAGGGAAAAATTTTTGGTATAGACCATAATAAGAAACTTTTTTCTTTGGCTATAGAAGAGATTTTGAGTGGAATAGCCCAGAAGAAGATAGATTTCTTGCTGGATCCCAACGTCAGGATTACAGATGTGGCTAATCAGCAAATGAAACTCGTGGCTTTGAACGCGGACGATAAAGTAGAAGTCGGCTATATAAGGGATAAATCCCAAAGAACCGCCTTATTTATTAAGGTTATAGGTTAATATTTATGGAAACCTTTGATTTGGGAATTGCCTGGGATAATGAATCAGATAATGAGTTTGTTAACGACCTCAATGCTTACGTTCTCAAAAAAGGGATAAAGCCGTATCTGATCCATGTCTATAATTTCCTTTCTTCCTTAAAAGATATTACTGATAGCCAGCTAACTTTTCATTGTTTTTTTGACCGTTCTTCGGATGACAGTTATACTTTCGGTGGACTGGCAGATTTTCTTAAGAAAAAAGGCATCAATTTTATTAATCATCTCGATAATGTAAAAAATTCTATAGATAAATTTAAAATACATTCTATGTTTATAAGCCATGGTTTGTCTGTTCCTAAAACGGTTTTTTTAAAACCTCAAGAGGAAAAACAAATCATAGAGGCAAAGATTCAGCATGTTTCTGTCCCGTATATGCTTAAGCCGGCATTTGGTTCTTATGGTGATGGCACAGTTTTGAGTATTAATTCTTTAAATGACGCTTTGAGGTTAGTGGGGGACGCAAAAGATAAGTCTTATTTTGCACAAGAAGAAGTTATAGCCATAAATCTGGAGAATAAACCCGCATGGTTTAAGGTTTTATATTGTTTTGGGGAGATAATTCTTTTACGATGGCATCCGGTGATTCGAGAGTACGAGATGCTTTCCTTAAGGCAAATATATCGTTTAGGATTACATGAAATTTGGCCGATAACGAAGAAAATCAAGCAGGCATGCAAATTGGATTTTTTCTCCACAGATATAGCTATGAAAGAAAAGGGGAAATTTCTGGTCGTTGACTACGTAAATGATAGGCCGGATATGCGTAAAAAGTCAAAATTCAAAGATGTTTTACCTGATGAAATAGTTGATAAGATCATTAATAGCATTGTGTCTTTTATAAAAACTAATAAAAAAAGATGGTTCGCAGAGCGTTAGAGGCAAAAGTAGCAAAGGAGTTACTCTTTTAAGCTAAATCTCGAATCACCAACGCTCGCATTGAAGATACAAGCGTTAAGGCGCTTGGGTTTTCTAATATTAAGCCATGTAATAGAGCGGCCATAGATTACGTAAAAGAAAGTAGTGGCAAGTTAATTGCCTCTGATATTATTGTAATATCTAAATCACAGAGAGGAGGTGAGAGGGGATGGTTAAAATAATAAAGCTCGCGCTAGTGTGTTTAGCAGTGGTCGGGTTGGTAGGAGTGGCTGTGCCGGTCTATGCTCAAGGAGCGGCAGGACAGGAGGCTATCTTGGTTTCAGGCGAAGTGGTTTCAGTGGGTTTGGTGAAATCTGAAGTTGTGATTAAACAGCTTAAAGATGCAGTTACCAGCACTTACGAAAATATTACTTTTGTGACAGCGCCTGAAACGAAAATTATCAAAGGCGATGCTGCCTTGAAGCTTTCTGATTTGAAGGCGGGGGATAAAGTTAGCGTTAAATATATCTCTGATGAATCAGGGAAACAAAAGGTAGGGAGTATCTCGTTAGAAGTTGAAGAAACAGCACTAGCTAAATAAGCAATCAAAATAGCGGCGGTTAATTATCGCTATATTAACCGCCGCTATTACAAAAAAGTAAGTTAAATTACGAGTGAAAGAAGGTGATTGAAATGGTAAGAAAGAAGAAAGTTCCGATTACGCCAGTGGCACCACAGAAGACCGAAAACCAACCCACACAGACCCCTCAAGCTCCATCTGGAGGTCAGTCTTCTATTCCTCAGGCACCATCCACTCCCCAGAAAGCTTAAATGATGGGGTATTCTAAGTATGGGATGGCTAAAGTTAGAGACTTGTGCTGTCCTATGATTTATTTTTTATTTTAGAGAAAGGATAAAGTTAAGTATGACAAAGGGGATCAAACACAGTGATATAAAACTGCCAGATTTACTCAAGGAAAAATACATTGAACTGGATTTGAAGGAAAAAGAAAAAACTAAGTTAATTGCTGAATTAGTAGATATAGTTGTTAAGCCTAGCCGAATAAAGGACGGGAAAGTTCTGTCTAAAGCTATTTTAGAACGAGAGAAATTAGGCTCTACTGCTATCGGAAATGGCATAGCCATACCCCATGTTAAAATTAGAGGGATTAAGAAACCGTTGCTTATTTTAGGTAAGTCAGCTGAAGGTGTAGATTTTGATTCTTTGGACGGAGAGAAGACTTACCTATTTTTTATGCTTATTTCACCACAAAAAGAAATTGGCCTGCATCTTAAAATCTTAGCTAAGATTTCGCATTTAGTAAAAGATAAATTTGTAGTAGAGCGCTTAAAAAAGATAAAGGAGAAACACGAAATTTTTGAGATAATTTCTGGTTTTGAGCGATTTTTTAAATAAAAAATGTGGGAGGTGGTAAATATGAAAGTAGGTATAAGTTTAGAGAATGAGAATGGATTATATAGTAATGTTTGCAAGCATTTTCAAGAGAGCAGCCATTTTTTTATTTTAGATATTGATAAAAATAAAATTGTCAGTAGTAGGGTTGTTCCGAATCATGTTCGGCATAATGGCAAAGAATATATAGTGGCCGATGAGGTATTAAAATATAGAATTACCCATCTGATCGCAGATAATGTGGGGGTGGCTGCGCAGAAAAGATTCGTACAAACCAATGTTCAGGTATTTAAATATTCAGGCAACGTAAAAGATGCCATTGATAATTTTTTTAAAAAAAATATGGGGCTTGCGCTTAAGAAAACCTATGAGGCAATGCCGGAGCCGAAATTCGTTATTGCCACGGGCGATTGCGCCAAAGGGGGCGCTCAGGCGGACAATTTAGCGATTCGTATTATACCTGCGGAGGGGTAGAAAATATCCTGCCTGTGTCTTTACATATTTCGGGATGTCCGCCTAATCCAACACAAATTATTTTTTGCTTGTTAGATTTTCTGCATAAAGCATAGTCTCTAAGTAGAAAAAAGTCAATAAAAAGAGGAATTAGGCTATTTACATCTGGTTTGGATTGCGATAGTATTATTTCGCTTGAAGCAATAGGGAATTATGTCAGATTTTTCGGCTGTTGGCTTCAAGATCAAGTAAAATTGCGCTTCGCTTTGCAATTTTACTTGCGTCGCGCAAGCCAGCCCGACAAGCGTTCTGGCGGGTATGCGCGACATCGCGCCCGCCTGACTTCATTCGGGCAGGCAAAATCTAATCGCCAGAGGCGGATCCGCCTGCGGCGGAAATCGCCAGCCACCGCCGAATGGCGGGGTGCCGCCAACGGCGGCATTGGCAGATTTTGCTTGACAAAGTTAACAGAGTGTGGCATACTATTTTTTCGCAGAACAAGTCATAGCTGGTTTGATGTATAATAAATAGGGCGAGGAAGGTAGTGGTAGGCACGAATTTTTGATGTACGTACTTATAATTTAACTATAATATTTACAACGAGTTAGGAATAATATGTTTGGGGAAAGTATAAAAAGATTAAGAGAGCGAAAAAAATTTACTCAGGATGACTTGGCGGGAAGGTTGGGTGTCTCAAGGCAGGCAATCTGTATGTGGGAGTTAGATAAGCGGGGGCTTACAGCCAAGATGTTAACCAAGATTGCTAATGTCTTTGAAGTGTCAGTGGATGAGGTGGTCAAGTTACAGCATTTTACTGTAACAGGAAAGGGGGAGGGTATGATTACTGCTACAAAAAGGGTCAGAGAAAAGGATGTGGAGTTTCAGCTTAACGCTCCGCAGGCAAAGAGTGTTGTTTTAACCGGTAGTTTTAACTCTTGGTTACAGAATGGAATAAAGATGCTAAAAGGCAAGAACGGCGCATGGAAAGCAAATGTTAACCTTAAGCCCGGCAGGTATGAATATAAATTTATTGTAGATGGGCAGTGGTGGACGGATCCGTCAAATAAAAATACTACTTCGAATTCATACGGAAGCCATAATTCATTAAAGGAAATTTCTGCTTAATGCGCATCGCGATTTTTTCCTGGGAGTCGGTGTATTCTATCTATGTGGGCGGCGTAGCGGCGCATGTCACAGAGCTTGCCTGCGCGTTAGAACGTAAGGGGCATGAAGTGCATGTTTTTACAAGACTAGCGCGCCATGATCAGCCGTGGTATGAGCGTATACATGGCGTACACTATCATCGTTGCCCTTTCAATACCAATCCTGATTTCGTGGAAGAAATAAAAAATATGTGCCGTGCTTTTGTGGATGCGTTTTACCAGACTGAAAATTACGCGGGGTACTTTGATATTATCCATGCTCACGATTGGCTTACCGCGTACGCGCTTATTTGGATTAAAGAAGGCCGCCCTAGAAAAGCGATTTTTACAATGCACTCGACCGAATACGGCAGGTGCGGTAATAATTTCTTCGGCGGAAACTCCGAGAGGATCCGTCATATAGAATGGCTCGGCGCCTATTGCGCGGATAAGGTGGTCGCGGTCTCCAAATCGCTTAAAAATGAATTAATGTGGATATATAGCTTACCCGACAATAAGGTTAGTGTAGCTTATAACGGCATAAATTATCATAATTACGATGGCTGGGTAGAGCCTGCGGCGGTAAGGCGGATGTATGATATCGGAGCGATGGACCCGATGGTGCTTTTTGCCGGCAGGATGGTTTATCAAAAAGGGCCGGATATCCTTGTTGACGCGATTCCGCATATCTTAAAGTTCTACGGTAACGCCAAGTTTGTTTTTGTCGGCGACGGAGAGATGCGTTGGAGCGCAGAAGACAGGGCGAAGCATCTAGGTGTTTCGCATGCTACCAGATTTCTCGGATATCACAATGGCTGGCGCTTAACCGACCTTTATAAGGCAAGTGATTGTGTATGCGTCCCCAGCCGTAATGAGCCGTTTGGGATAGTTATTTTGGAAGCATGGAGCGCGGGAAAGCCGGTAGTCGCCACTTCCAACGGCGGGCCTTCGGAGATAGTCTGGCATGACGTAAACGGCCTTAAAGTTTATCCAACTGCCGATTCAGTGGCTTGGGGCATCGGCACGCTTTTTAGCGATTTTGAGCACGCGCGCTGGATGGGGAATAACGGCCGCATAGCGGTTGAGACGGTGTTTTCCTGGGATACGATTACAGACGAGGTATTAAGTATTTACAGTAATTAATTGAGGAGGGGCGAAGCTTTGGCCGTAAAAAGCGCAAAAACAACCAAGTCTAAAAAAGCGCCTGCACGAAAAGGGCAAAGCCGTTCTCTGCCGGGCCAAAAAAGTGTTTTTGAAACCATTCATCCTGTTCCGGCGTCATTTCCGCCGGAAAAATTCTCTGCTTTTGAAAAAGTAATACCTCCGATAAGTAGTAGCGAGGAGCCGGTCAAAAGAAATATTCCTCATCCGCCCCAAAAAGTTTCTCTGGAGAGTTGCGAGCTTCCTTCCGGATATAATTCCACATATATTACACTCATTGCCCGTGATCCGTACTGGTTATATGCCTATTGGGAAATTGCACCCAGCGCATTTTCCGACTTAAGAGATAAAATCGGCGATGAGATAAACCGCTGTGCATGGGTTTTGCGGGTATATGATGTTACTTGTATTGATTTTAACGGCACAAATGCGAATAGCTGGTTTGATATCGAAACAGGGCCGAGTGCTACTAATTGGTATATAAATTTCTGGAAGGATGGCGCAAGCGTTTGCGCGGAGTTTGGCCTGCGCGCGCCGAGCGGTCGGTTCTTTAGTTTTGCGCGTTCTAACTTTGTGCATACTCCGCGTGCGTCGTCTTCGTGGCGTAAGGAAGAGATCTGGCTTGACGTAAAGAATGATTCACCTAATGATCCCCCTTTTGTAATTTTCGAGAGAGATGAAGAAAAAAACGCGCGAAAAAACTCCGCGAAAAATAATCCCGGTGCCCGCAATTCGCAAAATCCGCGCCGGCGCAAAATTTTTTTAACCGAAGCTGATATCCGCGCTTATTATTCAAAGTTATTCCCCTTACTAAAAAATATTTTATTAAGGCGTAAAGGTATAGCCGCGCGAGGAGCAAATCCGCGCTTTAACTTAAAAGACGGTATATCGCTAGATGATATTTTACTGCGCGGCACATCGCGCGGGCAATTCATAAAGAAGATTTTGCTTGGCGCGTCAGAAGAGATGCTTGTTTTTGGCGGTGGCAGCGAACAGCTTTCCAGTGGCGCAAGTACGCAAGAACAAAAGAAAAGAACGTTCTTTTTTGAGATAGGAACCGAACTTATTGTTTACGGTCGTACTGAACCGGACGCGGAGGTCTGGCTCGCCGATAAAAAGATAAAATTACGCCAAGACGGTACCTTTACCTTAAGATTTGCCCTCCCCGATGGAAAAATCCCCCTGGATTTTTCCGCTATATCCAATGATAAAGTTGAAAAACGGCGGATTGCTACCTCCGTTGAACGCGTAAAAACCATATACGAACCATAGAATAAGTTAAAATGGCCCAAGGATATCTTTGTCTATTTCTGCACGCGCATCTTCCATATGTACGCCATCCCGAAGAGGAATATTTTCTTGAGGAAAATTGGCTTTATGAAGCAATCACCGAAACATATATCCCGCTTTTGGATGTTTTTGAGCGCTTAGTTAATGACGGGGTAAATTTTCGTATTGCGATGTCGCTTACCCCGCCGTTGGCCTCAATGCTAAAAGACCCGCTCTTGCAAGACCGCTACATCCGCCATTTAAATAAACTCATCGAGCTCTCCGAAAAAGAAATCTACCGTACCGGGTTTGAGCCGCACTATCACGGCTTAGCACTCATGTATAATCACAGGCTACTCGAGGCAAAAGAGACCTTTGTCAATAAATACAAGAAGGATTTAGTCTCCGGTTTTAAGAAGTTTCAGGATTTAGGCGTCTTGGAAGTCGTGGCATCGTGTGCGACTCACGGATTTCTTCCTAATTTAAGCATTAATCCGGCGTCAGTAAAAGCCCAGGTATTTATCGGGGTGGAGAATTATAAAAAAATGTTCGGAAGGGCTCCGCGCGGATTTTGGCTTCCGGAGTGCGGTTATTACCCGCACGTTGATGAAGTTTTAAAAGAGGCAGGGATACGCTATTTTTTTGTGGATTCCCACGCCATAATGAATGCCGATCCCGCCCCGCGCTATAGTGTATATGCGCCGTTATATTGCCCCTCTGGTGTTGCCGCCTTTGCCCGCGACTGGGAGTCGTCAAAACAGGTCTGGAGTTCCAAGGAGGGTTATCCCGGTGACCCTGATTATCGTGAATATTACCGCGATATCGGATTTGAATTGGATTATGAATATATTAAGCCCTATATTCATCACATGGGTTTTCGTATTAATACCGGGATAAAATACTGGAGGATTACCGGAAATACCGAATACAAAGAGGCTTACCGGCCGGATTGGGCGCGCGAGAAAGCGGCACAACACGCCGCTAACTTTATGTTTAACCGCGAGCGCCAGATAGAATTTTTATGCTCGCATATGGATAGAAAGCCGATTATTATTGCGCCCTATGACGCGGAACTCTTCGGCCACTGGTGGTTTGAGGGGCCGATGTGGATTGATTTTTTAATCAGAAAAATTGTTTATGACCAGAAAACTGTAAAACTAGCCACCCCTTCAGACTATTTGGCGGAATATTCCACTAATCAGATGTCGCTTCCAACGCAGTCCAGCTGGGGGTGGAAGGGGTATTCGGAGTTTTGGCTGGAAGGTTCCAATGACTGGGTTTATCGGCATCTGCATAACGCCAGCCGCAGGATGGCTGAACTATCCGAAAAATTCGCTAATTATTTGGATAAAGACGCAAAGCGGAGTTTAATCAAGCGCGCGTTAAATCAGGCGGCGCGCGAACTTGTTTTAGCGGAATCCAGCGACTGGCCATTTATCATGAAGACCGGTACGATGGTGAGTTATGCCCAGAAAAGGATAAAGGATCATATCTGCCGTTTTAACCGCCTTTATAGCGACCTGTTAAATAACAGCATAAACAGTGAATGGCTCAAAGAAGTAGAGGGGCGCGATAATATATTTTCCGATATAGATTGCGCTAAATATTATCTGTCAGTAGCGCAGACACTAGAGGTGATAGCTTAAATATGTACGGTATAATTGATAATTTTCCTGATATTGCCGCAACTCTCGACGATATTAAAAAACTCTCACCTCCTAAGAAGGAAAATTATGCCTCTATTTCTAATATTCATTTTGGGCATGTAAGTTCTTCCTTTGGCATAACGCTGCATATGCATCAGCCGACAATCATTAATACGCAAGACGCCTCCCATATGCACGCGGCAGGGCTTATCTCAAATCTGCAATATATGCTCGAACATCAGAATATCGGTGATAACCACAACGCGTCGGTATTCCTTAAATGCTATTCTCGGACATCGGATATTGTCCGTGATTTAGTCGCTCAGCATAAAAATCCAAGGGTAATGCTTGATTACTCCGGTAATCTATTTTGGGCATTTCAGCAGATGCTAGAAGAGAAGGTTTTAGAAAATCTTAAAGCCATCGCGGCAAGCGATAAATACCATCGTTATGTGGAGTGGCTGGGAACGATGTGGTCGCACGCAGTGGTAACCTCAACGCCTATCCCGGATATAAAACTGCATATCATGGCTTGGCGTAAGCATTTTGCTTCTATTTTTGGAATTGAGGCGGTTAAGCGGGTTAAAGGTTTTTCGCCGCCTGAAATGCATCTACCTATTCATCCCGATGTTTGTTTTGAGTACGTCAAAGCCCTTAAAGAATGTGGTTATGAGTGGCTTTTGGTTCAAGAGCATACGATAGAAAACATGGATGGCGCATGGATTAAGCGGCCGCATTTTCCGCATCGTTTGGTGGCAAAAAATTCGAACGGCGATATTGAAGAGATAACGATCTTAATTAAAACCAAAGGCTCTGATACTAAACTTGTGGGGCAAATGCAGCCTTATGCCGAGGCAAAATCTGTCGGCCGCGAAGATTATTGCGGTAAAAATCTACCGTCTTATGTTTCACAGATTGGCGACGGCGAAAACGGCGGGGTAATGATGAATGAATTCCCTGATGCCTATTGCCGCGCGTTTAGCGATATCGCAAATGAAGGCACGGTGTCGATGAACGGATCTGAATACCTGGAATTCGTAAATAAAGAGGGTTTAAAAGAGAAAGATTTTATTCCGGTTCAGCCGGTTTCTCAGCACAAAATATGGGAGATAGTTGGTAAAAATTATCATCCTGGCACTTGCGATGAGGCAATTAAAAAAATCCACGAAAAAGACCAGCATTTTAACTTAGACCGGGGTTCCTGGACTAACGATAAAAATTGGGTTAAAGGTTACGAGCACGTGCTTGATCCGATAAATAAACTAAGCGTTACCTTCCATGATAAATACGGCGATGGCTTTAGTGGCGGGAAAAACTACCAAGAAGCTCTGCTTTATCTATTGTTATCACAAACCAGCTGTTTTCGTTACTGGGGCAGTGGTATCTGGACCGAATACGCCAAAGAAATCTGCCGACGCGGAATGTCGGCGTTGGCATAATAAGGAGTGATAATTCAGCCAGGTGTAGATTAGTCGGTTAGTTTGTAAAGGTTTTCCCGCTGCAAGAAAAATTTCACAGCGGGGTTTTTATTTTTAATTGGGCGTTCCCGTTTTAAAAAAGAGATCTAACGTAGTAAACCTTTGATAAGGCTAAAAATGGTAAGCGTTATATGCCCCGTATATAATGAAGAGAAAATCTTATTTGAAAACTTCGCCGCATTTCAAAAACTTTCTTCTCGGTCAGAACTTATTTTTGTAGATGGGGGAAGTATTGATGAAAGCCGCAAGATTGCTAATCGGTTCGGCAGGGTTTTAGAAAGCAAAAAAGGGCGCGCTGTCCAGATGAATTCCGGCGCCATAAGCGCCAACAATGAGATATTGTTGTTCCTGCACGCCGATACAACCGTATCTAAAGACGCCTTAGCAGCCATTGAGGCAGGGATAATAGAAAATGGCTATGCCGGTGGTTGCCTTACACAGCGTATCGATAAGAAAGGTTTAATATTCAGGCTGATTGAATTACAGGGAAATATCCGCGCCAGGCTTACCAAGGAATTTTACGGCGACCAGGGGATTTTCGTAAAAAAGAGCGTTTTTTTAAAAATAGGCGGTTTTCCGGAAGTTCCGATTATGGAAGACGTGCTTTTTACGAGGCGATTGCGGGATTTCGGAAAAACTGTTGTTTTGCCTGATAAAATTTTTGTATCTGCCCGCAGATGGGAAAGCCGCGGCATTATAAAGACGTTTTTGCTTTATAATTGGATAATTTTGCTTTTTCGATTCGGATACCCTCTGAATAAGCTAAAGCGTCTATATGACGACTTAAGATAATCTAACCATGTGCACTACCGCAGTGCACATGGTTAAAAAAATAGTAAAAGAGGAAGTGGTCTCGGTGAGGCGCATTCTTATTGTATTTGCTAAGGAACCGCAAAAAGGGAAAGTTAAGACAAGATTATCAAGGCATCTTTCGCAAGAGGGATGCCTTAAGCTTTATAAGGAACTTTTAGCTGATACCTTAGGACGAGCTAGAAAAATAAAATGTAGCCATAAAGTCTTAGCCTATGATTCCGCTAGTAAGAAGCCCGTGTATTTAAAGAAAATCGCCGCGGATTTTCAATTTTACAAGCAAGAGGGAGGCGACTTAGGCGAAAGGATGTTTAACGCCTTTAAGGCGTATGCCGCGCCCGGTGCTTGTGTAGTAATAATCGGCTCTGACTCGCCTAATCTGCCGCTAACGTACATAAATAGGGCTTTTCTGGAACTTAGCAAACGTGATTTGGTATTGGGCCCTGCCTATGACGGCGGCTATTATCTTATTGGCTTAAAAGAGCCTTGCAGGAAGATATTTAAAGGCGTAAAATGGAGTTGCGGCTCGGTTTTTAAGGAAACGCTTAAGAGGGCGAGAGAGTTAAAAAAAAGTACGATTATTTTACCTTTTTGGCATGATATTGATACAGCGCGCGATTTAAGATATCTTAAGCAGGGGAAATTTTCTCATGCGCTATGATTATGATTTAGTTGTTTTAGGCGGGGGTGCAGCGGGCCTGGTTGCGGCAACAGGTAGTGCCTCTTTGGGTGCTAAAACCGCGTTGGTTGAGAAAAATAAATTGGGTGGTGATTGCACGTGGTACGGCTGTATCCCCTCAAAAACCCTCCTAAAATCCGCGCAGGTTTTTTTTCTCTTAAGGCGCGCCAAAGAGTTCGGGATATATATTGATTCACCGGCTAAGTTTTCTCCGGATTTGGTAATGGCGCGTGTTCGGAGTGTTGTAAAAAAGATAGCTAGCCATCATCCCGCGGAGCTCTTTGAAAAACGCGGGATAAAGGTGCTTTTTGGCAACCCAAAATTTATTGACAGTAACAGCATCGAGTTAAACGGCACGCGCATCTCTGCAAAACGCTTTATTATCGCTTGCGGTTCTCACCCGTTGGTTCCTTCCATAGACGGCCTCAATGATATCGATTATTTTACCAATGCGAATATATTTGATTTAGAGGTTTTGCCGAATTCTCTTGCGGTTTTAGGAGCAGGCCCTATCGGTATGGAGCTTGCTTTGGCTTTTGCGCGCCTTGGGGTGGAGGTTTCTATCATAGAAGCCTTTGACCGGCCACTTATAAGAGAGGATAAAGAGATTGCTGATGTTTTGGTAAATAGCTTTAAACAAGAAGGGATAAAAATTTTTACCGAAAAGCGCGCGGTAAGGTTTAGTAAAAACGAAGGGTTAGTCGTTGTTACATTAGAGGATAAGGATAAGAAACTGTCAGTTATAAAAGCCGATAAGGTTTTGCTGGCAGTAGGACGTCTGGCCAATGTAGAAGGGCTTAGCCTTGAAAAAGCAGGGGTTAAGCATTCAAATAAAGGCATAGAGGTGGATGTTACTTTAAAAACTTCGGCCAAAAACATATACGCCTGCGGTGATATTACCGGGCCTTATCAGTTTAGCCATATGGCAGAGTATCAGGCGATTATTGCTGTTGGTAACGCTCTTTTGCCTTTTAAGCGTAAAGCTAACTATAGCGTTGTACCGTGGTGCACGTTTACCGATCCGGAATTAGCGCGCGTGGGTTTGACTGAGGAGGAAGCTAGAACCAGTTATAGAAATATTAATGTTTATCGCTCAAACTATAACGCAAATGACCGGGCAGTTACGGATTTAGAAGAGGCCGGGTTTGCCAAGGTGATTACCGATAAGAGAGGTTATATTCTTGGGGCGCATATAGTGGGCGCAAGCGCAGGCGAACTTATACATGAATACGTATTAGCAAAGTCCGCGGGGTTAAAAATCAATAAACTAAGCTCGACGATTCATATATATCCGACACTAGCACAGATTGTTAAACGCTCGGCCGACCAATATTACTTTGATTTGATGAATAAGCCGATATTAAAAGCGTTTTTCTGGCTAATGTTGAGGTTTTTGCCCCGTTAGAGATCATAAGAGATGCGTTTATGGGGGTAGTTGTTATGCAGGGAAGTAATAGGCAATATTTAGTTTTATGTTTTTAGACGGTCACCGTTGGCGACCTACCCGCCAGAACGAAGTCGGGCTGGTCTCTAACGGGGCTTGTGACAGGTTTATGGGAAAAACCCGTAGCGCACTTATAATAAAATTAGTTATAGGCGGGCTTATTGTGGTGGCTGTTTGGTGGTTAGTCAGATGCCATTGTGTAAGTTTTAAAAGCCTTACGCCGCTAGCGTTACGTGATTATATTCGCTCTTTCGGGAATTTTGCGGTTTTTGCCTACATCATTGCCTATGTTTTAAATACAATATCAATTATGCCGCCTATTGCGGCTTTGTCATTGGCCGCCGGACTTGCCTTTGGCAAGGTAATGGGGGCAATATATTTGATGATTGGGGCAATGATTGGAACTAGCGCTACATTTATAACTTCGCGCTATTTCGGCAGGCATTTTATAGAAAACATGTTAAAAGGCAGATTTAAAGGACTTGATGAAAAATTGGGAAAGAAAGGCTTTGAGGCAGTTTTATTTTTCCGGCTTATACCATTAGTTCCTTATGAAGCATTGAATTACTTTGCCGGATTATCTCGGATTAAGTTTAGGGATTATTTCCTGGCGAGTTTTTTGGGTTTTATCCCCGGTGTAATTATCGCGGCTTTTTTCGGCGGCAGCCTAGGTGAGATTAAAAATTTTAAAGATTTATTCGCGCCGAAGTTCCTGATTGCTGCGGCCCTTATGGCGGGCATTATGATGGTTCCGGTATTTTATCAAATAATACGTAAGCATAAAGCGAGGTTAGAGTGAACGCCTTTTTAGAAGTATTAGAAAAACGCCAAATAAAGACGGATATTTTAAGAAGGTTGGCTCTTACGACATTGCAGGTAAATATGGGAGACCTTTGCAATCAGAGCTGCTTACATTGCCATATTGAGGCATCCCCGCGGGGAAAAAAGATAATGCCCAAAAGCGTAGTTGAGGCTATCCTTGATTTTTTAAGAAGAAATAAGATTAGGACACTCGATATTACCGGAGGCGCGCCGGAGTTAAATCCTAATTTTGATTATTTTGTTGCCTCAGCCCGTTCTTTAGTTAGCGAGCTCATTGTTCGTTCAAACCTGACGGTATTGCTGGAGGATGGGAAGGAGTATTCGCCGGGATTTCTTAAGTCGAATAAAGTCCATCTCGTCTGTTCTCTGCCTTGCTACACAAAAGAAAATGTAGATCGTCAGCGCGGGACAGGTGTTTTTGAAAAAAGTATTAAGGTTTTAAAGTTATTAAATGATTTAGGGTATGCAAGAGAGGCCGATTTAGCGCTGGATATTGTCTATAATCCCGGTGGCGCGTTTTTACCGGCAGCGCAAGATGTGCTGGAAAGAGATTATAAGAAAGTTTTAAAGGAAGGTTACGGAATTGAATTTAATCGGTTGCTTACGATTACTAACGTAGCGATTAAGAAATTTAAGGATTACCTGGAATCAAACAACGAATACGAGAACTATTCTAATATTCTGGAGAATGGCTTTAATCCGAAAACCATCGAAACATTGATGTGCCGCACGTTTTTAAGCGTGGGCCATGACGGCAGGTTGTATGATTGTGATTTTAACCTTGCTATGGGGTATGCCTTGAGGGATAAAGAAGATAACGATTTTAATATTGACGGGTTTTCCGTGATAGATTTGGAAAATAGAGAAATTACGACCGGAGAACATTGCTTGGCATGTACCGCGGGCAGCGGCTCAAGCTGTCAAGGCGCGTTATGCCGCCAATAGCGGTTCTTGTTGTTAAAAGGAGCTACGATGCAAAAAATTTTTGTATCAACCCTATAAACATTACTGATAATTCTGCCGCTCTACGCTTTATCCCGAAAGAAGATTTAGAAAAAGAAGGGTATGGGGCATACAAGGGAATTTTTGAAAAGTAGCGAAAATGAAACACCGGGGGCAATAGGAGTGTGATATGAATAATAAGAGTAAAAAAAAAGACACTGCTGCAAGAGGCGGGCTAAAAACTTCTTCATTGATAGAGGATGCGTTAAGTAACAGCGAGCGTAGGTTCAGGGAATTATTTAATAATATGGATACGTGTGTAGCTATCTACGAGGCAAAAAATGACGGTAGTGACTTTATTTTTAAAGATTTTAATAAGGCCGCCGAGAGAGTAGAAAAAATTAAAAAAGAAACGCTTATTGGTAAAAGTGTTCTTGAGATATTCCCGGGAGTAAAAGAATTCGGACTTTTTGAGGTTTTTCAGCGAGTCTGGAAAACTGGTAAACCGCAAGAACACCCGGTTGCCTTATATAAAGATAAAAGAATCACAGGCTGGAAGGAAAATTATGTTTATAAATTACCCAGCGGTGAGATTGTGGCGATTTACAGTGATGCTACTGCGCGTAAACAAATAGAGGAGTCGTTGAAACAATCGTACTCATTGCTGAGCGCTACTTTGGAGTCTACGGCCGATGGTATCTTGGTGGTTGATGTCCATGGCAGGGTAAGTAGTTTCAACCAGAAGTTTCTGGAGTTGTGGCGGATTCCCAAAACCATCGTGGACAGGCTGGACGATCAGCAGTTGCTTAAGTTTGTCCTGGATCAACTGGAAGATCCGGCCGCGTTTCTTGCCAGAGTCCAGGAGCTTTATCTGTTCCCGCAGGACAGCTCTTGGGAGGAGTTGAAATTCCGCGACGGGCGCGTGTTCGAACGTTATTCTCAGCCTCAGCGTTTAGGCGATGCTGTCGTGGGCCGCGTATGGAGTTTTCGCGATATCACCGAACGCAAAAAGGCAGAGGATGCGCTGCAAAGGTTAGAACAGGAAAAAAACATGGTTTTGGATACAGTAAGCGAGCTAATTGTTTATCAGGATACACAAAATACAATTTTATGGGCAAACAAGGCAGCTGCAGAATCGGTAGGATTGACTGCAGATCAAATTATCGGCAAAAAATGCTATGAAGTATGGCATAACCGCAGCGTTCCCTGTTTACTCTGC
Organism: Candidatus Omnitrophota bacterium; assembly: GCA_030681595.1. GTDB lineage: Bacteria > Omnitrophota > Gorgyraeia > Ghiorseimicrobiales > Ghiorseimicrobiaceae > CAKKQO01. Next base: position 89,833 of record JAUXSB010000055.1, read on the forward strand.
GCAGTCAGAGATTGTATTCGTACCGGCCTTGCCGAATCCAGCGAGAATCAGACTTCCGACGGAAGATATTGGAAGGTAAATGCCCAGCCGCTGAAAGATAATAAAGGTGTTGTAACCGGAGTAATTGAAACAACAATAGATATTACTCGTCAAAAAAAGATAGAAGATGAATTAAGGCGGGATAAGAAAAACATTGAGAAGCAGCTTGAAGATTCGCGCCGCCTGGCTGACATCGGTACGCTTGCCGCTACCGTTGCCCATGAATTAAGGAATCCTTTGGGTGTTATAAATACTGCTATTTATAATCTTAGAATGAAGATTGGCGATAATGAAAACCTTATAAAGCATATAAAAAATATTGAGAAAAAAATAGCTGAAAGCGACCAAATTATTGAAAATCTTTTAAGTTATTCCCGTATTAAGACGCCTAATTATACAAAAATGAATGTATCTAGCGTTTTGGATGATTGCCTTGCATTTTGCCGTAATAAATATACGGGATATGATGTGGAGGTAAAAATAATCTACGGTAATTGCCCAAAAGACCTATTAATTGACGCTGATCCCGTGCATATAACAGCCCTTTTTTCCAATATTCTGGATAATGCTTACCAGGCGTTTGGCGATAAAAAAGGCCGTATAGATATTTCTGTCGATTGCGATAAGAAAAAGGATATGTTTAATATCGTTTTTACGGATAATGGCTGCGGCATGGATGACTATGAATTAGACAAGGCGTTTGAACCATTTTTTACCACGCGGTCAAGAGGCATGGGCTTGGGCCTTAGCGTATGCCAGCAGGTAGTAAATTTACATTCGGGAAGCATAAATACTAAAAGTAAAAAAGACGAAGGCACATCTATGTATGTATCATTGCCGCTTATAGCGCAGCCATGAACAAGATAAAAATACTAATAGTTGAAGATGACGAAGAAATGTGCGAAGAATTGCGCGAGATCCTTGAGAGCGAGGGATATCTTGTAGATGTTGCCTATAATGCGATAGGCGGGCTGCGCGATATCAATATAGACGGCTATAATATTGTGCTTTTGGATCTAAAATTACCCGGGGTAAGCGGAATAGAGGTATTAAAATATATACATGAACATGTCATCGCTTTAAAAGTCATAGTCCTAACGGGCAGTCCGATGGCAAAGGCAGAGGGAGGCGATTTTAAACACAATTACCCTGAACTTGCCTATGCCAGTGCTATAATGAATAAACCCTTTAGCATACCGGAAGTCTTGGATAAAATAAAACAACTATCTGATCCGGAAAGATCTTAATATATGAATACCCTGTCTAAAAAAATTTATTATCACGATACCGATTGCGGAGGAGTGGTCTATTATGCCAATTATCTCAAATATCTTGAAGAAGCGCGTACGGAATTTTTAAGAGATAAGGGCGTAGATATAAAATTATTATCCGAAAAAGGCGGCCTGTTTGCTGTAAAATGCGTCAACATTGATTATAAGACGCCTGCCCGTTATGCGGATACGCTTGAGATAACCAGCCAGATTACCAAAATAAAAAATGCCTCGTTGGAATTTATTCAGGAAGTAAAACGTAATGGCCAAGTTTTAGTAACTGCTGCTACAGTGTTGGTTTATATAGATACTAATTTCCAGCCCAAGGCTATGCCCGAAGACATTGTAAAAAAGCTAGGTCAATCCGGATAAATCCCGCCCCAGGGGCAGGACTAGAGTTTAGTAAACATATAAGCGCGTAATAATATGTATAACCAAAAGCTTCCCAAGGGGTTTGTAACGCCAGAAAAGGTGGTTTGTCAGGCAGAGGCCCTTTCTAGTACTCTTCGTAAACATTTTCGGCATTTCTCCAGAAAATTTAAACGCGAGGGAATTGATTGCTTTCGGCTTTACGATTGGGACGCCCCGGATATCCGCATGGTTGTAGATTGGTACGCTGGGCGTATTGTTGTTGCGGAATATGAGCGCCTGCAGACAGGGCCGGAATATCTGTCACAAATGGCGAGTGTTGCGGCAGGCGCTTTAAATGTTTCCCCGGATAAAGTCTATATCAGGCGCCGGCATACAAATACTGCCCGAGGCCCGCGCTATACAAAAATTGATTCTTCCGGTAAGCGCTTTGAGGTGCGTGAACTAACCTTGCGTTTTTGGGTCAATTTAAGCGATTATCTTGATACCGGGTTGTATTCCGACCATCGCAATACGCGTGTAATTATCGGAAAGCTATCCCAAGGAAAAGATTTTTTAAACCTCTTTGCTTACACCGGCACGTTTACTTGTGCAGCGGCGGCTGGGGGTGCTAAATCAACAGTGACGGTTGACCGCTCGCGAACCTACCTTGATTGGGCGAAAGATAATCTAGTGTTAAACGGGCTTTGGGGAAAACAGCATACATTAGTGCAGTCCGATGCGATAACCTATTTACATAACGCATATAGTAGGGGTGAGCGTTTTACGTTGGCGTTTGTTGACCCGCCGTCTTTTTTTAAAGATGATTCCGCGCGCGTATCGTTTGATATCAACCTCGACCATCCTGAATTGATCCGTAATGTTTTAAAGCTGATGCAGCCGGGGTCTGATTTATTTTTCTCAACAAATCACCAGCGCTTCACGCCGCGTTTTGATGATATTCCGGCAAAGCAAATTATTAAACTCACCCCCAAAACAATCCCTGAAGATTATCGCAACCGCAATACACATAATTGCTGGCATATAAAAGTTTAAATCTTAAATTGCGTGGCTTTGGCTATATTGAAAGCCAAACCATTGCCCTCTGGCTTGGATAAGGCTTGGAATTTATTGGGATAGTATTATAATATATAAAGATAGCGAAATAGTTAAGCAGTTCTGATACGAATTTTCGAGTGTGAGGGAGAAATGACAAATGATAAAAGAAGAACCCCAAGAGACAAAGTGGTATTTTAAAACTTTCTGGATCGTTACTGCTTTATTAAGCGTAGGCCCGTTAGCCCTGCCTTTAGTCTGGCTAAACTCACGTTTTAGCCAGAAAAAGAAGGTAATCGTAACCATAATAGTTATTATTTTAAGCTGGTATTTAGGCTCTTTGCTTATTAATTCCCTGAAATATTTAAAACAATATTACGGGTTAATTTTGCAGAACAATTTTTAACTGCTTTAGAAGATTGCGGAGTGTAAGAAGAAAGAAAAACAGGTACTCTGTTTTGACCTTACCCCCTAAAACAGTACCACTTTTAATTGGACAACCGGCATGGTAAAACAACTAGCAAGGAAATCAAGGGACAAAATCAAGGGACACAATGCTGAATTCCGAGAAATTCCGTAAAATTTCGCTGCCCTCCCAGAATTTATTTATAGCTGAAATATTACCAAATAGTTAAGCAGTTCTGATACGAGTTTTTTCTTAAAGATGATAAAGAAGTGGATAGACATATCGGTTACGATTAAAAACGGAATGGCCCGCTGGCCGAGCGATCCTCCGGTTTTGATTAAGCAAACCAAAAATATAGATACAGGGGATAATGATAATGTTTCTTTTCTTTCGATGGGATCGCATACCGGAACACATATGGATGCGCCTCTTCATTTCATGCCTAAAGGCAGAAGTTTAGATAAAATGCCGCCAGACGCGGCTATCGGGGTGGCGCGTATTATCCCAATCAAAGATAAGGTAAGCATCAAGCCGGATGAATTACGTAAACATCGTATCGGCCCGGGAGAGCGGATACTTTTTAAGACTAAAAATTCAACATACTGGAAGAAGGGCAGTTTTAACAAAAGCTTTGTTTATATTTCCAAAGAGGCGGCAAATTATCTTGTGTCGGTAAGAGTGCGTGCCGTAGGCGTGGATTATCTTTCGGTGGGAGGATATCATAAAGATGGCGTCCAGACGCATCAGAAACTGCTTAAAGCAGGCATTTGTATTATTGAGGGGTTGGATCTTTCCGGTATTAAGCCGGGAAAGTATGATTTAATCTGCCTACCGCTAAAAATATTGAATTCAGACGGCGCTCCCGCAAGGGCAGTTATCCGTAGACGAAAATAATCCGAAATAATTTGTATTGTAACTCCTTTACGAGTTGAAACACATAAAGATGTGGTATAGTTATTTTTTAATTCCGAAAAAATTCAATATCAGAACTCAGAATTTATTTATAGCTTTAATACGAAGTAGCCCTTTAGGTAAGATTTTTCGGAGAGAAAGGGATGGTTAAATATAACCGTCCCTTTTTTGCTTAAAGTTAAGTTTGAGCGTGTTCCAAAATGGAACATGCTGCCACGGACGGGAAAGTCTATTATTTTTTAAATCCTTCGAAGAAAGCTCTCGTTTTTTAAATAGTCAAACTTAACAGAATAAAAGCGATTCTTCTACTTTTTTTTGCCAGTTTTTGGTATAATGAAGTTTATTGTAGTCATGGTTGACTGTTTGGATAAGGGCGGTTATGAAAAATAAAGCGGTTTATATCATAGCAGGGCCAAATGGAGCGGGTAAGACGACTTTTGCTAAGTTATTTCTGCCTGACTATGTGAATTGTCCAAATTTTGTAAATGCTGATCTTATCGCTCAAGGATTAGCCCCGTTTGAGCCTCGCGCCGCAGCTATTAAAGCCGGCAAGCTCGTGCTGCAAGAAATCCATGAATATGCCAGACGTGGTTTTGATTTTGCTTTTGAAACGACATTGTCCGGTAAAACTTATGCAGGCTTGCTTGCAGAGTTAAAATCGAAAGGTTATGTGTTGCATCTTTTTTTTCTCTGGATTCCCAGTCCGGAATTAGCAATAGCCCGTATTAAAGATCGCGTCGCAGAAGGCGGGCATAATGTGCCTGCGGAAGACGTGCGGAGAAGATTCACTCGCGGTGTAAATAACTTTTTCAACCTATATGAGCCATTACTTGATTCGTGGATATTATTTGATAATTCAAAGGTAAAACCTATATTGATCGCGAAAAGACGAAACAGTCACAGAGAAGTGATTAATGATAATTTATTTACAATGGTTCAAAGAAGCAAGAGGTAATAAATGAAAAAAAGAATGTCTTTGCAGGATAAGGCGGAAGCCGCATTAAAAAAAGCGGTGCGGGGAGTTATCGAGCGGCACAAGATAACAGGCCGCCCACTCGCGGTATGGAAAAATGGCAAGACCATCCGCATTTCACCGAATACGGTTAAGTAGGATACTTTTATAAGATTTCTACATAAAAAAGGGAATGGTTAAACACAGCCGCCCATTTTTTTGTTTCTCATTGGTTAATGAGGTTGGAAAATAGCCAAAAGAGAGTAAAATATGTAGAAGTTAGGAAGTTCTGTCACTGGTTTATTATTTAAAGGAGGTTTAGCGTGGCAGTAAAAAAAGTCGGAGAAAAATATCGGTGCAATGTTTGCGGCAATGAAGTTACCGTAACAAAAGTAGGCGGCGGAGAACTTGTTTGTTGCGGCCAGCCGATGGAAAAGACATAGAAGATAAAAAAAATTTCAACAGGAAAAAACAATGAAAATAAAACGTATTTTTAACTGGCAGGTTTTTTTATGTATCTTATTGATCGCCCTATCCGCGCTTGTTTATTTTATCCATTATTTGGTCTTTAGGGATCTTCACCATATTTTAATATATCTAATCGGAGATATTGCGTTTGTTTTCATTGAAGTAATGCTGGTAACGCTGGTTTTGCATCAGTTGTTGCACTATAGGGAAAAAAGGGTTTTGCTGAATAAATTAAATATGGTTATCGGCACTTTTTTTACCGAAGTAGGAACTGAGTTGCTGAGAATCTGTTCTGCTTTTGACCAAAATACTGCCAATGTCACGCAGTATCTTGTTGTAAATAACGATTGGTCGGATAAAGAGTTCGCGAGGGTAAAAAAACATATCGAAAAACACGAAGCGCAGATTGACAGTAAAAAAAATGGCCTCGGCGAAATGAAAAAATATTTAGTCGCCAAGCGGCAGTTTTTGCTGAATTTACTGGAAAACCCCAATTTACTGGAACATGAATCATTTACAGACTTACTCTGGGCAGTTTTTCATTTAACCGATGAATTAGCTTATAGAATAGACTTCAGCCGATTGCCCGAAACAGACTACCAGCATCTTTCCGGCGATATCAAAAGGGCTTATTATCAATTAACCGTTCAGTGGTTAGCTTATATGAAACACTTAAAGCAATCTTACCCTTATCTTTTTTCTCTAGCAATGCGGACTAATCCGTTTGACCCTAACGCTAAGGTAGAAGTAGGCAAGATTGATGAAAAATAACATATAGGGCGGTTTTTTAAACAAAAGGAGGGTTATATGAAAAAGAAATATCTTACCACTAATCAGGGAGTACCGGTTAGCGATAATCAGAATTCGCTGACTGTCGGCAGGCGCGGGCCGGTTTTGCTGCAGGACGTGCATTTTATCGAGAAGATGGCTAGCTTTGACCGTGAAAGAATCCCGGAGCGGGTGGTTCATGCCAAAGGCGCGGGAGCGCATGGTTATTTTCAGGCTAATAAGAGCATGGCAAAATATACCACGGCAAAATTCCTTCAGGATCCAAAGAAGAAAACTCCGGTATTCGTACGATTTTCCACGGTGGTCCAATTCAGAGGGTCTGCGGATACTGTTCGTGATCCGCGAGGGTTTGCGGTGAAATTTTACACCGAAGAGGGTAACTATGATCTGGTGGGGAATAATCTTCCGGTGTTTTTCATCCGTGATGCCATCAAGTTCCCGGATATGGTCCATGCCTTTAAGCCTGCTCCGGATACCAATATCGGTAACGACGCTCGTTTCTGGGATTTTATTTCCCTGACCTCGGAATCCACGCATATGATTACTTGGCTGCATTCTGACCGGGGCACAGTCAAAAGTTACCGTAAGATGGAGGGATTCGGGGTGCACACCTATAAGTGGGTGAATGCCGATGGTCGCGCTATCTATGTTAAATATCACTGGAAACCCAAGGCCGGGATAGAAACGATTGACCGCCACGAGGCTGCCCGTTTAACCGGAAAAGACCCGGATATTGCCACGCGTGATCTTTATGATACCATTGCATCCGGAAAAACAGTTACCTTTGAATTAAAAGTTCAGATTATGGAAATCGCCGACGAATTAAAACAGGACTTTGATCCGCTTGACCCGACAAAGACCTGGCCGGAAGATAAATTTCCATTGATGGCTGTAGGCAAGATGGTGTTGAATCGCAACCCGAAAAACTTCTTTGCCGAAGTTGAGCAGGCCGCATTCTGTCCTGCGTCGCTGGTTCCGGGGATCGAGCTTTCAGCCGACAAACTCCTGCAAGGCAGAGTATTCTCCTATGCGGATACTCAGCGGCATAGACTCGGTGCAAATTATTTGCAGCTTCCTATTAATCGGCCTCTGGCGCAAGTAAACAATAACCAGCGCGACGGAGCGATGCAATATGCTATCCCAGAGGGGACGGTCAACTATGAGCCAAATTCTTTGGCTGGCGGTATGCCTTGCGAAGCACCTACCGGAACTGCGGCAGATTACTATCTTGAAGGAAACGCGGTGCGTCAGAAGGTCAGTCTTACCGACGATTTCACACAGGCAGGCCAGCGTTATCACTCGCTTAGCAAAAAAGACCAGAGTCATCTAGTGGACAATATCGTTGATTCTTTGCAGAAAGCCACTAAATCTACCCAAAAGCGCATGGTGGGGAACTTAACCAAGGCCGACCCTGATCTGGGTAAGCGAGTAGCTAAGGGGATAAAAATTTAATTCAAGAAGAGAGATTAGGTTAAAGTAATCAAGCCGGATAAAAGGGATGGTTAAGCACAACTGTCCCTTTTTACTTTTTAGAGTCATTTTGGATTGAAAAATGGAGAAAAGAGAGTAGAATAAGACGTAGTTAGGGAGTTGCGCCGAAAGCAAAGCACTTGAAAATTTGCAACAAATTTTCTCGTAGTTTCAGCATTAATTCCGGCAGATAATTTACGTAAATTGAATTTACGTAAATTATGCCGTCATTAAGGAGGGCGTAAAATGGGATGTGGATCTTGTGGAGAAAAGGCTAAGGTGTCTAAATATGTATGCTCAAAATGCGGTAAAGAAGAAATAAGGGAAGTAAAAGAAGAAGTAAGAAGCTGTTGCGGGCAGAATATGATAAAAAAAGAAGAGTACATCGATAAATTAGCCACACAGCTAAAAGAATGGAATGCCAAGATTAACCTTTTGAAGGATAAGGCGGCAAAAGGAACAGCTGATATAAAAATCGCGATAAATAAAGATGTTGAAGTATTGAACAAGAAGATGAAAGACGCCCAAGTCAATCTCCATGAATTAAAAGGAAAAAGCGGCGATGCATGGAAAGTTTTTGCAGAAGGGGCCGGTAAGTCCTGGAATGATTTAAGAGAAGCCGTGCGCCAGGCCGGGGAGAAGTTTAAATAAATTGGGAATTATGTTGTAACTTATTATAATGATTTAAGTTACGCAGAAACGACACGGTTTTTCTTGCAGAGATGGGAAAAGGTTGAGGCATTTAAACACCCCCGAGGTGGCCGCAGGTCTCCTCGGGGGTGGCGAAGCGCGGTTAAGTAGGGATTAGATACGTGCTCTCGGAATTATTTCTTGGCTAACTTCTAAAGTTGAGGTCTGACCCCGTTTGCATATGTCCCCCGATTTTCGTAGTTAAGCAGTTTGATGTGAGGTTTTTAGCCTTGAGAATCTAGGAGAATTTTTTTATGGAAATGGAAAGAGAAATACTAGTCAATAAGGAGGTATTGAAATGGGCCCGGGAAAGTAAGCGCCTCGAAATTGAGGACGTTGCTTATAAGCTTAAGCAAGATCCTGCACTTATCAAAGAGTGGGAGGAAGGTATTAGAGCACCTTCGTATGCACAACTGGAGAAATTGGCGTATGATATTTACAAACGTCCACTGGTTGTTTTTTTCTTTAATGATGTTCCAGAAGAAAAGAACTTGAAAGCAGACTTTAGAACTTTACCAGAAGGGATCATTGATGCATTTAGTTCTGACTTAATCAAATATATAAGAGAAGCGAGAGATAAGCAATTTGTTTTAAGAGAGCTATTCCCTAGCGGAAACCCAAGTAATAAATTTTTGCTAACTCGATTTCAACCCGATAAATCAAATCCAGAAAAGACCGCTCATGCTTTGAGAAACTTTCTTAAAATCTCATTTGAGGTGCAAAAAAGCTTTAAATCAGCAGAGGCAGCATATCAGCATTACCGAGACCTTCTTGCAGAATATGGTGTTTTTGTGTTTCAATACCCTATTGATCGAAATGAAGCTAGGGGTTTTTGTCTTTACGATGAAAATTTTCCCGTAATACTTGTTAGTTCTAAGGAGCGTGAAGCTAGTTCAAGAATATTTACTATTTTTCATGAGGTTGCGCATCTAATTTTTAAAACTAGTGGTATTACGACCTGGGATGATCAAATAGGCTTTAGAAATAAACAAAGTGAGGAAATAGAAGTTTTTTGTAATAAATTTTCTGCCGATTTTTTAGTTCCAAAAAGTTTTCTTATTGAACATTCTCTTGTCAAAAGTAAGAAAGGAAAAAGCTGGGAATTGGATGAGTTAAGAAAAATTGCCAATGAACTTAATGTGAGTATTGAAGTAATATTTCGAAGGTTGTTAGATTTAGGATGGGCTGATAAGAAAGAATATGAAGCATACAGAACGCATCCTTACCAGATACGGAAATTAACCGGTGGTCCAAGTTACGCCGTTAAAACAGTGTCTCAATTAGGATCTAGCTTTATTAGAGTAGTTCTAAATTATCTGTACAGCGGTAAAATTACACCGTATCAAGCGTCAGGCTATTTAAAAGTCAAGGCAAATAATATGGGTAAAATTGAAGCTATTGTTTTTACTTGAGGATTATGAATAAATATGTATTTGATACTGGCGTCTGGGTGGTGCTCTTCCGACATTATCCCGAATCAACGTTTTCAGGATTATGGGAAAAATTTGATTTAATGGTTTCAGGTGGGCGCATACTTTCGTCATCTGAAGTTTTACGGGAGTTAAAATCATACGAGGATTTAATTTATCAGCAAGCTAAGGATATTGATCATGTATTTTTGAAGCCCTCTAGTGAGGAGTTAATAGTAATCAAGGATTTAGCAAATAAATATAAATATCTCGTGTCTGATCGAAATATTAATAATGGTTCACCAGTCGCAGATTGCCACGTGCTTGCTTTAGCAAAAGTAGTAGAAGGGACAGTTGTTACGACTGAGCGCTTTAAGCCAAATTCGCAGAAAATACCGAATATCTGTGATAAGCTGGGGATAGGCTGTTTAGATTTACATAAATTTTTTGCGCAAGAGGAGTGGAAGTTTGTTTAGGGTTTTAGAAACACAACATTTAATTTATGATCTATCGGGACATATAGAGACAAAGAATTATGATATTTGTTCCTCTGATTAAAAAGTCATGCCCAAAATTGATTTTGCAGAAATAAAAGATCTATTATCTAAAGGACAATACCAAAAAGCTATGCTTAATACGCATGATTTTGTCCAGCTGGCTCTCTATCAAGTAATTATTTCTGCGTTATGGTTTTTAGGGGAGACCAAGAAGCTTCATATATATCTTCAAAAATATATGGGAACATTTAAGGTCTCTACTTTTAAATGCCCTGAGATTGAAGAGGCTTATCAGCTAGGTCTTATTTCAAAAAATGAGAAAGATTTTATTAAAAAGCTAAAAAAATTTAGAGATTCGCAGGGTGTTGCGCATCATAGCATTTATTTTGATAAAGAACTCGAAGAAAATTTAGATAAAAAGAGAGAAGTGGAGAATTTTATATATGAAAGTGAAAAAATTATACCAATTTTATTAGCTAAATCTAATAAAATTGGTATAAGCCATATGCAGGAAGGTTTTAATTTGATAGAAAGCGGTAAAATAAAAGTGGGTGACATTATTAAATTCGGCCATTCTAAAGAAGATTTATGTAATATATTGAATCCCGGAAGCATTATCTAATTCATTAATACCATTCCAAATAGTTAAGCATATCTATGGAATCTAAACGTATATACATTCTTGGGGCGGGTAGTTCAATTGCGCATAGTAAAGGCGATTTTCCTTCTATTAAACAATTCTTTATTAAGGCCAGAGAGGAAGGCGCTGATATAAAGCAAGATTTCGGACAAATAGTAGCGTATATTAAAAAAATAACCGGAAGAAATATTGCAACTGGAAAAGCCATCTTAGATATCGAAAGCTTATTCACAAACCTTGAAATTGACATAGAAAAGAGGACTACGCCTACGTTACTTGAAATAAGGCAGCAGCTTCTTATGATTATTAAGAAAGTCCTTTATCTTAAAGAGAGAAAAATGCCTCGGTTAAATGGTGACTATAATAATTTTTCCAGATTATTAAATGTATCTGATACCATTATTACCTTTAATTGGGATTTGTTACTAGATAATGTTATGGGGCGTGAAAGTACGCTGGGGGCAGGAGTGTCAGAAGCAGAAAATGTTTCTTCTTGTCGACCGCAATTAATCGGTCAATATAACGAATTTATATATAACATATCTGCTTACAGTGAGCGTACTATAGGTTGTTTATCTCCCAACTTACCCTATAATAAATGGAACTTAAAAAAAGGGGTTTATTTGAAGTTGCATGGTTCTATTGATTGGTTTTATTGTTTGAATGAAAAATGTAGAGCCGTAAACAAAGTTTTTCCTTTGTTGCAACCGTTAGATAAATATTTTTGTTCAGAATGCCATGAGTCGCTCGAAACATTATTAATTCCTCCTGTTCTAAATAAGGATTATCGACGTTCGCCATTCATTCGTAAAATTTGGAATATTGCAGGTAAAGAGCTTTCATCGGCTAGCGAAGTAATAATATGGGGGTATGGTTTGCCGCCAACTGATTTTTATGCTACTTGGCTTCTACGACAAGCCAGAACTGATTTTCTTAAGAAACTTGTTATCATTAATCCACGTGTTATTTCAAAAAAGGGAAGATTGCAAACTAGTTTTGTCCGAAAGATATACAACATTTTTCTTGGTGTAATAAAAAAAGGTGATTTATGTCTATATGAATCTTTTAGCGATTTCACGGAAGAAAAAGATGTATTAGTAAAATATGAGTTAGGGGATAAAAAAGAGGCTTATAAATCAATATGAGTAAATAAAGGAGCAATTCCATTCTTTCTAAAGATTACTACTGAATTAATTTTATGTCCTCTCGTCTCATAACTATTTTTTTCTCGGCCATATTTTTTTTCTGCATCTTGTTTAATCTAGCTATTGCTGACGAAATCCTCACTTGGCAGGATTGCGTAAGGGAAGCGGCGAAGAATCATCCGGATTTGATTTCGGCAGAGGAGAAGGTAAAGCAGTCAGAGGCGGATAAGAAAATTACGGGAAGCGCGCTTTTGCCGCAAGTAGACGGCACAGTGAGCGCATCTACCGCAAAGACGGATACGGGAACTACAAGTAGCACCACCGATAGCTATTCTTATGGGGCAAGCGGGACACAGCTGTTGTTTGACGGGACAAAGTCTATAAATGAAGTTAAGTCTGCGGCGGAAGATATTAAGGCGGCGCAGTTTAATTATAAATTTGTCTCAAGCAATGTGCGCCTGCGGTTGAGGAGCGCATTTATCAATTTATTAAGGGCGCAGGAGCTTGCGCGTATCACCGAAGAAATTTTTGATATCCGGCGTTCAAATTTAGTTTCTATAACTTTGCGTTATGAATCAGGTCTTGAGCATAAAGGGGCGCTTCTTACCTCTGAGGCAAATTTGGCGCAGGCTAGTCTTGAAATAGCCCAGGCAAAAAGAGAGCTTGAGCTTCGCCAGAGAGAGCTTGTCAAGGAAATGGGCCGCGACGAGGTTAACCCGGTCAAAGTATCCGGTGATTTTGAAGTCGCAAACGCTGAAAGAGAAAAACCGGACTTTGCAGTACTCATCAAAAACAATCCTTCCTTATTAAAAACTATTTCCCAGAAAACCTCGGCTGAGTTTGGGCTTAAATCAAATTACGCGGAATTTTATCCTTCGCTTTCAGCAAAGGCAGGTACAAGTAAAAGCGGCGCGAACTTTCTTCCTGAGAATGACCAGTGGAATATGGGGCTTGCGCTGTCATACCCTTTATTTGAGGGGGGCTTACGTTCTGCCAAGATAAGTAAAGCAGAGGCATTGTTAAACCAGTTAAAGGCTGATGAAAAAAGTACAAAAGACGTCTTAACACTTGCCTTGGAAGAGGCATGGGTAGGATTGCAGGATGCGATAGATAATGTTAGCGTACAGAAAAAGTTTTTGCAGGCGGTAGAGGCGCGCGCTGTGATTTCCGAAGCGCAATATTCTTTGGGTTTGATTAAATTTGATGACTGGACGATTATTGAAGATGATTTAGTGAGGAAGAAAAAAAGTTTCTTGGATGCCGAGGCAGAGGCACTTTTAGCCGAGGCGAATTGGGTGCAGGCAAAAGGAGAGGTGTTATATGTTAAAAATTAAAATCGCGGTGGTTTTGGCCGTTGTGATTATAGTGGGAGTTTTTTTGTTTTATAGAAGTAGCAATAAATCTTCTTACAAAGAGGCAAAGGAGATAACACCTGCGCGTGGGTCAATCCAGTCAATTATCTCGACGACCGGAACAATCCTGCCGAAAAACCGGCTTGAGGTTAAGCCTCCTGTGGGCGGGCGCGCCGAAGAGCTCTTGGTAAAAGAGGGCGATAAGGTAAGGGTGGGCCAGATACTTGCCTGGATAAGCTCGACGGAAAGAGCAGCTCTTCTTGATGCGGCGCGCGGCAAAGGTGAGGAACAGCTTAAATACTGGCAGGATACCTATAAGCCGATACCGCTTATCTCACCTATTGACGGCGAGGTGATTGTGGCAAAGACGCAGGCAGGACAGACGATTACGGCTGCTGACGCGGTGGTGGTTTTATCCGACCAGCTGATTACACGGGCGCAGGTAGATGAGACTGATATCGGAAAGATTAAAGAAGGGCAGAGTGCAGTAATTACGCTCGATGCCTATCCGGAAGTAAAAATCAAAGGGATGGTCGAGCATATATATTATGAATCAAAGACGGTAAATAACGTGACGGTATATGAGGTAGATGTTACCCCGGATGAAGTGCCGGGATTTTTCCGCTCGGGGATGAACGCGGAAATAGATTTTAAGGAAAAAACTAATGATAACGCCCTGCTCTTGCCGCAGGAGGCAGTGCATCATGATAAAAATTCAGCCTGGGTATTGGTCAAACAGGCAGGCAGTACAGAATCGATAAAAACTAAGGTGGAATTGGGGATTAGCGATGATAAGAACGTGGAGATTGTTTCCGGATTAAGTGAGAGCGACATCGTGGTTGTGGATTCTAAAAAATACGAACTGCCTAAGAATGATGCCGGGACAAATCCTTTTATGCCGTCTAGGCGCCGTCCTTCTAATCAGGGACGTTAAGGTAAAATAGTATGATTGAATTAAAAAATATATCCAAGACATACCAGATGGGCAAGGTGGAAGTAAAGGCCCTAGAGGGAGTAACGCTTACAATTAATCCCGGCGAATTTGTCGCGATTATGGGGCCGTCGGGCTCTGGTAAATCTACGTTGATGCATGTTATTGGCTTATTGGACAAGCCGGATAGTGGTGAGTATCAGCTTTGCGGGAAATCAATGCAGAATTTAAGCGATGAACAGGCGGCGTTGTTGCGTAACCGTATTATCGGCTTTATTTTTCAGCAGTTTCATCTCCTGCCGCGGATGAATGTCTTGGATAATACATGCCTGCCGCTAATCTATGCCGGGAAGCGCGCGCTTAAAGACAAGGCAAGGGAAAAGATTAATCAGGTAGGCCTCTCTGATCGTATTTTGCATCGGCCGAATGAACTTTCCGGTGGCCAGCAGCAGCGTGCGGCAATCGCGCGCTCATTAGTGAATGAGCCGTTTCTCATCCTTGCTGATGAGCCGACCGGCAACCTTGATACAAAAAGCCGGGAAGAGATACTTTCCGTGTTAAAAGAGCTTAATCAGAAGGGGAAGACTGTTATTATCGTAACCCATGAAAGCGAAGTGGCTGCATATGCTAAGCGCGTGATTAGCATGCGCGACGGAAAGATTATCTCCGATAAATATAACGGGGTAAAACCGCAGAATAAAGATTTATCGCGCATGAAAGAGGCATGCGATATTGTAACGCAATCTCACCATAAAGTTGGAAAAGCGGAATTTAGCGATTTTCTGCGTCAGGCAATAATCGCGATGCTTGCACATAAAGGGCGTTCGTTTCTTTCGATTTTGGGGATTTTAATCGGCGTTGCCGCGGTTATCGCCATGTTGGCGCTGGGTACAGGAGCAAAAGAGTCCATTGAAAAGCAGCTGGCTTCTTTAGGGTCAAATCTTTTGGTAGTCAGGCCCGGTTCTTCTCAGATGCATGGCGTGGCCATAGAGGCTGGTTCAGTTACCCGGTTTACCTTTAGCGATGTTACGGCTATAGGCAGATTGACTGATGTGGTGCGCAGGGTCAGTCCGGCGGTTAACGGCCGGGCGCAGTTAGTCTATGGTAACCAAAATTGGAATACGCAGGTAGAAGGCGTGGGCCTTGAATATGAAGAGATGCGCAATTCCTCACCCGCAGTAGGGAGATTTTTTAGCGAAGAAGAATTACGCATGCGCGAAAAGGTGGCAATTTTGGGGACAACTGTGGCGCGTGAGCTTTTCGGCGAGAATAACCCGGTAGGTGAGGCTATAAAAATAAACCTGCTAAATTTTAGAGTTATCGGAGTGTTGCCGACAAAAGGGGCAAACGCTTTTCGCGATCAGGACGATAATATTCTTATTCCAGTAACCACGGCAATGTTCCGGCTCTTAGGTAAGGAATACATAGATACGATTTATGTGGAAGTAAATGATGCAGGCAAAATGTCTGAAGCGCAGGATACGATTTCAAAATTGATTATTAAGCTGCATAGGCTAAAAAAGGATGAGGAAGATTCATTTCAAATCCGTAATATGTCGGATATCAGGGCGACACTTGAAGCAACCACCAAGACGATGTCGATGCTCTTGGGTGCTATTGCCGCGATTTCCCTTTTAGTCGGCGGCATAGGGATTATGAATATTATGCTTGTATCAGTTAGTGAACGCACGAGGGAAATCGGCCTACGCAAGGCAATAGGGGCAACTAATAATGATATAATGTTTCAGTTCCTAGTCGAGGCAGTATTAATGTCATGTCTCGGCGGGATCATCGGGATAATCTTAGGCAGCGGGATAGCGATACTGATTACATTCTTTGCTGGCTGGGCGGTAAGGATTTCTTTATCTTCGGTAATTCTTGCCACTGCCTTTTCCGTGATTGTCGGAGTGGTCTTTGGCTTATGGCCTGCCCGTCAAGCCGCCCGCCTTAACCCGATTGAAGCATTAAGGTATGAGTAATGAGCGGGGGCAGCATAATGTTTGACAAGCTTAAATATCGTGATATACTAATACATGAGAAAGATTAGAAAATCTTAAGCCGCAGAAGGAAGATAGCTAATCTTTACGGCTTTTTTTCCGGCGCTTTCTAAAAAAGGAGCAGCCATCAAAAAAATAAAGACTTCATCTAAGGGCAGGAGATGCAAATTCCTGCATTGCAGGAATGTATTGAGTATTTATAATCACGAGATATACTGTCATACGCATTTAGGTAAGCTACCCGATGAGTATAGGGTTAAGGCGCTGGCCTCTGTATGACATAGAGGTAAAGAGTATAAATTGCAGAACAAGTATCGCGCGTACCCGCCATTAAAGCAAGCTTTAACCTATCACGTTTTCAATCGAACACATAGCCGCATCGCATTTTGCATGCCTAAAATGATTGCAATTATTTCATCGGGCTTTTAGCCGATTATTTATCGGCAAGCGGTATGCGGGAAAAATCGGCAGAGGAAATATGTTTGATTCTTCCAAGAAAAGAAAAAGATTTAGACTCATAATTCCGGCGTACCCCGCTTTTAACATTTATTCGGGTATAGCCAATAGAACTACAGCGCTAGGCCCGGTATGTATTGCGACTGTTGTGAATAAAATGGAAGGATGGGATGCTGAGGTTGTTGATGAGAATAACCTGCGTAGATACGGGCCAAAAGGTGCATCCTTCGGAGCCGACCATGAATTTTTACAGAACTTACGGCCCGTAGATGTTGTTGGGTTCTATGGCGGCTTAACAAGCACTATGCTCCGGCTCTATGAAATAGCCCGTTTTTACAAAGATAAAGGTGTCGTAACTATTGCCGGAGGCCAGCATTTTGTTGAAGATAATATCGCTGATGCCCTGTCTTCTAGCATTGATTATGTGGTAATCGGAGAGGGAGAAGAAACAATCAGAGAGCTTTTAGGCGCTATAGAAGCTAACTTAGAGATAAATAAAGTCAAAGGCATTGCCTATTTAAATAATGGCCGGGTTATATTGACTTCCAAGAGAGAGCACCTGACTGATTTTGAAAAAATTCCCTTACCGGATTTTTCCTTAGTGCGCTATGCTAAGATTCAAATATATCCTGTCGGAAGAATACGCGGCTGTGGCATGGATTGCGAGTTTTGCACGGTGAAAGGGAAGCCGCGGTATGCTCCGCCGGAAAGGCTTCTTGAGCAGATCAGTTTTCTTCTTGAGACTAAAGACGCCAGGAATTTTTTTATCGTTGATGATCTTTTTGGGCAGCAGCGGGATGAAACAATAAGGTTCTGTAATATGCTCAGGGATTATCAAAAAAATGTAGGCACAAGGCTGGATTTAGCAGTTCAGATAAGGTTGGATAAAGCCAAAGACCATGAACTTCTTTCTGCTATGCGCCAAGCGGGAATTAACATGGTGGCTATTGGCTTTGAGTCACCTATTAAAGAAGAACTAATCGCGATGAACAAACATCTGATGCCTGAGGATATGTTGGCCATGACAAGGATCTTTCATAAATTCGGATTTTTAGTGCATGGTATGTTTATCTTTGGCTATCCGTTGCAGGAAGGCGTAAATTTCAAAATGTCAGCCAAGGAGCGGGCAAAGCGTTTTAAAAGCTTCATAAAAAAAGCTAAAATTGACACAGTGCAAATTTTGTTGCCGACCCCTCTTTCCGGGACAGAATTAAGGCGTAGGCTTGCAGCGCAAAACCGGCTTTATGCACTTAGCGATCTTAGCTGGGAATATTATGACGGAAATTTCCCGCTTTTTGAGCCTGATGCGCCTATGACTGCTGAAGAAATGCAGGATTCTATTAGAAATATCATGGGGAAGTTTTATCAGTTTAAGTATATGTTTATGGTGGGTTTGCATATTTTTTCTTTTCCTGCCATGGTTTTCTTTTTGCATAATATCAGATTAGGGTGGAGAAAATGGTACAGGCTTTGGCGTAATGACTTGGCTCGTTTTGGCGGATGGCTTATTATGAAGCGTTGGCGCTCGCAGTTTAAAAAAGATACGTTTCTTGAAAGATTACAAAAAGCAAAAGCGCGCCTAAAAGTCAAATAAGCGCTATAATAAAAATTTGGTGTCGCTAAAGAAAGTTGGCCCCAGAACTAAGAATTTATTTATAACCTTAATATTACTAAATAGTTAAGCAGTTTTGACACTAACTTGCGTGCCTGTGCGTAAAATAAGGTTTCTGTATCCGGTAAGAGTGTTTTATTAAAAAAAGAAAGGGGAACGAATGAGCGAACAGTTTAAACATAATGATTCTTTACCTCATGTCTCAGCTGAGCAGGATGTGATGGCTTTGGTTAAAAAGATGCAACAGCAGTTGATCTCTTTAGAGAAGAAGATAGACATCTTGATCAACCAGTCTCAAGATAGGCCTTTTAGACAGAAGCCTTTTTCAAAACCTTTTCGGTCTTTCGGCCATCATCGTCGTCCCGAAAGAGAGCATGGTGATGCCTCCGAAGGAAAAAGCTTTGACCGCGCTCGCCATTTTGAGAAACGTCCTTACGGAGAAAAGAGAGGGTTTGGCTACAAGAAAGAGTCTTACGGTAATTATCGGGAAAGTAATTTTACCCCAGAGCGTCCTTTTAAGAAACGTTACGACCCAGAAAAGAGAGGGTTTGGCCGCAAGAGAGAGTCTTACGGTAATCCTCAGGAAAGTACTTTTACCAAAGAGCATCATTTTGAGAAACGTTCCGGCCCAGAAAAGAGAGGGTTTGATCAAAAAAAGAAGCCGTTCCATCATAAGTAAAAAGACCGGAGATAAATAACCGGATAGTTCGTTAACTCGGTACCTAAAATAGGTACCCAAAAGAGGAGGGAACATGGGTTTTCAAGGCGGCGGGTATGGCGGATATGACAGGGGGCCACGAGAGATGCACAAGGCTGTTTGCTCGGAATGCAAGAAAGAGTGTGAAGTTCCTTTCAAGCCCAGTGCAGACCGTCCAATTTATTGCAAAGAGTGCTACTCAAAGCGAAAAGATAGCGGCCGCTAAAAGAGGCGCCGACTGGCGCAAAATCTCCTGTTTTTAAGGCTAGGGGGAAGAGGTTGCTAAAAGATAGCAATGCGTTTTTATTGCCAACGTATTTGGTGTCAGGACTCGTTATAAACAAGACGCTTTATATAACTATCTGTAAATCAAAGGATCATGAAATAAATATTTCTGCAAGCCAGAGGGCAGTGGTTTGGCTTTCAATATAGCCACAAGCCACAAGCCAGAGGGCAGTGGTTTGGCGCGCAATTTGCCAAAGCCACAAGCCAGAGGGCAGTGGTTTGGCGCGCAATTTGCCAAAGCCACGAAAGCCGTATTTATTTTATAGCATCTTGATAATTATAGGGTTATATAAAGCGTCTTCTATTCTATTGTCTTCTATTTTTATTTTCTATTTTAATAAATGACTGAAATCCGAATAGATAAACTTCTTAGATCAAGAAGGCGTACTATAGAGTTAGAAGTTAGCCAAGACGCCAAGCTCGTTGTTCGTGCACCACTTCATGTCCCAGTAGAAGATATACAAAACATACTACTAAAGAAGCGGGATTGGATTATTGAAAAGCAGGCATTTCTACGAAAGCGCAAGGATCAATATATCCCAAAAAAGTTCATCAATGGCGAAAGCTTTTACTATCTTGGAAAACCATACCGGCTTAATTTGATAAATGAAGGCACGATTAGGCTAACTGATTATTTAGAATTTCCAAGTGCCTTGCTTTCAGATGCGCATCACCAGTTAACTCAGTGGTACAAAGCCGTTGCTTATGAAAATATAAAGGAAAGAGCCGAGCTATATTCTAAAATAATTGGTTTATCGTACGAAAGAGTAAAAATCTCCGACGCTAAGAAGAGATTTGGCTCCTGCAGCGTAAGAGGTAATTTGAATTTTAGTTGGAGGATTATTATGTCTCCGCTTTATGTAATTGATTATGTTGTGGTGCATGAGCTCATACATCTAGAGGAGCATAATCATTCACAAAGATTTTGGCAAAAAGTTAAGCGCATTTTTCCGGGGTATCAACAAGCAAAAGAGTGGTTAAAGGAAAACGATCATTTATTAAAGATATGAAATCTTATACACAGTATTTAGTTTTTAATACCAAAAGTAGGCGGGAGTTTATTAACGTTACACCTCAGATTGAGGAAGCGGTCAAAAAGAGCGGGATAAAAGAAGGGCTTTGCCTGGTGAACGCAATGCATATTACCGCCAGCATCTTTATTAATGACGATGAAGGCGGCTTGCACCAAGATTTTAGCCATTGGTTAGAGGGCTTGGCACCTTACGGAAAAGAAAAATATAAGCATAACTTAACCGGCGAAGACAACGCTGATGCGCATCTGAAAAGGACGGTTATGGGCAGAGAAGTTACCGTGGCTGTTAGCGCAGGAAAATTGGATTTTGGGCCATGGGAACAGATATTTTACGGCGAATTTGACGGCGGGCGCAGGAAGCAGGTATTGATTAAGATCATCGGGGAATGATAGCCAAACAAAGAGGGCATAAAATGGATGCGATAGAGTTGATAAAAATTAGAAGGAGTATCAGAGAATATCAGGATAAGCCCATACCAAAAGAAATTTTAGAAACGATAGTAGACGCCGCCCGGTTTGCTCCTACAGCCAGGGGAGTAGAGCCTTGGGAATTTATTGTGATTACTAAGCCGCAAACGCTTGAGAAATTAGCCGGACTAGCAGATAACGGCAGATTTATTCTGCAGGCTAAGGCCTGTATCGCGGTTTTCTGTAATGATACCAAATATTATTTAGAAGACGGTTGCGCTGCCACGCAAAATATCCTCCTATCTGCGGCGAGTTTGGGCATCGGGTCTTGTTGGGTAGCCGGAGATAAAAAGCCGTATTGCCTTGAGGTGGGTAAATTGCTAGGGGTTCGCGATACTCTCAAGCTTGTTAGTTTAGTTTCTTTGGGGTATCCTAAAACGCAAAATGCTTTTAAGGTAGCAGAGAAAAGAAGCCTGCGGGAAGTGCTCCATTGGGAAAAATTTTGAAGTATTCATTATCTACATAAATAGTCAATCTTGCCCTGACATCAAAATCAAAGACAGATATTATTACAATCGCGGCGATTACGGACAAATGAATAATCCGGTCACTGTTCCTGAGGGGCAGTATTATGTTTTGGGCGATAATAGCGCATCAAGTAATGACAGTCGTTATTGGGGTTTTGTTCCGAAGGAAAATCTTATCGGCAAGATTTATAAAATTTACTGGCCACTAAATAGATCTGGAGCCGTGGAGTAAGGTAAAATACAGGAATTCCATGGAAACAATACTTAATTTTAATATTTACTATGTTTAAGAAAATAATTTTAGCGTTCTTGTTTATATTACTTGTAGGCTATGCTGTGTTTTTTATGCTAAACCACAAAACGGAAGTTGTCGTAGATATTAAAACATTTACGCCAGTTTACTTTGCCTGGCCTGCGTCGCATGAAGGTGTAAGCAATATCTTAGTTACCGATAAACCATATTTTATTAAAAATGAACCTATCTATTACGGAAACCGACAGGTTTATGGATGCATGAATCTGGGAAATTATGAATACAACCAATATTGTTTTGCTATTGATATAGCTACTCCTGAAAACACTGTTATGTATTTTGATTTTAATCAAAACTATAATTTAACTGATGACGGCGGCCCGTTAATCAACCAGGGGGCTTTTAAAAAAAATAGCCTTGGTTTTGCGGCCACGTTGTCAATCCCCTGGCAGCAAGTAATGGCTTATTCTCCGTTTGAAGGTGCTTTTGATATCTGGTTTTATGCCAACGAAGACGCAGGAGCGCTTAGAACGTTCAGTCATTATAGCCGTACTCAACTTGAGGGATATATTCCTATCGGCAAAAAGTTTTATCATGCCTATATCGCAGATAATGATATTAATGATGCCGATCTTACTAACGACGGTATTTCTATTGAGGTTAAGCAAGGTAAATGGCTAAAATTATCTAACGAAGAAATAGGTAAAACAGCTGTAATTAACGGCAAAAAGTTTATACTTAGGATCTTGTATTAGTAAATATATAAGAATTCAGGGATCTGGCCAGGGAATATTGTTAATTTGAAAGATAAATTAGTTTTCTGTTATAATAGTACAGCGCTAAGTAAGTAAAATTATTACTTCAAAAAACAGATGGATTATATTAAAAAGACAAAACGAATAGTTGATAAATATAACAATGATAAGGAAGCGGTTCTGGATATTCTTCAGGATGTGCAGGAAGAGTTCGGATACGTGCCGAAGGAATCGGTTGCCTATATTGCTTCTGCCTGTTCCGTCAATCTAAGCCGGCTGTTTGGCATCCTCACCTTTTATTCCCAATTCTATTTATCTCCCCGCGGAAAAAATATTCTTAAAGTATGCTGCGGTACAGCTTGTCATGTCAAAGGAGCTGAGCGTAATTTGGCTAAAGCGGAAGAAGTGCTAAATATAAAAGACGGACAAACTAGCGCTGATAGGATGTACACCTTGGAAAAAATCGCCTGCATGGGAGCGTGCGGGTTAGCACCGGTCGTTACTATCAATAAAGATGTGTATGGGCATGTGACTCCAGAAAGAATAGATAAAATTATTAAAAATAAGGGCTATCGTGAATAAAGAAAAGATAAAAGTGTTTATTGGTATGGCAACTTGCGGCCGTGCCGCCGGAGCGCAAGCAGTCTTGGACGCGGCAAAATATGAGATTGCGCAGAAGCAATTAGCAATTGAAATTATCGAAACCGGATGCATCGGGATGTGTTCTAAAGAAGTGCTTCTGGACGTAGTTTTACCCGGCAAAAGCAGGGTTACCTATGGTAATGTCACGCCGCAAGATGTGCCGGTTATATTTTCCGAGCATATAGAGAAAGGCCTGCCGGTTAAGAAATTAATAGTGGGCCAATTGCCTGTTGATAGCAAGATAAATTATGAGCAAATAGCTTGCTATGGCAGTTTGCCGTTTATGGCTAAACAAAAACGCCAGATTATCAAGCGTTGCGGAGAAATAAATCCGGAAAAAATAGATGATTATTTAGCTTTTGCTGGTTATAAAGCTTTGTCCAAGGTATTAAAAATGTCTCCGGAGGCGATTATCAAGGAGATTGAGGATTCGCAGTTGCGCGGGCGGGGAGGCGGAGGCTTTCTTACGGGTTTAAAATGGTCGATTTGCGCCTCTGCCCAGTCAGAAATTAAATATATGATTTGTAATGCCGACGAAGGCGATCCGGGCGCGTTTATGGACAGGAGTTTGCTGGAAAGCGACCCGCATTCGGTTATTGAGGGTATAATCATCGGCTGTTTTGCCATAGGGGCGGCTGAAGGGTATATTTACATCCGCAGCGAATATCCACTTGCTGTTGAGCGTTTAAAAATCGCCATTAAACAAGCCGAGGAACGCGGGTTCTTAGGAAAAAATATTTTAGGCAGCGGCTTTAACTGTAATCTTAAAATTAAAAAAGGTTCCGGTGCGTTTGTCTGCGGCGAAGAAACGGCCTTAATGGCATCCATTGAGGGCAGGCGCGGTATGCCACGGCCCAGGCCTCCGTTTCCTGCTGAAGTGGGCTTGTGGGGTAAGCCGACCAATATTAATAATGTGGAAACCTTTGCTAATGTACCGTTGATTATTTTAGAAGGCGGCAAAACCTATGCCCAGACAGGTACGCTTAAAAGTAAGGGCACAAAAATATTCGCACTCACGGGCAAGGTGAATAATACAGGCATGATCGAGGTGCCTATGGGTATTACCATTCGCGAAATCGTTTTTGATATTGGCCAGGGGATCGCGGATAATAAAAAATTTAAGGCGGTCCAGATCGGCGGGCCGAGCGGCGGCTGTTTAGGCCATACGAATTTAGACACCCCCATAGATTATGATTCTTTAACCCAGGCCGGCGCGATCATGGGCTCGGGCGGATGCGTGGTCATGGATGAAGATACCTGCATGGTGGATATCGCCCGATATTTTATGGATTTTATCCAGAACGAATCCTGCGGCAAATGTGTTCCCTGCCGCATCGGCTCTAAGCGGATGTTGGAAATTCTTACCCGGATTTGCCAAGGAGATGGCAGAGAAAAAGACTTGGTATTATTAGAGGAGTTGGCCAATAATGTAAAAGCTTTGTCTTTATGCGGATTAGGCAAGACTTCCGCTAATCCGATTTTAAGCACTTTACGATATTTTAAAGACGAATATATCGCGCATATTAAGGAAAAGCGATGCCCGGCAAAAGCCTGCAAAAAACTCATTCAATACCGCGTAGTCGCTTTAAACTGTAAAACTTGTTCTTTATGTGTCAAGGTTTGTTCATCCAATGCAATAGAAGGCGGAGCAAAGGGGGTTGCGGCGTTTATCTTAGACGGTAAATGTGTATCGTGCGGCGCCTGTTTCGAAAAATGCCCTCACAACGCCATTGTCGTAACTGATGCAAATGATTTTCTTCGGGATAAAGAGACGCAATTATGAAAGAAGCCACTGTCTATATTAACGGCAAAAAGGTTATTGTCTCATCCCATATGACAATATTAAAGGCGGCTAAATCTGCCGGCTTTTCTATTCCACATTTATGTAATGACAAAAGACTCGAGCCTTATGGCGCCTGCCGCATGTGTATTGTCGAGATAAAAGGCGTAAATGGTTTTGTTGCCGCCTGTCATACCAAGGTCAGGGATGGCATGGAAATTACCACCGATTCAGAAGATATCCGCGCCAAGAGAAAATTTATTTTGGAGTTATTATTGAGCGATCATCCCCGGGATTGCGTTATATGTGATTCGGATGGTAACTGTAAGTTACAGCGTTATGCCTATGAATACGGCGTTGAACTTGATAAATATAATGGCGAAACGCACTCTTTTGAAAAAGTTAATGACGCAAACTTATTGGTGCATCGCGATCCGGCAAAATGTATCCTTTGCGGCCGCTGCGTGCGTATCTGCGATGAAGTTGTGGGAGCAGAGGCGATAGATTTCGCTAACCGTGGTTTTAAAGCGCAGATTGCTACGCCGTATCACGTGTCTCTTTTAGATACCACTTGTGAACTTTGCGGACAATGCGTATCGAGTTGCCCTACGGGGTCATTATCAGAAAAAATGGCCATAGGAAAAGGCAGAGCATATAATTTAAAGAAAGTGCGCACAACCTGCCCTTATTGCGGCGTGGGATGCACTTTTGATATTAATGTAAATGACAAAGGGAAGATTATAAAAATCACTTCTGAAACAGGTTCTGTACCTAACAATGGTAATCTTTGTGTTAAGGGGCGCTTTGCCTATGATTTTATAGAGCATCCTGAGCGCTTACGTAAACCGTTAATGAAAAAAGGTGATAAACTCGTTGAAGTAGAGTGGGATGAGGCAATAAGTACTGCGTGTACAAAAATGCTTGCGATTAAGGAAAAATACGGCGCAGAAAGCTTAGGGTTTGTTTCATCCTGCCGCTGTACTAACGAAGAAAATTATCTGATGCAAAAATTAGCGCGGGCGGTTTTTGGTTCAGCCAATATCGATCAATGCGCGCGCACCTGCCATGCGCCGACAGTAGCCGGGTTGTCTATGTCTTTTGGGAGTGGTGCAATGACTAATTCTATCGAAGAGATTTCTGCTATGGATTTGATCTTTGTCATCGGCTCAAATCCTACTGAAGCGCATCCGATTATCGGTATGGAAATGAAGCGTGCCATGCGGCGTGGGGCGCAGCTTATCGTGGTAGACCCAAGACGAACATGGATGGCAGAACGCGCTAGCGTGCACTTAGCGCTTAAACCGGGTACTGATGTCCCCTTAATGAATGCCATGATGCATACGATTATCAGCGAAGATATTTATGATAAGGAATTTGTCCAAAAGCGCACGGAAGATTTCGATAAGCTTAAAGAAATGGTGCTCACTTGGCCGCCGGAAAGAGCAGCTCTCTTGTGTCAGGTGGAGGCAGAAGACATTAAGAAAGCAGCGCGGATGTACGCAAAGGCTGATAAGGCGGGTATTTTTTATACATTGGGCTTAACCGAACATATCTGCGGCACGGATAACGTGCGTTCAACCGCTAATTTAGCCATGCTTACCGGCCATATCGGCAGAGAGAGTACAGGGGTCAATCCGTTGCGCGGCCAGAACAATGTGCAGGGCGGTTGCGATATGGGCGCTTTGCCTGATGTATTTTCCGGCTATCAAAAAGTAGAGGATCCGGCAATAAATGAAAAATTTTCCAAGGCCTATGGCGTGAAATTGCCCGATAAAAAAGGCTATACCATTACCGACATGATCGAGAAGGCTGATGAAGGAAAAATAAAGGCCTTGTTTATTATGGGAGAAGATAATTTAATGAGCGAGCCTGACTCCGGCCTTGTCAAACAGGCATTTGAAAAGCTGGAATTACTTATTGTGCAGGATATTTTTCTCTCGGAAACCGCAAAAATTGCCGATGTGGTTTTTGCCGCGTCAAGTTACGCCGAAAAAGACGGCACATTTACAAATACCGAACGCCGGGTGCAAAGAGTAAGAAAAGCTATTGAACCCGTGGGAGATTCCCGGCCTGACTGGCAGATACTTTGCAATATAGCCAAAGAAGTAGGCTACGACAAAATGACTTATAATCATCCCTCGCAAATTTGGGATGAAATGGCTCAGCTGACTCCGATCTTTGCCGGCGTCAGTTATGAA
The DNA here is from genome assembly GCA_030681595.1 of Candidatus Omnitrophota bacterium. GTDB lineage: Bacteria > Omnitrophota > Gorgyraeia > Ghiorseimicrobiales > Ghiorseimicrobiaceae > CAKKQO01. Next base: position 116,851 of record JAUXSB010000055.1, read on the forward strand.
AGAATTGAAAAAATCGGCTTGCAATGGCCTTGTTTTGATTTTGATCATTGCGGCACAAAATTTCTCCATGAAGGTAATTTTACGCGCGGCAAAGGCAAGTTTTTTGCCCTTGATTATCGCCCACCCGCTGAAGAGCCTAATGATGAATACCCATTCTATCTGACTACAGGCAGAATTTTATATCACTACAACGTAGGCACAATGACTCTGCGCTCAAAGGGCACACTGCAGAAAGCCCCGGAAAATTTCTGTGAGCTGAATTTTCATGACGCGCAAAAAATCGGCGTGCGAGACGGCGAGAAGGTCAAGATTATAACCCGAAGGGGCGAGCTAACCGTAAAAGCCAACGTAGGCGAAAAAGTCAGGCGCGGGCGCCTTTGGATGCCATTCCATTATCCGGATTCACCGACAAATCTTTTAACCAATAGCGCTTTTGATGACATAACGCGTACCGCAGAATACAAAGTTTGCGCCGCGCGCATTGTCAAACCATGATGCGGACAATAGTTGTATCAGGAGAAAAAAGCGGTATCGGTAAAACTTATCTTGCCGAGCATCTGCTAAATAACCTTCGTGGCTGGTCAGCGCTTAAGGTAACCGTAAAAAAGAATGGCGTTTGCCAAAGTGTAAAAAATTGCGGTTTATGCCAAGAAATTAAAAAGCCGTTTGATATTATAAAAGATAAAAATATAATCAACCAACCCGGAAAAGATACTGCACGGCTGAAAGTTGCAGGGGCCAATGAAGTTATTTGGCTAAAGGCAACGACAGGTGGATTAAAAAGCGGCCTTGAAAAAGCACTGGCGGAATTTTCCAAATGTCCGGGAATAGTAATTGAAGGAACCTCTGTTTTAAAATTTCTAAAACCCTATTTAAATCTGCACGTCTATTCTGGCGGCACTTACACCGTTTCCCACCTCCGAGGTGGGAATTAGGTTAGAAACACGCTATTTTTTAAAATATGCTTCTAATTAGTTTATTTCTGGCTTTTTTGAGGATCGGATTTTTTGCTATAGGAGGCGCTTATTCTTTCCTGCCTCTAATAGAAAACGAAGTCGTGCATAAATATCACTGGCTTACAAATAACGAATTTCTGGAAATCTTAGGCGTAACTCAGATGTTTCCCGGGGCGATTTCTATAAAGTTTGCCACTTATACCGGATATAAAATAGCCGGTATCCCCGGAGCAATACTGGCAAATCTGGGCAATATATCGGCGCCGGTATTGTTTATAGCCGTCTTCACTATTTTTTACAGAAAATTTAAAGATTCGCCCGGCATTAAGGGTTCTTTTGACATGATACGATTGGTGGTGTTTGCCATGATTATGGCTGTTGCTTTTAAAACAGTGGATATTTATAAATTGGCCGAGCTAAAGAGCGTTTTAGTGATTATTGCCTCCTTTGTTCTATTTATGTTTACAAAAATCCATCCGGCCTTGATCATTGCCGCGGCCGGCATATTCGGTTTTTTCTGGAGATAGGGCGTTCAATTATGATTTCATACGAACAGGCAATCACAGATATACTCAAAAACACGCATCTGCTAGCCGATCAGCAAGTTTTGCTTTGCGATTCTCTTGGGAGGATTTTAAGGGAAGATATTATTTCCGGAATAGAAATGCCTCCTTTTGACAGATCAGCAATGGACGGCTATGCCTTAAATTCTGCTGATCTTAAAAAGATCCCGGCAAAATTAAGATGCATTGGTTTAATACAAGCGGGGGACAGTTTTAAGAAAAGGCTAAAGCGCGGCGAGTGTGTCAAGATAATGACCGGAGCGCCTATTCCGGAGGGCGCTGATTGTGTAGTGATGGTGGAGTTTACAAAAGCATCAGGGAAAGAGGTTACGATATTAAAGGCAATTCAAAAATGGGAAAATATATTTTTTAAGGGCGAAGATTTTAAGAAAGGGCAATGCGTCCTTAAGAAAGGTGTAAAAATTTCCGCTTCGCATGTGGCTATACTTGCGGCAGTGGGAAGAAAGTATGTTATGGTAAGCCCTAAGCCGCAAGTCGCCGTCTTAAATACGGGCGGAGAAATTATTCCGCTAGGCGTTAAATTAAGTAAAAATCAAATATATAACAGTAACGGCCCGATACTTGAGGCGTTACTTAAGTCGGATCATATCCAGCCAATAGCTTTAGGAATCGCGCGGGATAATATTAAGGACTTAACTTGCGCGATAAAAAATGGGCTAGGCGCGGATGTGCTATTGATTTCCGGTGGCGTATCAATGGGGGATTATGACCTTGTTCCGGATGCATTAAACAGCTTGGGTGTTAAGAAAATATTTCATAAGGTAAATATTAAGCCGGGCAAGCCGCTTTTTTTTGGGATAAAGGGCAAAACTATTGTTTTTGGAATCCCCGGTAATCCGGTATCAAATTTTTTATCGTATCTAATATTTACGCGCCCGGCTATACGGAAGATGATGGGATATTTAAATTATAACACTGAATTTAAAGAAGGTATTATTGAGAAGGAATTTCGTGCCAAATCCGGGCGGAGGAATTTTGTTTTGGTTAAAATTTTAAAAAAGGCAGGCCTTTATTATTTATCTCCTGTCGCCGGCCGCAGTTCAGCCGATACTTTGTCTTTGTCTTGTGCAGACGGATTTATGATGCTGGATGATGGTGTTGCGGTTATGAAAAAGAAATCCAAAATACGCTTTATTACATGGAAGACGATATGGTAAAAGAAAATAAGAAGCATTTTGTCTATATTGTAGAATGCGCGGATAAGACTTTTTATACCGGGTATACGAATGATTTAAAGAAAAGATTAGAAAAACATAATAATGGCGTTGCTTCAAAATATACCAGAGCGCGGCTTCCGGTTAGGTTAGTATGGTATAGCGCGTATCGTCAACTTAGCGGAGCGCTTCGCTCCGAGGCAATGATTAAAAAGTTAACCAGAAACCAGAAAGAGTTCTTATTGAGAGGGGAGTGTTTTGCGTAAGAAAATTTTAATTATAGATGATGAACGCGGATTTACCAATATCCTAAAACTTTTTTTTCAAGAAAACGGCTTTGATGTTATTGTTGCCGAAGACGGAAAAATTGGCCTAGCGAAGGCAAAATACGAAAAACCGGATCTTATTATTTTAGATTTAGAGCTTCCGGGTTTTTCCGGCGAGGAGGTCTGCCGGCAAATTCGTAAAGGGGAACATTCCAAAAGAACCCCGATTATTATGCTAACTGGGAATGATTCGGATGTGGATAGAGTGGTGGTCAAAGTCATCGGCGTTGACAGCTATTTAACCAAGCCTTGTGAAATGAAAATTTTACTAAAAGAGATTGACCGGCTGACAGGAATTACCGATGAAGGCCGCAAAATTCTTTCTCTTGTAGATGAGTTAAAAAAAGAGCACCTTGTTATAGTAAGCATGCTTGATGAAGCGCAAAAATCCGGCATAGACAAAAAAGATGGCCAGGATAAGCTTATAGCGGTAAAAGATAAGTTATCTGCTCATTTGAATACAGAAGACATGGTATTCTACCCTTTATTAAAGAAGGCAGCCGGGAAAGATGAGGGGCTTAAGGAGGCATTTGATTTTTTTGGAAAAGATTTTGAAATGATTACCCGGCGCTGTAATGAATTCTTTAATAGATACCCGGGCAATTGTTCTGATAAAAGTTGTTTGTATGATTTTAAGGATTTTTTCTCATCTCTTAAGCAACGGATGCGCAAAGAAGAAATCGTGCTCTTTACGATAAGTAAAAATATACATTAAAAATAATTAACCGCTGCCAGCGAACCATTTGGTTTACGTAATTTACTTGACAAAATAATCCTTATGGTAATTTGTTACCATAACTATGGTGAAAAGATGATATCTTTACGTTCAAAAGTCACAATAAAATTATTGGATTATTATTTCCTTAATCCGGAAGCTCAAGTCTATATTAATGAGCTGGCAAGGATTCTAGAGCTTGATCCTAAAAATACGGAGACTAAGCTTAAGGAATTTGAAAAAGAAGGCCTTTTTAAAAGCGAATTCCGCGGGAAGCAAAGGTATTTTTATCTTGCAAAAGATAATCCAGTTTTGGAACATTACCGCCAGATTTTCCTAAAGACCCACGGTATAGAAAAAAGGCTCAAAGATATGATAGGTAATATTAAAGGGCTTAAGGAAGCTTATCTGTTCGGCTCATACGCAAGCAACAAAATGGATTCTTCAAGCGATATTGATCTTTTGGCCATAGGTACGCACTCGGTTTTGGAATTACAGAGAGTTATTGCTAAATTGCAGAAAGATACAGGTAGAGAATTCAATGTAACTAATTTAAGCATGAATGAATTCGAGGTTAAAAAAAAGAACAAAGATCCATTTATAAACACTATCTTTAAAACTAAAATTATCAGGCTTATATGATCCATTTTGAGAGTCAACACTTTCAAAAACTGGTATTTAAAGAAGAACAAATTGACCAATTCTTGAAATCTGCCTTACATGATCCGAAGATAGCTGAAGAATCAGATATTCCCGATGTTATTTTTAAGTTCAGTTATGATGCTCTTATAAAATTAGGTATCGCGCTAATTGCCAAAAAAGGGCACAAAGTAAGAAGTACAGCCGGCCATCACGTTAAGATTTTAGAGAAACTGAGCCAGCTATTTAAAGATGAAGATATCCTTGTGCTTGGCAATAAAATGAGACAAGAGCGTAACGTCAATCTTTATGACGGCGGATTTTTTGTAGGAGAGAAGGACAGCCTTGAATACCTCAAATTTGTCAAGAGCACCTTTAAAAAAGCGGGAATTTAAAGGGTAATAGGATATGTTGACCTAGATGCCTTAAGGGTGCCTAGGTTTTTTATTTTGGCCGGAAATTCTAGAAGGAATTTAAAATTATGCCTAAAATCTACATCCGTACCTTCGGATGGCCGTTGTCCAATTAACAGTAGCACGATGCGCAGTCTGGCCGAGGCTGTAGTAGGCGATAGGCTATGGGCAATAGGCGATAGGAACGAGGCGAGAGGCCATAGGCAATAGGGACGAGGCGATAGGCTATGGGCAATAGGCAATAGGCAAAAACAAAAACCTATAGCCTCTCGCCTATAGCCTATTTTTGAGTGACATGGATTGACATAAATCTGTCACAAAAAGTATATAGTTTTTCTGATAAAACCACGACGTTTGATAATCCGCATTTACGCCCCCAATAATTTATTGACAAACCGTCTGCTGTGTTCTATACTATCGAACAGTTGTATTATCAAATAGAACAGGAGATGAAAACATGTTGATCCCGGCCGGAAGAAAAAAGATGCTGGAAATATTCCTAAAAGACCCTTTTAAGGAAATCCACTTACGAGAGATCGCCCGCCAATCAAAATCGTCACTTGCTAATGTGGACAATTCAATGCGGTTATTCGTGAAAAACGACATGTTTAAACGCAATGAAATGTCGCATTCCACGTTCTTTAAGCCCAACCTTGAAAATGATGAGACTATAAAGATATTCGAGCTTTTGGAGCTTGAGAGGCGCAAAGCATTTTATGCGAAGAACAAGAATATAGCTCGCCTTATTAAGAAATACACAGATTCTATTATAGAGTTTTCAAACAAAAGGATCCAGCTTGTCATTCTTTTTGGTTCCGTAGCAAGGGGCGAATGGACAAAGGGTAGCGATATTGACATACTGGCGGTCGTTCCGGATAAAGAAAACGATATCATCGATATATTAAACAAGGCCAAGACAGATGTCAGTCCGCTTTTAGAAATAAGGCCGATAAGTACTACAACAAAAAAGTTTATCGATGGTTTTAAGGCCAAGACTGAATTTTACGATAATTTATGGAAGGATCGTATTGTGCTGTATAGCGAATTCTTATTTTGGCAACTTATAAGAGAGGGAGGCAAATGATATGCCCGAGAATTTAGAGCGGATTTTACAGGGTTGTTTTCATCCAAAAGAAGGCAGGCCTAATCTACAAAAAGTGCCGGTTAGCTCAGAGCGCGCGCAACAACACATTGACAAAGCGCACAGTAACCTTCGAGCGATGAAGATGATGTTTGACGGTGACTTGTTTGATTGGACGATTATTTGTGGATATTACGCGATGTATCATGCTGTTTTGGCGGCTCTTTATAAAATAGGCATCCGTGCGACAGCCCATTACTGCGCGCTTGCGGCGTTTAAGGAATTCTATGTCAAGCGAGGGAAAGTAAAACCGGAATTTGTAACATATATAAATCGCGCCAAACAGCTTGAGCATAAATATTCCGAGACGTTAGATAAGGCTCAAGAGAATAGAGTTGTGGAACAGTACGGCGTTGAAATTATCACCAATGACGATGCCGAATGGATTATTGAAGATGCGAAAGACTTTGTACTTAAGATTGAAGAAGTGCTGGCATCATAAAGGAAAGCATAAGCTATGGGAACTACAACATTTTTTCTCAGACATAATGATTTGAGCAAGCCATTAAACAAAATGGGTAAGGAAGAATTAGAGAAACTCAATAATCTTTCGCCCTATGGCGAAACGCAACATCATGCCGGTTGGAGCGTGCCTTTCGAGCTTCATAATGGCAATACTTATGCTCTGGTGTTTTGGAAGGGCAGGCTAATGAAAATTGAGGACGCCCCCAAGGTCCTCAATAAAAAATATTACAGTAAATACCAAGGCAGGAAAGTTAATGAGTACGAATGGACAGTCTTGAAAAAATACCTCTTGGCAGAGGTGCAAAGGCTGGATAAAGAATTTAAGAAATTTGTTAGGAAAAAGCCGAAGAATGATTAATTCACCGGCGCTTCAGGAGACTGTAATAAGTGCGGATAGTCGCTATAGGAGATACTCATACCAAACACCGGAAACTTCAGGTTCCTGATGGCGATGTTTTGGTTTTTGCGGGCGATGGCGAATTTCGCTCAGCATTAGATTTAATCGACTTTAATAACTGGCTTTCAGGATTAGGGCACGATCTTGTTATTGTTATCGCAGGGAATCATGATTTTTTCTGCGAGCGGTTTCCGAATGAAGTCGGGAAGTATTTGACCAAAGCGATTTATTTAAGAGATGAACAGTATGCCTTACCGAATGGCATGGCGCTATGGGCATCTCCGATGACTCCGACATTTTTAAATTGGGCGTTCATGGAATCAGACGACAATTTGGATAGATATTATTGGAGCAAGATACCACAAAAGACCGATGTGCTTTTGACGCATGGGTCTGCTCATGGCTATTTGGATGTTTCTCAACCTCAAGGCGATCATTTGGGCAGTAAAACCTTGGCCGACAGAATTGAGAAGCTAAAAATTCCATATGTCATCCATGGGCACATTCATGGCAGTTATGGCATCAAAAAAACAAAGGAAACAACTTATATCAATTGCTCCGTATTGAACGAAGACTATGACTTGGTAAATCAGCCTATAGTGTTTGACGTATAAAGTGTAGGGAAGAACAGAGAAGAGAAGAATGGTGAAGGAAAGAAAAGCTACAGGCATAAAGACTTGGCCGGAGGATGATAGGCCGCGCGAGAAGTTGAAGAGATAACTTCTAATTTCGAGGCCTGACCCCTATGACCCCTAAGGTTGGCGGAGAGATATATAAAGCGTCTTGAGTATCTCAATTGAGATTATCATTTCACATTTCAATGGCTGATCCCATATGAGCTTCCGCTTGTGGGTAACAGGCTTGTTTCAACATTTAAGGCCTGACCCCAAAAGTCCCTGAAATTAGGAGAAAATCAATGAGTGAGATAAAAGCAATTACTGAAAAGATTAAAAAATTCAGAGATGAGCGGGAATGGATGCAGTTTCATGATCCTAAAAATATGGCAGTTTCTATCATTCTGGAGGCATCGGAGCTTCTTGAGCATTTTCAATGGAAAACGCTTGAAGAGGTTGAAAAGTATGTTAAAGAAAATCACGGCGAGATTAAAGATGAAATCGCAGATATATCTTTATACTTGTTTGAGTTGGCAGATAATCTGGGCATTGATTTGATTGAAGCTATGGAACATAAGCTTAAAAAGAATGAAATGAAATACCCTGCTGAAAAGGCTCGTGGCAAACATACGAAATATAATAAATTGTAAAAATGAGATTATATTCTGGTAGTTCTCAGCAATTCATTGACGACGCAATACAAAATCAGATCGCAGAGAAGCTTCGGCTTGCCTTTTTCAATTATTATAGGTTTTATCCTTCCCCTTCAGAAATAAATTCTTGGCGAAATTCTCTAAGAGCAGTTTGTCAAATTTTTCAACATGCTAATCTTCTTGATCACGGCATTATTCTTGAATACCAATTGCCGTTGACTTCGAAAAGATTAGATTGTTTGATTTGTGGGCGCAATAAAGATAAAAAGGATAATGCTGTTATCTTAGAGTTGAAGCAATGGGAAAAATGCGAAGAGGCTTATGGTGAAAATGAAGTTTTGACATGGGTTGGTGGTGGGAAAAGAGAGGTTTTGCATCCTTCTGTTCAAGTTGGGCAGTATCAGATGTATCTTGAAGATACCCATACCGCTTTTAATAACGAATCGAATCCAGTTGTTCTTGATGCCTGCACGTATTTACATAATTATAATTATTACTCCGAAGATGTAATCTTTTCAAAAAAATTCCAGACAATATTAGAAAAGTATCCTTTATTTACTGCTGATGATGTAGATAAGCTCAAATACTATTTATTGGATAAATTGGCGCTTGGGGGTGGGTTAGATGTTTTAAATCGAATTGAGGAGAGCAAATATCGTCCTAGCAAAAAATTAATGGACCACGTTGGCAATATTATAAAAGGCAAAACAGAATATGTGTTACTTGATGAGCAACTAATCGTTTATGATTCTGTTTTTTCTTGTGCAAAGCAAGGTTTCCATGATAAGCAGAAATCAGTCATAATCGTTAAGGGAGGTCCAGGTACGGGCAAATCTGCTATTGCCATTAACCTTATGGCTGATTTATTGTTGAAGGGATATAACGCTCACTATGCAACAGGGTCAAAGGCTTTCACAACCACTTTGCGAAAGATTATCGGAGTTAGGGGTTCGGCACAGTTCAAATATTTTAGCAGTTATGCTGGCGCAGATCTGAACATTATAGATATTTTAATTGCAGATGAAGCACATAGAATTCGTATTACTAGTAATAATCGTTTTACAAAAAGGGCAAACAAATCTGATTTATTCCAAATTGAAGAACTTTTGAAAGCTTCGAAAGTTGCTGTATTTTTTATTGATGACAATCAGGTTGTGCGGCCCAATGAGATTGGTTCGGTTTCCTATATTAAAGAAGTTGCCTCTCAAAATAAATGTAAAGTTTTTGAGTATGAGTTAGAAGCTCAGTTTAGATGTAATGGTTCTGATGCTTTTGTTAATTGGATTAATAATACTTTGGGAATTAAAAAAACAGCAAATGTTATTTGGGATCAACATGAAGAATTTGATCTTAAGATTTTTTCTAACCCATTCGAATTAGAAAATGTTATAAAACAGAAAGTTAAAGAAGGTTCTACGGGTCGTGTAACTGCTGGATTTTGTTGGGATTGGTCTATGCCAAATGATGATGGAACCTTAAAGGATGACGTTGTTATTGGAGATTACAAGAGGCCATGGGATGCTAAGGAAGAAGCTAGAATATTGGCACCTGGCATCCCAAGGGCTTCGCTTTGGGCATATGACCCAAACGGTATTAATCAGGTAGGCTGTATATATACGGCCCAGGGTTTTGAGTTTGATTATATTGGAGTAATTTTTGGTGAAGATTTAGTTTATGATTTTGATAAACAAGAGTGGCAAGGCAATCTACAAAAATCTGCTGATAGTGTTGTAAAGAGATCTGGAGATAAATTCGTCGAATTAGTAAAAAATACATATCGTGTTTTACTCAGCAGAGGAATGAAGGGGTGTTATGTTTATTTTATGAATAAAGATACGGAAAGATTTTTTAGGTCTAGGATAGAAGGGTTAGTTGATTATAAGGCTCAAGATTTATCTCTGTCTGAGTCTTTTGCGCAAGATTCGGATTTTGTCGATGATATTTTAAAAGAAATTGAAGAAGAGCAAAAATTTACAGAATATTTGCCTATTTATTCTTTAGCAGCCGCTTGTGGAAAGTTTGGTGAAGGCGTTGATGTGCAAATAGACAGTTGGTTTAAAGTGGCCAAGGAGGTAGTGCCTTATCGTAATATGTTTGTTTCTAAAGTTCATGGGCATTCTATGGAGCCACTTGTTCCTGACGGTAGTTATTGTTTATTCCGAAGCGGTATTGTGGGCAGTCGCCAGAATAAGATTGTGTTAGTTCAATATAATGGGCCAGCTGATGTTGAGACTGGCGGTCGTTATACCGTAAAAAAATATACTAGCAAAAAGAAAACGAAAAAAGATGGATCGTGGGAACACGAGGACATTATACTATTGCCTTTGAATAAAGCTTATGATTCTATTGTCATTCCGAATTCAGAAGAGAGCGAGTTTAGGATTATTGCAGAATTTTTGCAAGTTTTGAAATAACTAAATAGGATTGCTTTTTAAAAATTATAATTTATGAAACGAGCATATTATTCTGATTCAATTAGTAATTTTTGTAAGTCTAGCCCAGAGGAGATAGTTGGTAAGCTTGCAATAAATAATGATTTTTCCTTGGAACAAACACAGCGTGATGCATGGTTAGAAGAAATCAATATATTACATAGAACTATTTCGTCTTTTCAGGGATCAATTTACTTTGAATATTCTATTCCGCGAATGGGACAACGAATTGACGTGGTGCTTCTAATTGGTCCCGTGATTTTTGTTCTTGAATTTAAAATTGGTGAAGATGAATTCGCATCATATGCCATTGATCAGGTTTGGGATTATGCTTTGGATTTAAAAAACTTTCATGAATCGAGCCACGATCAGTACATTGCTCCACTTCTGATTGCTACAAAAGCTGAAAATGCCTATTCAGTTATTTCTATAACACCACAAAATGACAAACTTCTGTTTCCTGTTAAATGTAATATAGAGATGCTCGAAAAAGTGATTAAAGATGTTTTACACTTTGTTGAAGGTGATAATATTGACCGAATACAGTGGGAAAGCGGTCGATATTGTCCAACTCCAAACATTATAGAAGCAGCTATGGCGTTATACAACGGTCACTCGGTTAGCGAAATTTCTCGCAGTGACGCAAGTGCGATTAATTTAAGCCAAACGTCAGATGCGATTTCGGCCGTTATACGTCTTTCAAAAGAAAAGTTTCAAAAATCCATTTGTTTTGTTACGGGTGTTCCAGGCTCTGGTAAAACGCTGGTTGGGCTGAATATCGCAACTACGCATATTGATGCTTCGAATGACCTTTATAGTGTTTATCTTTCTGGTAATGGGCCGCTTGTTGAGATTCTTCGAGAGGCATTGGCACGTGATAAAGTTCGGCTGACACAGGAGCGTGGGAATAGAATTAAAAAAGGCGAGGCTATGAGTGAAGTTAAGGCATTTATCCAAAATGTGCATCATTTTCGTGATGATTGTCTTGTCGATGTAAAATCGCCACCCATTGAGCACGTTGCATTGTTTGATGAAGCACAACGTGCTTGGAATGTAGAACAAACATCTAGTTTCATGCGAAGAAAAAAGAATAGGCCTGATTTTAATTATTCAGAGCCGGAGTTTCTGATATCCTGTTTAGATCGTCACCCAGATTGGGCGGTAATCGTATGTTTGATTGGTGGAGGTCAGGAGATAAATACAGGGGAAGCTGGAATTAGCGAGTGGATTGAATCTCTGAATCGATCTTTCCCTAAATGGAATATTTATATATCCTCTCGGCTTACAGATAGTGAATATGGCGCTGGAGAAGTGTTAAAGACAGTATTTTCGCGTTCAAACGTTATATACAAGGACGAATTGCATCTTGCGGTATCAATGCGTTCATTTCGTTCTGAAAATGTCTCGCTTTTGATTAAGCAAACACTAGACCTTGATACTGATAACGCTTGTGCTACTCTGAAAAATGTAAAAGCCAATTATCCAATTGTAATTACCAGGGATTTAATAAAAGCGAAGCAATGGCTGAAAAAGCAGGCGCGTGGATCAGAGCGTTATGGAATTTTGGTTTCGTCCCAGGCGGAACGGTTAAAGCCGTATGCGATAGATGTAAAATCGACAATAAGTCCCATCCATTGGTTTCTTGATGGGAAAGAGGATGTGAGGTCGTCATATTATCTTGAGGATGTTGCCACGGAATTTCATGTGCAGGGATTGGAATTGGATTGGGCATGTGTTACCTGGGATGCTGATTTTAGATACTCAAAAACTGGGTGGGAGCATAAGTCTTTTTGTGGTGATCGTTGGAATAACATTAAGAAGCCGGAACGAAAAAATTATCTTAAAAATGCCTATCGCGTTCTTCTGACTCGCGCTAGACAGGGCATGGTGATTGTTGTGCCGCCTGGAGATGTAGAAGACCCCACGCGGTATCCTAAATTTTATGATGCTACTTTTGAATATTTAAAAGAGATTGGTTTTAGTGAAATTTGAGGAAAACACACACATAGGAGATTTTTGGACCGCTTCTGGATAACATATTGAAATTGAGAAAGTTGTGATGAAAGTGTCTTCTGTGGCAATAGCCAAGGCCAAAAGCCTTGGCTATTTTATCTCTGAAGCGTATAATAAAGACAAAGACAAAGACAAAAGACAAGACGTTTTATTTAACCTCTTGAAATACAATATGTTACAAAACAATATTGACACTATAGATGAATTTGGTATAGTTAGGTAATGCCGTATACCGCTCGATCCCACCAGTTAAAGCAATCGCTTATATATCATATCTTTAATCGCGGAATTAATCGGGAAAAAATCTTTCTTGATGAAGAAGATTATTCTTATTTTATTAAACTGCTTCGCGAATATTCACAAAGAGCTTCGCTGAGTATTTATCACTGGGTTCTTATGCCTAATCACTACCATATTGTTACGGCGATTGAAGAACCGGAAAAGATTTCATCGGTTATGGCAGGCCTGGGCCGTTCGTACGCCTGTTATCACCACAGAAAACATAAAACAGCGGGGTATCTATGGCAGGGGCGTTTTAAGAGCCAGCCGATTCAGAAAGAATTGTATCTTATGGCATGCGGCAGGTATGTTGAAAGAAACCCCGTAAAGGCGGGTATTATTGAAGCGGCATGGGAATATCCTTATAGCAGCGCGCGGTTTTACGCCTCTGGATTCTAGGATAACCTTACTGTGGCATCGCCGTTGTTTAGTAATTTTGGGGAAAGCCTTGAAGAGAGGCATCAAGCATACCGTGAGTTTTTACGGTCATTTAACAGCGAAGAGGAGACGCTTTTTGAGAATATTGAATTTCCCAGAGGCTCAAGCGAATTTATTAAACGCTTAGTAAGGGAAAGGGGAAGATTTTTCCCTATGCGGCGGGGGCGCGCGAGAGTATAATGGAGCAACGAAAATCCGATATATAAAAGGCCGGTGAAATTGGCGTGGAGTAAAGAGTATAAGTATAAGCATTATGCCATGAAGGCGGAATATAAGATAAAACAGATAAATAGAAAACAAAAAGAATTATTAGTCGGCGGAATGAGGCTGGATAAGGTATTGAGCAGGAAAAATGGTTAAGAAAGTAAGTACAAAAAATTATCCCTCGCGTAAAGATATCGGGTTAAATGCTGTTACACAGCCTTTAACCCGAAGTGCTTCGGGGTGCCAGCAAAAAGTTTTTTTGAAAAATTTTGGCTGACCGCTGGTTTCGTTCCCACAGGACTATCCTACCTTTTCTTCAAGAAGTATATCAAGACAAATTAGCTGAGTTAACAAGTTACGCGCCAAAGGGTTAAAGACAGTTTAATACTAGACTGTCTTTTTTATGTGCGCCCGGCAGGGCGCATTTACTTGGATTTACCAGACTTTTTACGGGTTGGCGCGCCTAGTTTATTTAAAAGGGGTATAGAAAATGATTCCCACAGGCATATCACCTACAGAAGCAGCTTTTGAAGTTATTGGTTTGGTTAACGCCAAGTCAATAATAGATTTTCTGTTTTTTGAGACCCAGATAGGAGCAGTTGTTTTTCTTA
>JAUXSB010000062.1 GCA_030681595.1 Candidatus Omnitrophota bacterium
AAAAAGGCCGGGGTTATGCCCCGGCCTCTTTCATTTCAGATGAGCGAGATGCCTCTACGCCTGCGAAATGAACTTGGTGTTCATATAGGCCTGCAGGCCTTCGATGCCGCCTTCGGAGCCGTAGCCGGACTCCTTGACGCCGCCGAACGGCGTTTCCGGCGTCGAGATGGCGACGCTGTTGACGCCGACCATGCCGGACTGGATGGCATCGCCGATGGCGATCGCCTGCGCGCTCGAGTTGGTGAAGGTGTAAGCGGCGAGACCGAACGGCAGCGAGTTGGCGCGCTGCACCACTTCGTCGAAGGTCTTGAACGGCACGATCGGCGCCACCGGCCCGAACGGTTCCTCGGTCATGATCTTCGAATCATCCGGCACGTCGGTGACCACGGTCGGCTCGAAGAAGAAGCCCTGGTTGCCGTGACGATTGCCGCCGGTCTGGATCTTGCCGCCGCGCGCCTTGGCGTCATTGACGATCGCCTCCATGGCGTCGAGCCGGCGCGGATTGGCCAGCGGCCCGAGCGTGGTGCTCTTCTCCAGGCCGTCGCCGAGCTTGAGGCCCTTGGCGTATTCGGTGAAGCGGGCGACGAACTTGTTGTAGCCCTTCTCCTGCACATAGAAGCGCGTCGGCGAAATGCAGACCTGGCCGGCGTTGCGATACTTGAAGGCGGAGATGATGTCGGCGGCCTTTTCCGGATCGAAATCGTCGAACACGACCACCGGCGAGTGACCGCCCAGTTCCATGGTCGCGCGCTTCATGCCCTTGGCGGCCAGTCCGGCGAGATGCTTGCCGACGGGAATCGAGCCGGTGAAGGAAATCTTGCGCACGATGTCGGACGCGACGAGGTGCTCCGAAATCTGCGCCGGCACGCCGAACACCAGGTTCAGGACGCCGGCCGGCACGCCGGCATCGGCGAAGCACTTGACCAGTTCGACGCAGCCGGCCGGCGTTTCTTCCGAAGCCTTGATGATGATCGAGCAACCGGCGGCGAGCGCACCGGCGATCTTGCGTACCGGCGTCAGCGTCGGGAAATTCCACGGCGTGAAGGCGGCGACGACGCCGACCGGCTCCTGCAGCACGATCTGGCGCACACCCTTGCCGCGGCCCGGCACGATGCGGCCATAGGCGCGGCGGCCTTCCTCGGCATACCAGTCGATGATGTCGGCGGAGGTCAGCACCTCGATGCGCGATTCGCCGAAGACCTTGCCCTGCTCCTGCGTCTGTACCGTGGCGACGTGCTCGACGCGCTCGCGCAGCAGGTCGGCCGCCTTGCGCATGACCTTGGAGCGGTCATAGGCCGAGGTCGTCTTCCAGACGGCGAAGCCCTTCTCGGCGGCGGCGAGCGCGGCATCGAGATCGGCAGCGGAGGCATGCGGCAGATGCGCCAGCACCTT
>JAUXSB010000067.1 GCA_030681595.1 Candidatus Omnitrophota bacterium
TGACCACCGTCATCGACTGCTCCTTGGTCCGGTTGATCTGGTCGCCGATCTTCTGGCGACGCACGCCCGGACGGGTGCGGAGCGTCAACACGATCGCGCCGATCATGGCCACCAGCAGCACCAGGCCCGCCACCTGGAAGAGGTAGAAATACTGGGTGTAGAGCACGAGGCCGATGGCACGGGTATTATCGACGGCCAGTACCTGGGCGCCCTGCTTGTTCAGCGCCGCCATTGTTGCCGAGCCACTACCGATCACGCCCAACCCCAGCAGAATCTCGGCGAACAGCACGACCCCGATCAGGGCACCCACCGGCAGATATTTCAGGAAGCCTTCACGCAGTTCGACAACATTGATGTCGAGCATCATGACGACGAACAAGAACAGCACCGCGACAGCACCGACATAGACGATGACCAAAATCATCGCGATAAATTCGGCGCCGATCAGCACGAACAGCGCCGCGGCGTTGAAGAAGGCTAGAATCAGGAACAACACCGAATAGACCGGGTTGCGCGAGACCACGACCATCGCGCCGGATGCCATCGCGACGAACGCGAAGACGTAGAAGGCCAGAGCCTGAAGCAGCATGTTCTCCCCTCCCCGCGCCCGGCTCAGCGATACGCCGCGTCAGCGTGGAGGTTGGCCGCAATCAGGCTCTCCCAGCGGTCGCCGTTCGCGAGCAGCTTGTCTTTGTTGTACATCAGCTCCTCGCGGGTCTCGGTCGAGAATTCGAAATTCGGGCCTTCGACGATGGCATCGACCGGGCAGGCTTCCTGGCAGAAGCCGCAGTAGATGCATTTCGTCATGTCGATGTCGTAGCGCGTGGTGCGCCGGCTGCCGTCGTCGCGCGGCTCGGCCTCGATGGTGATCGCCTGGGCCGGGCAGATCGCCTCGCAGAGCTTGCAGGCGATGCAACGTTCCTCGCCGTTGGGATAGCGACGCAGCGCATGTTCGCCACGGAAGCGCGGGCTGAGCGGCCCCTTCTCGTGCGGGTAGTTCACCGTCACCTTGGGCTTGAACATGTACTTGAGCGTCAGCGCAAAGCCTGAGACCAGTTCGGTCAGCAGGAAGGCGCGCGCGGTACGGTCGAGAGAGGCCATTGTGCGATCTCCCTAGGACTTCGGTATCCAGCCGCCGAACTGC
>JAUXSB010000070.1 GCA_030681595.1 Candidatus Omnitrophota bacterium
ACGATGGTCGCCCGCGGCTATGGCATCCGTGATGCAAACGGCCGACCATACCGAAACCGCGGCTGGTGGATCCCCGGCTCGCTGATGCCGGACTTCACGAACCCCGAGGCGAAGGCGTGGTGGCTGGCCAAGCGCCGCTACCTGGTGGAGGAGCTCGGCGTGGACGGCTTCAAGACCGACGGCGGCGAGCACGCATGGGGCCACGACCTGCGGTATGCCGACGGGACGCGCGGCGACGTGTCGAACAACCCTTACCCCGTCCTCTACGCGGCCGCCTACCAGGAGCTGATGGCGTCCTGCGGTCGGGAGCCGATGACCTTCAGCCGGGCGGGGTTCACCGGCGCGGCCACCGTCCCCTGCCACTGGGCCGGCGACGAGGACTCGACCTGGGAGGCGTTCCGCGCCTCGATCACCGCCGGGCTCACCGCCGGCGCGAGCGGGGTCATCTACTGGGGCTGGGACCTTGCCGGCTTCTCGGGCGAGATCCCGAGCGCCGAGCTCTACATCCGGTCGACGGCGATGGCCGCCCTCTGCCCGATCATGCAGTACCACTCCGAGTTCAACCACCATCGCCTACCGTCGCGGGACCGGACGCCCTGGAACATCGCCGAGCGGACCGGCGACCCTCGGGTCATGGACATCTACCGCCGGTTCACGCGCCTGCGCGATCGGCTCGTGCCCTACCTCGCCGACCAGGGGCGTCGCTCGACCGAGACGAGCCGGCCGCTGATGCGGGCCCTCTGCTTCGACTGGCCGCACGATCCTGCGATCTGGGGCTTCCCGTACGAATATCTCCTCGGGGACGACCTGCTGGTGGCGCCGGTGACTGAGCCCGGGACGACCTCGCTCGAGGTCTACCTGCCGGCCGGGCGCTGGATCGATGCCTGGACGGGCGCGCTGCTGACCGGACCCCGTCTCGTGGGCCGCGACGCGCCCCTCGGGTCGATCCCCGTCTTCATCCGGGAGGCGGCTGCGCCGTCGCTCGTTCCGCTGTTCTCCGAGGGGTAGGCGGG
>JAUXSB010000072.1 GCA_030681595.1 Candidatus Omnitrophota bacterium
TTCGGCCGGGTGATCATCAGCAACCCCGGCGGCGACCGGATCGGCCGGCGGCCGGTCAACCTCCACGTCGATGCCATGCGGGCCCTGGGTGCCGAGATCGAGTACCGCAACGGCTACTACCTCGCCAAGTCGCCCGGCCGGCTGCGCGGCGGCGAGGTGACGTTCCCGTTCGTCTCCGTCATGGGCACCGAGAACGCGATGCTGGCGGCCACGCTGGCGGAGGGGGACACGATCATCCGGCCCGCCGCCCAGGAGCCCGAGATCGACGACCTGATCGTCTTCCTGTGCGAGATGGGCGCGGACGTCGCGCGGACGGCCCCGGACGTCATCGAGGTGCACGGCCGCAAGCGGCTCCGCGGGGCGAACCACTCGGTGCTGCCGGACCGGATCGAGACCGGGACCTTCCTGGTGGCGGCGGCGGTGACCGGCGGCAGGCTCACCCTGGAGAACGCGGCCTGCAGTCACGTCGGCGCCCTGGTCGAGGCCTTCGGCCGGGTCGGCGTGCCGGTCGCCTGCGGGACGCACACCATCGAGATCGACGCCACCGGCCTGCGGCCCGGCGATCTCCGGGCCTGTGACATCGAGACCGCGCCCTACCCGGGCCTCGCCACCGACGTCCAGCCGCCCATGTGCGTGCTCCTGACCCAGGCCACCGGCACCTCGCGCGTCCACGAGGCGATCTTCGAGGACCGCCTCGAGTGGCTGGCCGAGCTGCGCAAGCTGGGCGCCCGGGTCGACATCGAGGACGCGCACCACGCGTCCATCCACGGCCCCTCCCGGCTCCACGGCGCGGAGGCGTCGATCGGCGACCTGCGCGCCGGCGCCTCGCTCATCCTGGCGGCTCTCGCCGCGGACGGCGCGTCGCTGATCCACGGCGCGCACCACGTTCACCGCGGGTATGAGAACATCGATCGCAAGTTCCAGCAGCTCGGCGCGATCATCTCGCGCTCGGCCGACCAGGCCTGAGGCGCAGATCCGCCCCCGACCCCGACCATCCCGGCGGCCCCCACGGGTCGCGCCACGCATCGGAGTAGCATCCCCTCGTCATGAAGATCGGCATCGACCTCGGCACCGCGAACGTCATCGTCTATGTGAAGGGCAAGGGCATCGTCATCACGGAGCCCTCCGTCGTCGCGGTCGGTGAGGACAACAGGATCGTCGCCGTGGGCGAGGAGGCCCGCGAGATGATCGGCCGGACCCCCGGCAACATCCAGGCCATCCGCCCGATGAAGGACGGCGTCATCGCCGACTACGTCATCACGGAGGCCATGCTCCGGTTCTTCATCGGCAAGGCGACGAAGGGCCGGATCGGCTTCTCCCGGCCGGAGGTGATGATCAGCGTCCCGGCCGGCGTGACCTCCGTCGAGAAGCGCGCGGTGCGCGACGCGGCCCTCAAGGCCGGCGCCAAGAATGCCTTTCTGATCGAGGAGCCGCTGGCGGCGGCCATCGGCGCCAACGTGCCGATCAGCGGACCGTCCGGGAACATGATCATCGACATCGGCGGCGGCACGTCCGAGATCGCGGTCATTGCCCTCGGCGGGATCGTCGTCAGCAACAGCCTCCGCGTCGGCGGCAACAAGTTCGACGAGGCGATCGCCACCTAC